>JAINDK010000050.1 GCA_019931185.1 Bryobacter sp. CoA8 C33
ACCCCCTTGCCCCCCGCGCCCCGCCGCCGCGAACTAACACCCCCAAACAACCTGGCCGAACAAACGAAGCCAACCGCTCCTTGACATCCGCATAGCCCCAAACCGCTCGGACGCCCGTAGTGTCTCCGCGCCAAGCCGCCCACCCGGGCGGCCGCGCGCCCGGGTGAATTCCCTGCCTCTCACTCAACGCTGCAGGGCGTCCGCCGCCAACAAGATCGCGATTCCCACCACCGACGTGATCACCTTCATGACGGTCCACGTTCGCAGCGTCTCCGGCACCGTCAACCCGAAATACTGGTTCACGATCCAAAAGCCCGCATCGTTTACATGCGATAAGATCGTTCCCCCCGCGCACAGCGCCAATACCAGCAACTCCGCACTCTGCCCCGGGATCCCCTGCACCAGCGGCGCCACGATCCCGGCCGCCGTGATGATTGCCACCGTTGCCGAACCCTGCGCCACCCGCAAACCCGTCGCCACCAGATACGCCACCAGGATCGGTGGCACCGCCGAGGACGCCAGCATCTGCCCCAGATACGGGCCCACGCCCGAATCCACAATCACCTGCTTGAACGCCCCACCCCCGCCCATGATCGCCAGCAACGAACCCACCGGCGCCAAAGCCTCGTTCGCCAAACTCCCTATCTTGCTCCGGCTCAGCCCGCGCCAGGTCCCCAGGATCACCAACGTCAGCAACGTCGTCACCAGCAGCGCCACAAACGGATGCCCCACCAGCGTCCACACATTATCCGCTTTCGCCTCCCCGTAGTTGGCAAACGTCGCCGCGAAAATCATCCCCACCGGCAGCAGCAACAACAACAACACCAAGCCCACCGCCGGCGGATTCTCCACCTTCTGCGGCGTACTCGCCATCTCCGGCACCGGCACATACATCCGCTTCGCAATCCACAACCCGTACCCCATCCCTCCCGTCAGCGCCATCGGGATCGAGATCGCGATCCCCCACAGGATCGTCTTCCCCAAATCCGCCTGAAACAGTTGCGCCGCCGCCGCCGGCGCCGGATGCGGCGGCACCATCGCATGCACCACCGTCAGCGCGCACGCCATCGGTAAACCGTAATAAAGTAGACTCTTCTTCGATTCCCGCGCCAGGCTCCAAACCAGCGGTGCCAGAATGATAAACCCCACTTCAAAGAAAATCGGCAATCCCACCAGAAACGCCGCCGTCAACAGCGCCAGCGGCGTATGCTTTTCACCAAACTTCTCCAGCAGCCAGTCCGCCAGATGCCGCCCGCCCCCTGAGTGCTCGAGCAATTGCCCCATCATCGCCCCCAGCGCCACCACCACCGCGATGAAACCCAGCGCTTCGCCAAACCCCGTCTGCACGCTCTTCAGCAGCTTCGCCGGGCCCATACCCGTAAAAAAGCCCAAGGCAAAGCTCGTCACCAGCAGCGCGAGAAACGCATGCAGCCGCAAATACAGTATCTGAAACAACAACAACGCCACTGCCGCAAGCGTGGCCAGCAACAGTGGCGTTCCACTCATCATGCCTGGGTCCTAGAGCAGCGCCGTCGCCCGCCGCTTCCACGGCTTTCCTTTTTCCGCGCCGATGCCCTCCAGCGCCGCCACATGCGCCCCCGCTTGCGTCAACACATGGTGCAGATCATTGCCGATCGAAATGAACGAAAAGCCCTTGTCGAGAAACTCTCCCACCCGCGCCGTGCCAAACAGGAACAAACCAAGAATTACGTTGTTCTTCTTCGCCTCCGCAATCAGCGTGTTCGTCGCCTCCAACAACTCCGGGCTCGTATACATCTCCGGAAACACATACTGCTCAAACAAACCCATCGACATGCACAGATCGTTCTGGCCCAGAAACAGAATGTCCACTCCCGGCACCGCCGCGATCTCCGCCATGTTCTTGATACAGTCCGCCGTCTCCACCTGCAGCGCCACGATCACATGCTTGTTCGCATTCGGCACATAGCCGAGCAGCCCTCCTTTATTCGTCGCCCGCTGCGGAAAATACACGCTGCGCGTGCCCGCCGTCGGGTACAAAGCGCAACTCACCGCCTGCCGCGCCTCTTCCGCATTGTTGATGTATGGCACCAACACCCCGTCGGCCCCCAGATCAAGCGCCTGCTGGATCCCCGCCCGGTCTTGGTATCCCGAAACACGCACCATCGCCTTCGCGCCTCCGCTCTGGATCGCGCACAGCATCGTGCCCAGGGTTTCGTAGCCCATCGGCCCATGCTGCGCGTCCACCAGCAGCCAGTCATAGCCCGAATGCGCTAACTGCTCCGCCACCGTCGGCGAGGCCGAATTCACAAACAAACCCATCTTGGGGGTTCCCTGTCGAAGTTGCTCCTTGAACTCCGCCCCACTTAATGTCGACATTGAGTCACTCCTTTGTCTTAGCAGCATATCAGCCCCGGCTGTGTACGATAGGAAGCATGAAAAATTTCGTTCCTTACGCTCTCGGCCTCGCCGCCGTCTTCGCCCTCGGCTACACAACCGGTGCCGGCGCCGCCCCCAAGAACCATGTCTATGAACTCCGCACCTACGTCGCCGCCCCCGGCAAACTCGGCGACCTCAATGCCCGCTTCCGCAACCACACCACCAAGATCTTCGAAAAGCACGGCATGAAGAACGTCGTCTACGGCGTTCCCATGGATGCCCCCGCCAACTCCAACACCCTTATCTACCTCCTCCAGCACGACTCCCGCGAAGCTGCGAAAGCCTCCTGGGATAAGTTCCGCCAGGACCCCGATTGGACCAAGGCCCGCGCCGAAAGCGAAAAAAACGGCAAACTCACCGACAAAGTCGAGTCCGTCTTCCTCGAACCCACCGACTATAGCCCTATGAAGTAAGCGCCCGCCGCGCCAGCGCCACGCCACCTTCCCGCTCCGGCTGTACAACGGCGTCCGCGCCCATCTCCGACAACTGCATGGCATGCGGGCCGTCCACGGCCCGCACCAGCACCTTCAAGCTCCCATTCATCCGCCGCGCCTCCTCCATCGCCCTTCTCACCACTGCTTCATTCGGCATCGTCAGAATCAATGCCCGCGCCTTTTCCACCCCCGCCGCCATCAGTATCTCCGGACTGCCCACATCCCCCCAAATCGCCTCCAATCCCTGCTCCGCCACATCCCCAAACCGCGGATAATCGCTCTCCACCACCAGCACCGCAGCCCCCTCGGCCACCAATTCCTCCGCCGCCCCGGTCCCGCTCCGCCCATAGCCACCAACGATGACGTGACCGCCCTTCGTCGTCGCTCGCAACTCCGCGTCCGCCTTCACCGGCCCGCCTCCAAATCGCGCCTTCCACAGCCGCCCCAGCTTCGGCCCCAATCCCGCTACCATCGGCGATAACGCCATGGTCACCACCGTCGCCGTCAACGCCAGATCATAGCTGCTCTTCGTTAGCGCCCCTTGGCTCAGCCCCGCCCGCGCCAACACAAAGGAGAATTCCCCCACCTGGCTCAACCCCAGCCCCACGATCCACGGCGCCAGGTTCACATAACCAAAGGCCCGCGCCAGCAACCCGATCACCAGCGCCTTGCCCACCAGGATCATTCCCACCACCACCGTGATCTTGCCCGCATTCGCCATCACAAAAGCCGGATCGAACAACATCCCTACCGTTACGAAAAAAAGCAACCCAAATATGTCCCGCAGCGGCACAATGTCGCTTAAGGCTTGGTGACTGAATTCGCTCTCGCTCAAAATGATCCCCGCTAGAAATGCCCCCAGCGCAAACGATAAACCCGCCGCGTGCATCGCATACCCAGCCCCAATCCCCACGGCCACCACCGTCACCAGGAACAGTTCCCGCGACCCCAAAGCAATCACTCGCTTCAACAGCAAAGGAAATACCCTCGTCCCCACCACATAAACACCAACCAACATGCCCGCCGCAATCCCCACGGCCTTCACCAGTTCGCCCCCGGCGCTCTCGATTGCCCCCAGCTTCGGCAGAATCACCAGCAGAGGAATCACCGCCAGATCCTGCAATACCAGCATCCCCACCATCACCCGGCTCGCCAGTGTCGCCGTCATCCCCGTCGCCGAAAGCGTCTTCAACACCACCATCGTGCTCGATAACGCCGCCATCGCCCCCAACCAGGCCCCCTCACCCCAACTCACCCCCAATCCTGCCTGCGCCCCCATCGCCGTTGCCCCCATCACGAACAACACCTCGATCGTGCCACCCAACAGCGCCACCTTCTTCACCGGCCCCAAATCCCGGAACGAGATCTCCAGCCCCAAGGAAAACAACAGCAACGCTACCCCAATCTCCGCCAGCAGTTCAATGTCCTGAATCTGACTCACCGTCGGCCCTGCCGTGTTCGGCCCCACCACCACCCCAGCTGCCACATAACCCACCAATAACGGCAGGCCTAAGGCCCTCGCCGCCATCGCCCCCACCAGGCCCGACAAAACGATCAATACAAAGTCTGCTGCGATTCCCAAATTTTTCTCTTAATTTATGTTAACCAACTCAACCAGCATTAGAATGAGGACATGGAATTGGTCCTGCTGGCAGCAAGCCTCTCTCTTGCCGTGGACTTTCACTCAGAAGTCCAACCCGTCCTCGCCAAACGTTGCATCCTCTGCCATGGCGCAGCCCAGCAGATCTCCGGTCTGCGCCTCGACAATGGCCCCGACGCCCTCAAGGGCGGCTACTCCGGCCCGGTGATCGTCCCCGGCAACCCCGCTGCCTCCAAGATCATCGAGCGCGTATCCTCAACCAAGGACGGCTTCCGCATGCCCCCCATGGGCCCGCCGCTCACCGCCGCCGAACAGGCTGCCCTCAAGTCTTGGGTCGAGGCCGGCGCCACTTGGCCCACTGGCCTCACCCTCGGTAAGGCCACCACGAAGAAATCCACTCACTGGGCCTTCCAACCTCTGGCCGATCCGCAACCCCCAGCCGTGAAGAATACCGCCTGGCCCCGCAACGGCATCGACCGCTTCATCCTCGCCCAACTTGAGGCCAAGAACATCCAGCCCGCCCCGGAAGCCCCGAAAGCCACCCTTCTGCGCCGCGTCAGCCTCGACCTCACCGGCCTGCCGCCCCGCCCCGAACAACTGCGCGCCTTCCTCGCCGACACCCGCCCGGATGCCTATGAGCGCGCCGTCGACGAGCTGCTCAAGAGCCCTCACTACGGCGAGCGCTGGGCCCGCCACTGGCTTGACCTCGCCCGCTACGCCGATACCGACGGCTTTGAAAAAGATCTCCCCCGGCCCCACTCCTGGCGCTGGCGCAACTACGTCATCGATAGCTTCAACGCCGACAAGCCGTTTAACCAGTTCACCGTCGAACAACTCGCCGGCGACCTCCTGCCTAACCCCACCCTCGAGCAGCGCATCGCCACCGGCTTTCACCGCAACTCCCTCATCAATCGCGAAGCCGGCGTCTCCCGCCAGGAAGACCGCTTCGAAACCCTCATTAACCGCGTGAATACCACCTCCACCACCTGGCTCGGCCTCACCATGGGCTGCTCCCAATGCCACGACCATAAGTACGACCCCATCTCGCAAAAAGAGTATTACGCCGCCATGGCCGTCTTCTCGCGCTCGCTCGACACCGACATGGATGCCCCCATGCCTGGTGAGCTAGGCCCCTGGCTCGCCTCCCGCGCCGCCTACACCAAAAAGCGCGACGAGATCCTCGCCAGCGCCCCTGTTCAAAAGTGGTTTGAAACCTGGCAGTCCAAAATGCGTGCCGCCGTGCTCAACCCCGGCAAGGACATCGAATGGGACTTCTCCGTCACCAGCTTCCGCGTCATGTTCGACCACGCCGAAAAAGTTCTCATGATGCCCGCCGAACAACGCTCGGCCCGCGACCAGTGGCGCCTTCTGCTCTACTTCATGAGCAGCCCGAGCCATACCCTCCGCGACGACAAGCCGAGCGCGGACAAGCTCAAGGAAATCCGCGATCAGATCCGCAAGCTCGAAGAAGAAACACCCAAGCTCACTCAGGCCTATGTCGTCACCGATGACCCCCAAGCCCCGCCGCAGCGCCTCGCCGTGCGCGGCGACTGGAAGACACCCGGCATCGAAGTACAGCCCGGCACGCTCGCCATCCTGCCCGAATTTCAACCCGGCGCCGAACCGGCCCGCCTCGCCTATGCCCGCTGGCTGGTCAGCGACGCCAACTTCCTCACCCCGCGCGTCATCGCCAACCGCTACTGGCAGGAATTCTTCGGCCGCGGTCTCGTCAAGACCAGCGAGGACTTTGGCCTGCAGGGGGAAAAGCCTTCTCACCCTGATCTGCTCGATTACCTCGCCCGGCAGTTGCGCGCCAACAACTGGTCGGTCAAACAACTGCACCGGGCCATCGTCCTGAGCGCCACCTACCGGCAGAGTTCCAAAGCCCGTCCGGAGGTCGCCGAGATTGACCCCGACAACGCCCTGCTCGCCCGGCAAGCGCGCCTGCGTCTGCCAGCGGAATCCATCCGCGACTCGGCCCTGCTCGCCTCGGGCCTGCTAAACACCAACATCGGCGGGCCGAGTGTCCGTCCTCCGCAACCGAAGGGTGTCTCCGAGCTCGTCTATGGCAACAGCGCCAAGTGGATCGAAAGCACGGGCCCGGACAAGTACCGCCGCGGCCTTTACACCTTCTTCCAGCGCACTGCCCCCTATCCGATGCTGGCCAACTTCGACGCCCCCGACATGGCCGTTGCCTGCAGCCGCCGCCGCACCTCGAATACCGCCCTGCAGGCGCTGAATCTGCTCAACGATCCCGTCTTTTACGAAGCCGCCCAGGCGCTGGCCTGGCGGCTGCGGAATGACGGCGCCGCCGATCCGGAAAGTCGCATCCGCCAAGGCTTCGAGCTGGCCCTCGCCCGCACTCCGAGTGCCCGTGAGCTCGCCCGGCTCAAGAAGTTTCTCGACGAACAACCCCCAGCCACGGCCTGGACCAGTCTCGCCCGTGTCATCCTCAATACCGACGAATTCATTGTCAGAGAGTAGCCCCCATGTTCCACCGCAGACAGTTCCTCAACACCTTCGCCGGCGGCTTTGGCTCGATTGCCCTCGCAGACCTGCTGCAGCGTGACGGCTATGCCGCCGCCGTCAACCCGCTGGCCCCGAAGAAGCCCCACTTCCCCGGCAAGGCCAAACGCGTCATCTACATGTTCATGGAAGGCGGCCCGAGCCAGATGGATCTCTTCGATCCCAAGCCCGCGCTCGCCAAGTGGCACGGCAAGAGCCTGCCGGAAAGCTATACGAAGGACCTGAAGCTGGCCTTCATTAAACCCTCGGCCGCCGTGCTCGGCAGCCCCCGCGTCTTTCAGCCGCACGGGCAGTGCGGCATGGAGCTGAGCGACTACATCCCTCACATCGCCAAGCAGGCCGACAATATCTGCCTTGTGCGCAGCATGCATACCGAGGCTTTCAACCATCACCCTGGCCAGTTGCTGATGTTCACCGGCTTCACCGTTCCCGGCCGGCCCACGCTCGGCGCCTGGACCGTATACGGTCTCGGCAGCGAGAGTGAAAACCTGCCTGGCTTCGTCGTCCTCAGCTCCGGGGTCGGCACCTCCGGCGGGGCTTCGAACTTCTCCTCCGGCTTCATGCCTTCCAGCTACCAGGGCACGCAGTTCCGCTCCGGCGGCGACCCGATTCTCTACATGTCCAGCCCCGAGGGGATGGACCCGCGCACCCAGCGCTCCACCATCGACGCCATCGGCGACCTCAACCGCGAGCGCCTCGCCGAGACCGGCGATGACGAGATCGCTTCCCGCATCGCCGCCTACGAACTCGCCTACCGCATGCAGGTCGCCGGGCCCGAACTTGTCGATTTCTCGAACGAGTCCCAGGCTACGCTCGACCTCTACGGCATCGGCAAAGAGCCAACCAACCAGTTCTCCACCAACTGTCTGCTCGCCCGGAGGCTGATCGAGCGCGGCACCCGCTTTGTGCTCATGATGCACGCCTCCTGGGATCAGCACACCAACCTCAACAAGGCGCTCAAGACGAATTGCGAAAAGACCGACCAAGGCACCGCGGCCCTGATTCAGGACCTCAAGCAGCGCGGCCTGCTCGAGGACACGCTGATCGTCTGGGGCGGCGAGTTCGGCCGCACGCCCATGCAGGAAGTCCGCAACGTGCTGGACCCGGAGAACGCTGGCCGCGACCATCATCCCGCTGCCTACTCGATGTTCCTCGCTGGCGGCGGCATCAAGCCCGGCACGGTTATCGGCGAGACCGACGAACTCGGCTTCACGATCACGAAGGACCCCGTGGGCGTGCATGACCTGCAGGCCACGATCCTGCACAGCCTCGGCTTCGACCACACCCGGCTCACCTACCGCTTCATGGGCCGCGACTTCCGCCTCACCGACATCCAAGGCGAGGTCATGAAGAATATGCTCGTCTAGGAGCCTGTTGAAAAAATCCCCTCTTGCCGATTTCAACCCTTTCACGGGGGTCAGCAAACCATTGCCAGCCCGCTGCCGATCGATTCTGGGCCGTTTGTGGGCCAAGAATTTTCAACTCGTGAGGCTGCTTTTCGAAACAGCGAGTTTTTCAACAAGTTCCTAGGGGTATCCCATAGCACGGCCCGCTTGACGCCGTCGCTGACCGGCAGGCTGACAATCTCGCCAAGCTCCACCTCGGCGCTCTCCGGCGGATCCGAGCGGGCCATCACCCGTTCAGCCGGCACATGACGCAGAACCTCGAGCACTTGGTGCGGCATCAGGCTCGATACATCGAGCAGCAAGTTGGGACAGAGGCGGGCGGGGACAATAGCCTCGAGGTAACAAGTCGGGCCCCCGCGGTGGGCGACGCTCACGGGCGGCTCCGGGTATTGCCGCGCCACCGGGATCAGCAGCGAGGGCAGCGCGAACGTCGCACCAGAACCGGTATGGAACACGACCGGCAGCCGGTAATCGTTGGCGATGCCGAAGACCCACTCAGCCCGCTTGCCCATCGGGTTGAGCCCGGAGAACTGCGGCTGTATCTTGAGGGCGCGCAGCCCCCGCGTTTCCACGCACCGCCGGACCTCATCGCGAAAGCAGTCATCGGGCTGGTAAAGGTGTGGGGACATCGCGCCGGTGAAACGGTCGGGCCAGGCCCGGACCGCCGCGACAATGACATCGTGCTCGCGCCGCTCGTCCCCGACAACCGGGATAGGGGATCCGCAACTGGCGGTCGATGCCCGTGCGATCCATGTGGCGCAGCTTGTCCCCGGCAGTGGCTTCGCGGCCGCTGTGGCGAGCCCGCCCGAGATTGTTATTTGAATCGAAAACAGAAAAGCCGCCGATCATAGCGCCGCGAGGATCTTTTCGGTCATCCGCGGGGTGCTGAGGTTGCCGCCCAGGTCGGCGGTGGCGTTGAGCGGGTCGGCCAGCACGGACTCGACGGCGCGGCGGATGCGCACCGCCGCGGCGAGGGAGTCCGGATCGGCGAACCACTCGAGCATCATCGCCACCGAGAGGATGGTAGCCACGGGATTGGCCTTGCCCTGCCCGGCGATGTCGGGGGCGGAACCGTGCGCGGGCTGGAAGACGGCCTGCGCATCGCCAATGTCGGCCGAAGGCGCCATGCCCATGCCGCCGACCGTGGCCGCCGCCAGGTCGGAGAGGATGTCGCCGAACATGTTCTCCGTCACGAGTACGTCGAAGCACTGGGGCCGTTGGACCAGGTACAGAGCCATGGCATCGACATAGATGCGCTCGGTCTCGACGCCGGGATAAGCGGCGGCAACCTCGTCGAAGACTTGGCGGAAGAAGGCCATCGACGGCAGCACGTTGGCCTTGTCGACAAGAGTCAATTTGTTACGCCGGCTTTGGGCGAGGCGGAAGGCGAAATGAAAGAGCCGCTCGGAGCCCGCGCGGGAAATGAGCATCTCGTCGCGCACGGCATCGGCGCCGGCGGCGCGCGGGCGCAGGCGGGTCGAGAACAAGCCCTCGGTCGACTCGCGGACCAGGACGTAGTCGATGACCGGGTTCTTGAGCGGGGAGTGAGCGGGATTGTAGATGCGGGTGGGGCGAACCCCGGCATAGAGACCGAAGATCTCGCGGATATCGATCTGCGGGGCCATCTCGCGGCCATCGGCCCAGCGCACATTGGGCAGGCCGGCGGCGCCCAGGAGAACAGCGTCGGCCTGACGGCAGATCTCAATGGTCTGTTGGGGAAGCGGATCGCCCTGGCGCAGGTACTCGCCGGCGCCGCAGGGCATCTCGAGGAATTCGAAGTCGAGCTCCGGCAGGGCGCGCAGGACGGCGAGCCCGGATTCGATCACTTCGGGCCCGATACCGTCTCCCGGCAGGACCGCGATCTGCTTTTTCACCATAAGTCACTTAGTCTAACGGTATGCGCCTCAACCCGCTGCAACAGCATGTCGTCGAGAACTGGAACAAGCCGCTGCTGGTGATGGCACCGGTCGGAACGGGCAAGACGATGGCGCTGGCGGCGCGGGCCGCGGCGGCGATTGCGGGAGGCTTGGACCCGGCGCGGATGCTCTGTCTGAGCTTTACCAACCGGGCGGCGCGCGAGGTGGCGTCGCGAATTGGCGACCATGTGGAATGCTCCACGTTTCATGCGCTGTGCGCGCTGATACTGCGGGCCGAAGCGCGGGTGCTGGGCCTGCCCTCGGACTTTGTGATCTATGACGAGGAGGACTGCGTCGAGGCGTGCTCGCGGCTGGCGCAGAAGTATCAGATCGAGTTTTCCGGGTCCTGGCCGAAGCTTTGCTACACGCTTTGGACAGCGATCAGTGACGGGCGGCTGGCGCGATATGAGTCGAGCGAGAAGCCGCGCGAGGTCTTCGAGCGGCGCATCCGGGAAAGCGGTTTGTGGGCAGCCTACCGCCAGCCGGAGCTTCACTTCCCATCCCTGGCGGCCGACTACGTAGCGATGCTGCGGGACTCGCATGCGCTCGACTTCCCGGACCTGATCCTCGGGGTGGCAACGCTGTTCGAGGAGAACCCGGACCGCTTGGCGTGGTGGCGCTGCCGCTACGACTGGATCCAGGTGGACGAAGTGCAGGACACCTCGCGGGCCGAGTACCGCATTCTCGACAGCCTGGCGCGGGAGCACCGGCAGTTGAGCTTCTTTGGCGACGTGGACCAGACGATCTATGAGTGGCGCGGCTCGGCGCCGCAGGAGATCTTATCGCGCTACAAGCACGACTACCGGCCGGAGGTAATCCACTTTGAGGAGAACTTCCGCTCGACGAGGCGGATCCTCGAGGCGTGCGAGAAGGTAATCGTCTCGCACCCGCAGGCGCTGACCAAGCGCATCATCGCCAAGGTGCAGCGGGAGGGCGAGCCCGTGCTGGTGAGGCCCTTTGTGACGGCGCGCGAGGAGTATGACTGGATTGCCGGGCAGATCCGGGCCGACCACGAGGAGCACAAACTGGACTGGAGGGACATTGCCGTGCTGGTGCGGACGAACCATACGGCGCGGGACATCTCCGAGGCGCTCGAGCGGGCGGGCGTACCGCATGTGAGGGTGGAGGAGGAGAAGTTCTTTCAGCGGGCCGAGATCAAGGCGGCGATCGCGCATCTGCGGATCCTGCGCAGCAATCAGGAGTCGAGTGGGCTGTTGCGGTTCTTGCAGGTACCGCCGAAGGGGATTGGCGAGGCGACGCTGGCGAAGGTGAGTTCGCTGCCGCGGGAAGTGGGGCTGCGGCTGGGGGACATGTTGTTGCCGGGGACGCACGAGCAGGGCGAGCCCTTCGCGGCACTTCTGACGAAGCCGGCGGTGGTGGCCGATTGCGAGACGACGGGATTGGATCTGAGTGTGGACGAAGTGGTGGAGTTGGCGGCGCTGAAAGGGGAGGAGGAGTTCCACCGGATCCTGAGGCCAACGAGGCCTGAGACGTGGGCCCGGGTCGAGGATGCGGCGAGCATTCATGGGGTGACGCGGGAGAGGATCGAGGCCGAGGGGGTGGAGCCGGAGCAGGCCTTCGCCGAATTTGCCGAGTTTGTGCGCGGGCACGTCGTGGTGGGGCACAACCTGGAAACCTATGACTGGCCGCTGATCCGGAGGCAGAGCCAGCGGGAGTTTGCCATCGCGGGGACGGGGGACACGCTCGAGATCAGCCGAAGGCTGCTCAAGCTGCCGCGCTACCGGTTGGAGAACGTCGTCGGAGCGCTGGGCCTGCCACTGCGCACAGCGCATCAGGCGATGGAAGACGTCCGGATGACGGCCGATGTACTGGGGAAACTGCGGGAGATGCTAGCCCGGCACAGCGAGGAGCGGCGGCGGGTGGTGGCGCAGGCGGGCAAGCGCTTCGTGGAGCTGGCCGGGCAGGTAGCGGACTGGCGGGAGCGGAGCCGGAAGCAGAGCCCGGCCGAGACGCTGGACATGGTGCTTTATGAAGGTCTGTTGCTCGAATACTTCGGGCGGGACGAGGATGGCGAGGCGCGGCTCGAGCATCTCGAGGAGTTGCGGCGCATTGTGGGAAGGATGTCGTCGCTCGATGAAGCCCTCGAGGTGGCTTCGCTCGGGTTGGACCTCGAGCGGCAGTTGGGGGAAGAGGACCGGGTGAGGATCTTGACGGTGCATCAGTCGAAGGGGCTTGAGTTTGACACGGTTTTCGTGGCGCGGGCAGTGGAAGGAGAGTTTCCTTCGTGGCGGAGCTTGAAGGAAAACCGGCTGGATGAAGAGCACCGGCTATTCTATGTAGCAATCAGCCGGGCGCGGGAGCGGCTCTACGTGACATGGCAGCAGCGAGATGGCCGGGGGCGGAGCCAAGTGGCAAGCCGGTATTTGAAGGCCCTGCGGGTGGACAACTGAATCAGCAAGCAGAACCCCCGCCGGAGGGGGCGGGGGTTCTGGTTGGTGTTTGGATCGAGGGGATGATCAGAAGATGATCTTGAGGGCAAACTGAATCTGCCGCATTGGGGAGACGAGCGAGGTGATTGCACCCGGACCGCGGACCTGGTTGGCCTGGCTGGGGAAATCGATACCGCCGGAGGCGTTGCGCACGGGCAGGAAGCTGCCGCCGGTGTTGAGCGAGCCGTTGGGACGGGCGAACTGCGGGGTATTGAAGAGGTTGTAGAACTCGCTGCGGAACTGGAGCTTCACGGTTTCGGTGATGGCGAAGTTCTTGAAGAGCGAGAAGTCGATGATCTTGGCGCCGGGGCCTTCGAGGATGCCGACACCGGCGTTGCCGTAGCGGCAAAGCTCGGGGGTGGCGGTGTTCTGGCAGCTGACCAGACGGAAGGCATTGGGGTCGAACCACTGGTTGACAGTGGGGTTGGCCAAGCTGCCATTGGCGATGCGGTCGGGGCGGATCGTGACGTTGGCGGTATTGGTGATGGCGCCCTGGGTAACGGTCATGGGGAAGCCGGTACGGAATGTCAGAACACCATTGGTCTGCCAGCCGCCGAGGACATTCTTGGCAAGGGCGTTGCTGCTCTTGAGGAAGAAGGGGAGCTCGTAGACGAAGTTGGAGACGACGTTGTGGGTGACGTCGTAGCCGACGCGGGCACGGTCGGCGCGGCGGTTACGAGGGTTCTGGTAGGTATTGGGGTTGTAGCCGTCGCCTTCGTTGCGGCCGTAGCCTTCCATGATGGACTTGGAGAAGGTATGGGCGATTGAGAAGGACAAACCATTATCAAAGCGCTTCTGCAGGGTCATTTGCAGGCCATGATAGGAGGCATTGGCGCCGGAGTCGAGGAAGCGGAGGCGGGTGAGGGGGCGGAGGACGCCGTCATCGCTGATGAACTGGAAGGGGCGGCGGCCCTGGAGGGTGGAGGTGGGGGTGTTGAAGGCCGGGTCGGGCGAGTTCGCCTCGACGGTGTTGTCGAGGTGGGTTGTCTTCGAGCCGACATAGCCGACGTTCAAAGCCATGGACCAGGGGAGGCGGCGCTGGATGTCGAAGCTCCACTGGTGGACCTGCGGCTGATAGTTATCCTTGTTGAGGACGTTGGCGCTGGTGGGGGTCTGGCGGTTGATGGCGCCAAAGGGGTTGGCGAAGGTGAAGGGATTGTTCACGTTGACCAAGGTGTTGTTGCGGGCGTCATTCGAGAAGTTGGAGCTGCCCGAGAGGGGCGGGTTGAGGTTGAGGATGGTGTAGTTGTTCAACTGGTGAACGTTGTAGTAGATGCCGTAGCCGGTGCGAACGACCCAGTTTTCCGAGGGACGGTAAGCGATACCGAGCCGGGGCATGATGAGGGTCCTTTGCGGGGTATAGAAGTCGTAGGTGGTGCGGATCTTGTCGGGAACGAAGGTCCAGTTGGCGCCGCGGAGTTCGGCGCTACGCCAGAGGCCTTGGACGTCGGAGGCCATGGTGTTGTATTCCCAGCGCAGACCGATGTTCATGGTCAACTTGCGGCTGACCTTCCAGTCATCGGTGACGTAGAAGCCGAAGCGGTTCTGGCGGACGTCGGTGACGGGGAGGCCTTCGGGAGTGTCGGTGGAGCTGGGAAGGCCGAGGAGAAACTGGGAGAAGCTATGGCCGGTGAGATTACCGGCGAAGGTGAAGGCACCGCGGGGGACATTGGCGGCACCGCGGAAGAGGGAGACGCGGCGCATTTCGCCACCGATTTTGATGTTGTGGTTGGCGATGCTGAGGTTGAGGTTGGAGCCGATTTGATGGAGCTGGTTGTCATCAAAGCCATTGCCGCCATCGCGCTCGGAAAGGCCTTGGAGGCCATTGGCGAGGTTGATGGAAGGCAGGCCGGTTTCGCGGCGGGTGAGAGCGCGGTTGCCATCGTTGACGACGCGGAAGCCATCCATGCCAATGGCGGCGAGGCTGAAGTCGGTGTTGGCGCGGGGGTTGAAGCTATCGCTCTTTGAGCGGGTGTAGCCATAGCGGGTCTCGAGAACGGCAGTGGGGGAGAAGACGTGAATCCACTGGGTGGCGACGTTGTCGTTGCGGCCGGCGACGAGATAGCTGAACTGGGGTGAGGTACCGGCGTAGGTGAGCCAGTTCAATTTGTTGGTGGCATAGCGGCCCATGATCTTGTCCTTGGTGGAGATCGAATGGTCGATTTTCAGGTAGTACTGGTTGTCGTCCATGGAATCGATGCCGGTGCCGGTGTAGTTGAAGCCGGCCTGAGGATTGGCGACGGCGACTTGGGGTTGTTCCCAGAAGGGCAGCAGGGAGCGGGCGGTGCTGGTAATGCGGGAGGCAGGGATGACGTTATTCGCGAAGGGGTTGCCGGTGATGGGATCCACGATCTGGACGGGGGTGGGGATGCGGAGCAACTGACCGAAATCACCATTGCGGAACTCGGCGGTGGGCACAAGGGCGGAGGCAGCGGCGCCAGGGAGGCGGCGGCGGCGGCCTTCGTAGTCGAACATGAAGAAGGTCTTGTCCTTGCCGTTGTAGAGCTTGGGCAGGACGACGGGGCCGTTGAGCACGGCGCCGAACTGGTTCTGGCGGATGCCCTGTTTGGGGAGACGGGTGGGGGAAGTATTGAAATAGTTCTGGAAGAAGTTTTCCGCGTCGAACCTATCGTTGCGGAGGAACTCGAAGGCGGAGCCATGGAGAGCGTTGGTGCCGGAGCGCATGACCATGATGAGCTGGGCGCCGGAGTTGAAGCCGTACTCGGCGGAGTAGGTGCCGGTGAAGACCTTCACTTCTTCGATGGCCTCGGGCGAGGGGGAGAAGGGGACGGTATTGACGCGGGCTTCGGTGGCGACGACGCCATCGAGGGTGGCATGCTGGCTGACTTCGCGCTGGCCGTTGGCGACGATGGCGATGGTCTGACCGGGGACGGGGATGCCGCCGCCGCCACCGCTCTGACCGTCGAGACCGCCGCGGGAGCCGAACATCACACCCGCCTGGAGCACGGCCAAATTACCGACGTTGCGGCCATTGACGGGGAGTTCGACAATGCGGCGCTGTTCGATAACTTCACCGATGGAGGCCTCGTCGGTCTTGAGGGCAGCGATGGCGCCGGTTACCTCGACGCGTTCTGAGACCTGGCCGACTTGGAGGGCGAAGTCAACGCGCAGCTTTTCGTTGATCTGGAGGAGAACATTGGCGCGGGAGGCGCTCTTGAAGCCGGGAGCTTCGACGGTGACGATGTATTCGCCGATGTCGAGCAGGGGGAAGGAGTAGTCACCGGTGGAGGTGGTGACGTCCTCACGCTTGACCTGAGTACGGGCATTGGTCGCGGTGACCTTGGCGCCGGCGACGGCGGAACCGCTGGGGTCGGTTATCGTACCGAGGATGGTTGTGGATGTAGTTTGAGCAAACCCTGAAAATGCGAGTAAGAGCGGGAATAGTGTTGTGAGAAGCAACCGCTGCACATGAGACTCCTTGGAGAATTTTATTGGATGATATCGCACATACACCATGGGCGGAGCGGAAGTGGGGGTTGCGAAAGGGTTGATTTTCAAACTGACTGCGATTGAAGGGGTAAGAAATTCAGAGATTATGATGATTTTCGAAGGACAAGACAGTTGGCCTCATTAACATTAAAATCTTTAAACTATGGTGAATGCAAACTAAGTGGGGGAGGGGACGACGGGTCGGGACTGAGTTAGTTGAGTTCGAGAGACCAGGGTGAGCGCAGGGGACGGCGGAGCATGGAATTGGCCGAATCGTCATTGAGGAAGCGTTCGGTGTTGGGGTCCCAGGCGAGGTCGCGGCCGAGGCGGAGACTGATGTTGCCGAGGTGGGAGACGGTGATGGAGCGGTGGGCTTGCTCGATGGGGGCGATGGGTTGTTGGCGGGAGCGGACGCAATCGATGAAGTTACGGAAGTGGTTCTGGGAGCGAGGGAGGCGGATTTCGTTTTCGGCGGGCTCGTAGTCGAGCAGGGAGGCGGGGCTCGATTCAATTGCGCCGCGGTTGACCCAGACCCAGCCGTCGGAGCCTTCGAAGGTAACGCCGCCGCGGAGGCGGCTGGAGACGATCATGCGGACGCCGGAGGCGTAATTGGCTTCGAAGTAGAAGTCGGTGGCGGTATTCCAGATTTTCTCCTTGGCCCAAGTGGCCTGGCCGTTGCGGATGGAGGTGGGGCCGGAGAGTTCGGCTCCCATGCCCCAGTGAGCGATGTCGGGATGGTGGCCACCCCAATCGGTGATCTGGCCGCCAGAGTAATCGAGGATCCAGCGGAAGTTGACGTGGCAGCGGGCGGGAGAATAGGGAGCGGCGGGAGCGGGGCCGAGCCAGAAGTCGTAGTTGAAGCCGTCGGGGATGGGTTCGGGGTCCTGGCGGTCCTGGGTGCGGCCGTAGTCAGGAGTGCCACCGGGGAGGCCGACGCGGACGGTATGGAGTTTGCCGATGCGGCCATTGCGAACGATCTCGCAGGCTTTGCGGAAGCGGGGGTCGGAGCGTTGCTGGCTGCCGCACTGGAAGACGCGATTGTATTTTTTGACGGCGTCGGCCATGAGGCGGCCTTCGTGGACGGTGAGGGAGAGGGGTTTTTCGCCGTAGATATCCTTGCCGGCGCGGGCGGCCATGATGACGGGGATAGAGTGCCAGTGGTCGGGGAGGGCGATGAGGACGGCGTCGATGTCCTTGCGGGCGAGCAGTTGGCGGAAGTCTTCGTAGGTGTCGCAACCTTTGAAGGAGCCGCTTTTTTTGTCGCGGGCGTAGTGCCATTCGACGAAGCTGCGAGCGGGTTCGCGGCCGGCTAGGCCGCCATCCCAATAGCCGGGGGATTGGCGGTTGACGTCACAGACGGCGACGACCTGAACGCGCTCGTCGCGGAGGAAGCCGCGCATGTCGCCGATGCCCTGATTGCCGCAACCGATGACGCCGAGGGTGATGCGTTCATTGGCGGGGACGAAGGCAGCGGAGGCGGTGGCGAGGAAATGGCGGCGCAGCATATGGGTGGGAGTTTATCTCAGAAGCCGTAGAGAGTGGCGGGGTTGGCGACGAGGGTGCGGGCGGGGTCGTTGGTGAGGGCGAGGAAGCGCTCGAGCCAGAGGAGATCATCGAGGGGTTCGAAGGGGCTGAGGTCGGTGGGTTTGCGGCCGGGGAGAGAGCGGTTGTCGGGGTGGGGCCAGTCGGTGCCCCAGAGGATGCGGTTGGGGTTGGCCTGGTGGAGGGCGGCGACCATGGCGGCGGTGGCCTGGGGCTGGCCGGAGGGGAGGAAGCGGTTGGTGATCTTGACGTAGGTTTTGCCGGAGGCGAGGAGACGGAGGAGGGCGTCGAAGCCGGGCTGGAAGAGGCCGAGATCAGGGAGGGCGCCGGCGACATGATCGATGCAGACAGGGATGGGGGCGCGGGCGAGAAGGTCTTCGAGAGCGGCGACGACTTTGAGGCCGGCGAAGAGTTGGAGGTGCCAGCGGAGGCCGGAAACACGGTCGAAGAGGCGTTCGACGGAACGGCGGGCGGATTCGGGGCCGGAGGCAGCCGCGCCGAGATTGAGACGGGCGCCACAGAAGCGGGAGCGGGCGAGCTGGTTGAGGGTAGAGGTGGGGGTGGTGTCGTCAATGACGGCGATGCCGCGGGCGGAGGAGCCACGGGCGCGGAGGCCGAAGAGAGTGGCGGAGTTGTCCGTGCCGTAGACGGAGGGAGTGACGATGACGACGCGGTCGATGCCGAGGCGGCGGTGGAGGGCGGACATCTCGTGGGGGAGGGCGGTGGGGGGAGTGTAGGCGCGGCCGGGGAAGAAGGGGAAGCGGCGGGGGTCGCCGAAGATGTGGGTGTGGGTGTCGCAGGCGTGCTTGGGGAGGCGATGGGGGGGAGCGAGGAAGGCGGCGAGGGCGAGGCGGCGGGAGATCACCCCGACGAGCTTATCGGATCAGGGAAGTTGGAACCAGGAGGGGGGTGGGACTTCGCCGTGGCGGAGGCCGGTGAGCTCGATGATGGTGAGGTAGGGCTGGCTGTCGATGGGGAGGGAGCTTTCTGAGTGGAGGGTGAGGCCGCCGTATTCCTGGGAGATGCAAGTGAAGCTGTTGTCGCGGGTGAGCCGGAGGCAGGGGATGCCGTTGATGGAGTCAGAACCGGAGGCCTTGACGTCGGGGAGGACGCCGGGGGCATGGGGTTGTGTGCCAAGGAGTTGTTTGGATTGCCGGGCGGGATGGATGAGGTAGAGCTCGCCCGAAGCTTTCAGCCAGAGGGTGATGCTTTCGCGCGTGCCGTTGGACTGTTTGCGGTAACGGTTGCCAGAGGCGTCGCGAGCGTCAATGGTCTGGGAGGTGGAGACGAGTTCGCGAGAGCCGTCGGGGAGGAGCTTGAACATTCGGATGCGGCCCGTAGCTACGTAGGGAAGTTCCGCCGCGGCCATGGTGAGGACGGTGAGGCAGGCAAGGAGCAAGGGTCTCATGGCTCGGATGTAGCACGAAGCGGGGATCGAGAGAAGGGTGGCTTTGACGATATTCATCTATCATTAGCATTAGATGCGTATCTTTTCGTTGTTGCTTGTTGTGGGTGTGATGTGGGGTCAGAGCAGTTCGCAGGTGGCGGGGGTGGTGCTGGGACCGGAGGACAAGGCCGTTGCGACCGCAACGATTGAGATTCGGGATGAGCGGCGGGGGCAGGTGTGGAGCGTGAAGACGGATGCGGCGGGGCGGTACCGGCTGGGGGGATTGGAGCCGGGAGAGTACCGGGCGACGGCGACGGCGAGCGGACTGGAGCCGGAGGTAGTAGAGCGAGTGGTGGTGCGGGTGGCGGGGACGACGACGGTGGACTTTCGGCTGTCGGCGGCGGGGGCGCGGTTCAGCGCGACAGCGGAGGGGTTGCCGGTGTTGAGCGAGAAAGAATCGGCGAGCGTGGGAATGGTGGTAGACCGGAGCTTCGTGGGGAATCTGCCGTTGAACGGGCGGAGTTTTCAGTCGTTGATCGAGTTGACGCCGGGGGTGGTACTGACGAATTCGACGACGGTATCGGCGGGGCAATTTTCAGCGAACGGACAAAGGACGAATGCGAATTACTTTGTTGTGGATGGGGTAGGAGGGAATGTGGGGGCGTCGGCGGTGGCGACGTTCAGCCAGCAGGCGGCGGGGACGTTGCCGGGGTTGACCGTGCTGGGGGGCACGAACAGTCTGGTGACGGTGGATGCGCTCGAGGAGTTTCGCATACAGACATCGACGTTTGCGCCGGAGTTTGGACGGACGCCGGGGGCGCAGATATCGCTGGCGACGCGGTCGGGGGCGAATGCGTATCACGGGTCGCTGTTTTATGAATTGCGGAATGAGAAGTTGGACGCGAATGACTGGTTTGCGAACGCGGCGGGACAGGGGAGGTCGCCGTTCCGGCTGAACCAGTTTGGGGGAACGTTTTCAGGCCCGGTGAAGCGGAACCGGATTTTCTTTTTTGCAGCGTATGAGGGGCTGCGGTTGAGGCAGCCGCGCTTCCAGCAGGTGCAGGTGCCGACGGAGAGCGCGCGGCGGCGGGCGAGCGGGGCGGTGCAGCAGTTGCTGAATGCGTTCCCGATGCCGAATTCGCCGAGCCCGTTTGCGAGCCCGGATGAGGGTTTGTTCCGTGCGGCGTTTTCCGACCCGGCGACGACGAATATCGGGTCGTTGCGCGTGGACCAGCAGGTGAAGGGGGGGATGAAGCTGTTCGGGCGTGTGAGTATGTCGCCGACGGAGCGGACGGAACGGGTGTTTGCCAATCAGATCACGACGACGCGGAACAATCTGTACACATACACGGTGGGTTGGAATGGCGCGTATACGCCGCGGTTGTTGCATGAGTTTCGCTTCAACTACTCGGAGGCAGACGCGGGCTTCAACTGGGATGCGGGCGAGTTTGCCGGGGCGGTGAGGCCGCCGGACGGGATATTGTTCCCGTCGTACACAGACCGGAGCCGGGCGAGCGCGGGATTCTTTTTGGGGGTGTTTTTGCCGGGGATATCGCCGCCGAATCTGACGCAGGGAAGATCGATCGGCAACGGGCAGAGGCAGTTGAACTTTACGGGGAATGTGGCTTACACGCGGGGCGGGCACCAGTGGAAGGTGGGCTACGATGTGCGGCCGATGTTGCCGGAGGCGGCATTCCGGGAGTTTGGAGCGAGCTACAACTTCGGTTCGATCACGAATGCGATCGACCGGGGTACGGCGACGGTGAGCCTG
Source organism: Bryobacter sp. CoA8 C33 (assembly GCA_019931185.1). Classification (GTDB taxonomy): domain Bacteria; phylum Acidobacteriota; class Terriglobia; order Bryobacterales; family Bryobacteraceae; genus Bryobacter. The sequence continues at coordinate 20,901 of JAINDK010000050.1, forward strand.
CAGGCGCTGGCGCCGGTGGCGGGGATGCAGTTTCCGACGTATTCATTTTTTGCGCAGGACAATTGGCGGATCGGAAGGCGGTTGACGTTGAACTATGGATTGCGCTGGGAAGTGGTGCCGCCGCCACGCGGGAGGGGTGTGAGGCCGATCTTCGGGCCGACGCAGGCGAAGGATCCCATGACATTGGGCATTGCGCCGGCGGGGACGCCGCTGTGGGAAACGCGCTGGAACAACGTGGGTCCGCGGCTGGGGTTGGCGTATGAATTGAAGGGAGGTTACACGGTGCGGGGCGGAGTGGGTCTGTTCCATGACCTCGGGACGGGACAAGCGAGCCGGGGTTTTAACAGCTGGCCGTACAACACGGTGCGGACGACGTTGAATGCGCCGTTTCCCGCGCCAGCGGCGGCGCTGGAACCAATCGCCTTCGGGGCGCCGCCACCGTATTCAGCGGAGTTTTTTCTGACGGACCCGATGCTGCGGCAACCGTGGACGATGCATTGGAGCGTGGGAGTGGAAAAAGAATGGACCAGAGTGGGGGTGCTTGATGTGCGGTATGTGGCGAACCGGGCGGGAGATCTGCTGTTCAACGAACTGCTGCGAAACCGGCCGGGGAACACGGTGGTGAATCTGGGGCTGTTTGGATTGAACAGCACGGTGAACGTGTCGCGGAATGCGGCGCAATCGAACTATCAGTCGATGCAAGTGCAGTTTCGGCGGCGGGCGCTGAAGCACTGGCAGGGGCAGGTGAGCTATACGTGGGCGAAGGCGATCGATAACTTTTCCGATGAGACGACGCAAGCACCGGCCATTGGGCGGTATGAGAGGAATTTGGACCGGGGTGTGGCAGACTTTGATGTGAGGCATAACCTGGTGGCGGCGGCGACAGCGGAGTGGAAGGGATTTGCGGTGGACTCGATCGGGAGATTGCGGACGGCGACACCGGTGAATGTGTTTACGGGCTTGGATGATTTGAATCTGGGAATCACGACGGCAGTGAGGCCGGACCTGATAGAGGGCGTGCCGCTTTATTTGGAAGATGCGGGGAGGCCGGGGGGGAGGGTGATCAACCGAGCAGCATTTCGCGGGGTGGGGGCGGCCAGGCAGGGGACGCTGGGGCGGAATGCACTGCGGGGCCTGGCGGTGGGGCAGGTGGATGTGGCGGTACGGCGGACGTTGTGGCGGAGAGAGAAGTGGCGGGTGGAGTTGCGAACGGATTTCTTCAATGTGCTGAACCGGGCGAACTTCGCGAATCCGCCGGGAGCGCTGAACAATGCAGGGTTTGGGGCAGCGCAGACGATGTTGGGGCGGGGATTGTCGCCGGGGGCGGGAGCGTTGAATCCACTGTTTCAGATCGGCGGGCCGCGATCGGTGCAATTCTCAATGAAGGTGGCATGGTGATGCGTATCTATTTCGTGTTTTTGGCGGTGGTGGCCTGGGGCGAGGGAGTGCGGCGGGAGGAGTGCTTTCCGGTGGAGCGGTTGCCGGCCGAGGAGAGGGCAGCGGCGGAGAAGTTGTATTTGCAGTTGATGGACAGCGAGGCGCTGTATACGGTGGTGGGGGGAGTGAAGCCGATGTCGGGAGGGTTTGTGACGTTCCGGATGGTGGCGGGGGCGCTGGAGGCCAAAGAGGTGGATGCGGCGCGGAGGATGCTGGCGGAGTTCCGCTGTGGGGACGAGCTGGTGGCGACGGTGCATCACTTCGGGAGGTTGTTTGCCGACAAGGAGAAGAAGGGGATGGAGCGGTATTTTGAGGGAGTGGTGCTGCACCGGGGAGGGCTGAAGAGGATGGTGGAGGGGCATCGGGAATTCTTTTGTGGATTGGGGCTGACGGAGGCGGCGCATGCGCTGGAGACGGTGATGACGGTGGAGTATCAGGAGAGCGGCGCGCGGTTTCGGGGCTTGGGGTATCTGTATGGGTACCCCGATTATGCAGTGGACTTTTTCGTGGGAGCGGCGCGGGAGCAGGGGTTGACGGGGGAGTTTGTGAAGCGGGATTTCATTGGGATGCCAACGTTTGCGCGAGCGGAGCGGGGGGTGGTTTACGCGGTGGCGAAGGGGGCGAGTGAAAGAGAGGAAGACCGGAGACTGCGGGAGCGGTTGGCGGGGATTCTGGAGGAGTACCGGAGGAGGAGGGGGGAATGGGTGGGAGAGGGAAAGGCGGGGATTGTGGGTTTGTTGCGGGATTGGTTTTGCGGTCAGGAGGCAGTGTGCCGGGGGATCAGCGGGGTTCCGGGGGGGCTTTGAGGCGTTGGTAATGGGAGAGGTGGAAGCGGGTTTTGGCGGCATTGCCGAGGGAGCGGTAGAGGGCGGAGAGGCGGTAGTGGGCCATGGCGAGGGAGGGATCGCGGGCGAGGGCCTGTTCGAAGGCGCGGATGGCGTCGGGAAGTTGTTGGCGGGCGGCGTGGAGGCGGCCGAGCTCGAGCAGGGCGCGGGTGGATTTGGGCTCGAGGGAGGCGGCGCGGCGGAGGTGGGGGAGAGCGGCGGCGGAGCGATCGGGGGATTGCGCGAGGAGGGCGCGGGCCCAGTAGAATTCGGCATCGGCCCGGTTGGGATGGGAGGGGGCGAGAGTTTCGATGTGGGCGAGAATGCGGGGGGCCCAGGCGGGGGTGGCGGCGATGATTTCGCCGAGCAGGGGGAGGACGCGGTGGTGTGGGAGGCGGCAGAGGATTTCGGCGCTGGCATCGGGCTGGCCGGTGAGGAAGAGGATAACGGCGAGGCCTTCGGGGGGGCCGCTTTCGCGGAAGAGGGTTTCGGCTTGATCGAGAAGGCGGTTGTCGATGAGTTTGAGGCCGGGGGCGGCTTGGGGGATGGCGCGGAGGAGTTGAACGAGGGTTTGGTTGATTTGAGCGCGTTCGGCGGCGACATGAGAGGAGCCATCGAGGGGAGCGGCGGCGGAAGGGGAGTGGAAGGCGGCGGGGGGCTGGAACTCGGGGGGAGCAGTGATTTGCGCCAGGAGGAGCGCGGGCAGGGCGAGAAGGCCGGCGAAGCGCATTGCATGGACAGGCTAACATGAGGCCGGGGGCCGATTGGGGGAGCCATGGGGTATTGTGAGGGGAGCGGGTTTGTTGCGCATGGATTTATTCGCCATTGATGCGGTAGTGGCGGCTCGGGCCGCAAGGGGAGCGGCGCGGTGACGCGACGGGAGTGGCTGGCGTTATCGGTGCTGGCGCCGCTTGTGCGGGCCGAGGAGGTGGTGTACCGGAACAACCCGCCGTATCTGGCCTACCGGGAGTGGATCGAGGGGGGGCATGACGAGTTTGGGCAAGACCCGGTGATGCCGGCGCCGCCGCCGCGGCGGGATGGACGGTTTGCGGATGTGACGGGAACGGTGCTGCGGGATGAGCAATTGGAGCGGGGGATACCGTACTGGATTGCGCGGCTGGATGCGGGGAGCGGGATTGACATTTATGGGAATAACGGGATTGCGGTGGGGGATGTGGACGGGGATGGACGGGACGAGATTTATGTGTGCCAGCCGGCGGGGCTGCCGAACCGGTTGTTCGGATGGAGCGGGGGGAAGCTGGTGGAGCGCGAGGCGGGAGTGGAATTGCTCGAGGATACGTCAGCGGCGCTGTTGCTCGATTTGAGGAATGTGGGGAGGCAGGATCTGATCGTGCTGCGGGGGGCGGGGCCGCTGCTGTATTTGAACGATGGGAAGGGGCAGTTTGAATTGGCGCCGGATGCGTTTCGCTTCGCCAAGCCGCCACAGGGAGCGTTTACGGGGATGGCGGCGGCGGACTTTGACCGGGACGGCAAGCTCGACTTATACCTTTGCACTTACAGTTTCTTTCAGAGTGAGGCGCAGTTCCGGTATCCGGTACCTTACTTTGACGCGCAGAACGGGCCGGCGAATTTTCTGTTCCGGAACCGGCTGCGGGCGGATGGGACGGGTTATTTTGAGGATGTAACGCGGGAAAGCGGGATGGATGAGAACAACAACCGGTACAGTTTCGCACCGGCGTGGGGGGACGTGGATGGGTCTGGGTGGCCGAGCCTGTATGTGGCGAACGATTTTGGGCGGAACAATTTTTACCGGAATGAGGGTGGGAAGTTCCGGGATGTGGCGGCGGAGGCGGGGGTGGAAGATATTGGGCCGGGGATGAGCGCGTGCTGGTTTGATGAGGCTGGAACGGGGCGGCCGGACCTATATGTGGCGAATATGTGGACGGAGGCGGGACAGAAGGTGGTGCGGCATGAGAAGTTTCCTTATCCATTCGATAGTAAGTGGGAGGGACATACAAAGGGGAATAGTTTTTACCGGAATGGGGGTGAGGGGAAGTTTCGGGCGGAGGATTTGGGGATTGCGATGGGGCGGTGGGGCTGGGGAGCGGATGCGGCGGATTTTGACAACGACGGGGAGGCGGAGTTGTTTTTGACGTGCGGGATGATGACGGGGCCGAAGCAGCCGGATCTGATGGGATTCTTCTGGCGGCAAGTGGTGGCGAAGACGCCGGCGACGGCGGTGGCTTCGGGGCCGTATGAGAATGGCTGGAACGCTCTCAATCAGTTCATCCGGGAGGGGTATAGCTGGAACGGGAACGAACCCAATGTTTTTTATGTGAAGGAAGGGGGTCGGTACCGGGATGCGTCGGCGGAGTCGGGATTGGCGTATGTGGGGGATTCGCGGGCGTTCGCGGTGACGGATATCGACGGGGATGGATGCCTTGATGTGGTGGTGAAGAACCGGCTGGGGCCGCAGGTGAGAGTGTTTCAGAACCGGGTGGGGCAGGGGCGGGAGCGGATTGGATTGCGGTTGCGGGGGACGCGATCGAACCGGGATGGGATTGGAGCGCGGGCGGTGGTGGAGGGGCGGGCGAAGTGGGTGACGGCGGGATCAGGGTATTTATCGCAACACACGAAGACGATCTACTTTGGGCTGGGAGAGAAGAAGAAGGCGCGAGTGAGGATCGTGTGGCCGAGCGGGCTCGAGCAGGAATTGGGGGAGTTGGAGGCGGGGGCGTTGTATGAGGTGACAGAAGGCGAGGGGGCGGTGGGGCGGAGATTTGCGGCGGCGGAGGCAATCGAGGCAAGGGAGGCGCGGGGAGACAACCGGCCGCGGCTCGAGGATACCTGGTTGCTTGAGCCGGTACCGTTGCCGGAGGCGCAGAAGGGGCCGGGACTGTTTGTGCTCGAGGAGGCTACGGGGGACCGGCTGGCGACGTATACGCTGTTCCGGCGGTATTTGTTTGAGTACCGGGCGCCGCTCGAGTTGCCGCTCTCGCTGTTGTTGAACGCCGAGGGGCATGCGGTGAAGATTTATGCGAAGCGGCCGGGGAAGGGCGAGGTGGCGGCGGATCTGGCGAGTATGGGGAAAGGGGAACAGCCGCGGGGGCCGGGGCGGCGGGACTATTTCAAACTGGGGGCTTCGTTGTTGTGGTGCGGGTATCCGGAGCAGGCGTTACCTTATCTGGAGGCAGTATTGCGCAAGCAGCCGGGGAATGTGCGGACGCTGACGCTGGTGGCGCAGATACACCGGGAGGGGGGACGGCTGGAGAAGGCGGCGGGATTGCTTGAGGAGGCGTTGCGGGTGGACGGGGCGTCGGCGGAGGTCTGGAATGAGATGGGCGGGGTGGCGATGGCGCGGGGGGATCATCGGATGGCGCTCGGGCATTTTGAGCAGGCGCTGGCGGCCAAGAGCGGATTGGGATATGTGTTGCTGAACGCGGCGCAGGCGTGCGACAAGTTGGGAAAGCTGGGGGAAGCGGAGCGGTATTACCGGCAGGCGCTCGCAGTGGAGAAAGGGAACGCGGAGGGTGAGCAGGGACTGGGGCTGACGCTGGCCAAGCGGGGGCAGAGGGGAGAGGCGGCGCAGCATCTGGAGGAAGCAGTGCGGCTGCGACCGGGGTTTTCGGCGGCGTGGAACAACCTGGGGGTGATTTATCTGCAGCAGCGGGAAGTGGCAAAGGCGATCGGGGCGTTTGAGCAGGGGATTGCGGCGGCGCCGGCCGATGAGATGTTGTATCTGAACCTGGGGCGGGTGTATGTACAGACGAAGCGTATAGCGGAAGCGAGGGCGACGATGGAGCGCTTGTTGCGGGCTAAGCCGGATAGCCGGGTGGCGCGGAAGGCGCTGGAGGATTTAGCGAATGCGCAGCCGTAGGGGGGGATGGGGGAGGTGGGAGCGGAATTTACTGGTGGCGGTGTTGGGGGTAGCGATTGCGGGCTACGGACAAGCGGGGGAGGAGGAGTTGCGGCGCAAGCAGCGGGCGCAACCGCGGGAGTTTGGGGCGAATCTGGCGTTAGGACAGTTTTTGCTGGAGGCGGGCAAGGCCGGGGAGGCGGCGGCATTTCTGGCGGCGGCCGTGGCGGCGAGGCCGGCGGATACAGCGGCGCGATCGGATTTGGCAGTGGCTTATATCGAGACGGGGCGGCTGGGGGAGGCGAGAAAGATCTTGGACGGGATGCCGCGGACGGCGGCGGTGGACCATCTTGAGGGGCAGTGGTTGGCGGCAGCGGGGCAACCGGGGCCGGCGGCGGAGCGGTACCAGCGGGCGGCAGAGACCGAGCCGAGCGAGCGGCATTTGTTTGATTGGGGGAATCATCTGCAGAGCCATGGGGCGGTGGAGGCGGCGCTGAAGGTGTTCCGGTATGCGGGGGAGCGGTTTCCGAAGTCGGCGAGGCTGAAGGTGGGTGAGGGAGTCGCGCTCTATGCGCTGCGGGAGTACGATGCAGCGGCGGGGGCGGTGTGCGCGGGGGTGGATTTGAATCCGGAGGACTTGCGGCCGCTGGTGTTTTTGGGGCTGATGATTGAGCTGACACCGGAGTCGGGGCCACTGGTGCGGGCGCGGCTGGAGGGTTTTGCGCGGCGGTATCCGCGGAATGCGCAAGCGCAGTATCTGTATGGATTGAGCCTGAGCAAGACGGCGAAGGCGGGGGAGGGGGAGCCGTTTTTGAAGAGGGCGGCGGCACTGGCGCCGCGGATGCACGAGCCGCGGCTGGAGTTGGGAAAGCTGTATGCGGATGCGAACCGGACGGAGGAGGCGATTGTGGAGTTGAAGGCGGCGCTGCGGCTGGCGCCGGGGGTGGAGGCGGCGCATTACCGGCTGGGGCAGTTGTACCAAAAGGCGGGGCAGGCGGAGTTAGCGAGGAAGCATTTGGAGGAGTACCGGAGGTTGCGGGCGGGCAAGGCGAAGTAGACACAAGGCGAAGTAGACGTTGACAACCTGTAGACAGTTGTATAGAGTTGACAAAAATTAAGTTTGGCTGAGGAGAGAGTCCGTATGTCGCTGTTGCGCTCTGGAAGCATTGCGTTTTTGGCTTTTGCGGTGGTGATGAGTCCGTTGATGGCTCAGGTGGATACCGGCTCGGTGATGGGTTTGATTCGCGATGCCAGTGGGGGGACGATTGTGGGGGCGAAGGTGACGTTGCTGAACGAAGGGACGGGTTTTCAGCAGAACGTGACCACATCGGGGGAAGGGCGATACCTGTTCACGCCGGTGAAGATCGGATCGTACACGGTGGAGGTGGAGTTTGCCGGCTTTCAAAAGACGCGACGGCAAGGGGTGCAAGTAAACATCCAACAGCAGAGCGTGGTGGATTTCAGTCTGAAGCCGGGTGAAGTGACGACGACGGTGGACGTATCGGACACGCTGCCCGTGCTGCAGACGCAGAGCGGATCGGTGGGTGAGACGATCAGCGCGAAGACGATCAATGACTTGCCATTGAGCGGACGGAACTACAACTTTCTGGCGCGGCTGACGGCCGGGGTGACGCATCCGCAGCCGGAGGGGCGAGGGTTGAATGCGACGGGCTGGTTCACGGCGAACGGAACGAGACCGGCGCAGAATAACTTTCTGCTGGATGGGATCGACAACAACTCGAACAATGTGGACTTTTTGAGTGGGGCGGCGTTTGTGCTGCGGCCGCCGGTGGATGCCATCGGGGAATTCAAGATCCAGACGAATGCGTTCAGCGCGGAGTTTGGGCGCGCGGGCGGGGCGGTGTTGAACGCGTCGCTGAAATCGGGGACGAATCAGATTCGCGGAAGCGCATGGGAGTTTCTGCGGAATGACAAGTTTGATGCGACGGATTTCTTTTTGAACCAGCGGGGAGTGAGGAAGGGAGCATACCGGCAGAATCAGTTTGGTGGAGCGGTAGGGGGGCCGATCAAGCGGAACAAGACCTTCTTTTTCGCGGATTATGAAGGGACGCGGATCCGGCAGGCGGTACCGATCACGGCGAACGTGCCGACGGCGGTGCAGCGTACGAGCGGGCACACGAACTTTTCGGAGCTGATCGCGTTTCAGAGCGGCAGCCGGCGTGATGTTTTGGGACGGGAATTTGCATCGGGCACGATATTTGATCCGGCGACGACGCGGTTTGTGAACGGGGCACCGGTGCGGGATCCATTTATGAACAATGCGATTCCGGCGAGCCGGCTGAACGCGAATGCGGTGAAGTTAATGAACCTGTATCCGTCGCCGACGAACGCGGGGATTTTCAACAATTTCAACGTGACACGGGGCAACATTGACGATACGAATGCGTTCGACGTGCGTATCGATCACAACTTCAGCGAGCGGGACCAGATTTTTGGCCGCTATAGTTTCGCGGATGTGACCCGGTTCAAGCCGGGGCCGTTTGAAGGGTTTGCCGATGGGGGTGGATTCAACAATGGCGATGAGACGGTGAGGACGCAGGGGGCGGCGCTGAGCTACACGCACACGTTTGCGCCGACCTTGATCAACGAAATGCGGGCGGGCTTCAACCGGGAGCATTCAGTGAGGGCGCAACCGTTCGCCAACGATACGACGAACATCCCATCGCAGTTTGGCATACAGGGTATTTTGCAGGCGCCGGGCAATGGAGGCTTGCCAGGGTTGAGCATCGGGGGGTTGGCGAATCTGGGCCCGTCGGACTGGATTATTTCGGAGCGTTATTCGAACACGGTGCAGTTGTCGAACAACCTGACGAAGGTTTATAAGAACCATACGATGAAGGCGGGCTGGGAGGGACAGCTGATTGACTTTCCGTGGCTGGCGCCGCCGACCTCGCGGGGACGGTTTAGCTTCAATGGCATCTACACGTCGATCCCGAACCTGAACGATACATCGACGGGGCGGGCGCAGTTTTTGCTGAACCCGACGGACGCGGCGGGCACGGGCGGGGCGGGGGCGAGTTCGGTGGCGGCTTCGAATTTCGGTGGTGTAGCCAACCGCAAGTATTACACGGGCCTTTACTTCCAGGACGATTGGAAGGTGAGCCGCAAGTTGACATTGAATCTGGGGCTGCGCTGGGATTTATTCAGCTTGGTGGGAGAGCGCTATGGAGCGCAGGCGAACTTCATTCCTTCGCTGACGGACCCGCAATTCATCATTCCGGGGAACCGGCGCGATCAACCGGTGCTGTCGACGACATTCCTATCGTTACTGCAAGCGAATGGGATCAAGTTGAACTACTCGGATGAATTTGGTTCGGGTTTGGGGCGGGCCGAGAAGCATAACTTAGCGCCGCGCTTCGGATTTGCTTACGCGGCGACGAGCAAGCTGGTGATCCGCGGCGGCTATGGGATTTATTATGGGGCGTTCGAGAACCGCGGTGGGGCGCCGAATCTGGGCTACAACTATCCGTTCCAATTCGACTTCAACTTCCAGCCGGCGAATGCCTGGACGCCGGTGCAATTTGCGGACGGCAACATTGCCACGCTGGAGCGGGGATTGTCGAGCGTACCGATGGATCCGCGGCGGGTGAATGGGCGTTTTCTCTCGCTGCGCGGGATTGAGTTCAACTACAAGACGCCGTACATGCAGGGTTACAACGTGACGTTGCAATACGAGTTGATGAAGAACATGAGCATTGAATCGGGTTACGTGGCGAGCTTGGGGCGGAATATCGAGACGTTCATGGGATCGAATCATGTGATGCAGATCCTGACGCCGAGCGCGAATCCGCAGCTATTCATTCCGTGGCCGGACTTTGCGCGCGGGGCGTCGTATGCGAGCACGAACGGGAACAGCCACTACCACTCGATGCAGAACAAATTCATGAAGCGATTTGATAACGGATTGAATTTTCTGATGACGTATACGTGGGCGAAAACGATGACAAACGCGGGGGACCTGTTGAATGGCGGAAACGTGGGGGGCTTCCGTGGACCGATGATCCCTGGTATGGGAATCAAGGCGGACATGGCGCTGGCTTCGTTCCATATCAACCACGCGTACACGTTTAACGGGAGCTACGAGTTGCCGTTCGGCAAGGGGCGGAAGTTGATGTCGGGGGCGAGAGGGTTCAGCCAGGCGCTGTTTGGCGGCTGGAGCGCGAACTGGATCGCGTCGGTGTATTCGGGACAACCGCAATCGATCGGATGCGCGGTGCCCACGACGGCGGGGGCGGGGTGTTTCGCCTTCCAGGCGCCTGGGCAGGAAAAGTACATCGGGAAGGTGGAATCCTGGTACAACGCGGCGGCATTCCGCAATCCTCCGGTGGCGACGCAGAACGGTCAATCGGATTATTCACCGTTGGGCGGACAAAGGACGCAGGTAACGGGGCCGGGCTTTGCGAAGCTGGATTTTTCGATGTTCAAGGACTTCCAGTTGAACGAGCGGTTCCGGATGCAGTTCCGGCTGGAGACCTTCAACCTGACGAACACGCCGGCGTTTGCGAATCCGGCGTTTACGAACTTCATCGACACGCGGAACTTCGGGCGGGTGACGGCGACGCGGAACTCGCCGAATGATGCGCGCCAAGTGCAGCTGGCGTTGAAGATGTATTTCTGAAATCGTGATGAAATAGGGGTCGGCGAGATGCTTACCCGAGATTTTCTAAAACTGGCAGGACTGACGATAGCGCAGCGGATTCTGCCGCCGGGCCTATTGAACATATGGGCGGAGGCGGCGGAAGCGCAAGCGCGTGGGCGGAAGGTGATCCTAGTGACCTTTGGGGGAGGGGTGCGGACGGCGGAGACATTTTCGCCGGCTGGGTTGCGGAACATTCCGCGGCTGGCGGGGCTGCAGAAGGAAGGATATTTCTATCAGAACTGCTGGAATCAGGGGGTGCTATCGCACTTCAACTCGACGGCGAGCATCGTCACGGGGAACTGGCAGAGGGTGGATGATTTTGGATTTCAGGCGCCGGCATCGGCGACGCTATTCGAGCAGTACCGGAAGGCGCGCAAGGCGGGGCCGCTTGATGCGTGGGTGATCGCGACGAACAAGAGTTTCGCGGCGATGGGGGCGAGTACGGAGCGGGATTACGGTTTGGCGCATGGGGCCAATGTCGTACTGCCGAAGCAGTTATTGTTGGACGCGGTGAGCGACATCGTGAAGAAGCCGAACGGGGGGGATGTGGCGGACCGGGAGGCGGTGCACCGGCGGCTGGAGACGATTCTGCAGGAAGGCTATGAAGGCGTGGGCTGGACGATCTTCAAGGGTGGGCGGCAGATGGACCAGCATGTAAGAAACACATTAACGCGGGCATTGGGAGAATTCATCAACGGGCCCGAGGCGCCGACTTCGGGGGACGAGTTGACGTTTTTCATCACGCGGGAAGTGATGCGGGAGTTTGGGCCGAGGCTGATTCTGGTGAATTTCTGGGATATGGATGTGGCGCACTGGGGAAGTTACTCACTGTACTTACAGGCGGTGACGAAGACGGACCGGCTGACGGGGATGCTGTGGGATGAGGTGCAGGCGAACCCGAAGTACAAGGACCAGACGACGCTGTTGATCTTGCCGGAGTTGGGCCGGGACGGGGACATGGATACGGCGAATGGTTTTCTGAATCACCGTTCCGGGGACGCGAGTTGCCGGAACACGTGGCTGCTGGCATTGGGAGCGGGGGTGAAGAAGGGGGCGACGGATAAACCGATCCGGCACATTGATGTGGCGGCGACGGCGGCGGCGATGCTGGGGTTGAAGGCAGAGGGGATGACGGGAGTGGCGGCGCCCGAGATTTTGGTGTGATGAGTTCCCCGCCCCGGTTGGACTTTGATCATGTTCCGGTGACGTTCGCGGCGTATTTCGTGGAGCAATTGCGGGGATGGGATAGGCTGTTTCCGGCGGAGCAAGATTATTACGCACGGCTGGGAGCGTATCTGGAGAAGGCACCGGCGGGTTTGTTCGCGCGGGTGTCCGAGTTGGAGCCGCGGATGGGGGTAACGGAGAGGACGTGGCCGCGGGGGCGGTTTACGCTCGAGCAGGTGGATTTTCTGAATCGCAATCCGTTGTATGCGGAGTGGCGGAGGGAGATTGCGGCGATATTCAACGAGATCGGCCCGGCGCTAGATGGAGCGGTAAAGGGGCAGAGGCGGTTAGTGATTGTGATGGCGCCGGGGGAGTTGCCGGTGGGACCGGACCGGATGTGGACGCGGCTGCCGGCGGGGCGGAGGGTGCGGCTGGCGGTACCGGAGGAATCGGCACAGTACGCGCCACTGCTGTTGACGGGAAAGGGGAAGCCGGCGTTGGCGGCGAGTCTATTGGATTTGTGCGCGGGGGCGCGGGGGCCACACACGGCGTGGACGATCGAGACGGGCACGGCGTTGCTGGCTTGCTCGGAGCGGGCGACGCGGCTGAGCTACGAGCAGTTGCAGAATTACCGGACGAGACTGATGGGCGAGGTGCAAAAGATTGCCGAGGAGGGGGAAGTGCGGGGGCCGCGGCAGTTGGGTGAGAAATTGAAAACGCTGCAGCCGCGGGACAGCGAGTACGCGGGGGATCCGCTGGTGGCGGAGTTTATCCGGGCGACACTACTGGCGGGCAACGGGACGCTACTGTTAAACAACACATTCGTGCAGTGGGCGAGCGTGCAGGCCCTGCGGCGGGCGCGGCCATCGTGCCTGGTGGCGGGATTTGGGATCCGGAACAAGGTGAAGCCGTTCAGCGGGTTGTTGATTTTCACGGATCAGGAGAAGGCGACGGCGATCCCGACGCAGGCGGACATGTTGGGATCGTATGTGGATCTGGAGGTGTTCTATCAGTACATCTGGCAGGAGGCGGGCAAGTACGTGGAGTATCGCAGGGAGACAGTGTTTTTGTTTGTAGCCGAGGGGATGGACGAGATGTTGGTGCTGGGGCCGCCGGAGTTTCGTTTACCGGAGGGGGAGTTGAGGCTGGAGGCGGTGCACGGGGCCTGCCGGGAGTGGTTGTCGGTGTAGGGGGGGGGTTGGGTTAAGCGAGGATTTGCCGGACCACGCGGCCATGGACATCGGTGAGGCGTTGTTCGCGGCCGCTGAAGCGGTAAGTGAGGCGCTCGTGGTCGAGGCCGAGGAGGTGGAGGATGGTGGCGTGGAGGTCGTGGATGGAGACGGGGTCGCGAACGATCCTGTCGCCGACTTCATCGGTTTCACCGAAGGTAACGCCGCCCTGGATGCCGGCGCCGGCCATCCAGATGGTGAAGGCGAAGGGATGGTGGTCGCGGCCATCGCCATTGCCGGTATCGGGAGTACGGCCGAACTCACCGGCCCAGATGACGAGGGTATCCTGCCAGAGGCCGCGCTGTTTCAGGTCGGTGAGCAAGCCGGCGACGGCCTGATCGGTGACGAAGGCATTGCGTTCATGGTCGCGCTTGAGGTGATCGTGCTGATCCCAGGTGCCATTCATACCGACGAGGTTGGGGCAGGTGACCTCGACGAAGCGGACGCCGCTTTCGATGAGGCGTCTGGCGCGGAGGCATTGCAGGCCGTAGAGGCGTTTAGGCTTGTCGGCGGCATCGAGGCCGTAGAGTTTCTTGGTGGCTTCGCTTTCCTTGGCGAGGTCGAGGACATCGGGCACGAGGGACTGCATGCGGTAGGCGAGTTCGGTATTGGCGATGGCGGATTCGATGGCATCGCCGCCGCCCTGGATGCGAAGGAACTCGCGGTCCTGAGCGAGGAGGGCATCGAGCTTGGCGCGCTGGATGCGGTTATCGGGATCGGCGGGGGTGAGGTTGCGCACGGGGACGCCTTCGTCCTTGACGTGAGTGGCCTGGTGGGCGGCGGGGAGGAAGCCGCTGGCGAAGTTCTCCATGCCGCCGGGCGGCACATAGGCATCGCGGAGGAGGACGTAGCCGGGGAGGTTCTGGTTAACAAGGCCGAGGCCATAGGTGATCCAGGAGCCGAGGCTGGGATAACCGCCGACGTTGCGGCCAGTATGGAGGAAGACATTACCGCGAGCATGGAGGGGGAACTCGGAATGCATGGAGCGGATGATGGCGAGGGAATCGACGTGCTGGGCAGTGTGAGGGAAGAGTTCGCTGACCGGGGCGCCGCATTGGCCGTGGCGTTGAAACTTCCACAGACCGCGGAGCCATTTGCGTTTGGGGCCGGCGACGTAGCTGTCGAGTTTAGCGGGCTGGCCGTCGAGCTGGTCGAGTTTTGGCTTAGGGTCGAAGCTCTCCACGTGGGAAACGCCACCGGGCATGAAGAGGAATATGACTTTCTTGGCGGGGGCGGGGTGGTGAGTGCCGGCGGCGAGGAGGCCTTGCAGGGAGAGGAGGGGAAAGCCGTTGGAGGCGAGTTTGAGGGTATCCCGGCGCGACCAGTTAGGGGACATAGAGAAACTCCTTGAGGTTGAAGACAGCGTGGGCGACATCCTTCCAGACGGCTTCACTGGTGAGGATGCTGGCTTTGTGAAGGGTGGCCAGTTCGGCGGCGAGGCCGCGGAAGCGCTGTTTTTCGGCGGGGGAGGCGGGGCGGGAGAGGGCGCGGCGGAACATGCTATCGATGCGCTGATCAGGCGTGGCGGAGTCGGCGGCGAGTTTGGCGCCCCAGCGGCGGGCGATTTCGATGACGAAGGGGTCGTTGAGGAGAGTGAGAGCCTGGGCGGGGACGTTGGTGACGTCGCGGCGGCCGCGGCCGGCCAGGGGGAGCGGGAAATCGAAGGTTTCGAGGAAAGCGGGGCCTTCCATGCGGGTGACCTTGGTGTAGATGCTTCTGCGGCCGGCGCCATCGAGAGGGCCGGCGAGGAGTTTTCGGTAGGCTTCGGGGGCGGTGCGATGGGGGGAGATGCTTTCGCCGTAAAGACTAGGTTTGAGTTCACCGGCGGCGGCGAGGATGGCATCGCGGAGTTCCTCGGCGGAGAGGCGGCGGAGGGGCCAGGCGGCTTCGCGGAACTTGGCGCTGGTGAGCAGGAGGCGCATCATTTTCTTGATGCTCCAGCCGTCGGCGATGAAGCGGGCGGCCAAGGCATCGAGGAGTTCCGGGTGTTCAGGCTTATCGCCGAGGGCGCCGAAGTTATCGACGCTGCGGACAAGGCCTTGGCCGAAGACGGCCTGCCAAATGCGGTTGACGATGACGCGGGGGGTGAGGGGATTTTGGGGGCTGGCGATTTGTTCGGCCAACTCTCTTCTACCGCTGCCGGGGCCGGTGATGACCGGGCCGGCGAGAATCCCGGCGAGCAGGCGGCGGGGGGCAATTTCGCCGAAGCTGGTGGGGCTGCCGGCGATGAGGACGGGGTAATCGCGCCCGGTGGCGGCGTCGGCAAGGCCTTCGACCATGGGGGCGGAGCCGAGTTGGGATTGGGTATCGCGGTATTCGTTGAGGAGGGAGGGGAGAAGGGGAGAGGCTTCCGCGCGGTTTTCAAGCAGACCTTGGCGGAGGGCCCAATCGAGCCAGCGAGCATCCTCGTCACTCGACTGAGCGTCGGCCCAACGGCGCACGGCGGCGGCGATGGCCTGGGAGAAAGCAGCGGCGCGGCCCTCTGGGGTGGTGAGGGTCTGGCCGTCGAGATCCAGGATATGAGACAGGGGTTCGCGCGGGCTCTCTTCGACGTCGTGGGTGACGGCTCCGGCCCAGCCGAAGTAGGATTCCTGGGCGGAGAGCAGTTTTTCCTGATCGGGCTTGAGAACGCCGGGACGGTCGGGATAGCGGGGATTGGCCCAACGGGTGACGAGTTCGAGAAAGACGGGAAGGCGCTGTTGCTGGGAGTAGGTCTCGGACTTGGTCCAGGAGGGCCAGCGGCCTTCGAGCAGTTTGTTTTGCTCGCCGATGGCGCAGTTATCAATGACGGTGCGGCGGGCGGCGAGGGAGCCGCCGTAAGCGCGAACGCTGATGAATTTGCGGTTCTTGGGCAGGAGGGGGGAACGCAAGGCGCCCTGGAGTTTGGGGGAGATGACGCCGCTGTAGACGCCAGCGGGCAAGATAGCTTCGACCACGGCGGCACCAGTGGGGGTGAGGACGAATTCACCGGGACCGGTTTTTTCAATGCCACTGCCGTCGGCGAGCCAGCCGGTATCGAAGGGCTCGTAGTTGTTGCGGGCGTCATCCTGACGCCGGCGGGCTTCGGTGAGATAGCGTTGCCAGCCGGCAGCACCTTCCGATTCGAGAGAGCTCCAGAGAGTCTCGAGGTCGGCCATCTCCTTGGTGGGAGTGAAATGCCGCGAGGCGAGACGAGCGGAGAGGAGGGGAACTTCACGGGTCCAAAGGCGAGCGAGTTCGGAGCGTATGCGGCCGCGCAGGTTGAGGAGTTGATCGAGAAGCTTTTGATTGGCGGCGGGGCTGGCGAGGGAGCGGAGGACGGGACGGCTGCTGTTGAGGATGCCATAGAGGCCGTAGTAATCCTGGGTGGGGATGGGATCGAGCTTGTGGTCGTGACAGCGGGCGCAGGCGACGGTGAGGGCGAGGAAGCCTTTGGTGAGGGTGTCGATCTGGTTGTCGATGACGTCGAGGGCAATTTCGCGGAACTGGATGCAGTCGTCGTGACCGGCTTCACCGAGGCGAAAGAAAGCAGTGCCGATGACGGACTCATTGATGCCGGCGCGGTGGTCGATGCGGGGTGATTCGAGGAGGTCGCCGGCGAGGTGTTCGCGGATGAGTTGGGAGTAGGGGAGATCGGCGTTAAAGGCGCGGATGAGATAGTCGCGATAGCGCCAGGCGCCGGCGATTTCGTAGTTCCATTCGTAGCCGCGGGTTTCGGCAAAGCGCATGAGGTCCATCCAGCGGCGAGCCCACTGTTCGCCGTAGTGGGGGGAGGCGAGGAGCCGGTCGACGCTTTGTTCGAAGCTTTCGTTGCGGGCTAAGTCTTCAGGGGTGGGGGGAAGGCCGGTGAGGACGAAGCTGAGGCGGCGCAGGAGCGTGGGGGCGGAGGCGGGAGGATTGGCGGGAAGCCAGGCGTCAACGAGGTGGCCGGACCGGGGAGGCTTGGTTGCTTTGACGGGCTGAAAGGCCCAGTGATCGCGGAGGAGTTTCTGGTAGCGGGAGTGGGCTGGGGAGGGGGAGGGGGCATTGGGCCAGAGGGCGCCACGCTCGATCCATTCGGCGAGAGCGGCGATATCGGTTGGCTGGAGTTGGCCGCCGAGGGGCATGGGAATTTCCTGATGGCGGACAGCACGAAGGAGCAAGCTTTGGCCGGCATTGCCGGGAGTGAGAGCGGGGCCGCGTTTGCCACCGCGCAGCAGAGCCTCGCGGGAATCAACGCGCAGACCGCTGAATTGCTTGTCAGGCCCATGGCAGGAGTAACAGTTGCGGGCCAGAACGGGGCGCACTTTGGTTTCAAAGAATTCGAATTGCTGGGCGGAGGATTTTCCAAAGAGCCCGATGATGAGTACCCAGAGCGGCAGCCGTCCACGCATTGCCCCTTCATGATATCGCCGCTGAAGGCGCGGCGCGTTCAATCCCGGGGCATAATCGGATCATGAGAATCGCGATTCTGACCGGGTTGGTGGCGGGTGCGTTGAGCGGCGAAGTGCGGGTGACGGCCAAGCAGGGAGTTGGCGGCATTGAGCGGGCGCGGGACGCGCTGCGGGCCGGCGGAAAGGCGGAGACGGTGCGGATCGAGGCGGGGGACTATTTGCTGGAGCGGTCGCTCGAATTCGGGCCGCGCGATCCGGAGGGGTCGGTTTACATTGCGGAAGCGGGGGTGCGTTTGATTGGGGGAGAGCGGGTGCGAGGGTGGAGGCCGGTGAAGGATCGATCGCTGCTGGCGCGGTTGCCGGAGCGGGCGCGGGGGAAGGTGAGAATGGCAACGATGGCGGGGCTTGGGGGGATGAGCGCGCGGGGCTTCGGGCGGGAACATATGCCGGCGCACTCGGAACTATTTTTCAATGGGAAGCGGATGACGGTGGCGAGGTGGCCGAACGGGGAGTTCGCGCGGATTGCCGAGCCGTTGGACCGCGAGCCACAAGACGATGGGCATGGCCGAAAGATCGGGCGGCTGGAATTCGGATTCCGCTATGAGGGGGAGCGGCCAGCGGGATGGAAGAAGGATGAAAACATTTGGGTGCATGGGTATTGGTCGTGGGACTGGGCGGATACCTATGAGCGGGTCGCGTCGATCGATGCCGGGACGAAGTCGGTGCTGACGGCGGCGCCCCATGGAATCTACGGCTTTAGAAAGGATCAGCGATATTACTATCTCAACGTGCTCGAGGAGTTAGATGAGCCGGGAGAGTACTGGCTGGATTACGCGGCAAAGCGGATTTATTTTTGGCCGCCGTCGGAAATAGGGAAAGGCGAGGTATTTGTCTCCCAACTGGATCAACCGCTGGTGAAGATTGATGGGGCACGGGGCTTGCGGCTGGAGGGATTTTCCTTGGAAGGTGGGCGCGGGGATGGCGTGCGGATCGAAGGCGGGGCAGGGGTGACGCTGAGGAGGTGGCGGATACGCAACCTGGGCAACGTAGGGGTGATCGTGTTGGGGGGCGAGAGGCACGCCATCGAGCACTGCGAGATTTCGCACACGGGGGACAGCGCGGTGGAGATCACCGGGGGGGATCGAGGGAGTTTGACTCCGGCGGGCCATCGGGTGGAGGACTGCGATATCCATGATATGGGACAGTGGGTGCGGACTTACAATCCGGCGGTGAAGGTAAATGGGGTGGGCAATCGTGTCGCGCATAATGAGATTCATGATGCGCCGCACGCGGGGATTTTGCTGACCGGCAATGACCATGTGATTGAGTACAACAACATACATCATCTGGCGCTTGAAACGGGCGATGTTGGAGCGATTTACATAGGACGGGATTATACGGAGCGGGGCACGGTGATCCGGTATAACTACATACATGAGTTGGGTGGCGTGGGGTTTGGGTCGATGGCGGTGTATCTGGACGACTGCGCCTCCGGCATTACGATATATGGCAATATCTTCTATCAGCTAAAATTTGGAGCGTTTGTGGGAGGGGGCCGGGATAACCGGGTGGAAAATAACGTGTTTGTGGATTGTAATCCGGCGATCCACGTGGATGCGCGAGGAATGGATAAGCGCAAGGTTTGGCAGGACATGGTGTATGTGAATATGAAACCGGCGGTGGAGGCGATGAAGGTGATGGATCCGCCCTATGCGCGGAGGTATCCGGAGATTGGCAGTGTGCTGCCGTATCTGGCGCGGGGGGGCGGGGTGCCGCCGGAGGGGAATGTAATCCGGCGCAACCTGATTCAAGGACCGGGACTTGCGGTGCGAGAGCCGGCGCGGCCCTGGGTCGTCGATGTGGGCGAGAATCTGGAGGTGAAGGATGCCTCTTTTTTCACGCCGGCAACGGGAGGGCACCGGGTTCCAGCGGGATTTCCGTTCGAGGTGATCGCGGTGGAGAAGATAGGGCGGCGGGGAAGATAGGCGCGCCGGATGCTCGATGCCCGGCTGGAGGGCGGCAGCGCCTGCCTTTGGGATAGAAGGCAGCCGGGGAAGAACTGGAGATTTTCTGGCGGGCCGGCCAATTGATTGGCGGAAGAGAGAGCGAAGCGGCGCCGGGGGTGCTCAGGCGCTGTCGCGAATCACGCGGCAGGTGTCATCGGACACGCTGACCTGGCCGATGGCAGCGCGCGGCTGATCGAGCAGGGGGCGGAGGAAATCGACGAGGCGGGCGACGTCGGTGAAATTCGAGGCGAGCCCGATCGAGGCGCGGATGGCTCCCGAGCCGCGGCCGAGGCGGTTGGCCTCAAGCAGGCGCACGAAGTTCGGCAGATTCCAGTCATTGCCGAGGGTTTGGCCGAGGGCGATGTCTTCGTCGGTCAGCCCCTCGGCGGCCTCATTGGCGCCCGGGTTGCAGAAGCAGCCGGTACGGAGGGAAATCCCGGTGAGTCCGGCGAGTTCCTCGATGCGGCGGTAATCGATCCGGGCGCCGAAAGGATCGTAGAGATTGAAGGTAATCGTGCCGCCGCGGGCCTCGGTTGTGGCGGGGCCATGGAGCTTTACGAAGGGCTTGCCGTTGGCATGTTTGAGCTGGTGCAGATCTTCGAGCAGCCAACCGGACAGACAGCGAACGCGGGTCCCGATCGTTTCCATTCCGATGGCGGCGAGGTGCTCGAGGCCGATGCGGACGGCGGGAATCGAGAGGTAGTTGACTGTGCCGTCTTCAAAGGCCGCCTCGCCAGCGGAGAGCACATGCGAGAGGCGCTTGACCGTGGTGAAGTTGACGGTGCCGCCGGCAAACCAGGGGCGGTCGAGAAGGCTCAAAGTCTCCTTGCGCACGAGCAAGGCGCCCACCCCGGCGGGATAGCCGAACATTTTGTAAAAGGAGATGCTCAGGAAATCAGGGGCGACGCGTTGCAGGTCGAGCCGGTTGGTGGGAACAAAAGCGGCGGCATCGAGGAGCACGCGCCAACCGCGGCGGCGGGCGGTGGTGACCCAAGTGAGATCGTGTTTGACGCCGGAATAATTCGACTGGGCGGGCAGGGCGAAGAGGCTTTCGGCCGCGGCGGGGCGGCGGTCGAGCTCGGCTGAGAGCCATAGCGGATCGAGGCGCAGTTCGCTCTCAGTCAGCGGGCAATAGGTGATCCCAGCCCCGGCCCGGCGAGCGAATTCGCGAATGCCATTGACCGAGTTGTGGTTATCGCTGGTGGCGAGAAAGCGGCTGGCGGGGGAAAACGGGAAGGACTCACCGACGAGCTTGAGGGCGCCGGTGGCATTGGGAGTAAAGACGAGAAGGTAGTCATCGCCGGCGCCGAAGAAATCGAGAACGGCCCGCCGGGTGGATTCAACGTGTCCGGTCATCGAGAGTGAAGCCGGGTTGGCGGAGTGGGGATTGCCGAAGACGCCTTGCTCGAGGAGGGCGAGGTGTTGGCGGACCTGGGATTCGCCGTAAAGAGCAGCGCCAGTGTAATCGAGGTAGATCTGGCCGGCATGATCGAGGCGGGCGTAATCACGGCGGCGCAGTTCATCGAGATGACCGGTGGCGGCATAGTCTGGAAAGCGATCGAGAAAGCGGGAAAAGCGCGCGTCAGCACTCACTCCTTGATTATGAGCGAGCCTTGTTCGGATCGTTTGAAAGTGATAGAAATCATAGGAGCGATGTGGGTTTTTCTCTTGTTTCTGGCGGCGGGCATTCTGGCCGGACAGCGTGCGCCGCTGTTCAAGGATGAGATATTGCCTGTGTTTGAGAAGAATTGTGTGTCCTGTCACAATGCGGGGCGGAAGATGGGGGGCCTCGACCTAAGCAGCTTCGCGGGTCTGATGGCGGGGGGCGCCAGCGGGCCGGTGATCGCCCCTGGGAAAGGGGAGCGGAGTTTGTTGTGGATGATGATCGAATCGGGGCGGATGCCGTTGGGGGGGCGGATGACGGGGGCGAGCAAACAATTGATCCGCAGCTATCTGGAGCACGGGCGATTTCCGCAGGAAGAGTTGGATCAGGCCGAGGCCGAGCGCGCGGCGCGGCGGATCACGCCCGAGGCGCGGCAGTGGTGGAGTTTTGTGAAGCCGAGGGACTTCCCCGCCCCGGCGGTCAGCAAGAGCCCACTGGTGCGCTCGAAAATAGACGCCTTCATCGAGGCGCGGCTGGAGGCACGCGGCTGGTCCATGCAGGGGGAGGCGGACCGTGTCACGCTGCTGCGCCGGGCCTCGTTCGCGCTGACGGGACTGGCGCCGACGGAGGCGGAAGCGCGGGGCTTTCTTGCCGACACGAGCGCAGACGCTTATGAAAAGCTGGTGGACCGTCTGCTTGAGAGCACGCACTTTGGGGAGCACTGGGCGCGCCACTGGCTTGACGTGGCCGGCTATTCGGACACGCGGGGTGACGCGGGCGATGGGGAGCGGGAGGCCTTGTGGAAGTACCGCGATTGGGTGATCCGCGCGCTGAATGCGAACAAGCGGATCGACCGCTTTCTGACCGAGCAGTTCGCGGGGGATCAATTGATCAACTACAAGCCGGGCGCGAGCCCGACGCCGGAGGAGGCCGAGATGCTGACGGCGACGGGATATCTGCGCACGATCGCCGACATTACCGACAATCAGACGATTTACGAAGTGGACAAGTATTTCGACGCCTTGCAGAAGACGGTGGAGACGAGCCTGGGGAATGTGCTGGGGCTGACGGTTGGGTGCGTGCGCTGTCACGATCACAAGTTTGACCCGCTGTTGCAGCGGGACTACTTTCGGCTGACGGCGGCATTTCAGGCTACTTGGGATCCGGAGAACTGGCTGGCGGCGAATCTCGGGTTTGGTCCGTGGCCGAGCCGGATGGTGCTGGACATGCCGAAGGCGGCGCGGGAAGCCTGGATTGCCGATGTGACGAGCAATGACGCCAAGACAATTCGCCGTCTCGAGGATCTGCTTGAGGCCACCTATGAGGGCTTCCGCGCGGAGTTGCGGCGGGGCCGGCCGCTTGAGCCCGCCCGGCGGCTGGAGATTCGCAAGCTGATCGAGGACGACCCCGACCTCGAAATCGATCGCAGCGCGCCCAAGGATTTGATGAGCGACGGCGAGATGGAGGAGAAGTACCCGGAACTGAAGCGGTGGAAGGAAGAGTTGATAGAAAAGAAGGCTTCGCGGCGGAAGAAGCAAAGCGCGATTGAACCGAGTTTCATTGAAGCGGCCTGGGATGTGTCGAAGACACCGTCGCCGACCTACATCCTGACGCGGGGCAACTATCTGGCGCCTGGGGCGAAGGTGGAGCCGGGAATTCCGCTGGTGCTGGACAATCCGGAGAAGCCCTTTCGGTTCCCCGATCCCGCGGCGCATCGGGAATGGCACCACACGGGGCGGCGCCTGGCGCTGGCCGAGTGGCTGGTGGGGGCCGATCATCCGCTGACGGCGAGAGTGTTTGTGAATCGGGTATGGCAGTTTCTCTTCGGGGAAGGGATCGTGCGATCGGTGGACGATTTTGGCCGGCAGGGGGAGAAGCCGACGCATCCTGAGTTGCTTGACCACCTGGCGGTGCGATTCCAGCAGCAGGGGTGGAATCTGAAGCAATTGATCCGGGAAATTGTTATGAGCCAGGTCTTCCGGCAGGGTTCGGCGGAATGCGCGGCCTGTCTGGCGGCCGATCCGGGGAATCATCTGTTGTGGCGGAAAGGGCCGCTGCGGCTGGAGGCGGAGACGATCCGCGATTCCATGCTGAGGTTGAGCGGGTTGTTGGACACGCGTCAATTCGGCAAGCCGGAGCCGTTGCGGCGGGGGCCGGACGGGCAGTGGATGGAGGAGGAAAAGAAGGGCAATCCGAACCGGCGCGGGATTTATCTCAAACAATCGCGTACGCGGCCGGTGGCGTTTTTGCATGCCTTTGATGCGCCGTCGATGACGCAAGACCATGAGACGCAGCGCTTCCGGTCGTCGCTTCCCTCGCAGTCGCTGGCGCTGCTGAATTCTCCGTTTCTCGAAAGGATCACGAAAGCGCTGGGGGAGCAACTGCTTGAGCAGAGCTCGGGGCACGCCGAGGAGGCGGCGCGCCGGGCCTTTTTCCTGCTGTATTCGCGGGAGGCTCGACCCGGGGAGTGGGGGGTGGCGGGAAACTTACTGGAAGGGGCGGAGGATCCGCCTTCGGGTCTGCGCCTGCTATTGCAGGCTCTGCTGGCCGCCAATGACTTTTTGTACAGCAATTGAGGACCGCCATGATTCGAACACGCCGAGAAGTACTCCAAGAAGCCGCCCTAGGATTTGGCGGACTCGCGCTGAGCGCGATGATGAGCAAAGCAGCGGGGCTGGGAGCGCGGGATCCGCATTTTGCTCCGCGCGCCAAGCGGGTGATTTTTCTCTACATCGGGGGCGGACCGAGCACGATCGACATGTTCGATCCGAAGCCGGTGCTGCGCCGCTTTGACGGCAAGCCGGCGCCGTTTGAAATCAAGGGCCGGGCGCTCAACGGTTCGCAACAGATCATGGCGAGCCCATGGGAATTCACCCGGTGCGGGGAGAGCGGGCGGGAGATCTCGAATCTGTTGCCGCACTTTCAGAGGGTGGTCGACCGGGTGAGTTTCGTGCGCTCGATGACGACGGACCGCATCGACCATTCGACGGCGCAGTTCACGTTCGTGACCGGGCGCGGGTTTACGGGTTTTCCGGCGATTGGCGCGTGGGTGAGCTATGCGCTGGGGACGGAAAACGAGAACCTGCCCGCCTACATCGCGCTGGGGGAAGGGGCGAGCATTGGGGGGCGGGCGCACTCCTCGGCGTGGTTGCCGCCGGTTTACAACGGAACGGCGATGCGCGCGGACGCGAAGGCGCCGATTTACAACATCAGCCGGCCGGAGGGGATGAGCGAGGAAAAACAGCGGCGGCTGATTTCGGCGATCCAACAATTGAACCGCGAGCAGAAGGCTGATCGTCCGCTCGATACGGATTTGGAAGCGCGGATCGCCAATTATGAACTGGCGGCACGGATGCAGATGGCGGCGACCGGGGTGGCGGATCTGGGGCGCGAAAGCGAGGCGACGCGCAAGCTGTATGGCGTCGATCACCCGGTATCGGGCGGTTATGGACGCCTCTGCCTGATGGCGCGGCGGCTGGTGGAAAGCGGTGTGCGTTTTGTTCAGGTGTATGGGGGGGGAGGCGGCAACTGGGACACGCACTCGAATATCAAAGGCCAACTGCCCGGTTTGTGCCAGTACATCGACCAGGGAACGGCGGCGCTGCTGACGGACCTCGACCAGCGGGGACTGCTTGAGGATACGCTCGTTGTTTGGTCGGGGGAGTTTGGCCGGCTGCCGACGATCGAAGCGAATACGGCGACGCCGGGGCGCGACCACAACCCATATGGCTTTAGCATGTGGATGGCGGGAGGTGGTGTCAAGCGGGGCTTCGACCTGGGAGCAACCGATGAGCTGGGTTATGGCGCGGTGGCTGAGCATCGCGCGGGGCACAGCGACATACACGCGACGATCCAGCACCTGCTTGGAATCGACTATCAAAAGAACACTTACCCCTATGAGGGCCGCGAGGAAAGCCTGGTTGGGGTCAACCCGGCTCGTGTCCTGAGGGAAATCCTCGTCTAGGAGATGATCATGATGCAACGGAGAACGATGCTGGCGGGCCTTGCCGCCGGGCCCTTGCTGGGAGCGGGCGAAGTGAAGCGGCCGAAGGGGAGCCATGTGCGAATCGGGCTGAATGCGTATTCGTTCAACCGCCCACTGATGGCCGGGGAAATGAAGCTCGAGGATGTGTTGGACTTCTGCGCGGAGAACAACATAGACGGTGTCGATCTCACCGGCTATTACTTTCCTGGATATCCGAAGGCGCCGGCGGATGAGTACCTGCACGCGATCAAGCGGCGCGCCTGGATGAACGGCGTTACGATCGGCGGCACGGGGGTGCGCAATGATTTCGCGCTGGCCGACGGGGCGGCCCGGGCGGCGCAGATGAAGCTGGTGAAGGATTGGATCGACGTTTGCGCGAAGCTGGGCGGCTCGATGGTGCGCGTATTTTCGGGCTTGAAGGCGCCGGAGGGCAAGAGCTTTGAGCAGGTGCTCGAGTACATGGTGCCGGCCTTTCAAGAATGTTCAGAATATGCGGGGTCGCGGGGCGTGCTGCTGGGCATGCAGCAGCATGATGACTTTCTGAAGACGGCCGCGGAAACGATTCGCCTGGTGGAGGCGGTGAGATCGGAGTGGTTCACGGTGATACTCGACGTGGGGAGCCTGCGCCAGGGCGACCCTTATGGGGAGATTGAGAAGCTGCTGCCCTGGGCGAGCAACTGGCAGGTGAAGGAGCATGTCTGGTACGGCACGAAGAAGGTGGAAATCGATCTGGCGCGGCTGCGCCGCATCGTGGACAAGGTTGGCTACCGCGGCTTCATGCCGATCGAGGCGCTGGGGCAAGGTGACCAGCGGGTGATCGTGCGGCAATTCCTCGAGCGGGTGCGGGCGGCGTTCGCTTAATTGCTGGTACGGAAGCTGCGTTCGATTTTGTCGTTCGGGTCAGTGGAAGCGGGCATATCGCGCCACAACCAGCGCATCATATCGGGGAAGATCGCGCCACCATGCTTTTGGCTGTGGCGGCCGATGCCGAAAGTGTAGTTAAGATCGTAGCCCTTGGCGGTAAGAGCGTCTTTGAGGCGAACGTTCTGCAGGAACCAGTCCCAGGTGGGATCGTATTCGCCATTGCGCCGGACGCCGCGATTGTCGTTACGCCCGTCCTGCAAGTAGATGCGAAGCGGTTTCTTTTCGCTTTTCGCGACGATGTCGGCGTACTGGTGGCCACCGCGGATGTTGGTGAAACTGCCGATTAGGCTCAGCACCTTGCGGAAGTGATTGGGCCTTTGCCAAGCCACGGTGAATGCGGCGATGGCGCCGGAGCTGGCGCCGCCGATGCCATGGTCGTTCGGATTGTCAGATAGAGAAAACTCTTTTTTGAGGGCCGGCAGAAGTTCATCGACAATGACGCGGGCGTATTTGTCGTCGAGTGCGTTGTATTCCCGCGGCCGGTTCGTGGTGCGGTCTCCCCACTCCTTGGCGTTCGGCTCGGGCTGCTCGGACGTACGGCCAGGGTTGATGAAGACGGAGACCATGATGGGGATTTCGCGGCGGAAAGTGAGGTTGTCGATCACATGAGTGGCCCGGACATCGCCTTCCGGGTTGAGGAAGGCATGTCCATCCTGGAAGACCATGAGCGCGGCAGGTTTGCTCGGATCGTATTGTGCGGGTGTGTAGACCCAATAAGTGTGCTGGGTGCCGGGATAGGCTTCGCTGGGCAGAGTGTAAGGCCCATGGAGCTTGCCGGTGGGGACTCCATGCTGGGGGAGGGAGTCTGGCCCGAGCTTGTAGAAAGCGTCTGGCGAGGGCTCCGGGGTTTGGCCGAGGAGGGGTGCAACGAGCAAGGCAAGGAGGAGGGTCTTCATATCCGTCCTTGCATCATATTGAAGGAGCGGGCGGGGAACAAGTGGAGGCGGGGTGCTACCACTGCATGAGGAAGCCGGCCCAGGTAAGGCCAGCGCCGAAGCCGAGCACGAGGACGCGATGGCCTTGCTGGAAGTGACCTTTATCCATGCCTTCGGCCAGGGCGAGGGGAATGGAGGCAGCGACGGTATTGCCGACTCCGCCAATGTTCGAGATCCAGCGGTCGGCTCCGATGCCGCTACGGTCGATGAGGGCCTGAATGATGCGCTGATTGGCCTGGTGGACGATGACCCAGTCGACCTCGCCGACGGTGAGGCGGGCCTGATCAATGAGAGAACTGATGGCTTCGGAGCCTTTTTCGACGGCGAAGCGGAAGAGGCTGCGGCCATCCATGACGACGGTCAATTCGTTTTCCGGATCGGTCACCGAGGAAGGGGGCAGAGCGCTGCCACCGCCGGGGACATGGAACATTTCCTTGCCGGCGCCATCGGAGCCCCACAACCAACTGAGGATGCGCGACTGGCAGTGATCGTTGGTTTCGAGCACCATGGCGGCGGCGCCATCGCCCATGAGGATGCGGGTGTTGCGGTCGGTCTGCTTGAGGTATTTAGTCGGGGTGTCGCTACAGACGAGCAGCAGGCGGCGGGAGAAACCGGTGGCGAGAAAGTTGATGGCGGTGAGGAAGCCGACTGCTGCTCCAGAGCAGGCGGCATTGATGTCGAAGG
Organism: Bryobacter sp. CoA8 C33; assembly: GCA_019931185.1. Lineage (GTDB taxonomy): Bacteria > Acidobacteriota > Terriglobia > Bryobacterales > Bryobacteraceae > Bryobacter. The sequence continues at coordinate 48,521 of JAINDK010000050.1, forward strand.
CGCCGATGGCGGGTAGGGCCAGTTCGCGGGCAATCGCCGGAGCGGTCGGGCACAGCAGGAACTGGGGCGTGAAGGTGGCGCACAGGAGAAGATCGGGATTGGGTTGAGGATCAAAAGCGAGGGCCCGGCGGGAAGCTTCAACGGCGAGCGACAGGGTGGTTTCCTCGAGGTTGGACTGGTAGCGCTGTTCGATGCCACAGCGGGCCATGATCCAGCCTTCTTCAACACCGAGTTGGCCGGCCAAGGCTTCGTTGGTGAGCGCGAAGCTGGGTAGGGAGGCTCCGCAACCGGCGATACGGAAGCGGAAGTGGGTTAGGGCTTCAGACATCTTGCACCTTTAGGGTAGCGGATATTCCACGCTGATCTGAGTGAGGCCTTGGGCGGGGGCGGATTGGGGGGCTTTGGCGGGGGGGCCGGCGAGGAGAATTGTCAGGTCCGCGGGCGATTGATTGCCTTTGCCGACCTCGATAAGGAAGCCCATCATATGGCGGACCATGTGCTTTAGGAAGCCGCTGCCGCGGACGCGGAAATTGAGGAGTTCGTCCTGGCGCCACAACTTGCTGGCGAAAATGGAGCGGACCTTCGAACGGCCGAGGACATCGGAGTCGTCGGCGCTGGCGAAGGCGGAAAAATCGTGTTGGCCGGCGAAGAGCGTGGCGGCGGCGGCCATGGCGAGTTCATCGAGGGGGTAGGGGTGATGGTGGACATAGCGGCGCAGGAAGGGGGGACAGACTTCCTCGCGCCAGATTCGGTATTCATAGGTTTTGGCGATAGCGTCATAGCGAGGATGGAAGGTGGCGGGGCGCTCAGCGGCGGACAGGACGCGGATCGCGGGGGGAAGCAGGCGGTTCAAGGCGCGGCGCAGATTGTCGACGGGCATCGGGTTGAGGAGATTGAATGCGGCGCAGACGCCGAGGGCGTGGACACCGGCGTCCGTGCGGCCGCTGCCGTGAACGGGGACGGGGCTACCTTCGAGTTTTTCCAGTGCGGCTTGCAACTCGCCTTGGATGGTTGCGAGGCCGGGCTGCACTTGCCAGCCGTGATAATCCGTGCCGTCGTAGGTGAGGAGGATGCTGATCCGCCGCATGCCTTAGGTGGGCCGGGAACCGGGCTTGATGAGGGGGAGGCCGTCGAGGCAGAGCGGGCAGAAATCGGGCTCCCATGCCGTTACCTCGAGGGTAGCCAGAGCGCGGCGCGGGACGCCGACGTCGGCCTTGCCCGCGCTGCGGTCGATAATTGAGGCCGCCCCAACAACGACAGCGCCGGCGGCCTGTAACAGGTCCACCACCTCACGGGTGCTGCCGCCGGTGGTGATCACGTCCTCCACGATCAGTACGCGCTCTCCGGGGCTTACGGCGAATCCGCGGCGCAGAGTCATCTTGCCATCGCTGTCACGCTCGGTGAAGATGAAGCGAACCCCGAAGGCGCGAGCTACCTCATGGCCGATGATGAGGCCGCCCATGGCGGGCGAGCAAACCAAGTCGACGGCCAAGCCGGCCCATGCCGCGCGGATCCCGCGGCCGAAGGCTTCGGCGTGGTTGGGGTACTGAAGAACTTTGGCGCATTGCAAATATTCGGGGCTGTGCAGGCCGCTCGTCAACCGGAAATGTCCGCTCAAATAGGCCCCGGTTTCGCGGAATGCGGCCAGGGTTTGGGCTGTGGTTTCACTCATCTTTACATCAAAGAATACCGCTCTCGGGTTAGGATGGATAGAGTTCGAACAATCGCTGGGAACAAAACACTGCGTTGTGCCGTTTCCAGTCATCAGTACAATATCCCCGGAACGTATTCATGAAAACACTTCGCGAGAGTCTTGCCATGATCTGTCTGGCATTGACCGTGTCGGCGACGAGCGGCCAAGCGCAACAGGCCCCCAGCTTCAAGAACAGCTTTGACAAGAACACATATTGGATGACGAAGTACTATCGTCCACTTGAGTTCGACAGTGTGCGACTCGGAAACTCGAACCGGCTCGAGCAACTTTTGCGCGCCGGCAAACTGTACCTTTCCCTGTCGGACGCCATCGCACTGACCCTTGAGAACAACATCGATATCGAGATCCAACGCTACGGCCCGGAATTGGCGCGTGTGGATTATCGCCGCGCGGAAGCCGGCGGGCAGATTCGCGGAGTTTCGACGCAGGTGACGCAGGGGGCGCAGTCGGCGGTGAATCTCGTCACGGGCGGCTTCGGCGCGGCGGGCGGTGGAGCAGGAGGCGCGGGAGGAGGGGCTGGGAACGCGGGCAGCAATACGGGGACAGTATTCACGGTTACGGGATCCTCGATACCCAACCTCGATCCCATTCTGACGACGAGTTATTTCCACTCGAAGAACTCCAACCCGCAGACGAACTCATTCGTAACGGGCATTTCGGCTCTGGTAATCAGCTCGGACTCCTTCAACACAGGGATCCAGAAGCAGTTCATCACCGGCACGACGTTACAGGGTACATACGGCAGCCAGGCGATCACCTCGAACTCGCCGAACAACGACCTCAACCCGTTCACCCGCTCCAACGTGCAGATGAGCATTACGCAGCGTCTGCTGCAAGGTTTTGGTATCGCCATCAACAACCGGAATATCCGCGTGGCGAAGAACAATCTGAAAGTATCCGACCTCACCTTCAAGCAACAGGTGATCACGACGGTGAGCTCGACCATCAATCTTTACTGGGATCTGGTGAGCTTCAACCAGGACGTCGCCGTGAAGCAAAAGGCGGTGGATCTGGCGCAGAAGTTGTATGAGGACAACAAGAAGCAGGTGGAGATCGGAACACTGGCGCCCATTGAAATCGTGCGCGCGGAAGCCGAGGTGGCGCGGACGCAGCAGGACCTGACGGTGAGTCAGACGCAGTTGCTGCAACAGGAGGCGATTATCAAGAACGCTCTGAGCCGCAATGGGATCGCGAGTCCGGCCATTGCCGATGCGCGTATCATTCCGACCGATCAGATCCGGGTGCCGGTGGGGGATGAAACGATGGATGTGAAGTCGCTGGTGGACGAAGCGTTGAACAAGCGTCCCGAGTTGGAGCAGACTCGCATCAACATCCAGAACACGAAGATCGGGATCGCGGGATCGAAGAGCGCATTGCTGCCGTCGCTTGATGCCACGGCCAGCTTTACGAATAACGGACTAGCCGGGAACATCAACGGGCTGCCGGCGCCCGGGGGGCGCCTCCGATTTGTCGATCCGTTTTTCGTTGGCGGCTATGGCGGGGCCTTTGCACAGCTCTTGCGGCGCAACTTCCCGGATTACTCGGTGGGCTTCAACCTGAACGTGCCGATTCGCAACCGTGCCGCAAATGCCGATTATGCTAACGACAGCCTGCGGCTGCGGCAGCAGGAACTGCAGGAACAGCGGCAGTTGAACTCGGTCCGTCTGGAGATCGCCAATGCGGTGATCGGTTTGCAGCAGGCGCGTGCCCGGCATGAATCCGCCCTGAAGAGCCGGCGGCTGCAGGAGCAAACGTTGGAGGCGGAACAGAAGAAGTATGCACTGGGCAGCTCCACGATCTTTCTGGTCATTCAGGCACAGCGGGACCTGGCGACGGCGCAAGGCACCGAGGTGACGGCGCTGGCAAACTACAGCCGAGCGAAGAATACGCTGGATGTGGCGACGGGGCGAGTGCTCGAAGTGAACTCGGTGAGCTTGGAGGAAGCGTTGAAAGGTGTTGTAGGCAAGGGGCCGACGGCGCTTCCCTAGAAGATAAAGCTGAGACCGCCCCGCACCTGTTTAGGGGTGGGAAGCAGCCACATGGTGCGTCCATCGGGCATGACAATGGGTACGTAGCCCTGAGCAAGCATATTTCGCATTTCAGCGGAGAACTCGAGGCGTCCGCGCAAACCGGGAAAACCGCGGATTGGCTGGCGGAAGCCGAAGTTAAGGCCAGCTTCGGCGAGGCCGGTTGTGGTCAAGGAAGTATGAAATGGCGTGAGCGCGCGGTAATCGGTCCACAAGTAGCTTGAGTAGAAGCGAGTGCCCGAGAGAGGAACTATTCCGCTCAACTTCATGCTGGCAAAATGCTTCTGAGAGCGGTGGATGCCGGCCCGGATGGCGTTGGCCTCCCCGAGCGGGGAGTCGGTGCCGGGGAGGCTGCGCTGGTCTGTACGGAGAATTCCGCCCAGGCCGTAGGCGGTGGAGAAGCGCCAGTTGCCGGGCAGATTTTGGGTCCAGCCCGCCAGAAAGCCATTTCGGTTGAAGTTCCCGATGTTAAAAAGGCTGGTATTGGTCGACAAATCCGGTACCAGATCCTGCCCAAGCAGGCTCGCGGAAGCACCAATGGTGGCCAAGCCGGCATTGGAGACGGCTTCGCGGTAAACGGAGGCGAAGACTTCTCCGAGGTTCAAGTTGCGCGAGTAGCCGATCTCCATGTTTTCGACTCGTTGCGCCTGGGTGGTGCCGCCGCGGCGGGTAATGCGAGGAAACAAAGCGAGACCCGAGAGTTCCCGTTGAATGTCGGCCGCCGGGCCCGTGCCGCGTATCAAGAGATCGACGGGCGGCAGGCCACTCGAGTAAGCTGCCTTGATCGTGCCGAGCAACTGTCCATCCCAGCTCATGCGGCCAAAGGGGCTGAGGTAGTTGATGCGCTCAAAGAACTGCACGGAATCGAGGGCCGCCCCATATTCGAGCAGGACCCGGTCGGAGAGTTGCCAGCGGTCAATGAAGGTCGAGGTAATGGACCGGAGTACCGGGGCCCGGCTGGCGGTGTTATTCGGCAGGTTCGGGCCCAGCATCGACGGCAGGTAAAGCTGGCGAACCGTGAGACTGAAGAGGGGATTTGGGCTATCGAAACCATTCGGAGAATCCATCGCCCGTTGATAAGTGGTGCGGAATCCGGCCGAGGGGATGCCGTTTTGCAAGCCATAGGCGAGATTGCCGCTGAAGTGGACCTGGTTGCGGCCCCATACGCTGGTGCCGACGGCGAAGGCAGTGCCGAGATCAGGCTGCGAGCCCATGGAGAAATTTGTGGTTGTATCACCGCTGGCCAACTGCACGACGGCGCGGGTGTCACTTAGAAGCCGTGGACCGGGTTGGCGCCGGGAAGGCGCATTGGGGTCCCAACCGGGCAAAGCCCGCAACACAGGGCGCGTACTGAGGGAGGATCGCAGGGCGGCCCGCCAATCCTCGCTCATCAGAAAGGCGCCAGGGGGAGGGGAGTAGAATATCTCGACGGAGCTGAACAGGCTGGCCATCTGAATAGCGAGAAAGCGCTCGATGCCCGGGCCCACTTGAATGTTCATGCGGGTAACGGGCATGAAACTGGTCATGGACACGCGAACGCCATACGAATCCGGGCCCAAGGCATCGAAGACAAAAGCTCCGCGCTCGTCGGTAATCGCCCGCAGAATCGGCTTTTCAAATCGATTGAGCAGTTGGACGGTGGCGCCCATTTGAGCGACGCCACTGGCACCCTTGACCATGCCGATGATTTTGCCGGAGAATCGCGCCGGGGCAGCAGCCTGCAACGGAGAACACAGGAGGAATAGCCCTGTGATCAGGGCCGGAGCGAGAAGCGCGGCGGGACGATCGAATCTTGGCCGCATGGCGGCGTGAGCTACTCCTTCAGGCTGGCGCGAGTTGCCGTGTCGGCAGTCACGGTAAAGTTGGCCGTCTGGACCAGATTCTGATTGCTATTCTGATCGCTGACCTTAAGTTTGAGAGTATATCTCCCCGGAGCGAAGCTTTGCAGGGGGAGGAGCTTTTCGATGGTTACCTGAGTTGCGGAAGCGCCTGGGATATCGGCCAGGGCCTCGGTGAACTCAATCAGCTTTTCGCCATTGTCGGCCTTGGCGATTTCATAAGAGACGGAGCCGGCCGGCTTCTGTGACTTCTCATCCGGCTGGAAATTGTAGAGGGCCTGATAAATGCCCATCTTTTCACTTTGCGTGAAGGTTTCGTTCATGCGCGGGCGCACCTTGGAGGTGCCGATCACGAATTGGCCAGCGCCAATGTTCTTCGTCGGCACCTTTTCGATCATGTCGGCCAGAATCAGGCTGGATGCGCCGAGACGCTCATCTTCAAAGCGCGGCACGGTGATCGCCATTTCGTAGTTGTTCATGTTGCCGCCGACGACGTCCTTGGCCACCACATTGACGCGGTAAGTGCCCGGGGGCAGGGGCACGGCGTTTTGGTAAATAGCCTTGCCCTTGGAGGCTTCGGCGAGCATCATGGCGGGGGTTTCGATGACGACGGGAGTTTCCCAAACGTTAACGACGCGCCGGGTCATCGATGTGATGCGGGCATAAATGTTGACCATTGCCTTGGCGATGTTGTCGGTGGATTTGAACTGAAGGTCACCTTTATTCATCTGGATGGTGACATAAGTCATGACGGTCGAATTTGTCAGGCGGACGAAATCGGTACGTACCTGGATCGGGAGGACATTGAAGGTGACCTTCGAGTTGACGCTCGCCTCAAGATCCTTGAACTTGACGGCTGGGGGCTTCTGGAGGAGAGCGAACTGCTGCAGGCGCTCAAACTGGTTCATGCGCTGGGGAAGAGGCTGGTTGCCGGTGCCGAGGCGGGTGCCGTCGGTGCGGGTGAAGCGGTCCACCTTGGAGGCCATGCCCATTTGTTCCATCATGGTCAGACCGGCGTTCGGCACATATAATAGGGCGTCTTTTTCCGACGGGTCCATCGTCATGCGAAACTCTCCCGTCATCGTCGTGTCGACAAACTCGATCATGATGTCGTTGCCGATGCCGTCAATATAACGGTAGCGCCACTTCTGGAAGGGGAAAGTGGAAGTAGTGCCGCCGCCTTCCTCGATTGGACGCTGATAAGTGCCGCCGCTTGGGTGGTCTTCAATTTCGTCGGGTGGGCCGAAGGTGATATAGATGCGGCCGCGGTCGGTTTTCCAGCCGGGGATGCCGCTGGCAAAGCGTTCGTTGGTATAGGCGATGCGGCGGTAGTGCTCTTCCTTATATTCGTTTTCCTGCGAATCGGGAGTGGGGTCCCGGCGCAGCCAGAACTGCTCGATAAACTGTTCGCGCTCCTCATCGGTATTGAGGCGTTTGAAGGAGGTTTTTTCTTCGTCGGTGATGATGTAGAAGACGTCCTCGTTCAGCCACTTGCGGAAAGGAGTTTCGAGTTCCTTGCGCAGCTTATCTTCGCGGCGCTTTTTTTCCCGGTCACTCAAGGGCTTGGCGATGGTTTCGCGTTCCCCCTCGGCGGCGTCCTTCTTCTTGGCCTTCTGGGCGAAGGCCGGAGCCATGAGCAGCGACAGAGCCAGTGTTGAGCCGGCTAGAGCTTGAACGAAGCGCTTTGCATTCATACTGAGTTCCCCTACCAAACAGAGTTCGGGTGACACCTAAATGATAGACCCGGCGGTTAGTTGCGTCAATGATACCCCGGGGCGGGCACGAGGGGGGCCCGGCGGCGCCTGTCAGAAACTAAAGCGCAGACTCAACTGGATCCGGCGGTTGGCCGAGGATCCGGCGCCACCGCCGGGGCCGAAGAATCCAACCGCGGTCGAGTTCGAGATGCCGAACAAGGGAGAGGTCATCGTACCGACGGGAGCACCGAGGTTGACGTTGTTGGTGACGTTCTGCGCCTGGATGCTAAAAGTCAGGTTGTACTTGTTGTTTTGATCGCCGAAGATTCCGGGAGGGGGACCGCCGCCGCCCCGCATGCCGCCGCCCATCATGCCGCCCATGGGGGGACCGCCGCCGCTGCCGCCGCGCATGCCGCCACCGCCACCGGCTCGCATCATCATCCCCATGGGATCCTGGGCGGCGCCTTTCGGTTCGCCGCCGAAACCCCAGGTCCGGCTCAAGCGGAGATTGAGAGAAAAGGCACCCGGGGCTTGGCCTGCGTTGCGGGCGAGGATCACTTGGCCTGGCTTCGGATTCGGATCGAGGTAGCGCCCGTCATAGAGGAGTAGGCCCGGCCCGGGTCCGTTTGCGATTCCTGGGCGGTGGATGTTCAGTTGATTGTCGCCATAGAGGTCGCGGCCCGTGTTGATGTTGAAAGGCCCACCGGTATTAGCCACCAAGAACGGATTCAGGCTGAGTTTGAGGGGCAGGCGTAGCGAGCCGCCGACGAAGACACGGTGGCGGATATCGAAGCTGTTGCGGCCCCATTCCTGGGAGAGGTCGTAGGTGTTGTTCGGGAAAGTACCGGCGCGGTCTGTATCGCCGCGGCTCTTGCCGAAGGTGTAGAAGCTGAAAAGCTGTATTCGCGCATTGATCGCCGCGCGCAAGTTTAGGACGAGTTGATCCTGAACGAAGCGGCCAGTCGACTCGTAGAGGTAGAGGTTGCCGGCGGCGGCGCCGAAGGGGAATACGGCGGCCGTGGGGTTGGCGGGATTGTAGGTGCCGGCGAGCGGAGTGTTGATGTTGCGGCTGCGCAACTGGTTCATGCCCACCGTATGGTTGAAATTGACGCCGAGGGTGATGTTGCGCGGGAGGGATCGCTCGACGCCGAGGTTGGTCTGAAACAGGGTCGGGTTCTTTACGTTCTGGTCGATCACACGGGTGATGCCGGCGCGGGAAAAGCGCTGCAGTTCGGCCACTGGAGGAATGTTTGGGAAGAAGGCCGGGAAACTGACAACAAATTGTTGTTGCACGATACCATTGAGGCGGCGCGCCTCCAGGGACAAGTCTTCGCCAAACCGGTCATAAAACAAACCGCCGCCGGCCCGGATGACGGTCTTGGGGGGACGGCCATTCTGGCTCTTGCCGACGCCCCAGGCCAGGCCGATACGTGGGGCAAAATTGAGGTTATTGCTGATGTTGTTCTGAGATTCAAAACGCAGCCCGGTCGACAGGCTGATATTCGGCTTGAGCCGCCATTCATCCTGGATGAACAAGCCGGCGTCGATCTGACTGATGTTCTGCGTCGGGATGCCGGCCGAGAGCGTGAACTGTTGCGCGCCGCCGCCCTGAGCGCGGATCTGATCGATCGGCAGGCCCTGGGCCAGTCCCCGCATGGTGATGGCATAGGAGTTCAGATTGAGAAAGGTAAAGTTGCCATTGTAGCCGGAGGTGTTCTGATCGCTTTGCTGGACGCCGCGCAGGCGGCCGCCGAACTTGATCAGATGGGTCTTGATGGTAAGGGAGCTGATATTGGAATACTCATAGCGGCGCTCGTTGGTGTAGTTGCCGCGGATTGGGGCGCCGCCGCCGTTGAAGGCATCGATGACATTGATCGAAGGGGTGGTTGAATTGCCGGTTGTATCGAAACGGCTGTCGATGAACTGAAAGCGGTCTTCGTTGACCAGCCTGGAACTGGCCAGCCAGGTGTGGGTCAACTGGACGTTCTGGTTGCGTCCCTCGTTGTTCAGCGCCCGCTCGGGCAGCGTGAAGGTGCTGATGCCGGCGTTGGTGGCAGTATTGCGGGAAAACGTGTAACGGCTGGTGAGGGTATGCTTCTGGCTTAGCTGGAAGTCCGCCCGCGGACTGATGGTGAGAAAGCGCGTGGGATTTCCGACGTTCTGGACGAACGGCACGGGTTGAAAGCCAGAGTCGAGGGTGACCGCGTTGATCAGATTTGCTTCGTCGTTGATGCGTCCATCGACGTCGAGGGCGAAACTCGACTTCTTGGACAGTGGCCCGGAGATACTGCCGCTGATCGAGTTCTGGTAAGCGCTCGGACGCTTGGCGGCGAAGGCATTTCTCGAGTTGAGGATGTTGTTGCCGGCATTATAGAAAAACTGTCCGCGAAACTTGTCGGATCCCGGTTTGGTGAAGATTTCGATCCGGCCGAAGCCGATGCGGTCATACTCGGCGGAGAAGGGGTTGGAGTTGACGCGGATTTCGCGGATGGAAGCTTTGGGCGGCAGCCTGCCGCCGGAGAAGCCGTCAATGAAGAGCTGCGCGCCGTTTGGCCCCGCCGCCGGGCCTGCGAGCGCGTTCAACTCGTTCTGCAGGTCGTCGGGGTTATCGGACAACATTGCCAGATCCTCTCCCTTGAGCACGAGGGCGCCGACGTTATTGGACGGGTCGACGTCGATTGCGACCGTATCGGTAACGGTGATCTCCTGCCGGGCAGCTTCAATATTCAGCTTGGCGTTGATCGTGATCTGCTTGCCGGGGGCGATCTCGAAGTTCGCCTGCTCAAACAGGCTGAAGCCGACGCTAGAAACGCGGATGGTGTAGCGGCCGCCGGGAATTCCGGACAGGGTGAACTTGCCGTCGGCGTCCGAGTTGACGAGCTTGACAAAGCCTCCCTGGGCGGAGACCGTGACGGTGGCCCCGGGGATGGCTGCCCCGGATGGGTCCGACACAACTCCTTTGAGAACCGACTGGGTACTTGCCTGGCCCCAGAGGGCGCAGGTAAACACAACGAGATGCAAAATCAAACACAGTATTCGACTGTGGGAGTTCATAGATGCTCCTGAAGCAAGTTTCTAAATTTCTGTTTTGGGGTGAAGGGAAGGGCTGCGAAGCGTATCTACTGAGGACCGCCGCCCATGCCGCCGCCCATCATGCCGGCGCCGCCATCGAGGTTCCAGGTGCCGAGCTGCATGGCGCGAGACCCGTTTGCGGGAGCAGCCAGAATGGGCTCGACTCCCGCAAGCACTGTGATTGCCACGACCCGGTTTGCTTCCTTCGTCTTGCTGACGGAGAGAATCAGGGGGTCGTCTTTCTTGAGATCAGAGAGTTGGATGGCGGGGGAGCGGTCGATGACCATGCCGATCATGTCGCCGCCACGGCGCGAGCCACCGGGAGCACCGCCACTGGGGGCACCGCCACTGGGGGCACCGCCGGGACGCATACCCATGCCGCCCGGACCAGCCGAGCCCGGACCAGCCGCTCCGCCGATGCCCCGCATGGCGGCGAATCCGCCATTCATGGCCATTGCCATCATTTGCGCCGCCATGTCAGGCAGTTTCTTCAAATTCGTTTCCTTGGACAGGCGGACCACAACGGGCTTCTTGGTATCGAGGTCGGTGACCTCCAACCAGCCTTCGGCGGCATTGATGCTGCGCACGGTCACGGCTAGATTGCGGAAGGCGCCGCTGATCAATTGCTCGGCGCCATAGCTGAGGCCATCCTGACCGCGGTTACCCAGAGCCCGGACCTGATCATTGACTTCGATTTCGTCGAGGGAACTGAGTTTGGCATCGGAGTATTTGACACTGCCTTCGGCATAACGCTTGATGGAAGCTTTCTCGCTAAGAGTGATTTTGATGCTTTTGACGCCCTCGATGCCGCGGGAGTTGACCGTCACGGCGCGGCCGGCCTTGTCAATGGCCGTCACGATTCCCGAGATGCCCTTGGTTGCCCAGAGCATTTGTTCTTGTTGTTGTTTTTTGGCGATATCGGTTTTGCTCATCAGCACGAGGAGATTCGCCGTCAGCAAGTTGTTCGCCACGGGGCCGCGGGCCAGGACACGGTCTCCGGGCGTGAGGGCGCTGAGTTCCGCCGGTTTGGCGTTCTGCAGGCTCGTCTCGCCGGGAGGAATCTGGGCCACGCGCGCGCCTTCGGCCACGGCGACTTTCGTCTCCGTGCCATCATCGGCTTTCACCGTGAGCGAGCGCGCCACGGAGTCGACGGCGGTCACCGTACCAACCACCGGCTTTGGCGTTTGCGCCCAGAGCCCGAGGCTCAACGCCGCTGCGAGCAAGATCCACTGCATGAAATAATTCTTTTCCATTCAAGAAGCATGACGCTATTACTGACGAGTAGGTTAGAGCCTTGATCCAAAATCCGGTGTAAAGTTTTGTGAACTCTTTGGCCCCGCGATCGTGAAATCGCGAACAGATATAATAGAGAGAATTGAAAATCAGCGTTCCCGTTAGCAAAGGAATCGAATCGTTCTTCGGCACGCGCGATGAAAATATCCGTCTGCTTGAGCGCAACCTTGGCATACGAAGTTTTCTTCGCCACGATCACATTGAATTTGAGGGGCAGGAGCGTTCCGTTGAGCGAGCCCGGTTGATTGTCGAGGATTACCAGACCCTCGTCGAGGAAGGTCATGTGCTGACCAATGCCGACCTCAACAATTTTCTCCGCGTGGTTACATCGGAGGAACAAACGACTTTACGCAACCTTTACCTGAGCGGGCGCCAGCGCAGTTTCGGCAAGAAGATTCTTGCCCCCAAAACGCCGAACCAGCGGCGCTATGTAGAGGCTATCGAAAAACACGACCTGACTTTCGGCATTGGTCCAGCGGGAACGGGCAAGACGTATCTTGCCGTCGCCATGGCGGTGGCGGCGCTGCTGGGAAAGCAGGTAAGCCGGATTATCCTGACGCGTCCGGCGGTGGAAGCGGGCGAAAAACTCGGTTTTCTGCCCGGCACCTTTCAGGAGAAGGTCGACCCTTACCTGAGGCCGCTGTACGATGCCTTATACGACATGGTTGAGGCTGAGAAAGTGGAGAAGCTGCTCGAGAAGAACACGATTGAAGTGGCGCCAATTGCCTTCATGCGGGGACGCACGCTGAACGACGCCTACATCATAGTCGATGAGAGCCAGAACTGCACACCGGACCAGATGAAGATGATCCTCACGCGTCTCGGCTTCAATTCGAAGATGGTTGTTACTGGGGACATTACGCAGATCGACCTACCGGGCGGCAAGCGCAGCGGACTGATCGAGGTTTGCGAAGTGCTGAAGAGCGTGGAGGGTGTGGCGTTTGTACATTTCGATGACAAGGATGTGGTGCGTCACAGCCTCGTGCAGCGGATCGTCCGCGCGTATGAATCGTATTCGGAAAGGACCGGCATTGGCCGTCAGATGGTGCTGAGGCTCGACGAGTCCGCGGCGGCGCCGGCCGGGGTGGCCCGGGTTGGCGCCAGCGCGGCGGTCGAAGTGCCGGATGCCTGATGCGGCCGAGACCACAAATGATCTTTCGTAGGCCGCTAGCGCGGGAGCAACGGGCGGAATTACGCGCTTTCGCCGCCGATCTGGCTGAGCAGGTGCTGTGCGGCCGCGGCTTTGATTGTCTGCTTACGGGGGACCGCCAGTTACGGGATCTGAATCGAGATTTCCTTGGCCAAGACTATGCAACCGATGTGCTGAGCTTCCCGAGCGGAGCCGAGGACCCGGCCGGGGAGCTAGCGATTTCCTGGGACCGAGCCCGCGAACAAGCCAGCGCGCAGGGCCACGACGCGGTTACCGAAATCCGGATTCTGATGCTTCACGGTGTGCTGCATCTGGCTGGGATGGACCATGAGACGGACCGCGGGCGGATGCGCCGAGCCGAGACCAAGTGGCGGCGGCATTTTGGCCTTCCCTCGGGGCTGATCGAGAGGTCGGGGCGATGACGCTGGTCTGGATTGGGCTCTATCTGGGAGCCCTAGCGGCGCTGGCCTTGTTCAGCTTCGTGCAATTGCTTTATCTGGAAAGCCTGCGGCTGCGGGCGCGGGATTTTGACTCGCTCGACTTCTTCAAGGAGGAGATCGCGCCCCGGCTGGAGATGGAAACCGACCAGGCGGCCCTGATTTTCAGCCTCTACAAGCATGGCTTGCTGGTTTGCATCGGGGTACTTGCCTTCTTTCTGAGCGAAGGTGGGGCGGCTCCGGCGGCGGACCTGCTTCAGGGCATCGCCGTTGCGCTGGTATCGATGGCCATTTGCAGCTATCTGGTGCCGCAGCTGCTGTACCGGCGCGCGACGGGAGAGATACTGCTGCCGCTGGTGCCCTTGTTGCGTGGCGCGGCGTTGCTGATGCGGCCCTTTGCCGCCCTGCTTGGTTTCATCGAGACGTTGGCGGAAATCAGCAAACCGTCCGAGAGCCTGGAGGACGGCGCCAGTCCACAGGAGGAAATCGAAGCTCTCATCGCGGCTGGGGAAGAAGAGGGTCTGATCGAAGAGGGCGACAAGAAGCTGATTCAATCCGTCGTCGCCTTCGGCGATAAACGAGTGCGCGAGGTGATGACGCCGCGGCCGAACATCGTCGGCATCGACGGGGGGCGCACGCTTGAGGATTTGCGCCGGCTCGTCATCCACGAGCAGTTCTCCCGCATTCCCATTTTTGAGGGCGATATTGACAAGATCACGGGATTCGTGCACGTACGGGATCTCTTCGAGGTCGAGTACGGCCAGCGCCAGGGACTGAAGGCGCAGGATCTGCAGCGGCCCATCGCTTATGTCCCGGAAACAAAGCTGGTGACTGATCTGCTCAAGGAAATGCAGCGGGACGGCAATCATATGGCGATCGTTGTCGATGAATACGGGTCCACGGCGGGGCTTGCCACCATGGAAGACCTTGTTGAGGAGGTGTTCGGTGAGATCCGCGATGAGCATGAACCGGGCCACGACGTGGTGACCGAACCGGGCGGCGGCTTCGTCGTTGCGGGCAGCTTCGATGTGGATCATCTGAAGGATCTGGTTGAATTCAGCCCCAGTGAGGAGATCGAGGCCACGACGGTGGCTGGCCTGGCCACGGAGTGGTTCGGCCGGGTGCCACGCGCCGGCGAGGCCGTCGAGCGGGATGGGATCCGCATTGAAATCCTTTCCAGCGACGAGCGCCGCGTTGAACGCGTCCGGCTCAGCCGCTGCGCTTCCCTGGGAGAAGAAAAAGATGCCGAGAAGAACGAAGCGGAAAAATAAAGGCAAGTTTGGCTACGTCGCCATTGCCGGGCGTCCTAACGCCGGCAAGAGCACTTTGCTGAACGCCCTGCTCGGCGCCAAACTGGCTATTGTTTCAGCCAAAGCGCAAACGACGCGCGGCAGCATCATGGGAGTGCTGACGGAGGAGGCGGGGCAGGCTGTGTTTCTCGACACTCCTGGCATTCACAAGAGCGACACACTGCTCAACCGCCGCATGATGCAAAGTGTGCGCGCTGCCCTCGAGGGCAAGGACCTGCTGCTTTATGTCGTGGATGCCCGGACCATACCGGATAGCGGCGAAATTTGCGCCGAGGAAGGTCAAGCCCTCGATGCGCTGAGGCGGGCGCGGGAGGCTCATGCCTGCCCGGCCTTGCTCGTGCTGAACAAGATCGACCTGATCGAGGACAAACGGCTGCTGCTGCCCCGGCTCGAGGCCCTGGCCAAGCTCTACAGCTTTGATGAGTTGATTCCGGTTTCCGCGCGGTCCGGGGACGGGCTAAGAGGCCTGCGCGAGGCGATTTTCGCCCGGCTGCCGGAGGGCGAAGCACGCTTTGAGGAGGACTTCCTCACCGATATGCCCGAGCGCCAGATCGTTGCAGAAATCATTCGCGAGCGAATTCTTCACCTCACCGGCGAGGAAGTACCGCACAGCGTGGCCGTGATGATCGATAAGTGGGAGGACAAAGGGAACCTGGCGCATGTGGCGGCTTCGATCCTCGTCGAGAAGGAGGGCCAAAAGGGGATTTTGATTGGGGCCGGCGGCGCCATGATCAAGCGCATTGGCTCGGAAGCCCGGCGCGAGATCGAGGAATTTCTCGGGCGCCGCTTCTTTCTGGAGCTATTTGTCAAAGTGAAACCAGGGTGGCGTGAAAATGAAGCCTTCTTGAACGAGTTGGGATGGCAAAATACCAGTGAGGTGATATGAAACAAATTGCGAGTATGGCCTTGGCCGCCGTTTTGCTGCTGCAGTCCGCCGTGGCCCAAAAACAGCCCGACGATGCCCGCATATACGACATGGTCAAAATGCGTCTGGCCAACGACGCCGACATCAAGGGCGGCAATCTCGAGGTGGAGGTCAACTCGGGGGTGGTTACCGTTCGCGGGCGTGTGGATAAGGAGCGAGCCCGCGCGAAAGTCGACCGGGTCGCCAAGAAGGTCAAGGGTGTGGTCTCCGTCGTCAACCAGGTGAAGGTAGAACCCTGAGCATGAAAGTGGCCGTCATCGGCACGGGCTACGTTGGCTTGACAACAGGTGTTTGTCTGAGCTTCGTCGGTCATAATGTGACATGCCTCGATGTTGATGCCGAGAAAGTGGAGGCGCTGCGTGGGGGCCGCACTCCCATCTTCGAGCCGCACCTCGAGGAACTGATGCGGGAGTCGGTGGGCCGGCTTCACTTCACTACGGGCTATGAGGAAGCGATCGGCGGCGCGGAGGTAGTGTTCATTGCTGTCGGCACGCCGAGCCTGCCGGACGGGCAACCGGATCTCAGGTTTCTGCGCTCGGCGAGCGAAAGCCTTGGCCGCCATCTCGATTCCCCATTCACGGTGATTGTGAACAAATCCACTGTGCCAATCGGCAGCGGCAACTGGGTCGGCGCCTTGATCCGGGAGGCGCAGAAGGCGGCTGGCCGGTCCGCGGCTTTCGCCGTGGCGTCCAACCCGGAGTTTCTCCGCGAAGGTTCGGCGATCGCCGATTCGCTTTACCCCGATCGCATCGTCATTGGCGCCGATAGCGGCCGCGCGCTTGAATTGCTCTATTCGCTGTATCGTCCGGTCATTGACCAGAGCTTTGCCGCGCCCGCGTTCTGTCCCCGTACCGACGGTTTTGCGGCGGTGCCGCTGGTTTCGACCGATCTGGCGAGCGCGGAACTGATCAAATATGCCGCCAACGCTTTCCTGGCGGCGAAGATCAGCTTCATTAACGAAATCGGTCTGCTTGCGGGCCGGGTCGGCGCGGACATACAACATGTGGCGCGCGGTATAGGCCTGGATTCGCGAATTGGCAACCGTTTTCTCAGCGCGGGCCTTGGCTGGGGCGGCAGTTGCTTCGGCAAGGACACGGCTGCCTTGTCGGCGACGGCCCGTGACTATGGCTTGGAGATGGGTATCGTCGAGGCGGCCCGCAAAGTGAACTTCCAGATGCGCGAGCGGGCGATCGAGCGCCTGCTGGATTCGCTTAAGATCCTGCAAGGCCGCACGATCGCCATTCTCGGGCTGGCCTTCAAGCCCAACACCGATGATCTGCGCGACGCCCCGGCGATCGATATCATCCGCCGACTGATCGAGCGTGGCGTGATCGTTCGCGCGCATGACCCGGTGGCCATGGAGCGCTTCCGGGCCGAACATCCCGGCCTTGCGTCCATCCTCGTGCCGACGGCCGAAGCGGCGGTGGAGGACAGTGATGCCGTGGTGCTGGCTACCGAGTGGCAGCAGTACCGCGAACTCGATTGGGATCAACTCGCAAGCCGGGCGCGCCAGCGAGTGCTGCTCGACACGCGGCTTGCACTCGATAGTGAATCGCTGCGCCGCGCCGGATGGCGGACGCTGCGGCTGCCATGAGCTTATGAGCCTGCTGCTCCGTCCCGCGGGAATCGAGGATTGCGCCGTCATTCTGGAGTTGATTGAAGCTCTGGCGGAATACGAGAAGCTGCGCGATCATTGCCATGCCACGACCGGCGCTCTTGCGGCTGAGCTGTTCGGCCCGCGGCCGCGCGCCGAGGTGGTGATTGCCGAGTGGGAGGGACGGGTTGCCGGCTTCGCGCTTTACTTTCACACCTTCTCCACTTTCCTGGCCAAGCCGGGTCTTTATCTCGAGGATCTTTTCGTGCTGCCAGAACATCGCGGCAAGGGGATCGGGAAAGCGCTGATGATTCACCTGGCAAGCCTGGTCGAGAGCCGGGGCTATGGGCGGCTCGAGTGGAGCGTGCTCGACTGGAATGAGCCGAGCATTGCTTTCTATGAAAGTCTTGGTGCGAAACGGCTGGATCAGTGGCACAAGTTTCGTCTGGCCGGGGGGCAATTGGCGGCGTTGGCCGCCAGAAAACGGAATTGAAATTCGACCGTCATCAAAGCGCATCAATGCCTTGGTAGCGTTGGGCTCATGACGAAGCTCAGCCTAGTGAACCTGCTGCATGCAAGCTTGTGCTTGTTTGCTCAATCACCCGCCGCCGGACCCGACCCGCAATTATTGCAGACGCTGCTCAACCGCCACCGTCCTTCGCCGCAGCGTTTCGAGTTCGCCGCCATTGGCGACCAGCACTACGGGGCGACCGGCATCGCTAAATGGCCTGCTCTACAGGCTTCGATCAACCGCTCGGCGGCGACGCAATTCGTTGTGCACACTGGTGATATCAAGTCGGGCAGCACCGTATGTGACGACGCCATGTTCGCCAACCGTTTGCGCGATTTCAACAACTTCGAGATGCCGATGATTCTCACTCCGGGCGATAACGAGTGGACGGACTGTCACCGCGAGAACAACGGCAGCTACGACTCACTCGAGCGGCTTCGCTACCTTCGCTCCGTTTTTTATCCGAACAACCAAAGTCTCGGGCGCCGCAAACTGACCCTGAGCCAGCAGAGCGAAGACCGCCGCTATTCCACCTATGTCGAGAACGCGATGTGGAGTCAGGGCAACATCCTGTTTGCCACGGTTCACCTAGTGGGCAGCAACGACAATCTCGGGCGCAACGCAGTAAACGATGCGGAATGGGCCGAACGGACCGCAGCGAATTTTAACTGGCTGAAGACCATCTTCAGTGTGGCCCGGGACAATGAATTCGGCGGTGTCGTTCTCGTGATGCAAGTCAACCCTGGCTTCAGTGGACAGCGTGTTCGCGTCGCACAATTACTAGCCGGACTCCGCGATTCTTTCTTCGTGCTTGAGGATGAGGTGATCACCTTCGGCAGACCGGTTCTTGTGATCCATGGGGACTCACATGAATTTCACTTCGACAAGCCTCTGCTGGGCACGCGCTCGGGTCTTCCCATCGATAACCTGACGCGGGTTGAAGTCCCGGGCAGCGCCGATGTCCACTGGGTTCGGATCTTTGTGGACCCGGGGAAGACACAGCTTTTCGGCATCGAGCATGTCGACGTCGTGGAAAACTATTTTCCTCAAACGCGCCCCTGAACCGGGGAAGCCACGCCGTTAGCCGAGGCGATCAAACTGTTGTATATTTGGGGAGCTCCCCGTTCTTCGAGTGCTGGCTGTATCCGCAGCTTCCGCTCGGCCCGCCTTTTCGCCCCGGCCCACCATAAACCACCACAACGGAGTCTTCTATGTTGATTGATTTGCCGCAAATGAATGGCTATTCCCGGCGGCGCATGCTGCGCGCAGCCAGTCTTCTTTCCGCCGGAGCAGCGCTCCCCTTCTACAATGAATTCGCTCTGGCCCAGGACGCCGCCGAGCGCCCGCGCGGCATGCGCGCTCCGATGCCGCCCGATGCCGTGCGCATCGGCTCGAACGAGAATCCGCTGGGACCGTGCGCCGAAGCCTGTGAAGCGATCGCGAAGATTGCCCGCTACGGCGGGCGTTATTCTCCCTTTAACGAACAGGGCGACTTCATCAAGGCCGTCTCGGAGGTTGAAGGTGTCAAAGCCGAGTTCATCACTCCCTATGCTGGGTCGAGCGATCCGCTCCACCGTGCCGTGCTCGCCTTTACCGGCCCCGGCAAAGGCCTGGTGATGGGCGATCCCGGCTACGAATCTGGCGCCGGTACCGCCCGTTTCATGGGCATCAAGGTCACGCGCGTCCCGCTCACGGCGGGCGCCTACGCTCACGACGTCAAGGCCATGCTCGCGGCCGACCCGAACGCCGGCGTCTACTATATTTGCAACCCCAACAACCCTACCGGCACCATCACCAAGCGCGCCGACATAGAGTGGCTGCTGGCCAACAAGAACAAGGATTCCATTCTGCTGCTCGACGAAGCCTACATTCATTTCTGTGAGGAAATGCCAGGCTCGGATCTCGTGGCCAAGGAAAAGGATGTCGTTGTACTGCGCACGTTCTCGAAGGCTTTTGGCATGGCCGGGATCCGTTGTGGCATGGCGATGGGCCGCCCTGACCTGCTGGCCAAGATGCGCCCCTACGGCTCCGGAATGTTACCTATTACGGGTCTGGTCGCCGGCACGGCGAGCTACCGGGCGAAAACGCTGGTGGCCGACCGCCGCGCCATCAACACGCGCATCCGCGAGGACGTGTTCGAATTCCTCGAGAAGAAGAAGATCAAGTACATCCCTTCGGTCTCGAACAAGTTCATGATGGAGGCAGGGCGGCCCGGCGCGGAATTGACGAAGGCTCTGGCGGCGGAAAAGGTATTCATCGGACGGACGTGGCCCGTATGGCCGACGATGGTGCGCGTATCGATCGGCACGCAGGAGGAGATGAACAAGTTCAAGGCCGCCCTGAGCAAGGTTCTCAGCTAAAGCAATCTTCTGGCAAAAAGCAAGGGAGCCAGCCCCAAGGGGCTGGCTCCTATTTTCTTGGCGATGACGACTGGCAGCTTACTGTTTGATGATCGTTCCGTCGCGCCGCCGGACCTCACCCCAGCCGCCGTTCAACTGCTTCTTTTCACCGGTCTCTCCGTAACCAAACGGATACTTCGCCGCTGCCTTGGCGTCGATTTCAATACCCCAGCCGGGCGCCTCGTTCACAAAAATGTAACCGTTGCGCAATTCCGGCACGCCGGTGAACACTTCGCGGATGCGCTCGTTGAAGGCCGAGTATTCCTGAACGCCAAAATTGGGCACCGTCAGGTCGAGGTGCGCATTCGCCGCATGGCCGATGGGGGAGACGTCACCCGGACCATGCCAAGCCGTACGCACATTGAAGGCTTCGCACAGCGTCGCCAGTTTCCGCGCCGGCGTCAGCCCGCCAATCATCGAGATGTGAACGCGAATGAAGTCGATCAATCGCTCGCTCACGAGATCCATCCACTCGAGCGGATGTGTAAAAAGCTCGCCCATGGCGAGCGGCGTCGTCGTGTGCTGGCGAATGCGCCGAAACCACGCTACATCCTCTGGGCTGACCGGATCTTCCCAGAAGAAGAGCTTGAATTGCTCGATGTCCTTGCCCATTTGCAGGGCCTGGGTTGGGTGAATCCGCTCATGCGTATCGTGGAGGATCTCGATATCAAAACCGATTTCCTTACGGACGGCCTCAAACAACTGGATCGTTCTCTTGATATACGGCGCCGGCTCGTAGAAGGGTGCGTTCGTCAGCGTTGTCGCCCCGCGCGAGCCACTTCCCTGCCCCGCGCCATAAGCAGCCTGTCCTGGAGTGCCCACTTGCACGCGCACGTGCCGCTGGCCTTCCGACACGAGTTGCTTGGCCTGCTCGACACACTGGGCAATCTCCGCGCCCGAGGCATGACGGTAAGTGTCGACCGCCTCACGCACCTTGCCGCCGAGCAATTGGTAAACAGGCATCCCGGCCTGGCGGCCCTTGATGTCCCAGAGGGCCTGATCGACGCCGGAGATGGCGTTGTTCAATACGGGCGAGTTCCGCCAGTAGCTCGAGTTGTAACAGGCCTGCCAGATGTCGTCGATGCGATCGGCGGGCTTGCCAACCAGAAAGGGCTTCAGATAGCGGTTGACCGCCTCCACGACGAGGTCGGCGCGCTGGGTGTAGGTACCGCAGCCATAGCCGTAGAGGCCGTCCTGATCGGTGAGAATTTTCACCACCACTAGCCGGAGTCCGGCTGGGGCGGTAGCGATTACCTGGACATCCTTGATCTTCGGGCTGGGCAAACCCTTGCGCGCCTGCCAGGCAAGCGCTTCGGCTGGCACATAGGAGGCCAGGGCCAGTTTCAAAAGTTCTCGTCGATGCATGGGCTTATGCTTTCTCCTGCTTGATTGTGCGCTTCAAGGTCTCCACCTGCTCGCTCAGCTTGCGTCCTCGCGCCACCAGGCTCACCACGTAGAGCGCGAGTATGAGCCACGCCGCCGCGAAGCCATAAAACATGTAAGTAAAATTGCGTTGATCCATGACAGTCTCCCGACGGGCTTTTTTAAGCTAACACAGCTCAGCCGGCATAGACGGCGCGCCGCAAGCCCTCGATTTCCCGCCGGCTTTCCTCCATCCGGAAGCGCACGGCCACGAGCACCACCGTCAATAAAAGCAGCGCGAACCAGTTCTGGTAGATCATCGCTTCCATGGCCGGATCGGTGTTTCCGCCTCCGGTGCGAAAACTGAGGATCGCCCCGGGGTGTTGGGTGCGCCACCAATCAATCGCTTTATAGGTAATCACGACGCTGGTGAAGGCGAAAATGCTGAGCACCCCGGTGACGCGCATCCTCTCTCCCGGATCGTCGATCATGCTGCGCATCATCAGATAGCCGGCATAGATCAAGGCCGTGATAAACGCCCAAGTCAGGCGCGCATCCCAGGTCCACCAGATCCCCCAAATGATCTTGGCCCAGATCATACCCGTAGCCAGACCGATGGCGGTGAAGGCCAAGCCCACCTCGGTTGCCGCGACGGCGAGGGAATCTCCGCGGAAATTCTTTTTCCAGATGGCATAACCGCTCGCCAGGCCGCTCGCGAAGAAACAGGTGAAGCAACTGAACCAGCTGGGAATGTGAAAGTACATGATCCGGTAGATCGCCCCTTGCGCGGCCTCATCGGGCAGCACCATGAACATCTGATAGAGATTGCGCACGAGAAACGCCGCGCTCGCCAAGCCTACCGTCAACAGAATTTTGTCACTCATACACTCGTTCCTCAGTCTACTAGGCCCTAGTCGACCAAAATCGTATCCATCAACCCCAGCGCCAGCGCCGTGAAGATAATGTCGAAGCCCACCAGCAGCCGCACCCAAATCAGATCATCACCCTCGGGCGGCTTGCCTAGCGCCACGACGTTGGTCAACTGCATGGCCCCCGCAAGAGCGGGAATGATCATCGGATAAACGATCACGGGCAGCATCAGCTCGCGCAACCGAAGATTGACCGTCATCGCCGCAAACACGGTTCCCAGGAGCGAGATCGCCCAGCTCGTCAGCAGACAAACCAACAACAACCATTGCGGCAGCAGGAATAAGTTGATGTTGTACAGCAGGCTGAACACAGGCAGACACACGGCTTCCACCGTCAGGATGAACACGAGGTTCGCCATCGCCTTGCCCAGCAGCAGTGCCGAGGCGGGTACGCGGCTCGCGATCAGGATATCGAGACAGTCGTTAGACTGCTCGCGGGCAAAACTCCGGTTGACCAGCAGCACGCCGGAAAAGGCAAACAGAATCCACAGCAGTCCGCCGGTGATTTCACGAATCTGCTCGCTCGTTGGATCAAAAGCAAAGCTGAACAGAATCAGAACCACGAGGGCGAAGGCCAGCGCCGCGTTCAACGCTTCTTTGCCGCGAAACTCCATCCGCACGTCCTTGACGCACACCAACCAAGCTTGCCGCAGCATCAATTCGCTACCCCATAGGTGCGATAAATCCACTTGCTGTCCCCCAGCATCTCCTCCGGCCGCGGCCCGTTGTAGGCGAGTTTGCCTTTCTCAAGAAACAAGATGTGAGTCGCCAACTGCATCGCCTCGGGAATTTGATGCGTCGACAGGACAATTGTCGCCCCCCGGCCCAGCGCCTCAGCCAGCAGCCACTGCAAGAGGGCCACGGCTTTATCGTCGAGCGAGGTGAAGGGCTCATCGAGCAGGAGCAAATCCGGCTCTCCCATGAAGGTGCGCGCGAGCGCGAGCCGCTGCCTCATGCCGCGGGAGTATTCGCGCAACGGCGCCTCGGCTACTTCCTTCAGCCGCACCTTCTCGAGCCAGGCGTCCACGTCCCCACCGCGGGGGTGCAGCGACGCGAAAAAGTTCAGATTTTCGCGGGCGCTCAATTCGTCGTAAACGCCGATGCCATGCCCAAGTAAACTCACCCGACCACCAATGGTCAGCGTGCCCTCGGTCGGCCGGCTCAGCCCTGCCATCATTTCGAGTAGAGTCGTCTTGCCTGCTCCGTTTCGCCCCAACAGCGCCACGCAGGATCCTGGCTCAAAGGAAAAGCTCAAATTCCGCAGCGCCGGAAAGTGGCCGAAGAATTTCGAAATCCGCTCAGCCTTGAGCACGCTCATGGCTTGTGCCTTTGCCCCACAGGTAGACAAACCCGATTGCCAACGCCAGCATCGTCAGGCCGACAATCCACCATTGCCGTTCGCTCAGCTTGGCGGGGATTGCCTGCGGCTCGGGCATTGCTGCCTCGTCGGCCTCGAGTGCCCGCAGGGAACCGGTACCGGTGACATCCAGATCGAAATCAGCTTTGGTCAGCGCGTAGACTTCCGCCTGGGTTTGTGGCTCGGCGCCGAGATCCTCAAGCCCCGCTCCTGTCAACTTCACGCCGCTGGGGGTGACCAGCCGCGTCTGCCCTTCCTTGTCGTTGATCGGGTGCAGGATCCGGCCCTTGAACTTGCCGGGCGAGGTAAATGGCAGACTATATTGCAGATCAAACCGCGTTTCGCCTGGCCGGATGGCGAAATCAATCTTATAGACATTGGCGGGACCGGCGGGCTCAGCCTCCTTCTTCAGGGGCATGTTGCTCGGTCCGCTTACCCGAACCGACAGGCTTTCCTTGGCTTCCGGCGCCAGATAAAAACGATACGTACCATTGACCGGATCGAGATAACTCGTCTTGCCGCCATTGCGGAAGATGATACTCTCGTTAATCGCCAGCTTGCCGTCCCCTGGCTCCACCAGCATCATGTGCTGGACGATTTTGGTGTCGCCCGGTTGGCGCGAAGTGTCGAAAACCTCGATCTCGACGCCTTTGCCGGTCTCCCCCGGACGCAGCATCTTGTTGTAAGTCACGCCGCCGGAGACGGCTTGCAGCAGAAGCGGCCCATCGACTCCTTGCGCAAACTCAAACTTCCCATCCGCTCCCGATCGCGCATTACCGGCCGGCATCATGCCGCCATCGCCCAGCCGCATCAACAGCAGCGGAACATCCGCCGCGGGCTTGCCGGTCGTGCGGTTGACCACGGTGCCGTCGATCGCCGCGAGTGTCGTCGCGCAAGCCAACCACAACAGAATTCTCATTTCGCCTTCCCCAACGATGCTTTCAGCGCATCGATATCGGCCAGCACCAGCGCCAACTCCCCCTGCAGGTTCTGCTTGGCCTTGGCGTAATCCTCGTCGCTCAACTTGCCCAGGCGCAGTTCAAACTGTAAATCCCGCAAGTTTTCATAAATTCGCGCCTTGCGTTCATCGTGCACCTGAAAGGGGTTTTCCGGGGGCTGGGGCAACAAATCGCTGTCGCGTATGGACAGCGCCAGCATCACTACCACAATGGTGAGCCCAATGGCGATTGCGATAATCATGGCGCTCTCTAGGAGTCCATCCGTTCGAGTTCGCGGGCTGCCGTGCTTTCATAAGCCGCCAGTTGTTCGGGAGCCAAGAGTTTATCTTCAGCCGCCGCGGCAGGGTTTTGAAACCGCTTCACATACACCAGCAGTGCGATCAGCCCCAGCGCCATGGCAAAGCCTGGCATCAGCCAGCCCAGCAACCCAAAGCCCTCGGCCTCCGGTTCCGCCAGAGCTTTTTTGCCTTGCTCTTTCACAAAGCGGCCCACGATATTCTGGTCGCTTGCTCCCATCGTCTGCAATTGCTTGATCTTTTGCCGCGCCGGAAAGGCGTAGCCGCAAGCGAGCATCGAACAGTCTCCCACTGAATTGCGGCAACTGCCGCACAAGCAGGCCAGCTTCATCCCGACGCGCTTGATCTCGGGGGACATGAAGTCCATCGGATTTTGCGCAATCGAGATCGCCGCGAGCACGCTGGTCAGCAGGAGCAGCTTAACTCTTGGCATGGGCCTCCACGGCGCGGCGGCCGGTAACGGCGCCGACTACTTCGGTCCGCGCGTAGCTGTACTTGATCTTGGAGGGGACCAAGCAGATGATGGTACCAAAGAGCACCACCCAGAAGCCCACCCAGATCCAGCTCACGAGGGGAAACACATAGGCTTGGATCACCGCGCCCTGACCCTGCGTCGCCATCGCGGCGAAGTTCAGAAACAAGTCTTCATTCAATCGCCGCCGGATGGCAACTTCGCTTGCCGGCTGGCGGCTTGCCTTGTAGATGCGCCTCTCCGGCTCAAGCGTGTCGATCTTGCTGCCGTCGACATAGACGTCGATAGCTGCCTTCATCCAGGCATAGTTATCGTTTTCGCCGTCTTTGATGTCGCTGATCTTCAGGTCATAGCGGCCAATGCGGAAGCTCTGCCCCATCGAAGCCTCGTGGACGCTGTCCTTGTTGAAGGCCGCGCCGGTGAAGCCGATAAACATCACCACCACGCCCATGTGCACCAGATAGCCGCCGTAGCGCCGGGTGTTGCGATGAGTCAATTCCACGGTGGCCCGCAGGAAATTCATCTTGTCTTTCTCG
The DNA here is from genome assembly GCA_019931185.1 of Bryobacter sp. CoA8 C33. GTDB lineage: Bacteria > Acidobacteriota > Terriglobia > Bryobacterales > Bryobacteraceae > Bryobacter. Next base: position 74,396 of record JAINDK010000050.1, read on the forward strand.
GCAATCGCTGCCGCGCCTTTGAAGAACTCGGTGCCAATCGTTACCGCCACGAACAGACAGAGGCCAAAGCTCAACAGGGCATATTCATTGCGGATGCCGGCGCCGAACAGTCCGGCCATGAGCACGGCCATGGAGACGAGCGGCCAGAGGAAGTTGCGCTTCAGGCTGTCGGCCGAGCTCCGCCGCCAGGCCACCAAGGGGCCGACGCCGGTCAGAAAGAGCAAAAAGAGTCCAATTGGAATGTTGACACGATTGAAGAATGGCGCGTCCACGCTGATCTTCTCCCCGGTCACGGCCTCGCTGATAACGGGAAACAGAGTCCCCCACAAGACGGCAAAACAGCTTGCCAGCAGCACGAGGTTGTTGAACAGAAAACTGGATTCACGGCTGACCACGCTTTCCAGGTGCGACTCGCTTTTCAGGAATTCGAGCCGGTCGAGAATCAGCCACACTGTCGCCGCGATGCCGATCGCCAGGAACGTGGCGAAGTAGTTGCCGATCGAGGAAACGCCGAAGGCATGCACGCTTTGCACCAGGCCGCTGCGCGTCAGCATCGTGCCGAAGATGCACAGGAAGAACGTGGCGGAGACCAGTACCATGTTCCACACCTTCATCATTCCCTTCTTTTCCTGCATCATCACGCTGTGCAGAAACGCCGTCGCCGTAATCCAGGGCAGCACGCTCGCGTTCTCCACCGGATCCCAGGCCCAATAACCGCCCCAGCCGAGCACATAGTAAGCCCAGCCCATGCCCAGGACGATCCCCACGGTCTGGAACAACCAGGTCACCAGCGTCCAACGCCGCGTCGTATGGATCCATTCATCTCCTGGCTGCCGGGTGATCAGGGAGGCGATGGCGAAGGCGAAGGGCACGATGAAGCCGACATAGCCGAGATAGAGCATGGGCGGATGGATCGCCATCGAGGGGGTTTGCAGCAGCGGGTTCAAGCCCTGCCCATCGGGCATGGCGATGATGCCGCGTCCAATCGCCCATACACGGAACGGCGGCACGACGAAGTTGTTCAGGATCAGAAAGAAAACCTGCGTCGACATCAGCACCCCGATCACCCAGGGCAGCATTGTTTTGTATTGCTTACGATTCGTGAACACGACCACGGCGCCGTAGCAGGCCAGGATCCAACTCCAGAACAGCAAGGACCCCTCTTGCCCGCCCCACCATGCCGTGATCTTGTAAAGCAGCGGCATCGCCTTGTTGGCGTGCATCGCTACATATTGCAGCCGGTAGTCCCCTTCGATCAGGCCGTAGAGCAAGATTCCACTGGCCGTCGTGATCAACAACCAGACCAGGTAGACACCGCGCCGTGCCGCCGCCACCAGAAACATGTTTTTTTTCCATGCCCCGGCGATCGAACTGAACAACGCAAAAAGCGCTACACAAAAGGCCAGTAATAGCGAAAGAGCGCCAACGTTTTCCATGGCTTGATACTTCTCCAGTGGCCGCTAGCTGCGGCTCGGCTTCGGATTATTGTAGGCCGGCTCGGTTCCCGGCTTCACTTGGCCCGGTTTCGCTTCGTACTTCGAAGCACACTTGGCTTGGATCTTGTTCGCGTTGAAGGTGCCATCGGCGCTCATGTGCCCGTCGGCCAGAGCCTGCGCGTCATCGCGGAAGGTATCCGGCAGCGGATCCATACCCGTATAGGTCACCTTCAGCATCTGTCCTTTACTCTGCCCGTCCTGCTGCATCAGGTGGAAGCTGACCTCGCGGCCATTACGATGGATCGAACCCTTCACCACATCCCCGCCGACACGCAGTCTCTTACCCTGCGCCTTAGCGCCCATCTCCTGCAATTCCGCCACAGTCTTGTAGTAGGTTTTCGTCTCATTGACGCCGCCGACAGCAAGCCAGGCAAGAGTGACCACAACAATGCCGATTACGAGGCCGAATTTCATGTAGGGCTTCATCACCATCTCCTCTTGCCACAATGATATCGCCAAACGAGAATGATTGCGGTCAGACAGTAAACGAATTTTCATTTACCGTTGGGGGCCGCCCGGCGAGCTATGGCTGCACGGGCAGAAGGAGAGTCTGGGCGATCGCCTGTCCGCCCTGCAGCACTTCGAGCGGCAAATCCCCAGCAGTCACATCGGGCGGCACGACGATATTGAACTGATACAAGCCGACGAAGCCGGGCGCGAGGCCCTGGAAAAGGACGCGGGCATCGATTCCGCCGATGCGCACCGTCACCGGATTAGACAGCGTCGTCAAGCGATTGCCGTCGGCGGGGGCGATTTGGCCTGCGATCGGAATACTAAACGGACTTACGCCCCCAAAGCCGAGTCCGTATAAAGTCAAGACCTGATTTGGCCGCGCCGCATTTGGAGTCAGGCCACTGACGCCAGCCGGAATGATGACATTAGCCGGCGCCACCGCGTCCGTTGCATAAACAAATTGACGCCCGCCGACGAGGAACTGCGCCGGTGCAAGCAGCCCACCCCAATTGGGGCGCACGGCAATCGACACGGCCTGGCTCGTCTGTCCGCGGAAGGTCAAGACGACCGGCAGCGACGGGGCGAAAGAGACGGTAGCCGGCACCTGCACATTGACCTGCGTCGGGGAAACAAAAGTTACAAATGCCCGCTGCCCGCCTACCGTCACGCTCACCCCGGCTAGGGAAGTCGGCGCCACGCCATTGACAAAATCATCTCCCCAGCCGCGCGTCTCCTCGGACAGATTCGAGCCGTAGATCTCCAGATAGGCTCCCGGCGCTGCCGTCCGGAATCCACCAAAGGCCCCCGCGGTCTGCACCCCCCCCTCACTGATGGCCGGCGCCGGAACGGTCGTCAGTTGCGTGATCGATTGCACCACGATCAAATTCGACGCCTGCACGGTGCCGCCCGCAAAGTTTTGCAAGGGAATCTCGTTGAAGGGGGCGGGGAGCGGCCCGGGACTTGGCACGGGAACGGCGGCGATGCGGTCCATCACGGCGAGGCTCGCTGCATCGGCCACCCGTCCGAACACGGTAAAGCCGCCGTTCTGGTTGTTGAGATTTCCCGAATTGTCACCCAGGTTGAAGAACCATTGGTTTGTCGCGCTATTCGGGTTGTCGCCCAGCTTGGCCATGGCGATCGTCCCGCGCAAATTCGATTCCCGGTACTCGTTCACGACCGGTGGGTCGGCTGGAATCGCTGGCAGATTGGGGAGATTGGCCTGGAATCCGCCGCCCTGCACGATGAAGTTGCGCACGGAGCGGTGAAAGACGGAATTGTCATAGGCCTTGCGGTTCACATACTTCAAAAAGTTCTCTACCGTCCGAGGCGCCGAACCCGGCAGCAGGACCACATCAATGTTGCCGAGGTTGGTTTGAAAACGGACCGTGGGGCCCGGAGTGGATTGAGCAAAGGCGAGGGCCGCCAACAGGGCGGTCGAAAGAAGCATTCGGGAAAACATGAAACTATCTGGAGTCTAGCGCAACCGCCGAAACCGCCTCGGCAAACAGACATGCGTCAAATTGCGGTACAGGTTCACCCCGCCCCCAGCGGTTCACTTTCCAACTCGCACGCAGGTACTTCACGTCTGGATACGCCCCCAAATCGAGCCGCAAGACCGAGGCACCCTCGTAGAATTTCTGGGGAAACTCGATGAGCCCCCTTTCCCCCCAGGTCTGACCGTCTTGGCTCCCCTCGATTTTCACGGCGAGCGATTGCTGCTCGATCACCCGCTCGATGACGAGCGTCAGCTCAATCCATTTTCCGTGCGCCTCGCGCAAATCCAATACCGGCCCCACGCCGTTGGCCGTAATCCTTCCCCGCGGAATCAGAAACTGGGCCCACATCCCCACGCTAACCCCGCAGTGCCCGCAGCCGTTGGCGGGCGGCCTCGAGGGTCTCGACTTTCTTGCAGAAACAGAAGCGGATCCATTGCTCTCCCACCCCAGGCGTCTCGAAGAAGCTCGAACCCGGAACCGCCGCCACGCCGACCTTCTCCACCAAATGGCGGGCGAAGTCACGGTCATTGGCGAAGCCAAACGCCGAGATGTCGGCCATCACATAATAGGCGCCTTGCGGCTTCAAGGGCTTGAATCCGGCCTCGGTGAGGATCTCGAGGATCAGGTCCCGCCGCTCGGCATAATGCGCGGAAAGCTCCCGGTAATAGCTGTCCTCGCTCGCCAACGCATGCACCCCCGCCTGCTGCATTGGCGTCGCTGCCCCGACCGTGAGAAAATCATGCACCTTGCGAATCGAAGCGCTCAGATCGGGCGCGGCCAGCGTCCAACCGACGCGCCAACCGGTTACCGAATAAGTCTTCGACATCGAATTGATCAACACCGTCCGGTCGCGCATCCCCTCGATCGCCATGATCGGCACATGCTCGAGCCCGTCGTAGAGGATGTGCTCATAGATCTCATCGGTAATTGCCAGTGCGTTGTACTCCTGGCAAAGCGCGGCGATGAACTCCAATTCCTCCCGCCGGAATACCCGCCCGGTTGGATTGTTCGGCGTATTCAGAATGATTGCCTTTGTCCGCGGCCCAAAGGCCCGCCGCAACTCCTCCCGGTCGAAACTCCACTCGGGCGGATGGAGCGTCACCAGCTTCCGCACCGCTCCGCACATTTGGGTATCGGGAAAATAGTTTTCATAGAAAGGCTCGAAGACGATCACTTCATCGCCGGGGTTCATCGTCGCCAGCAGGGTGGCAATCATGGCCTCGGTTGAGCCACAGGTCACCGTGATCTCCCGTTCCGGGTCGAAGTCGAGTCCATAGGTCCGGCGGTACTTTTCGGCAATCGCTTGCCGGAAGGGCTTCGTTCCCCAGGTGATCGGGTACTGGTTGTGGTCAGCCGCGATCGCCTCGATGGCGGCCTGCTTGATGCTAGCCGGGGCCGGGAAATCCGGGAAGCCTTGAGCCAGGTTGACGGCGCCGTGCAAATGGGCCAGCCGCGTCATCTCGCGGATCACGCTTTCGACGAATTGGGCCGTGCGGGTAGCGGAAAACCGTTGCCGCCTCTCGCCCTGCTCACTTGTCATTAGGCTGGACACCGATGCTCGATTCACCATTTCCCGATGTTAAACCGGGCGTCGCCCGAATGGTGGACTCCCCATACAAGCGCCGGTAAATACCCGCGTTGCGCATCACGCTTTGCACATAACCGCGAGTCTCATGAAAAGGTATTGATTCGACAAACTCAGCCGTATCGCGGTACTGGCCCCGCTCGAGCCACTGCGTCACGCGGCCCTTGCCGGCGTTGTAGCTTGCCAGGGCCTGATCGAGCCGGCCGCCGAGGCTGCTCACCAGATTGCGCAAATAGTACGCACCCATGCGCACATTCACATTCGGATCGAAGAGCATCCGCTGGCTATAGCCCTTGATGCCCAGCCGCCGGGCCAGATCGCGTCCCGTCGCCGGCATGATCTGCGCCAGCCCGTGCGCGTTGGCCCGCGAGACGACCCTGGGGCTGAATTCGCTCTCCTGCCGGATCAAGCCCGCCAGCACATAGGGATCAATCTCGTGCTGGGCGGCGTAGGTCCACAACGGATCCTTGAACGGCATGGGATAAGCCAGCTTCAGCAGCGGCATGGTCGCCGGCGTAACAGGCAGATTCACATAGCCAGGAAAAATGCTTTTCACATAACGGATCCCCTGCTCGGGCGCTCCCCGTCGCGTGGCCATGCGCGCCGCCGCCATCGCCAGCAGATGGGGCTGCCCGGCCTGCCTTGCTTCGTGGCGCAATTCGAGTTCGGCGAAGTCATAGAGTGCCCCGCGGGCCAGCAATTCGGCCCGGGCCATGCGCCGCCGCGTGGCTTCATTGGGCTCAAAGCTCAAGAAGGGCGCCCCCGGAGGAAACGCGATCGCCTTGAGCCGAGCCACGACAGCCGGGGCCGCCACTTGCGCCTGCAAGCCTGCTTCGAGCAAGCGCTCGCGGCTCAGTTCAGCATAGAAGTGGTTGGGGAAAAGCTCGATCACCTTCTGAAAAAAGGCTTTTGCCGCTGCCCGGTCGCGCCGCAGCTCGGCGGCCCGTCCGAGAAAATAGAGCGCACCGGAGGCGTGTTCGCCCGCGGGCTCAGCCTCGAGATAGGCCTCGAGCTTGCGCTCGGCCTCGCCCCGGCCCAGGATAAACGATTGAACCGCAACCTTCCAGGCACAGTCCCGTCCCTCGGGCCTTTGAGCGAATTCGACCGCGCAGGTCTCATACAACGGCAGGCTTCGCGCATGGTCGCCAAGCACCCAATACTGGCTGGCTGCATTAGCCAAGGCTTCCAGCCGGTAATGCGACTGCGGGTGACGCTCGCTCAACTCCCGCATCGCCACCGCCATCGAATCATAAGCGCCCGCCCGTCGCGCCGCCAGTAAGGCATAAAAAAGCCGTTCGGCATCGGCCTCGGCATTCTCCACCCGCGCTTGGCTCAAGGCGGCATGCGCGGTCGGCTTGCGCAGCCGGTAATCACAGATGCCGATCTTCACTCGTGCCTGCTCCGTCTCGGCCCCACTCAATAACGGCAACAGTTGCGTGAACTCTCCGCGTGCCCCGGCCGCATCCCCCTGATCGAGCAGCCGGGTCGCCCGCGCGAGGCGCTCGGCCGGCCGAAGATTTTCAAGGGGCAACATGTTCCGCGCCTCTGCCGCCTCGGCCGTCCTCGGCCAATTCACCAATACACTCGCCAAGGCCGCCCGCGCCGCGTCGAGATCGCCGCGGCGCTCGGCAAGGATGCCCTTCCAGTAGGCTGCCTGCGCGGCCGTCATGGCCTGCTGGTGGCGTTCCAGCAAAGTCTGCGCCAGGGTCAACTCACCTGCTTCCACCCCACACTGCACGGCCAGAAGAGCAGCCCGCCCCTCGAGAGGCGTCCGTGGCACTTCGAGCACGCGCACACTGTCGGTAAGCGCCGCCGTGCAGTTCTTTGCCGCCTGTGCGGTGCTGGCCGCCATCCAGTCGACGTAATCGCGTATTTCCCCTAAAGGACCCCGGGCCGCGCGCAATCTTTCGATGGCCCCCGCGCTTGTGTCGCCATGAAACAGCACGAGGCGGGCTAGCGCGCCCTCGGCGTCCTTGGGGTGCTTCAGTAAGAAGCGCTCGAGGGGGGAGCGCGTCAGAGGACCCGGCTTCTCCCGAAAGGCCTTCGCCAGTGTTTCCAGAGTCTGTCCGGGCAAGCCCGGTGAGAGAGCCGCGGCTAGCAGAAGACTACGCGACCAGCGGGCCCGGATAATCCGGCCCCATGAGCTGCGGATTATCAATCGCCAAAGTTTCCACAAGCTCACCATGCAAATAGTCTCTCATGTGATTCTGACCCTCGAGGAACTGCATCTGGTAGCGCAGCCGCGCCTCATCAATTTCCTGCTGCAGCCGGGTGTAGAGGTTCGCGTCTCTGCGCCCAGCCCTTACCGCCTCATCCTTGTAGAGCCGCATCTCGGCCACCTGCACCCGGGCGAAGCGCTGCGCTCTCATGTGCAAGTCCCGCTGCTCGTGGGACAAGTCATCCCAGTTGAAGCTTCGCTCCGGTATCAGGGCGGTCTGATTTGCTTGGACTGGACCACCCACTGCTCCGGCCGGCACCGCCAGAAGCGCTTCGACCGTGGCCCCGGCCTCGTCGACCGGGTTGATTGCACTTGCGATGTTGACCAGACTCGATGTCTGCAGCGCCCGCGCGGCGCGCATTCCGCCCAAGGCCAGTCCCGCCGCAATCACAAGCGTTTCCACGGCTCCCACCTGGAGCGGCTGCTCTCCTGGCTCAAGGTACAGCAGAGCAGCGACTACATCCTGCACCAGGACCGGGAAAAGAAAACACTTACCGGGCGCCGCATCCGGCCTGAGGCTCATGACGTAAGGCGATACTTCTGAATCGCTTCGTACCGCGACAACCACATCCTTGGATTCGAGCGAATTTTGAAAAGCCGCCGCTTCTTCAAATTCCAATTCAAAGCCAGTCTCGAGTTCCCCGGCCATTCCTCTCACGCCTTCGAGACTGAAACGATCTTTCGTTACCAGGAACAATGCGCACAAGGAACAATAAGGCTGGACGGCATCGAGGAACACTTCCTTCCACTCATTGCCATCGGTTGCCTGCCGGAACACGCGTAATCCCTGACTTAACTGCAGTCCCAATTCTCGCCGCGCCGCTTCCCTTGTGTTTTCCGCTGTTTCAAGGCGCGTCTCTTCCCGCACACGGTCCACCATCGGCATAAATTCTTCGTCCCACGAAGCACGTTCACGGGCCAGCCTCTCGGGAATCTCGACGCGCAACCGCTCCGCGACCGTCTCCTCGACCCGTGCTGGAAGGAGGACATTTAGTCTTTCCTGTACTTCCTGTTCCACTTTTAGGGGTAACTGCTCCTCAATCCGGGACGCCAATTCCGTTTCGAGCCGGGCGGTGACTTCCGCATCCACTCTCTCCCGCACAGTCTCCTCTAGGCGTCCGGCCAACTCCGCTGCTACGCGATCCTGGATACGAGCGCGGAGTTCCTGTTCGACTCGCCGTTCAAATTCCGCATCGAGTGCTTGTTGCTGGTGCTCCGCAAGCCGTGCATGCCACTCCCCGTTCAGCCGCTCCCTCAAGTCCGATTCGACGCGATGGGCGAGGTATTGCTCATTTGCCTCCGTAAGCTCATCTTTCAAGCACTGGAAGCGCTGTTCGACCACACGGGCAATGTTTTCTCTCCAGCCGGTTTCCAGTGTCTCGGCGACACGGTCCACATGCAGCTTCCAGGCTGCTTCAAACTGTTCGCCCGCCTGCCGCCGGGCTTCATCAAATAAGGTGTTCCAATCCGCCATAGCCATTCCTTCATGGATTCGATCGCCGGGAAGCCTCCTGCTCAGGATGAATTAAAGACCTGAGAACGCCCTAGGTAAGGTACTAAGAAAACCGCTTAAGGCTTGTAGCACCCGGTTATTCCTTGTTCTGTTCCTCCAAAAATGTCTTTAGCCGGTAGCTTCTGCTCGGGTGGCGCAGCTTGCGCAATGCCTTGGCTTCGATTTGCCGGATCCGCTCCCGTGTCACCGCGAAGTACTGTCCGACTTCCTCGAGGGTGTGCTCGCTGCCATCCTGCAGGCCAAAGCGCATCTTCACGATTTTCTCTTCCCGAGGGCTGAGCGTCTTCAAAACCTCGGCAGTCTGCTCGCGGAGGTTCAGATTGATGAGGGCATGGGAGGGTGAGCCGATCCGCTTATCCACGAGAAAGTCTCCGAGATGCGACTCATCCTCTTCGCCCACCGGCGTCTCAAGCGAAATTGGCTCCTGAGCAATTCGCATCACCTTGCGCACCTTGTGCATCGGCAACTCGAGGCGGCGGGCGAGTTCTTCCGTGGACGGTTCCCGGCCCAGTTCCTGCTGCATGATCCGCTGTGTCCGCACGAGCTTGTTAATCGTTTCGATCATGTGCACGGGAACACGAATTGTCCGCGCCTGATCGGCGATCGCCCGAGTAATCGCCTGCCTTACCCACCAAGTTGCATAAGTGGAAAACTTGAATCCGCGCCGGTGATCAAACTTCTCGACGGCTCGCATCAAGCCGATATTGCCTTCCTGGATGAGATCGAGAAACTGAAGGCCGCGGTTGGTGTAGCGCTTGGCGATGGAGACGACGAGACGCAAATTTGCTTCGATCAAATGTTTTTTGGCGACCATCGCCTCGGCCTCGCTGCGCTCGACCACCTGCAGGGTGCGCTTTAGTTCAGTCGTCGTCGCTCCGGCTTCCTCCTCGATTTGCTGCACGCGCGAAGTTACCTGCTTTAATTCCTTGCGCAAGTCGAGACGCTGATCGCCTTTTGCGGTGCCCTCCTCGGTCCGCCGCTGGAGACGCGAGATCTCCCATTCGAGCGACTTCAATTGGTCGACGGTTTTGCGCAAGCGCGTCACGAACCGGTTCAACAACCATGAACTCAGACTATGTTTGCGGAGTTCATGGGAGGCCTCGATGATCGTCCGCGCGAGCGCGAAACGCAGTTTGCGGTGTTCCTTCGGCTTCATTCCACGGGAAATGGAGCTCAATTTCTGACGGGTCTGCTGGGCTTTGCGAGCGAGGCGGGAAATCTCTCCGACGCTTTTCAAGAACTCTTCCTGCTCCGGGCGCGCGGCGTCCTCTTCGATCTCTTCGATCTCTTCCTCGGTAATGTCTCCGTCTGGGCCTCCGCTATCGTTGAGGCTGAGCAAATCGTAAATCGAGATTTCACCCTGTTCGAGTTCGGCCCCCAACAGGATCACCTCGTTGACGACAAGCGGGGAGCGCGACAGGACCTGAAGCACCGCTTTTTGACCGCGCTCGATTTTCCGGGCCAGACTAATTTCCCCTTCGCGCGTCAACAGCGGCACGGTGCCCATTTCGCGCAAATACATTCGCACGGGATCGTTAGTCTTCTCGATCAACTCGAGCGGCTCATCGGCATCGTCCAACTCAGCCGCCGTCTCATCGATAGCCGCTTCTTCGATGCCCAATTCCTGGCCGGGGAAGCCATCCACTGTCCCGAGAGAGTCCATCTCATCGAAGCGCCGTATGGCCTCCTCCGCCACCCGCTCAGTCATTTCATCGCCGCTTCTGAAATCCTCTTGCATAGCTGATCCCCCCGAAGAACGCCTGTTTTCGCTCCTTGATTCGCCACTCTAGCAGAAAAGCGCGCCTCGCATGCGAAGCCTAGAATACTTGCGTTGCCGCCAGTCGAGCCAGTTCTTTCTCCCTTTCCATTAGTTTCAGTGCTTCCGCCAAATCTCCCCGCATTTCGGCCTCGCGCACCAACTGCCGCAGTTGCTTGCGCTGCCGCTGCTGTTGATCCCGTTCGAGTTTGCCGAGACAAGCCCGCAGTTGGGCAGCCGGATCGTCGTGCGTACGTTCAACATCTTCTGTATCGGATGCAAATAGGGCTGACAATAGGTGTGCATCGGATTCCGTCAGGCTGGCCTGCAATTGCGTGAAGTCAAGTCGCCCTTGCTGCTCGATCTGGCGCAGGGCCGCCGCGAGGATCCCGTGGCTTGCCAATTCCGCAAACGAATCCAGGTCCAGAATCGTGTCGGCGTAGTCGGCAACAATCCCCGGATGATGCACGACCAACCGGATCAGCACCCTTTCGAGATCGGGCAAGGCCTGGTCGATCTTCACGTCAAGGGCGCGCGGTGGCGTCCGGTCGGCCGCGGCCCGGCGGAACTGATCGAGCATCTCGCCCGGCTCCACGCGCAGATAGCTCGCCATGTCATTGACCACGGCCAGCCGCTCGAGCTTGTCGGGCAGCTTTTGTATGGCCGGCAGGAGAAATCGAAACGCCTCCATCCTTCCCTCGGCCGACCGCATGTCGAAGCGGCCGCGCGCCCGCTCGGCCAGCCAGTGAAAATAGCCTGGCCCCCGCTCCAACTCCATCCGGTAAGCCTCGGCTCCATTCGTCTTTACAAATTCATCCGGATCGAGGCCTCCGGGCAGTGAACACACCCGGATTTGCAGGCTCTCCTCCAGCAGAATCTGGATACTCCTCTCGGCTGCATTCGCTCCCGCCTGGTCCGGATCGAAGTTGACCACAACGCGGTCGGCATGCCGTTTGATTGCGCGCACCTGCTGGTTCGTCAACGCCGTCCCGCAACTGGCCACCACCTCCTTGACGCCAGCCGCATGTGCGCCCAGCACATCCATGTAGCCCTCCACCAGCACCATTCGCCCGCTTTTGCGGGCTCCCTCGCGCGCCCGGTGCAGGTTGTACAGCACATGGCTCTTGCGATAGATCGGGGTCTCCGGCGAATTCAAGTACTTCGGCTGATCTTCTGCAAGAGTCCGGCCGCCAAAGGCAATCACTTTGCCGCTCTCATTCCAAATGGGAAACATCAGCCGGTTGCGAAACCGGTCAAAGTAGCCTGGTCCCTCGGTCCGCCTGAGACAAAGCCCGGATTCCTCCAGCAGCGGTTCCTCCACGCCCTGCTTCTGGAACAGCCGCACCAGCCCGCCGCCAGGCTCGCTGAATCCGAGCCCAAACTCCTCGGCCAACTTCCGGCCCACGCCGCGCTGCTTGAGATACTCCCGCGCTGGCTCCCCCCGTGGCCCGAATAATGATTCCTGGAACAGCCGCGCCGCCATTTCGTGCAAATCCTGCAGGGAAGCTTTCTTGCGGCTCGCCGGATCAAAATCGGGCTTCGGGGCCGGCATCGGAATTCCATTCTTCTCCGCCAGCAGTTTCATGGCCTCAAAGAAACCCAGACCTTCGATCTCCATGACGAAGGAAAAAACATCTCCGCCTTTGGCGCAGCCAAAGCATTTGAAGAACTGCCGGTCCGCATGCACGTAAAAACTGGGAGTCTTTTCGTTGTGAAAAGGACACAAGCCCCGGTAGCGGGCGCTTCCGCCCAGCTTCTGCAGGCGCACGTAGTCCCCGATCACGCGCACGATGTCGACCGAGTTCTTCAGTGTCTCCTTGAAATCGAAACTGCTCACAGCGCACCCAACCGCTCGAAGTAGCGGGCAATGGCTTCGATGCCGCGCGCCACGTTCGGCAAATACACCTTCTCGTTGGGGGCATGCAGATTGTCATCCGGCAACCCAAAGCCGCACAGCACGGCGCCGACGCCCAAATGCTTCTGAAACAAGCCGACGATTGGAATCGAGCCTCCGCTACGGGTGAAGACCGTTGCGACGCCAAATACTTCTTGCATGGCGGCGGCGGCCTCGCGCACCAAGGCATTCCGGGGGTCAATCACGCTAGCAGCCGCCATGTGCAGGACGCGGAACTCGGAGCGCGCCCCCAACGGCGCCGCGGCCGCGATCGCCCCGGCCAGCAGGCGCGCTGCCCGCGCCGGATCCTGACCCGCCGCCAATCGCGCGCTCAGCTTCACCACCGCCTCGCAGGGAATCACCGTCTTGGCCCCCTGGCCGGTAAAGCCTCCGCCAATGCCATGGACCTCGAGCGCCGGCCGGGCCCAGATCCGCGCAAAAAGGCTCTGATTGGGGTCTCCCACGAGGGCAAAAACTTTTGCCTCCGCGCCGCGGTAATTTTCCTCATCGAACGGCAGCCTCCGCCAGCTCGCCTGCTCTTCGGCTGAAGGGGGCTCCACATCGGCATCGAAGCCATCAATGGCGATCCGGCCCTGTTCATCCTTCAATCGCGCGAGGATCCGCGCGGCGGCCTCGACCGCATTGGCCACCGTGCCTCCATACACGCCGGAATGCAGGTCTGTCTCCCCCGTTCTCACGATCAATTCCCCGTACACGATCCCCCGCAGCCCGACGCAGATAGTCGGTAACTCGGGCGCGAACATTTCCGTATCGCAAATGAGGGCCGCATCGCAGCGCAGACTCGCAGCCTCTTCGGCCACATAGAGCGACACATGGTCGCCCCCCGATTCCTCTTCCCCTTCGATCAGGAATTTAACGTTGACCGGCAGCGGTTTTCCGGCGCGCAGATAGCGTTCGACGGCCTTGATCAAAATGATCGCCAAGCCCTTGTCGTCGGCCGCCCCCCGAGCATATAAGTTTCCGCCGATCAGGGTCGGCTCGAAGGGAGGTGTCCGCCACAGCTCAAGCGGTTCGGCCGGTTGCACATCATAATGCCCGTAGCAGAGCAGAGTCGGCTTGCCTTCGGCGTGCAGCCAATCGCCGACGACGAGGGGATGCCCCGGGCCTTCCACCAGCCTCACATTGTCGAGCCCGGCCTTCTCGAGCAGCCCCGCGCAAAACTCCGCACCGCGCCGCACCTCAGCGGCCGCATTCGGATCGCTGCTCACGCTCGGAATCCGAAGCCAGTCCCGCAAGTCAGCTAGGAACTCTTCCATGCCGCCTCCAACTGCCGAACCACATCGGCGCACAAGACCGCCGCATGCTTCGATTCGGCAATCAAACCACCCACGGCTTCCTCCACTTCCGCGGCCCGGATCATCTTCAAATCCTCAAGGGTCCGGCCCTCGACCAAGACCGTCAGTGCACTCGCGCAGGCAATGGACGCCGTACAGCCCCGGGCGAGAAATCCAACGCGCCGGATCCGGCCTTGCTCACAGGCCACGGTCAGGCGCACCTGGTCTCCGCACACCGGGTTTTCGCACGCAATCCGGTAAGTCGGGCTTTCGAGTTCGCCCGCATTGCGTGGACGGGAAAAATGATCGATTAACTTCTCGCTGTACAAGATCAATCTCATTCTCCCCCATTCCCCGCCTTTCGAGATAAGCTATCCGTTTCATGGCGAAAGTGGTTTCCGTGGTTGCCGGCGTGCTCACACATGGTGGAAAAATCCTGATTGGCCAGCGCAAACGCAACGATTGGCATGGTCTCAAATGGGAGTTTCCCGGCGGCAAAATCGAACCCGGTGAAGAACCTGAGCAGGCGCTGGCCCGCGAGCTTCGCGAGGAATTGGGCATCGAGGCGATTGTTGGTGGTCTGCTCCAGCGCTACCAGTTTCAATACAACGAGCGCCCGCCGGTGGAACTGGTCTTCTACAGCATCACGCAATTCTCCGGCGTCCCGGTCAATTATGAGTTCGAACAGATTCTCTGGGAGGAAGCGCACCGGCTCCCGGATTATGATTTTCTTGACGGCGACCGCGAGTTTATCGCCTGGCTGGCCCGCCATTTCTCCTAGCTTCCCGCCCCGCCTGTAGCCTGCCGCATCATCCAGTTCAGCGCCACTTCCTCGGCCCAGAATCGCGGCCCCCGCCGGGCCAGGAACCCCACATGGCCTCCGTGCCGGGTCAGCAGGAGCCGCAAATTCGGGTTCTTTTCCGGGTCTGCTTTTTCATACACACGCAAGGGAATCAGCGGATCATCCGCGGCATGCAAAAGCAATCCCGGCACCGCGATGGCGGCGAGGAAATTCTGGCTCGATTGGGTTCCGTAATACCCTTCCGCATCCCCAAAGCCGAACGCTTTCGATGTGAACTTGTCATCGAACTCGAGCACGCTCTTTACTGCGTCGAGCCCTGTCAGCGGAAACAAAGTGGGAAACTGCGCGGCCCGCCCGCGGTAGCGCGCCTTCAATCGTTCGATAAACTTCGTGGAATAGACAAAGTTCCGCTTCTCCTGCATCCGCAGACAACATGCCATCAGATCGAGCGGCGTCGAGACGCTGACAACACCGGCAATGCCGAGGTTCCGCGCCGTTTGCCCCAATTCACCCGCCAACTTCAGCACGACATTGCCCCCGAGGGAATATCCCGCCAAGAATACGGGCCCCCGCCCCTGCTGTTTCATCCGGCTCACGATCGAGAGCAAATCACTCGTCAGCCCCGCGTGATAGAGTGTCGGAGCCAGACCCTCGGTTCCCCCGCAAGTCCGCATGTTCAGCCGGTGCACGCGCAGGCCTCGCAGGAGCCCTGCTTGCGCCATGGATTTCATGTAACCGCTTTGGTGCGAGCCTTCCAGCCCGTGCAGCACGATCAACTCTCCCTTGACGGCCCCCTCCGGCTCATGGCGCATGGCCAAGACCTGAACCTGCTGCTCGGTCTGGTGCAGTTCTTTGATACCCGGATAGCGGTTTTCGTCGAGATTACGCGGCCAGAAATTTGCCGCGATCGTCGCCAGATCACCCTGTCGAAATAGTGGCTCGAAAGACTCCAATTCTTACAGGCTAAACCCTGTCAGGCCTTTTCGTCATCTCCGTCGTCGCTCTTGCGAGCCAGTTCCTCAGCCAAAATGATGGCCTCGGCCAATTCCTTCATTGGCTTGCGATGCCGGCGGCTCTCGTTACGCAGCCGCAGATAGGCCTCTTCCTCCGTCAGCTTGTAGCGCGATTGCAGAATCCCCTTTGCCCGCTCGACGAGCTTGCGCGTCTCCAGTTGCCGCTTCATTTCCTCGGTCTCGCTCTGAAGCCGCTGATTTTCCTCGGCGAGAACTTCCTTGGCGATGGCAATTCCCATCTGTTCCCCGACGAAGGTCAACAGCGAGATTTCCTCGGCCGTGTGCGGATGGGGATCCCGGTGGTGCACGTTGATCACGCCGATAATCTCTCCCTGATTGATCAGCGGCACGGACAGGAATGCCTCATAGGTGTCCTCGACGAGCCCTTGGAAGCGCTTGAAGCGGTGGTCCATCGCGGAATTGGCACCCAGCGCCACCACGGACTTATGCTCGGCCACCCATCCCGTCACGCCTTCCCCAATCTTCATTCGCAACAGATTCAAATCCTGGGCGTGCGGCACCTGCGAGGCTCGCAATACAATCTCATTCGCCTCCTTCTCAATCAGGTACACGAGCGCGGCGTCACAATTTGTAACCTGTACGGTAAGGCCGATAATCTCGCCGAGCATTTCATCGAGCGAACGCTGCGAACTGACAATGCTTGAGATGCGGTGCAGAAGTGCTACTTGTGAAGTTTGCGGTTCGGTCATGATGCTGAAATCCCTTCTTGACATGCTAGGCAATCGGCCTGAGCAACACAATTCAATCTTTTTATTGGCTCGATGGACTTTTGTCGTTGCTTTCGCTGCAACACTTTGCCCGGCTGCCACGGCTCTGCGCTCTACTCACTTCGCGCTCTACTCGGGCGGGTTAACGGCCAAACAGGCGGAATCAAGCTTGAGCCGGCTCGAGTTGCTTCGTGCGGCTCTCATCGAGTTGCACGGTGATTCGTGGGTGCCGTCGGCCCCCGTGACAATCTTTGTTCCCGCGAGTGAGAAACAGTGGCATCGCCTTGCCGGTAATTCCGCTGAACAAGGGTACTTCCGGAGCGGCAGCCGGCGCCACTGGATCGTCGTCAACCCGATGGCGCCCTTTTTCGACGACGTACTGAGTCATGAGTACGTGCACGCGGTACTCCACCAGGCACTTCCGAATCTTCCCACTTGGTTCGAGGAAGGGATTTGTGAATACTACTCCACACTGGAGCTTGAGCACAAGTCCGGCAAGAGCGAACTTCTGCTCGGGCGTCCCCCCACGCGCCGCCTGCGTCAGTTGAGGGGAGTTATGCAAATCGAACTCGCCGCCTTGTCGAGAGCCCGTCTCGACGTCGATTCCTATGCGCTCGCCTGGGCCGCGACCTACGTCCTTTGGCCCTCCTGGCAGCCGGGGCAAGACTTCCCCGCCCGGATCCCCGTTGGCCCCTTCCCGCTCCGGCGCCGCCCATCCCTGCTCTCTCCCCGCACGACGGAACTGCACGCCCTGCCCGCTGTCGCCGTTAGGGAAATCGAAGCCGCCCTTGCGGCAAGCTTTCCTTTACTCGCCCTGCCGGCAGCCGATAATGCCGAACAGGAGTTCCTTTCCGGCTCGCGCCTGCTCGATTCCGGTCAACCCGCCGCGGCCCTGGCTCTGCTTGAGTCCGCCTGCCGCCAGCGCCCTTCTCAAAGCACCTGGTGGCTCACCCTCGCTTTCGCCTACCGTGAGCTCGGCCGATTATCCGATGCCCGCCAAACCATAGAGCGAGCCCGGAGCACCGCTGTCAACCAAACCGAGCGCGACGCCGCCGGCGCTTTAGCCAACAGTCTCGGCCCTCCCTAATATTTCCTCGTCATAGTCATGTCCTGCAACCATTCCCCAAACCTGACAAACCAATCCCGCGCCACTAGGCTGGCTGCCCCCGGCTTGATTCCAAACCCATGCCCCCCGCGGGCATAAACATGTAACTCCACTGGCACCCCCGCCTTGCGCAGCGGCTCGAATACACTGCCGATCGCTGCAGCGGGGATCGGGTCATCGGCCGCCCACAGCAGGAAAGCTGGTGGCGCATTTGGCGGATACACAATCCCTTCGAGCATCCCCGGATAAATCAAGATCTGCAGATCCGGCCGGGTTGCCGCATCCTCGAAGCGCGCCGCCGCCAGCGCGGCCAATTGTCCTCCAGCGGAAAAGCCCATCACGGCCACCTTGCCCCCAATCGACCGTTGCCTTACTAGGCGAATCGCCTGCTGCAAATCCGCCAGAGCATGCTTTTCCACGCTGTATGGGGAATTCTCCGCCCGGGCCAAGCGGTACTTCAGCACGTAAGCATTAACATTCATGCCTTCGAACATCCGCGCCACGTTGCGCCCCTCGTGCTCCACAGCGAGATGCCGGTGTCCGCCACCCGGGCAAATCACGATGCTGAAAGCACCCCCACGCTTGGCAGGATACAGAGTTAGGGTTGGATTGTGCACATTCGTCACCCGCTCGTAATCCCCCGCCCCGGTCTTCTTTTCGGGCTCATTGCGCCGCCCCTCGGAGCCCGGTGCGCCCTCCGGCCACACGGCAATCACTTCTTGACCCAGTAGCGGCAAAGCGATCCAGAGAAGCTCGGCAATCATGATTGCCCTAATTTATCTCTTTAGCGGCTCAGCATGCTAATCGCGTACAAGCCGGCACTGAACAGCGCAGCTCCCAAGAACACCGTCACCGGCAGCGTGAGAACCCAGGCAAGCAACATCGAGCGAACCGTGGCGACCTGCACCCCACTTCGGTTGGCCGCCATCGTCCCCGCGACGCCGCTTGTCAAGACATGAGTCGTGCTAACCGGTAAGCCCAGTTTGTCGGCCGCGAAAATCGTGCACATCGCCACCAACTCCGCGCTGGCCCCTTGCGCATAAGTCAGGTGATCCTTTCCGATCTTCTCCCCCACCGTCACGACAATACGCTTCCAGCCAATCGTAGTCCCAATGCCGAGCGCCAAAGCGACAGCCACCTTGACCCAGAAAGGAATAAACCGGGTATTATCATCCAATTCCTTGCGGTAGATTCGCAATGCCTCACGTGCATCCGCGTCGGGAATCCGTCCCTGCTTGGCGAGCTTACCCAGGCTTTCATCCAGCAGATAAAGGTCACTGCGCAGCCGCGGCCGCTCCGCCCTCGGCACCTCGGACAGCCGTTTCAGATTGCCGAGCCGCCCGGCAACGTCCCGGTTTAACACCAGCACGGCCGTGCCAGTCTGCCGCGTCGGCGAAACGTTGGGCTTCAAGTAGTTCGACAACTCCACCGAGGCATCTCTCACACTCATGCCATTGCGGTCATATCGCTGTTCGAGATAGGCCGTTAGCTCGGAGGAATGGTGGAGCAAGGAGTTAAGATCCGCTGGCGTCGCCCCCTCGTTCAAGGCGAAACTCGCCGGCAGAATCCCGATCAGGATGAGCATCATCAACCCCATCCCTTTTTGGCCGTCGTTCGACCCGTGCGCGAAGCTGACCCCCGTACAGGTAAAGATCAGGATTGCCCGAACCCACGGCGGTGGTGGTTGGTCCTTCTCGGGGGCAGCATACAACTCCGGGTTGCGGATCACCGCTTTAGCCAGCAACAGCAGCAAGGCCGCGCAACCGAAGCCAATCAGCGGGGATACCATCAGGCTCGCGAAAACTTCCTGTGCCTTCGCCCAGTTCACCCCCTGCCCGTACACTTCCGAGTTCATCAGCGAGTGAGCCAATCCCACACCCAAAATCGACCCAATCAGCGTATGCGAACTCGACGCCGGCAGCCCCAAATACCAAGTTCCCACATTCCACAAAATCGCTGATACCAAAAGCGCGAAGACCATGGCCATCCCCGCCGCCGACCCCACATTGAGCACCAATTCGACCGGCAAAAGCGATACCACTCCAAAGGCAACCGCGCCGCTCGAGAACAGTACGCCAAGAAAGTTCCACAAGCCGGACCATACAACAGCCACCGTCGGCTTCAGTGAATTCGTGTAAATCACGGTGGCTACGGCGTTCGCCGTATCATGAAATCCGTTCACTACCTCAAAGCCAAGGGCAAAGACCAGGGCCATTAGCAGGAGTATTGCGGTCGATAGAGCTACCGGCTCGCCAAATAGTTCCACGTTGAGCTACCTCTAGCAGTTGACCAAATCTCGGGCGCCTGTAGCAATGTATTCATCAAAGATTCACAGAAGCTTGACGACGCTGTGCCACCATATCAGCATCCATTTTTTTGTATGCCAATCACCCGCAACATGACAACCCTATTACTTGCAGCGATTTGCGCGATGGCCCAATTCGATTCGGCCGCCGTTCTCGGCTCCGTTCGCGATGAAAAAGGGGGTGCTATCGCCGCCGCCAAGGTTGTACTTCGCAACAACGATACGGGCATCGTTTTGACCACTGCTTCGTCCGAATCGGGAGACTACATTTTTCCCACCGTCCGTATCGGCAACTACAAAGTCTCCGCGGAAAAGCAGGGTTTCACGACCGCGGTCGCCGACAATGTCCTGCTCACCGTCAGCGCCCGCCAGCGGGTCGATCTTACGTTAAAGGTCGGCCAAGTGGCTGAAATCGTGACCGTCGAAGCAACCACGGCTCTGCTTGAGTCTGACAACTCATCGAAGGGCCAGGTCATTGCCGCCAAACAGGTGGTCGAACTCCCGCTGCAGGGCCGCTCGTACGCCAATCTGGCCCTGCTCGCTCCCGGGGTCCGCCAATCCCTATCCGGTAGTACGGGCTCTATCGCCTTCCGCCGCGAGGGCTCCTACAATGTCAATGGCCTCCGCTCGGTTTGGAATAATTTCCTGCTCGATGGTATCGACAATAATTTTTACGGCACCACTAATCAGGGCTTCTCGAACCAATCCATCCAACCCTCGCCGGACTCCGTCGCCGAGTTCCGTCTGATTGTGAATGCTTATTCGGCGGAGTTTGGCCGCTCCGGCGGCGCCGTGATGAATGTCGCCTCCAAGTCCGGCACCAACGCCCTCCATGGCGCCCTCTGGCACTTCCTGCAAAATGAAAAACTCAACGCCACCGGCTTCTTCAAGCCGACGCTCAACCAAAAACCGGTCAACAAGCGCAATCAATTCGGCGCCGCCGCCGGAGGGCCCATCCGCAAAGACCGGACCTTTTTCTTTGCCGACTATGAAGGCTCCCGCTGGGTCATCGCTCCCTTCTCGCTGCTCTCGGTTCCTTCCGAAGACATGCGCCGCGGCGTTCTCCCGCTCGATGTCCGCGCCCCCATCGCTTTCACCGATTCCACCGGGCGGTCCATTGCCGCTGGTACCGTCTTCCCCGCGGGCAGCGCCATCCCCATGACCCGCTTTGCCCGCCGCGTGCTTGACGAACTTCCCCTGCCTAACCGCACTGGCACGGGAGCCCTCGCCATCGGCGCCAACTTTGGGGCCTTTGACCAGAACCGCCTCTTCGACGACAAAGGCGCCATCAAGGTCGACCACAACCTCTCTGAACGCATCAATACCTTCCTCCGCTATGCGCACCGGCGCCAGAATACTTTCGCTCCCGGTCTCATCACTGGCTTTTCCGGCGGCAATAACCTCGGCTTTCTCGACACCTTCAACCAGCAGGGCATCGCTGGGCTCACGTGGTCGAAATCCGCCACCGAAGTCCTCGAATACCGCTTCGCCGTAACCCGCCTCGGCATGGACCGCCTCCCCGCCTCCGTCGGCGGCCCCTCCATGCGCGAACTCTTCGGCATCAGCGGCCTGCCCGAAGGCCCCCGCATCCAGGGCGGCATCACCCCCCAGGACATCCAGGGCTTCCCGCGCATCGGCCGCCAGTCCACCAACCCCCAAGCCCAATTCCCCACGACAATCAACTCCCGGCTCAACCTCTCAAAAAATATCAACCGCCACAACCTCAAGACCGGTTACGAACTACTGATGATGCGCATCCTGGTCGATGACACCAATCCCCTATACGGGATTGATGGCTTCGGCGGCCTCTATTCGCGGCTGCCCGGCCAGAACCTTGGCGCCCTCGCCGGGGGCAGCGCCAACACGGTCCACTCGCTCGCCGATTTCTACTTTGGCGCCCGTGCATCCTACCAGCTCGCCACCCAGATCCAGGCCAATGTTCGCCAGCAGGCTCATTGGTTTTACCTGCAGGATGACTGGCGCGTCAACAACAAGCTCACGCTCAACCTTGGCCTGCGCTACGAAATGACGACCCCCGCCTACGACGCCAACAACCGCCTTGCCAACTTCGACCCCAAGCAAAACCGGCTCGTCACCGCCTCCAGCGGCTCGATTGAAAACCGCACCCTACAGCGCCAAAGCTGGAACAATTTCGCCCCCCGCTTCGGCGCCGCCTACCAACTGAACCCCAAAAGCGTTCTCCGCGGCGGTTATGGCTTCGGCTACAACTACTGGAACCGCATGGCTTCGGCCGAATACCTGGGAACCAACGCTCCCTTTGTCGTGCGCTTCTCCGCTCAAAACAGCCCCGCACAACTCAATAACCCCTGCGCCGGCAACAACTTCGCCAATTGCTTCCGCAGCCGCGAGCAGGGCTATCCCGTCAATCCGCCCTCGAATGTCATCCTCTACATGGATCGCAACACCCCCTGGGGTCATGTGCAAAATTGGCACTTCACCCTACAGCGCACTCTGAACAAGAATACGCTGCTCGACGTTGCCTATGTCGGCAACCGTGCCGGCCATCTGCCGGTGCTCGGGGATTATAATCAGGCCCGCCCCATCACCCAGGGAGAACTCAATCAGGGCCTCACGCCCATCGGCACCCTGCTGGCCCGCCGCCCCATCCAAGGCTTCGGCAACATCACCGCCGTCATCCCCGATGGCTTCTCAAATTACAACTCCCTTCAGGTGAAGTTCGAACACCGCGGCGACTGGCTCACTGTGCTCAACTCCTTCACATACGGCAAGGCCATTGACACCGTCGGTCAGGTTCTCGAAGGCACGGTGGGCGGCAGCCCCAACCCCCAGGACATTCGCAATGTCCGCAACGACAAAGGCGTCTCCAGTTTTGATCAGCGCTTCAACAACACCACCAGCTTCGTCGCCGAAGTTCCCTTCGGCAAAGGGCGCAAATACGGCCGGGACCTGAATTCCGGCCTCGACGCCATCCTCGGCGGCTGGCAGTTCAGCGCCATCGTTAACTCGCAGAGCGGTCTGCCGCTCAATCTCCGCTACCCCGACGCCTCCGGCCTCGTCTCCGACGGCCAGCCCGACTTTCTCGGCAATGTCGCGTTGCGCCCCAACATTCTCAATGGCTCCGCTGGCGTCCTCGCCCCTGCTGGGGAACGCACGTTCACTAATTACTTCAACCGCGGCAACCTCGCGATTCCCCCGGTCACCAACCCCTTCGGCAATATCGGCCGCAACGTCGCCTACGGCTTCCCCCTTTACACCACCGACCTCGTCCTCAGCAAGAGCTTCGCCCTCCGCTTTCTCAACGAGGGCGCACGGCTCCAGTTCCGGGGTGAATTCTATAACTTCTTCAACAGGACGAACTTCAACGCCCCCGACACCAATCTAGCCAGCGCCAACTTCGGCCGCGTGACCAGCACCTTCGACCCTCGCTTTGTGCAGTTCGCCCTCAAGCTCCAGTTTTGAGCCGAATGGCCGCCCTGAAACTCCCCATCCATCAGGCACAGCGGCAGCCTGGGCGGGGGAGATCGCCCTCAAGACCGTACTCTGGCAAAAATGAATGCGGAAATCGCAGCCGAACCAGCCGCGGACACAAACCGCATCACGATCGCGCCCTCGACCGCAACAAAGTCGTCGCCGCCCGGCTAAGAGTCGGCGGCGCCGGCATCTCCCTTTGACTTATTCCGCGATCGCCCTCCGCAATCGGCCTTACAAGTCCCGGAAGCATGGCGTGCTTGTTGCTGCTGTCCCTTGCCGCTCTCCATGCCACATCCAGCGAAGAGAAAGAAAGCGAAAGAAAGGCCCGCGAAACCGGGCAGTGCTTCGAGCAATTGCGCGGATTCTCTCTAAGCTGCTGGAGCACCAAGGCAGAATCTGGCAGCCCCGTCCGGATTGTCCTGTCCGGCAAAGAAAAACAGTAAGTTCCCATCCTCCCCCAAGAAGAAACGAACCGTTACTGGCGCGACATTGAGTGCGATTGGACTATAACCACCGGCTATCTCTCCGGCTGGGAATGAAACGTCTGCCACGAACATACCCATCTCATGGTCCGCCAAGCCGGCACATCAGCCTGTCGCTCTGGCTCAACGAAGGCCGCGCGGCGCAAGATCCAGATTGGCGATCTCAACCCCAGCCACTTCCAGGCAGTCCACACCGGCCGGATGCCCCCGCCCTCCCTCTTGGCCGTCCAACACGATTCCCTGGAATACAACGGCAAGCATACCGAGCAGTTCCACAACCAGTCCCGGGGCCGAACCCACATGCGGATGCTCGGGCGGGCAAACCGCAAAGCCCGTGCCTCCCTGCTGCCGCAGTTGGTCCGCGGCGCGCCCCGCGAAGGCTCCTTCGTCCATATGAATTGCTCCGGCGCCTCCCCGATCCTCCGCTTCGCTTCCGAGAAGGGCCTCGAAATCGAAATGCGTACCCCCAAGAAGATCAACTTCGCAAAAGCCCTCCGCGGCGAACGACTCAAACTCCTTGACCTCCTCGGCAGCCACCAAAACCGTAAAGTCAAACTCGATTGCGCCAAAGCCTGCGCCGGTCGGTAACGCGGCCAATTGCGCGCTACCCAATCAGTCGATTGAAAGCCCGGCACTCCCCAAAGCCGCTGCGTGGTTGCCTCCCGCCCATCACTCCCCACCGGCGATAACGTTAAGGCGAAATGGATACCCGCGCCGCCAAGATTCAATTGCTTCACGAAATCCGCGCCCTCCAAAGCGAACTCAAAGCCAGTTTCGGCAACGCGCACACCGGCAGCGCTGAACACCGCCGCAGCCTGGCCGCCTAACTCCGCGACTCCCGCCCGCTCGTCCTACTCACGGTTCCGATCAGTTATGGCTGCCTTTTTCCCTTCCTACTGCTCGATGGGAGCCTACGCCTCTACTAAGCCATCTGCTTCCCCCTCTACGGCATCCCCAAGGTCAAACACAGCCAGTACCTAAACTTCGACCGCGGCCAGTTGCCCTACCTCAACCCCATCGAAAAAATCCATTGTTTCTACTGCGCCTATGTGAATGGACTCTGCGCTTACGTCACCGAAATCGTCGCCCGCACCGAACAGCATTGGTGCCCCATCGAGCATCATCTCCCCATCCGCGCCCCCCACTCGCGCTACGAAAAATTCCTCCCCTACGGCGATGCCGCCGCCTACGCCGAACGCGTCGAACAGGTGCGCCGCGATTTCGCTGATTTGAAATGAACTCGATGGCTGCTCTGGGCTGACTTCGCTCCGGGCTACACGGCCCGTTTCTGTGCCGGCCTAGCTTGCCAAGCTTCCCAGACCAGCACACCACGAACGCCGCAGGAATGTGAATTGGTAATGAGGGTTATTTGGAAATTGTTTAGCGTGCCATCCGCTTTGAAAAATCCAAGCAGGGAGTTCAGGGCAAGGGCAGCGCAGGTTGCGCCACTACGGTGAAGCGGGATATCGTTCCCGTGCCTTGAAGATATGGCGACGGTTTGGGGACTGTTGGCCCCTACGGTTTCGCCGAAGCCTCGGGCGGCGAGGAGAGTGGAATCGGAATGATACCGCCTTGCTCGGAGCCGTCGAGTTCAAGTACTTCGCGGAAGGACTGTTCAATGGTGAGCACGGCGTAGCTCAATTGGTGGAGCCAGCCGGCCCAGAACTGCGGGATAGGCGGCACTTGGCGGGTCTCGCGAATTTCGCGAAGGATGTCCTTTTTGTGCGAGGCCATGTCGAAGCCACGGAGCATGGCGACACCAATTTCGGTCAGGTTGATGCGGTCGTTGACGTCAAAGCGGGCGATATCACGGCGGATGTTGCGCTCGGTTCCGCTCTTGGTGGTGATGGTGATGGACTCCTGGAACGTGAGGGCGCCGGAGACGATGGCGGCGTCGGCGGTGAGATTGAGCAGCGTAGTGGCCATGGGGGGATTACGAACCGCGACGGGAGGGGCGGCGTGGTGGAGGCGGATGCGAGCGGGGCCGGAGATACCGGCCCAGACGCCGGTGTTCAGTTGTGTCATCGAGAAGAACTTGGAGACGATGGACTCCATCTCGCGGTCTTCGAGTTTTTCGATTTCTTTTTCGGTGAGGCGCTTGGATTCTTCGGCGCGTTTGTTGAACTCGTCGCGAAAGCTGGTGGCTTCATGGAGGCGGTTGAGAATGGCCTCGGTCCAGTTCGGGGTGGGGTAGTTCCAGGCGACGGGTACGATCTGGGCGCCAAGACGGCTGAGAGCAACCATGACAGCGTAGATGCGCTTCTTGTCGGTGCTTTCGATATAGACGCGGCCCTCGTGGAAGTCGAGCAGCACGGGGACCTGAGTGCGGGTGATCGCAGTGAAGTCTTCGGCCCTTTCGTCGACGGTGCGTTTGTCGGTGGGTTGGAGGAATTTGTAGGGCCGCTCGAGCAGGACGTAGGAATTTTGCTCTTTGATGGAGGGGAGGTCGCTCGTGCTCTTCCACTCGTTGGCGACGGCCCAGAGGCCGAACCAGGGGATGGTGGAGTGAATTTGGAAGGCTTCGAGAGAGTGGCCGAAGCCGGGGCCGGCGGAGATGTCGGGGGAAAGGATTTCTTCGGCGCCGTCTAGGGAGTCGGCGACATGGTGGCGGGCCAATTCGATTTGCTGCGCCTCGTCGAGTTGGCGGGATTCGTCGAGGCGTGGGCCGCTATAGGGATTGAGGCCCATTGAATCGGTCTTGAAGATCCGGGCTGCGGCGCCAGCGGCGAGTTGTGATGCCGCGGCCATACGCGCTGGATCGGCGAGGCAAATCGAGAAGTCCTTGAGAGATTCCGGGAGGAGACCGGCGACGGCCCAATTACCGCGACCGAACATTTTGGATTCCTGAATTTGAAAGGGTCATGGCTAGGATGAAAGAAGGAATTTTCGACAGTGGAAGAAAACTTGCAAACGAGGGGGTCAAAGAAGGGAGGGGGAGTGGCTCCCCGGGTAGGATTCGAACCCCTTCGGTTAACAGCCGAACCGGACTCAGGCTGCACAGTTGTCATCAATTTAGCACGAACTCGAATGATCAGCGCTGGCCATAGCGCACGGCCTGTTGGATCGCACCCCGGCGAGGATCCTCCGAACGAGGGGAAATGGACGACGACTCGCGTATCACCAGACGCGGCGTGAAAACCTCGCTCCGAACCGGAAGACTGGGTCCCGATTGCACACGTTCGAAAAGAAGTTCTGCGGCACGACGGCCCATCTCCTGTTTGGGCTGGTCAACCGTCGTCAGTGGCACCGGGAGATGTTCCACCAAGCGGAGGTTATCGAATCCCACGACCGAAAACTGCTCGGGAACCCGGACCTTCAAGGCAGCCAGACTCTTTAGGAGCAGCAGGGCAACGTGATCGTTTCCTGCCAAACAAGCCGTAGGGGCAGGAGTCTGCGGCATCAGCGCGCAGCTCGGCAACGGCAACATGTATCTGCCGAGCATTGTTACGGTGGCTCAAATCCCATATGGAGCGATGCTACCTCAGCGCGTCGAGGGGCTGATCGTTGCCGCCGCCATTTCCGCCACCCATGTAGCTCAGTCCGTTGCCCGGCAGGATCCGATGTGGGTGGTAACAGGGCAGGCGGCCGGAATCGCTGCGGCGATGAGCGTACAACGGGGAGTCTCTCCGCGGCAATTGGCGGTCGGCGATTTGCAACAGGAACTGCTCAAGCAGAAATGCAAACTGGTTCACTACTACGACGTCCCCGCGGATCACGCGGAATTCGGAATCATCCAGCGGATGAGCATCCGTGGCGTAGTCCAGGGAGACGATGATCGAAACTTCCGTCCGGATTCACCGCTCACCCGTGCCGAGGCAGCGGCATTGCTTGTGAAGGCATTCAATATCTGGCCTAGTGTTACTCACTCCCACTTCGACGACGTTGCCTACAAGCATTGGGCCTTCCGATACATCGAAACCCTCTGCGACAACAACCTGCTCGCCGCTTTCGGTTTCGAGGCGAAATGGCGTAGCCGAGGCCGATTCGTTGCTGAGCGCGACGCCGGATACCAGTCGCTTCACTCCTACGGCAACTTCGAGCCTGACAAGCCCGTGACCGCTGAAGAACTCGCGGCGGCGATACGCGCGATCAAAGAGCGCGGGGTGACCTCTCCCGGCAAGCAGGAATACATCAAGGTGCCCGTGTCTCTGCCCGATCCGCCCCAAGGAACGGTGACTCGAGCTACCGCGCTGAGATACGTCGAGAGTTGTCTATGAACAGCCGCTCCCATTCAGATTCTGAGGTACGGCCTATTAGATCTCTAGACAGGCTCTCCGGAAGGTGACTCCTCAACATAAAGCAAGGAAATCGGTTCTCTCGGCGCTGGTTCAATTCTCAAAGGAGAATGCCTCGTGGCGCAGACTGCTGCACAGGCGCTGGGCAACCGAAGCGGTAAGGAAGTGGCCAAGGCTTTTGCCCCTCGCATCCCAGGAATCTGTCCGGATCACCGCTGCGGTTCTCCCCGTTGACGCTGTTGTGGCAACCGCCACAAGCTGACATCGCGAGATCTGGTCCCGCCATCGTGGATAAAAGATTCGGATACTTCGTATAATGTCCGTGAGGTCTATCCAGTGCGCATCAGCCAAGCCGGATTCGTAAAGGCACGCCAATTGTTCGCCATGCACCAGGGAATGCTGCGTACAAGCGAAGCGATCCGCCTGGGAATTCACCCTCGTACGCTTTACGCCCTCCGGGACAGCGGCGAACTGGAACAGGTTTCCCGCGGCTTCTACCGCCTAGCTGCAAAGCCCGCGCTAACCAACCCCGATCTCGTTGCTGTCGCTCTGCGGATCCCGCGAGCCGTCATCTGCCTGATCTCGGCTCTCTCGTACCACCGCCTCACGAATGAGATTCCACACAGTGTGGATGTGGCGATTCCGAGTCATTCTCAGATTCCGAAACTCGGCGGCATCCCGCTCCGGGCATTTTGGTACTCAGAGCCATCTTTTGGCGCGGGCATCCAAACCGTGTCGATCGACGGTATCGCAGTCAGGATCTACTCCCCGGAGAAGTCCATTGCAGATTGCTTCAAATACCGAAACAAGATCGGCCTCGATGTGGCTGTCCAGGCACTCCGAACCTATCGCGAGCGAGCGAGACAGTCGGACCTGAATCGGATCTCCAAGTTCGCTGCCCTGAACCGGGTTGAAAAGGTGATGCGCCCCTATCTGGAGGCAGTGCTGTGAGTGGCCGCAACATCGGCGCATCGGTCCGACAACGACTGCTCAACAGCGCCCGGGCAGAAGGCAGGCCATTTCAAGAATTGCTGCAGTATTTCGCCATGGAGAGATTCCTTTACCGCCTAGCGAAGTCTGCGTTCGTCGACCAATTCGTTCTGAAGGGAGCTCTCCTGCTGACGGCTTGGAAAGCGCCGGTCACACGGCCAACGATGGATATCGACTTGGCCAGCAGGACCAGCAACGAGTTGGAACAAATCCGTTCGGTTATCGCAGAACTTTGCGAGTCAACGACCGAACAAGACGGGCTGGAATTCGATCCGGCGTCTATCGAGGTCCAGCGCATCAAGGAAGATGCGGAGTACGAAGGAGTGAGGGTCCGATTCCACGGGACGCTCGCCAAAGCCAGAATCCCCATGCAGATCGACATCGGCTTCGGCGACGTAATTGTGCCGAAGCCCTTCGAGGTTGAGTATCCCGCCATGCTGGAATTTCCACCTCCCGTTCTTCTTGCCTATCCCAAAGAGACTGTCGTCGCCGAAAAACTGGAAGCACTAACGGCGCTTGGGATGCTGAACAGCCGGGTCAAGGATTACTATGACCTGGTATTGCTGGCGCGGCTGTATCCATTCGATGGAGCCCTTTTGGTCGAAGCTGTTCATTCAACATTCCGTCACCGCCGTACCAGTGTGGAAGCAAAGCCCATCGGACTTTCGGAAGCCTTCACGTCCGACCCGGCGCGGGCGGCACAATGGCGCGCATTTGTTCGTCGAAGCAGACTTGACGCGGGCTGGCAATTGGAAAAGATCGTGGAGCAAGTGAATCTCTTCGTAGAGGGGCCGCTGGCCGCTGTCGCCGACAATCGTCCTTTCGTTCTCCAATGGCGGCCAGGTGGTCCATGGGAGTAGAGCGTTTGGAGAACTGGCGTAAACAGCGAGCAGCCGGCAATTCTCACCGCTAGACCAAGCCTCACTGCATTGGGCCAGGCGGGACCCGTTCGAAGCCGCCAACAAGCACAAACGGATCCACCAGGTGGATCCGTTTGTACTCGTTAAGAATGGTTGTCCCTACAAAAGTCCCTACAGTCGCTAGTTTTTGAGGGAGGAGGGAAAGGAGTTTGGAGGTATAAACCCTTTAGAATCTTTGGCTCCCCGGGTAGGATTCGAACCTACAACCCTTCGGTTAACAGCCGAATGCTCTACCATTGAGCTACCGAGGAACGCTGACTTTTTGATTAGAGCAAACTCGTCAGTTGCCTGTCAACAAGGAGAGACCAAGACGAGTTTCGCGCATACGGCGGGCTTTCATGTCGCCGAGACCGAGTTCGCGATGGCGGCGGTTGAGGTCAACTTCGGCGTAGGCGAGGGAAGCGTTGACGGGGGCGACGCTAAGGCGTTCGCCGTTGGGGTCCTGGATATAGGTGGGGTGGTTGTAGCCGCTGGCGACGAGGGTGAAGCGGCCCTCGATGGAGCGGGCGCGGGCGAGGATTTCGTTACCGCCCCAGATGGGCATGGCGACGACTTCGGCGCCCTGCATGGCGAGGGACTTGGCGGGTTCGCTGAAGAAGACGTCGTAGCAGATCATGATGCCGAGTTTGCCGAAATCGGTATCGAAAACGGAGAGGTGGTCGCCGGGGGAAAGGCCGCGCTCGATTTCCTCGCGGGGGAGCATGACTTTGCGGTATTTACCGGCGAGTTTGCCCTGACGATCGAGGAGGATGGCGGTGTTGTAGATGAAATCGCCATCGCGCTCGTAGATGCCGGCGACGATCCAGGAGTTTTTCTCGCGGGCGAGAGCGCCGAGGATGCGAGCGGTGTAGCCATTGGCGGGTTCGGCGACGTCGGCATAGGATTTGCCGCTGCCGACGACGGTGACGCCTTCGCCGAAGACGATGAGGTCGGCGGGTTTGGTGAGAGCCTGACGGGTGAAGGCGGCGAGACCTTCGACGTTGGAGGAGCCACCGGCGCCTTTTTCGGGGCGGTAGTTGACGCTGACAAGGCGGGCGAGGCGCGGTTCAGGGGTAGAGGTGAGTTCGACGGCGGGATTGCGGAATACGACGGCGCCTTTGCCGGCGTCATAGAGCCATAGCTGGAGTTCGGCGAAGGCGGCGCCGGGAGGGGCCTCGACTTCTTCCCAGAGGCGGGTCCAAGGGCCGGATTTTTCCTCGCGCCAGGCGTATTCGGGTTCGCCGAGGCGCTCCCACTTTGAATTTTTCCATTCGAGGCGGACGAGGACCTGGGTGCGGGGGTTGCTGAGGCCTTCGACCTGGTATTCGGCCTCGAAGCGGAACCAGAGGCCGGGCTGGATGCCTTTGACGGATTTGACCCAGCCGCCGAAGGCGGCGGGGGCGGCCGAGGCAGTAAGGATGAGGCTGCCGTCGTTCAATTTGATGCCAGCGGGCCGCTGTTCGAGCCGGGGGCTCCAAATCCGCCACTCTTCGCGGTTGCCATTCTCCTCATGCCAGCCGATAAGGGGAGCAGAAGTGATCAAAGTGATCGAAAGAATCCATAGCGGCGCTGTCCGTCGTTTCCCCATACTCTCCTCCAACAAGTTAAATTAAAGATTAGATACCCC
The DNA here is from genome assembly GCA_019931185.1 of Bryobacter sp. CoA8 C33. Taxonomy (GTDB): domain Bacteria; phylum Acidobacteriota; class Terriglobia; order Bryobacterales; family Bryobacteraceae; genus Bryobacter. The sequence goes on from JAINDK010000050.1 coordinate 105,741, forward strand.
TCAGCAATGATTACCACCAAGCCAGAGATTCAGCTTGACGTCAACGCACAAGAGACGTCGGAGTGGCTCGAAGCCCTCGATCAGGTCGTGGATGGCGCCGGCGCCGGGCGTGCGAGCGAACTGCTCCAACAGCTCATGACCCGGGCCGCGCAATTGGGCGTCACGGCCCACATGCGTCTGAACACACCATACATCAATACGATACCGGTCTGGGAAGAGGTGCCCTATCCGGGGGATCTCGAAATCGAGCGGCGCATCAAGGCCTACGTGCGCTGGAATGCGATGGCGATGGTGGCGCGGGCGAACAAATATGATGCCAACATTGGAGGGCACATTTCGACATTCGCTTCGCTGGCGACGATCTCGGAAGTGGGATTCAACCACTTTTTCCGGGGCTCGATCGTGGCGGCCGACGGTTCGCGGCAAGCGGGAGATTTTGTTTATTACCAAGGACATGCCTCACCGGGGGTCTATGCGCGCGCGTTTCTTGAAGGGCGGCTGAACGAACAGCATCTGATGAACTTCCGGCACGAATTACGGGACACGCCGGGGCTATCGAGCTATCCGCACCCGTGGCTGATGCCGGACTTCTGGCAATTTCCCACGGTGTCGATGGGGCTGGGGCCGATCAATTCGATCTACCACGCACGTTTTCTGCGCTATCTCGAGAACCGGGGCCTGATTCCGGTGACGGACCGCAAGGTGATCATGATTGGAGGCGACGGGGAAACGGACGAACCAGAATCGCTGGGGGCGCTGACGCTGGCCTCGCGCGAGAAGCTGGACAATCTGATTTTTATCATCAACTGCAACCTGCAGCGGCTCGACGGGCCGGTACGCGGCAACGGTTCGATCATTCAGGAACTGGAAGGGGCCTTCCGCGGGGCGGGCTGGAACACGATCAAGTGCTTATGGGGATCGAATTGGGATCCGCTCTTCGCCAAGGACAAGACGGGGGTCCTAATGAAGCGGATGAGCGAGTGCGTGGACGGGGAGTACCAGAATTTCAAGGTGCGCGGCCCGGCGTACACGCGGACAGAATTTTTCGGGAAGTATCCGGAGTTGGCGGGACTGGTGGCGGATCTGACCGACGAGCAGATTGCTGGGCTGAAACGGGGCGGGCATGATCCGGTAAAGGTATACAACGCGCTGAAGAAAGCCTATGAGCATCGTGGCGGTCCGACGGTCATCCTGATGAAAACGATCAAGGGTTACGGGCTGGGAGAGGCGGGCGAAGGCCGCAATGTGGCGCACAACCAGAAGAAGCTGAATGAGAGCGAACTGGAATATGTGCGTAAGCGTTTCAACATTCCGGTGCCGGCGGAAGCGGCGATGACGGCAAGTTTCTATCGTCCGGATGAGAACTCAGCAGAGGCGCAATACATCCGCGAGCGGAGGGTCGCGATGGGTGGGCCGATCCCGGCGCGCAATGAAGGGAACTGGACGCTGGAAGCCCCGCCGATGTCGGCCTTCGCGGAATCGACCGAGGGTTCGGGCGGCCGGCCGGCTTCGACGACGGCGGCCTTTGTTGGCATTCTGAAGAACATTTTGAAAGAGAAGTCGGTTGCCAAATACATCGTGCCGATCGTACCGGACGAAGCACGGACGTTCGGGATGGATTCACTGTTCCGTCAGGTGGGGATTTATGCGAGTCAGGGCCAGTTGTACAAGCCCGTGGACAGCGATATGTTCCTGTACTACAAGGAATCGCGCGACGGCCAGATTCTTGAGGAAGGCATCACGGAGGCGGGCTCGATGGCGAGCTTCACGGCAGCTGGGACGGCTTACGCGAATCTGAATGTGCCGATGATTCCGTTCTACATCTATTACTCGATGTTTGGATTCCAGCGGGTGGGCGACCAGGTGTGGGCGTTTGCTGATTCACGTGGCAAGGGCTTCATGATGGGAGGAACGGCGGGGCGGACAACGCTACTCGGAGAGGGATTGCAGCACCAGGACGGACATACGCATGTACTGTTCTCCGTGGTGCCGACCTGTCAGTGCTACGATCCGGCGTATGCCTACGAGCTGGCGGTGATTGTGCAGGACGGGATCCGGCGAATGTACCAGGAGCGGGAGAACATCTTCTACTATGTGACCTGCTACAACGAGAACTACGCGCAGCCGCCGATGCCAACGGATGTGCCCGACATCGAGAACGGGATCCGCCGGGGAATTTACAAGCTGCGAAAATCAGCAGTCGGCGAGGCGACGGTTCAGCTTTGGGGCTCGGGACCGATGTTGAACGAAGCGCTGCGGGCCCAGGAGATTCTGGCGACGCGGTTTGGGATCGCGGCGGATGTTTGGTCGGTGACAAGCTACGTGAATCTGCGGCGTAATGCGATTGAGGTGGAGCGCTGGAATCGGCTGCATCCCAACGAGACGCCGCGGCGTCCGCTGGTGCAAGAAGTGTTGGACGGATCAAACGGGCCGATCATTGCCTCGAGCGAATACATGAAGGTGTTGGCCGATCAGTTGTCGCCGTGGCTCGGCGGGCGGTTGACGGCGCTCGGCACGGACGGTTTTGGCCGGAGCGAGAATCGTGAGCATCTGCGGCGGTTCTTTGAGATTGACGCGGAATCGATCACGGCGGCGACGCTGAGCCGACTGGCGCGCGACGGTAAAATGGACAGTAATGCTGCCGCACAAGCAATACGCGACCTCGGCCTCAATCCTGACGCGCCGAATCCTGCCACTGTCTAGTTTTCTTCTTGTTTTTTCGGCATTCGGAGAAGAACGTGCGCTCGACCGTTACGTGAAGCTTCCGGATCCTTCGTATCAATGGAGCGCCGCTGGTTCAAAGGTAATCAGCGGCGTTTCTGTTTCCATACTCGAGATGACCAGCCAGACCTGGCGGAGCGAGAAGGAAGTGGACAAGCCGGTTTGGAAGCATTTTCTGCAGGTGTATAAGCCGGCAAACGCGAAGCCCGGCATCGCGCTGCTGTTTATCTCGGGCGGCAACAATCGGGGGAACAAGCCCAACCCGGACCCGCTGATGCTGACGGTGGCGAAGGACAGCGGGGTGATTTGCGCCGAATTGCGGCAGATTCCGAGTGAGCCGCTGCGGTTCACAGGCGAGAACAAGGAACGCTCGGAGGACGGGATCATTGCCTACACCTGGGACAAGTTCTTGCGAGGGGGCGACGAGACGTGGCCGCTGCATTTGCCGATGGCGAAGGCGGGAGTGAGAGCGATGGACACGGTGACGGCGTTCTTGAAGACAAAGGAAGGCGGGGAGATACAAGTGGACCGCTTTATCGTCGCCGGGGGATCGAAGCGGGGCTGGACAACGTGGATGGTGGCGGCAGCGGATCCGCGGGTGGTGGCGATCGCGCCGATGGTGATCGATTTGTTGAACATGCGTCCGAGCTTCGTGCACCACTACAAGGCTTATGGGTTCTGGTCGCCGGCGATCAAGGACTACACGGATCTGAACATCATGGGCTGGCTGAAGACGAAGCGGATGTCGGAGTTGCTGAAAGTCACCGAGCCGTTTGAGTACCGGGAGCGTTTCACGATGGCGAAGCTGATAATCAATTCGGCGGGAGACGACTTTTTCTTGCCGGACAGTTCGCAATTCTATTTCGACAAGCTGCCAGGGGAGAAGTACCTGCGCTACGTACCCAATACACGGCATAATTTGGGGGACCAGAGCGTGGCGCACGGGTTATCGGCATTCATGGCGGCGGTTGCCGACAACCGGCCGCGGCCGAGCTTCAGCTGGAAGGCGAACAAGAAAGCGGGGACGATCGAAGTACGTGCACCCGAGGCGCCGCGCGAGGTGAAGGTGTGGAAGATCACGAACCCGAAATCACGTGATTTTCGCCAGACCGAGACGAATAAGCTGAATACGAAGTGGACAGCGGAAAGAGTATCGCTGACGAATGGAAAATATGTGGCGCGCGTGCCGAAACCGGCCGAGGGCTTCACGGCCTTCTTTGTCGAGCTGACCTATGATTCGGGCTCGAAGCACCCACACACGTTCACGACCGAAGTGATGGTGACGCCAAACGTGTATCCGCACTCTCTACCGGAACTGAAACCGTCGAATTAAGGCCGGAGCGAGCCACGGTCGGCGACGATGCGAGCACTTTTCTGTGCATCACCGTTGATAAGAGTGACGGATACTTCGGCGGTGCGGGGGAAGAGCCTGGTGACGCCGAAGCGGATTTCACCGGAGAGGGCTTTCACGCAAGAGACGCCATAGTGGGCATGAACGTCGGCGTGCTGGCCTTCGCGGTGGAGATCCACTTCCTTGGGGATGAGTTTGCAGGCGGAAGCGGCAGGGAGTTGGACGAGTTCCCCGCCCCGCTCGCGCAGGCGAGTGAGAGCGTCCTCGACTATCTTCTTTTGAGCGGGAGTCTTGGGGGCGGACTCAAAGCCAACGATGCCTTCGGCGGGAGCCTCAAATTCGATTTCGCCTTTCAGGCCATCCATGGCGATGCGGATTTCGGCGGCGCCGTGTACGTGTGCTTTCTGGGCCTTGGCTTGGGGAAAGACCAGCGGGGCGGCGGCAAGGAAAAACAGGAGAATCCTCATAGTCATTTCCTATCCTATGCAAAAGCGGGCAGAGGCTAGCAGGGGGCCTGCCAGACAATCTCACCCGAGACGATGGTAGTAACGGCGCGGCCTTTGAAGGCATAACCATCGAAAGGAGAGTTTCGGGACTTGGAGGGGGACTTATTGACGTCGTAGGTCCAGAGGGAGTTCAAGTCGAGGATCGTGACGTCGCCGGGCAAACCCGGGGTGAGCGAGCCACGATTGAGATTGAGGATGGCGGCCGGACCGGTGGTGAAGAGCTCGATCATGCGCTTGAGATCGATGTGGCCGGGGAAGACGAGGCGCTCAAGACTGATGGAGATGGCAGTTTCGAGACCGAGGATGCCGAAGGGACAGCGTTCGAACTCCTGCATTTTGTCGGTGACGCTGTGGGGGGCGTGATCGGTAGCAATGGCATCGACGACACCGGCTTTGATGCCGGCGATGAGAGCCTCAACATCGTGGTTGCAGCGAATCGGCGGCTTCATCTTGTAGTTGGAGTCGAAGGGGAGGATCTGATGGTCGTGGATGGCGAAATGATGGGGAGTGACTTCACAGGTGACACGGAGGCCGCGCCGCTTGGCTTCGGCGACCATGGCGATGGCGTTTCGCGTGGAAAGATGAGCCACGTGATAGCGTGCGCCGGTGACTTCGGCGAGGAGGAGATCGCGGGCCACCATGACGTCTTCGGAACAGGAGGGAATGCCGCGCAGGCCATATTTGAGAGAGACGGCGCCTTCGTGCATGTCGCCACCGGCGGAGAGGTTGAGATCCTCACAGTGGTCAATAACGGGAAGATCGAAACTGGCGGCGATCTCCATGGCGCGGCGCATGACACGGGAGTTCATGACGGGGCGGCCGTCATCGGAGATGGCAACGGCACCGGCGGCTTTCATGGCGCCGATGCTGGCGAGTTCCTCGCCGGCGCTGGCCTTGGTGATGGCGCCAATGGGGAAGACATTGACTTTGGCGGCTGCTTTGGCGCGTTCGATGATGTAGCGGGTGAGGTGGGCGGTATCATTGACGGGGTTCGTATTCGGCATGCAGCAGACGGTGGTGAAGCCTCCGGCGGCAGCACAGCGGGAGCCGGTCTCGATGGTTTCGGAGTTCTCAAAACCGGGCTCACGGAGGTGCACGTGCATATCGATGAAGCCGGGGGCGACGATCCGGCCGGAGGCGTCGAACTCTTCGGCGCCGCGAGCTGGGAGTTTGTCGCCGACGGCGCGCACGATTCCATTGGCAAGCAGGACATCGGTGACGCGATCCAGGCTGTTAGCGGGGTCGATGACGCGGCCATTACGGATGAGCAATTTCGGCATTATTGGAGTACCTTCTCGAGGACGGCCATCCTCACGGCGATGCCGTTCTCGACTTGGCTGAGGATGACGGAGCGGGAGCTATCGGCGACTTCGGTGGAAATCTCGCGGCCGCGGTTCATGGGGCCAGGGTGCATGACGATGGCATCGGGCTTGGCGAGGGCGAGATTTTCGGCGCGCAAACCATAGAATCGGGAGTATTCCCCGGCGGGGAAGTTGGTTTCATTCTGGCGCTCGAGTTGGACGCGCAACATCATGATGATGTCGGTTTCGCGGAGGGCTTCGCGGATGTCGTAAGTGATGGAGACTCCGGGGGCGAGGCCGGTGAGTTCCTGGGGTACGAGCGGCGCGGGGCCGCAGAGGACGATGTCGACGCCGAACTTAGCGAGCAGATGGATGTTGGAGCGGGCGACGCGGCTGTGGAGGATATCGCCGATGATAGCGACACGCAAGCCTTCGAGAGAGGAGCGGTTGTCGAGGATCGTGCGGGCATCGAGCAGAGCCTGGGTGGGGTGTTCGTGTTGGCCATCGCCGGCATTGATGATGGGGATCGGGAGGTGGCGGGCGAGGAAATGAGGGGCGCCGGAGGCGGCATGGCGCATGACGATAGCATCGGGGCGCATGGCGCTCAGCGTGCTGACAGTGTCGAGGAGAGTTTCGCCCTTGGAGACGCTTGAGCCTTGGGAGCTGATGGAAATGGCGTCGGCGCCGAGGCGCTTGGCGGCGATCTCAAAGCTGATGCGAGTGCGGGTGGAGGCCTCGAAAAAGAGGTTTACGACGAGGCGGCCGCCAAGGAGGTCGAGCCGCTTTTCCTTCCTTTGTTGGAGGGGCTGGAAGTCGCGGGCGCGGTCGAGCAGGGCTTCGATTTCCGGCCGGCCGAGCGCCTCGATATCAAGCAGGCCTTTATTCATGAGCTATACCTTCTCAACGAGGAGGATCCTTTCAGCGCCGTCGATTTCCTGGAGCTTGACCTCGATGATCTCGTTGGCGGTGGTGGGAACTTTGCGGCCAACGTAGCGGGCCTCGATGGGCAGTTCGCGGTGGCCACGGTCGATGAGACAGAGGAGTTGGACGCGAGCGGGGCGGCCTTGATCGAAGAGTGCATCGAGGGCGGCGCGGATGGTACGGCCCGTGTAGAGGACGTCATCGGTCAGGATGATGTCGAGGCCATTGATATCGAAGGGAACCTCGGTAGCGTTGATGACGGGCTTGGCGCCGACCGTGGTCAGGTCGTCGCGGTAGAGATTGATGTCGAGGATGCCGACAGGGATGTGGCGTTTTTCGAGATCGGAAATCTTGCGCGCCAAGCGCTGGGCGATGGGCACGCCGCGGCGGCGGATGCCGATGAAGGCGAGCTTGGTGAGGTCATCTGATTTTTCGAGAATCTCATGGGCCAGGCGCACGAGGGTGCGATCCATTTCCGAGGCCGACATGAGTTGTGCTTTTTCGCGAGTCTCGCTCATGATTTTCTTCAAGCTAGCATAGAGAAAACCATGATGATCAGTTTGATCTTGGCCGTGGTGATGGCCGCGCCACAACCGGACGTAAAAGCTCACGCGGAGGCGGCGCTGCGAGCATGGTCGGTACCGGGGATAGCGGTGGCGGTGGTGGAGCCGGAACGGGTGCTGCACATGGGGGGCTATGGGGTGCGCGAGACCGGCAAGGCGGAACCGGTGACGGAGCACAGCACGTTTCAGATAGCCTCGACGACGAAGGCGTTTACGGCGGCGGCCGTGGCGATGCTCGCCGATGAGGGGAAGATGTCGTTTGACGATCCGGTGCGCAAGCATCTTGATTTCTTCCGGCTGGCGGATCCGCACGCGGATGCGCTGGTGACGATCCGGGATCTGTTGACGCATCGGACAGGGCTGCCGCGGCATGATGTGCTTTGGGTCAGAACGGGGCTGACGCGGGAGGAATTGATCCGGCGGATCGGGCTGGCGCGGCCAACGGCCTCATTTCGGAACCAGTATCAATACCAGAATCTGATGTTCACTTCGGCGGCGGAGGCAGTGGGGCGGGCCAGCGGGCTGGGATGGGATGGGTTTCTGGCGCAGCGAATTTTCGCGCCGCTCGGGATGAAAGACAGCAGTTCTCTGTACGCGGAGATGGTGCGTCACGGAGATATGGCGATGCCGCATGTGAAGGACAAGGCGCAGCCTTGGGGCAACTACGACAACATCGGGGGAGCGGGATCGATTGCATCGAGCGTTCACGATCTGGCGCGGTGGGTGAGGATGCAGTTGGGAGGGGGCGTGTTCGAGGGGCGGCGTCTGATCAGTGAAGTTTCGCTGGGAGAAACACACTCGCCGCAGATGGTGAACCGGCTCGTGTCGCCGACGCGGGAGTTGCAACCCGATTTCAGCCAAACAACATATGGAATGGGTTGGACGATCAATCACTACCGGGGCGAAATGCTGATCATGCATGCCGGGGTGCTGAACGGCTTTCGCGCGCTGATCACGATGGCGGCGCGGCGCAAGCTGGGACTGATTGTGCTGGCGAACCAGAACGGGACAAACCTGCCGGAAGCGCTCACAAACACGCTGCTGGATGAATATCTGGGATTAGAAAAGAAGCGGGACTGGAACGCGCATATGCTGGCTGTAACCCGGACAAACGAGAAGAAGACGGAGCGGGAGAAGCGGGAACGGGAAGCGGCGCGCAAGCAGAATACGAAGCCAAGTCTGGAGCTTGAGGCGTACGCGGGTGTTTATCGCGAGCCAGCTTATGGGGAGGCGCGCTTGAGGCTGGTGGATGGAGTGCTGCAGCTGGAATGGCTGAGGCTGAAGACGGAGCTGAAGCACTGGCACCATGACACGTTTCTGGTGAAGGCAAACGAGCAACTGGTCCAATTTCGGCTGAATGAAAAGGGTTCGCCGGTGGAGCTCAAGCTGTTTGATCAAGTGTTTGTTCGTCAGCCTTGAGGGTGTGGCCGGAGAAGAAAGGGTAAAGAACCGGAAGAACGAAAAGGGTAAGCAGAGTGGCGCTGGCCAAGCCGCCGACGACGACGCTGGCGAGGGGGCGCTGGACCTCGGAGCCGGGCGTGGTGGAAAAGGACATGGGGAGAAAACCGAAGGCGGCGACAAGTGCGGTCATCAGTACGGGGCGAAGGCGCTGGACGCAGGCCTCCTCGATGCTCTTCAACTGATTGATGGTGGAGACGAGGACGATGCCGTTGAGCACGGCCACGCCGAAGAGGGCGATGAAGCCGATCGAAGCGGAAAGATTGAGGTTCATGCCGCGCAGCCAGAGCATGGCGATGCCGCCGATGGCGGAAAAGGGGACGGCGCAAAGGATAAGAAGGCTCTGGCGGAGAGAGTGGAATGTGGCGTAAAGCAAGGAGAGGATGAGGAGGATCGAGAGGGGAAGAACCAGGGCGAGACGCTGCGTGGCGCGAGCCTGATTTTCGAACTGGCCACCCCAATCGGTCCAGTAGCCGGAGGGAAGAGTGAGGGTTTTTTTTAGGCGGGCCTGAGCGTCGGCGACAACGCTGCCGAGATCGCGGCCACGGACGTTGAACTGAACGACAATGCGCTTCATGCCGTTTTCGCGCTGGATGACTTCGGCGCCGCGGCCGGTTTCGATGCGGGCCAGTTCACTGAGGCGGACCAGTTGGCCAGCCGGGGCCTGAACGAGCACTTCGCGGAGACGGTTGAGGTCGCCACGGTAGGTCTCGGGGTAGCGGACGACGATGGGGAAGCGGCGCTGGCCTTCGACGAATTCCGAGACGGGCAAGCCGCCGCTGGAGGCGTCAATGGCTTGCTGGACATCCTCGATCGTCAGGCCGAAGCGGGCGAGAGCAGCACGGTCAGGCTCAACTCGAATTTCGGCAACGCCGGTGATGATTTCAGTCTGAAGATCGGCGACACCGGGTAGGCCTGTGAGGGCACGCTCGGCGACTTCGGCAAGTTTTTCGAGGGTGGCGGTGTCTTCACCAAAGATCTTGAGCGCGACGTCGGCCTTGACGCCGGAGATGGTTTCATCGAGCCGCATGGCCATGGGCATGGTGAAGTTAAACTCCATGCCGGGCATGGATTCGAGGGCCTTGGCGATGCGATTGACGAGGGCCTCTTTTTGATCGGGAGGCATCCACTTGCTGTCTTCCTTCAGGTTGAGATAGATGTCGGCTTCGTAGACGCCCATGGCCTCGGTGGCCACATCGGGGCGGCCGAGTTTGGTGACAACGCTGGCGACCTCGGGGAAAGTGAGCAGAATTTTTTCGACCTGCCGGCTGGCCTCGACGGAAAGCGGCACGTTGATGCCGGGCAGCTTCTTGGTCTGAATGACGATCATGCCTTCATCGAGGCGGGGCATGAATTCCGTACCGATCAGGGCGAGACTGCCGATGGTGGCGGCGAGGGCGGCGCAGGCCAAGCCGAGCGTCGCCCAGCGATAGTGGAGGGCTTGGCGAAGGAGCCGCCGGTAAAATTGCTGGACAGCATGGAACCATCGTGATTCCTTCTCCTCGACATGACGCCGGAGGAGGAGGCTGGCGAGGACGGGCACGGCGAAGAGGGCGAGCAGGAGCGAACCGGAGAGGGCGGAAACGACGGAGATCGCCATGGGGCGGAACATGCGGCCTTCCAGGTCTTCAAGAAAGAGAATGGGAAGGTAGACCGCGATGATGATGAGCACGCCAAAGGTGATGGGGCGGGCTACTTCGCGGGTGGATTCGAGAATCAACTGCATTCGATTGCCGCGGCCGCCATCGAGGTGGAGGCGGCGGATGATGTTTTCCATCATGACGACGGCGCCATCGACGATCATGCCGAAATCGATCGCGCCGAGGCTCATGAGATTGGCGCTGATTCCAAAGAAGGCCATGCCCATGAAGCCGAAAAGCATGGAAAAAGGTATGACGGCAGCAACAATGAGGGCGGCGCGGAACTCACCGAGGAAGACGAAGAGAATGACGGCGACGAGCAAGCCGGCTTCGAGGAGGTTCTTGCGGACGGTATTGAGGGTGACGTCGATGACTTCGCTCTGGTCATAGAAGGGGATGATTTTGACACCTTCGGGCAGTTGGACGTTGGACAGGCGCCGTTTGACGCGGTCGATGGTTTGGAGCGAATTCTCACCGCGCAGCATAATGGCCATGCCGCAGACGGTCTCCGTGGTGTTGCGGAGAATGGCGCCCTGGCGGAGCGCGCCTTCAATCCTGACTCTGCCGACATCGCCGACCTTGACGGCGACGCCGCCGCGCTCGAGCAGAACGACTTTTTCGATGTCGGAGGAAGTGTTGAATCGGCCGAGGCCGAGGACGTTGTATTGCTCGGCCTGATGCTCGACAAAGCCGCCGCCGAAGTTGGTGTTGCTGGTGGCAAGCCGCCCCATGACGTCGTGCAGTGTGAGCCCGTGGCGGGCGATGAGTTGGGGGTCGATCTCGACGGTGTATTGACGGGAGAAGCCGCCCCAGGAGTTGACTTCGTTGATGCCGGGGACGGTGCGCAACTGAGGGCGAATGACCCAATCCTGGAGAGTCTTGCGGTCGAGCAGGGAGAGGGTGCCGCCCTCGATAGTGAACTGGTAAATCTCGCCGAAGGCCGTGGCGACGGGCCCGAGGACAGGTTCCAGACCGTTGGGGAGGCGGGAGCGGACTTCGCGCAATCGCTCGTTGAGAAGCTGGCGAGCGAAGTAACGGTCGACACCGTCTTCCATGACGACGGTGACAAGGGAGAGGCCCAACTTCGAGATGGAGCGCAGTTGGGTCATGCGCGGCACGCCCATGAGAGCGGTTTCGATTGGGTAGGTGACAAGGCGTTCTACTTCGTCGGGAGCCATGGGGCCGCACTCGGTAATGACAGTGACCTGGTTGTTGGTCAGGTCGGGGAAAGCATCGATCTGGAGATGGGAGGCGGTGTAGACGCCGGCTCCGGTGAGGATGGCCAGCAGCACGAGGATGAGCCAGCGATTGGCGAAGGCGGCGCCGAACATGCTTTACTGGCCTGCCTCGCGCAGGAGTTGGCCTTTGAGGAAATAAGAGCCATTAGAGGCGACGCGCTCGCCTTCGAGCAGACCACTGAGCACCATCGCCTGGCCATTGCGGACATGCGCTTCGACGGGGCGGGGCTTGAAGTTGCCCGGGGAGACTTCGAGAAACACGATGGATTTGCCATCGACAACCTGCAGGGCTGACTCGGGGATTACGAGCGAGGGGGTGGCGGGGAGGCGGAGACGGATGGTTGCGAGCATCTCGGGTTTGAGCAGGCCAAGCGATGGCAACTCGGCGCGGACCATGAGAGTCCGTGTATTGGGATCGATGGTTTCACCAAGACGGGTGATGCGGCCGGAGAAGGTGCGACCGGGGAAGGCGCGGACATCGATTTCAACGGGGACACCGGTGCGGATTCGGCTGAGGGCGGCTTCGGGGAAATGCGCAATGCACCAGAGGGAAGTGGGATCGGTGACGGTAAATGCTTCCTGGCCGATGGTGACAACGGTGCCGGGAGAAATTTTCCGGTCGATGACGATACCCTTGGCGGTGGATTTGACGGGAACCAGTTCCTCGGTTTCGTCATGCTTGTGCTGGGGAGATTCGTCATCGTCGGCACTGATTTCGAGGAACTCTTCGAGGTGCTGGACTTCCTTGTCGACGTCGGCATTGGCGCGGCGGAGGAGAGCCTCGGCGGTTTTGCGGTCGAGTACAGCCTGTTCGAGTTGAGCCTCGGCGATGGCCTTGAGTTCGAAGAGGCGTTTCATGCGGGCTTCAGTGCGGCGGGCCTGTTCGAGGGCGCTGGTAGCGCGATCCCGCTCGGCGCGGGCTTGGCGCAGAAGCGCCTTCGTGTCGTGGACGTCGTGAGTGTGCATGCGGGCAAGCATCTGCTTTGGCTCGACGGTATCGCCGACTTTGGCATAAACGTGGATGACTTTCCCGGTGGCGACGACGCCAATCGAGACCGTGCGGTCTTCATTCCAGACGAGCTTGCCGGGAGCTTCCAGGGTTTGATCGAGAGTCTCACGGCGGACGGGGACGACATCAATGCTGGCATTTTTGGCGGCTTCCGATGAGATGGCGAGATTGATTGATTTTTCAGCGGGAGCCACGGGACTGATTTCCTGTTTTTGGCAGGATACGAGCAGGAGTAGGACGGCGGACAGGATCCATTTCATGGCAGAGCTCCCAGAGCGGATTGAACCGATGCCTCAGCCTGGCGCAAGGCTAGTTGGGCCTCGATGTAGAGCAGCTCGGTGTCGAGCAGATTGCGGAGCGCATCGAGGAGACGGAGGAGATCCGCGCCGCCCAAGCGATAAGCCTCACGGGCGAGGCGGTTGAGTTCGAGGGCGCGGGCGCGGAGGGGCAAGACGGAGCGGCGCAATTGTTGCTCGCGGAGTTGGAGTTCGCGAGCGGCGCCAGCATACTCGCTGCGAATCAGGGCCTCAGTGGAGACGAGGGCGTTACGGGCGAGGCGCTCTTCGGCGCTAGCGCTGGCGATGTTGCCCTCGTTGCGATTGAAGATAGGCAACTGGGTCTGGACGCCCCAGAGCATGGTGTCGAAGTTTTTCGAGCGTTTGTAGCCGGCGACGCCGTCGATATTGGGCGTGGCAAGGGCTGACTCGAGTTGGAGCTGGGCTCCGGCGACGAGGATGATTTGCCGGGCGAGTTGGGCCTCGGCCCGTTGCTCGAGAGCGGCTTCGGGGTTGGCGGGGGTAAAGCCAGGAGAGGCGGTATCGATTGGCAAGTCGAGTGTAATCGGCTCGATGCCGGCCCGGCCCATTTCCCGCTGCAGACGAATCTGAGCGCGCTGGACATCGACCGCAGCGGCATTGGCGAGCAGGAGGATTTTCTGTTCTTCCAACTCAACACGAAGCAAGTCGGCCTCGGCCATCGCCCCCTCGCGAACCTGGACGCGATGGTATTCGGTGACGGCATCGAGGTTGCGGTAGGCCTCGCGGAGCATGGACTCGCGGGCGACAGCGCCGGCGGCATCCCAATATGCCACGCGCACACGTGCGGCGATGGTTTGCTTTTGGAGCGTCAGTTCGATTGTGGCGCGACGTTGATTGGCCTGCGCCAGATCGATGCGGCGCGAGCGCTTGGAAGCTGTCTCGAATGTTTGTTGCAAGTAGAAGAAGTGATCGGCATCCTGCCAGAAACGATGCGCCGGACTTTGCCAGGTGCGGAAATCCTCGGACTGGTAGATGAAGAGAGGATTGGGCCGCAAACCGGCTTGTTGCAACTTACCTGTATTAGATTCGATTCGGGATTGAGAGACGGCGAGAAGAGGGTGGTTTCGGAGAGCTTCTTGCAGTGCCTGTTCGAGCGTAATCGCTGGGAGCGCGGACGCAAGCACAAGCAGCTTCAGACAAAGCTGCATAGGGTTTAGGTTATCGCACTCGCGGCTGAATCGGCGGAAAGTTAGCGAGTTTTGTTGAGAGGCCCGAAGACGGTGATGCGCGTGTTGAAGACAAGACGGCTGCCACCGGTGCGCTGGGGCCGGCCTTCATAAAAAACGCTGGGTTGAAACTGGAGGGTCTTGTTGATGTTGAATACGAGGCCGGACTCGGTGCGATTGGCTTGCACGCCCAACTGATCGTAGAAAACTTCGTTCTGGAGGAAGAGAGTGCGTTTGAGGGGGAATTCGAAGCGGACGCGAGCGCGTCCGCGGGCGGAGTCGGCGGTGGCAAGAGCTTTGAAATATTCAAAGAGATGGCGGGTTTCAAAACCGACTTTACCGACGGAGCGGCCATATTCGACGCCGCCAAAAGGACGGTGGGCGCCTTTCATTTCCGGGTCGCGGGAAGAACCACGGAATTCCTGAAAGTAGTAGCCGGCGATGAGATTCCATCGTTTGGTTGCTTGCCATTCGAGAATGGGGCCGCCCTGGGAGCGTAAGAAAGCGGGGACATGAGGTTGGCTGCGAAACTGCGCGACACCGCGAATGCGGAATTTGCCGGTATCAAGGGCCTCCCAGAAATACCAGTTCCACAATTCCTTGTTTGAGGTGGAGTTGCTCTGGGCCGGCAGCATCGAAGCGAAGAGCAGCAAGAGAATCCAAACAAGAATCACAGGTTTTGTTTTTTCATCTCGGCGGCCAGATAGTCGGTGGCGCGCCAGGCGAGGGCCAGGATAGTGAGCGTGGGGTTCTTTTCGCTGGCGGTGGTGAAGCTGGAGCCATCGACGACGAAGAGGTTGTTGACTTCGTGGGATTGATTGAACTGATTGAGGGCGCTGCGTTTAGGGTCGGCGCCCATGCGGCAGGTGCCGTGCTCGTGGATGGCGGAACCGAGCCGGTCGATCCAACCGCGCTGATAGGGGAGGATCTCGGCCTTGGCGGCAGTCATCAACTCGAGGGCGGTGTCGTACATGTCCTCGATCATGGCGCGTTCGTTGTCCTTGATCTTGTAATCGATGACGGGAAGGGGGATGCCCCATTTGTCGTTCTTCTTAGGATCGAGAGTGATGCGGTTGTCAGCGTAAGGCAGAACTTCGCCATAGGGATGCATGGCGACGAGGGCGGGAAAATGGCGGCGGACGTTCTCCTTGAAGCCAGCGCCGAAGCCGGGCAGTTGCTTGGCGTAGCTGACGCCGGGCTGAGCGCCCGTATTCCAGAACTGGCTGCCGTAGCCACGGAGGTACTTGCGCGACTTCGATTGACCGCGCCAGCGGGGCATGTAGATGTGCTCACCGCCGATGCCATCATCGTTCTGAGTCTTTTTGCCCATGAGCTCAGGGACGAAGCCATAGAGGTGGAAGCGAACCTGCTCGCAGAGGTAACGGCCAATGACGTCGTTGGAATTGGCGATGCCGTTGGGGAAGCGCGAGGAGCGGCTGTTGAGGAGGATGCGAGTTGAGTCGACACAACTAGCGGCCATGACAACGATGCGGGCCTTGACCTCCTCGGATTGGCCGGTGATGCGGTCGAAGAAGTGTACGCCGTCAGCGCGGCCCTTGCCGTCGACGGAGACATGAGAGACGACGGAGTTGTCGCGAATGGTCAGCCGGCCGGTTAGGGCGGCGGGTTCGAGCAGGTAATCGGTGGAGTTGAAGAAGGCGCCGATGTCACAGCCGCGGCCGCAGGCGCCGCAGTAGTGACAGGGGGCTTTGCCGTTGTGTTCGCGAGTGAGGACGGCGCGGCGGCCGTGGGTGATGTGAATGCCGATGGCGCGGCCGGCTTTACGCAGAAGCTGCTCGCCGCAGCGAGGGGCGGGCGGGGGTAAGTGGTGTTGGGAGCCCGGCAGGAATTCACTGTCATCCGGGCCGCCACAGATGCCGATGAGTTGCTCGACCTGGTCATAGTAGGGAGCGATATCGGAGTAATGGATGGGCCAAGGAATTTCATGGCCGTCGGTGGCCGGCTCCTGCAGATTCGCTTCGGCGTAGCGCAGGCTGACGCGGCCCCAGATGTTGGTTTTGCCACCGCGGCCCCAGACGCGCCAGAGATCGAAATCCTGGCCATTGGGGGTGAGGTAGGGTTGCTCCTGCTGGGTGAGGAGGAACTGGGGCGGGCGTTGGCCCTTGCGCTGGCGGGCGCGAGCCTCCCACGGCCTGACGTGGGACCAGAAGCTGGCGCGATTGAACTTTGTACCCGCATCGAGCACGAGCACGTCCACCCCTTGGCGAGTGAGGTTCCAAGCGGCCATGCCGCCGGCCGCACCGGAGCCAACGATGACGACGTCATGGCGCTGGGGAGTTTTCTTGATCTGGGAAGCTTGCATTGGCACAATACGACGCTTGACTATATCAAAAGGAGCCGCTGTTTGAGATTCGTTATCACGTTGATGGCACTGACCAGTTTGCCGGCGCCGGCACAGGATTTTGACCGGTTGCTGAGGGAGTTGAACCGGGGCCGTTACGATAGGGCGCTCGAGGAGTTATTTCCGGCGCAGCGCCTGATTCGGGACAAGACGGCGGGCAAGGTAGCGCAACTCGATGCCGGGCAGATGGCGCAGATGCGGGAGATGCGCAACCCGGCGGCCATCACCTCGACAGTGGCGCTGTTACGATTGCAGATGGAGCGTGAGGATTTTGAGTCCGCTCTGGTTTCGGCGATGATGGCGGGGCTGGGACTGGCGGGGCTGTGGACGGAAGTTCCTGCTTACCGCAAGCTCGATTACGCACGGGAAGATCTGGCGGAAGCCCCGGCGGGACGGCGTGCTTTCCATGAGCGCCAGATGGGGTTCGCAGCCGTGGAAGCCAAGGAATACGGACTGGCGGCGGCAATGGCGAAAGATCTGCTGGCGAAGGCGGATTCGGCTTATGCGCGGCACTCGGCGCTCACGCTGAAGGGGCTTGCCGAGTTGGGAGGAGGGCAGGTGGAGACGGCCGAAGCGGTGTTGCTCGATTCGTTGCGGGGGACAGGGGATCTGTTGTTACGAGACCTGGGGCCGGACTTTCGTTTGGCGCGAGCGCTGGTAGAGCGGGGTAGAACAGCGGCAGTGGGAGAGTTTCTCAAGCTGGCGGAAAAAACGGTTTGGAAACAGGCTGCCCGGGCAGCAGCTTTGCGGCGGCAGATCGAGACGGGAGAGCCGCCGGACTGGCCGCCAGCGCCCAAGTTCTAAACCTGGTGTTCGGGATGAGTGCAGCCTTTGAACTCTGGCATGGGCTTGGCGGCATCCCAGCCGAGTTCGACCATGAGGCCTTCGCGAGTGGAATAGTAGGCATCGACCGTCGCATCCTTGAGCACCTGGAAGAAAGGGCTCCTGTTCGACAACTCGACCATGACGGCGGTTTGCGAGGCGGGCTCGAGGGCGGCGTAAGCAGCTTTGTGGAGGCGGCGGGCCAGGGAGTTGACCTCGCTGAGCCCTTTGCGCCAAGTCTTGATCTGTCCGCGGCGGGCAGCGAGGTTCTCATCGATGATCTCGTGGACACGGGCTTCGAGAGCGCCCGGAGTTTTGGTGCGGGGCAAAATGGTCTCAACGAGAGCGCCCAAGGTAATCATTTCAGCTGGGGTGAAGACTTGAGGCTGGTAGGCGGCGCTGGCGGGGGGAGCAGACTGGGCCTCATGATCGTGAACGTGGGCGGCGACAGGGACAGCGGTGAGGGTGACCAGGATTTCGCGGCGTGAGTTGGGCATGCGAGCGCGATTGTATCAGGCGCTGTGGCTGGCCTGCTGGAGGGCCACGAGTTTCTGTTTCGCCGCACCAGAGGTGATAGCGGAAAAGGCCTGACTGACGCCATCGCGAAGACTGGGAGCGAGGCCGGCGGCATATAGGGCGGCAGCGGCGTTCACCATGACGATGTCCATCTTGGGGCCGAGTTCGGCATTGAGAATGGCGGTGATATCGCGGGCCGAATCCTCGCCGGTGGCGGCATGGAGATCGTCAACCGTAGCAGGCGGAACGCCGAAATCATCCGGCTTGAGGGCGCGACGGGTAATGGAGGAACCGGAGACCTCGTAGACCATGCTGCGCCCGGTAGTGGTGATCTCATCGAGGCCATCCTCGCCGTGAGCAATGATTGATTTGGTGGTGCCGAGCAGACTGAGGGCCTGGGCCATGATCCGGGCGGCCTCGAAGTTGGGGGCGCCGATCAACTGGTGTTGGGCGCCAGCGGGATTGGAAAGGGGACCGAGGAGATTGAAGACGGTGCGCATTTTGAGAGCGCGGCGGGCCTCGGCGGCATGGCGCATGGCGGGATGCACGGCAGGGGCAAAAAGGAAGGCGATGCCGGCGCGGGCCAGACACGTTGACATCTGTTCCGCGGTAAGATCCACTTTGACGCCGAGTAATTCGAGAACATCAGCGCTACCTGTGTGAGAGGAAAAAGCGCGGTTACCGTGCTTGGCGACATGGACGCCGCAGGCGGCGACAACGATCGCGACGGCAGTGGAGATGTTGAAGGTAGACAAGCCATCGCCACCAGTGCCGCAGGTATCGAGGACAAGTGCGCCGGCGGGTGGAGTGACAGGCGTCATATGAGCTCGCATGGCTTCGGCAAAGCCAGTGACCTCTTCGACGCCATCTCCCAGGACCTTATTGGCAGCGAGAAAAGCAGCAATCAGAGGGGTGGACACCTCACCGGAGAGGATGGCCTCCATGGCCTCGCGGGCTTCGTGGCGGGGGAGTCCTTTGCGGGCGCAGACTTTATGGAAGTGGTCTAAAAACGGCATGATATCCTGAAAATTCCAACAGTCCCCAGCATAGGACAGATCCAATGAAAATCCATGAACATCAGGCCAAGGAAATCTTGGCCCAATACGGAGTCCCTGTGCCGAGAGGCATCGTGGCCTACACAGTCGAGGAAGCCGTCGCGGCTGCCGAGAAGCTAGGCGGGGGTGTCGTCGTCAAGGCACAGATTCACGCCGGCGGGCGCGGGAAGGGGGGCGGCGTGAAGTTGGCCGCCAATCCCGAGGAGTGCCGCGCGAAAGCCTCACAGATTTTGGGCATGACGCTTGTCACGCACCAGACGGGCCCTGAGGGCCGACTGGTCAAGCGGCTCCTGATCGAAGAGCAGCTGCCAATCGACCGGGAGTATTATGCGGGCATCGTGCTCGACCGGGCAATCGGGAAGCTGGTCTTCATGGCCTCGAGCGAAGGGGGCATGGACATCGAAGAGGTGGCGGAAAAGCACCCCGATAAGATCCTGAAAGAGACGATCGAACCAGGAATGGGGCTGCAGGCGTATCAGGCGCGCAATCTGGCGTTTGGCATGGGCATTCCAACGGGTAGCATCAACGCGGCGGTGCAGGCGATGATGGCGCTGGCCAAGGCTTATGAAGCGATCGACGCGTCGCTGGCGGAGATCAATCCGCTGCTGCTGACCAAAGATGGGCGCATCGTGGCGCTCGACGCCAAGATCGCGATCGACGACAACGCGATGTTCCGGCACAAGGATTTGGCGGGCTTCCGGGATCTGAATGAAGAAGATCCGCTCGAGGTGGAAGCCTCGAAATTCGGCTTGAACTATATCAAGCTGGATGGAACCGTGGCCTGCATGGTGAACGGAGCGGGTCTGGCGATGGCGACGATGGACATCATCAAATACGCGGGCGGAGCACCGGCGAATTTTCTTGATGTAGGCGGCGGCGCCAATCAGGAACAGATTCGCAATGCTTTCCGGATCCTGCTGAGCGACGCTTCGGTCAAGGCGATTTTGATCAATATTTTTGGCGGTATCCTGCGTTGCGACACGCTGGCGAACGGGGTGGTGACGGCTGCGCGGGAGTTGAACGTGCAGGTGCCGATTGTGGTGCGGATGGAGGGGACGAACGTTGAACTGGGCAAGCAGATCCTGCGGGATTCGGGCTTGAATTTCGGACTCGCCGACGGCATGAAGGACGCCGCGGAGAAAGTGGTGGCACTCGCAAAATGAGCGTACTGGTAGACAAGAACACGCGGCTGATTGTACAGGGGTTCACCGGCAAGGAAGGTACATTCCATGCCGAACAGGCCATCGCCTACGGGACGAACGTGGTCGGCGGGGTGACACCGGGCAAGGGTGGATCGAAGCATCTCGACCGGCCCGTTTTTAACACGGTGGAAGACGCGGTGCGGGAGACGGGAGCGAATGCGAGTGTGATCTTTGTTCCGCCGCCATTTGCCGCTGACGCGATTCTGGAGGCCGCCGCGGCTGGACTGCCGCTGGTGGTTTGTATCACCGAGGGAATCCCGGCGCTGGACATGACGAAAGTTTGGGCAAGGATCCAGGGAGGCAAGACGAGGCTGATCGGCCCGAACTGTCCGGGTGTGATTTCCCCGGGCAAGTGCAAGATCGGCATCATGCCGGGCCATATCCACAAGGAGGGCCGCGTGGGCGTGGTGAGCCGGTCTGGGACGTTGACCTACGAAGCAGTCGGGCAGTTGACCGGGCTTGGCATTGGGCAGAGCACGTGCATCGGCATTGGTGGAGATCCGATCATCGGAACGAATCATATCGATGCGCTGGAGTTGTTGAACAAAGACCCGGATACTGATGCGATCATCATGATCGGTGAGATCGGCGGCGATGCCGAGGAGCGGGCGGCCGCGTATGTGCAGGCCAATGTGAAGAAGCCAGTGGTTGGGTTTATCGCCGGGCAGACCGCGCCGCCGGGACGGAGGATGGGACACGCGGGAGCGATCATCTCCGGGGGAAGCGGCAAGGCAAGCGACAAGATGGCGGCCATGGAAGCGGCCGGCATCACGGTTTGCCAGACGCCGGCCGATCTTGGCGTCACGACCCAGCGCCGGATGCGGGAAGCCGGTCTATTGAAATAACGATTTACGAGGAAACAATGGAAAAAACATTCGCCATCATCAAGCCTGATGCGGTTGCCAAGAATCAGATTGGCGACATCCTGGCTGTGACGGAAGGGGCGGGATTCAAGATCCGCGCCATGCAGATGACGCATATGACTCGCAAGCAGGCTGAAGGCTTTTACGCCGTTCACAAGGAGCGGCCCTTTTTCGGTGAACTGGTTGAGTTCATGACGGAAGGCCCCTGTGTGCTGCTCTGCCTCGAGCGGGAAGACGCCGTGGTGAAGTGGCGCGAGACAATGGGAGCGACCAATCCGGCGAACGCGGCGGAGGGAACGATCCGTAAGCGTTTCGCCGAGAGTGTGGGGCGCAATTGCGTGCACGGTAGCGACAGCGCGGAGAACGCGGCCATCGAACTGGCGTATTTCTTTGCGGGCAACACGCTTAGCTAGGCAGTAGTCGAAAAATGATTGAAGCGGGCCAGCCTCCGGGTTGGCTCGTTTTTCTTTACCCGAAATCGCCGCGGGCGCCGCCAATGGAGTGCAGGTGCGGTGTGCTTAGGGCTTCGGTGGCGCCAGTGTGGACTCGAGTGAGCGAATCCGCTGGTCGAGTTCCGTTCGGAGGGAACCGATGACTCCCGCTCGATGCTGACTCAGCCGGTCGAGCCCGCCGCGGAGCAGTGCGAGGCAAGCTGGCACCTGCGCTTTGCGGCAGGACTGACTGGCTTGTGCTTCGAAGGCCGCGGCTTCGGCATAGGCGACGACGTCCTTCATAGCGGGACTGGCGCCCGTTTCGAGCTTGAGGGCAAGTTCGAAGGTCTCAAGGGCCTCGTCGCGCCGGCCTTGCTCGGTCTGCATGACGCCGAGAAGGCGCAAGGCGAAGGGATGCTGGGAGGTCTGGGCAGTCACTTGAATCAATTCCGCCAAAAGCTCGCGGTGAGTGTTGTCCATGGCATCAATTTGAGCGAGGGCGATACGGAACTGCTCAAGAGATGAGGCGGAATCCCTGGACCGGCGCAGGGCTGCGCCGTAGCGCGCGTGAGCGAGACCGCGCAGAAGAGGCAGATTGTAGCGGCTGGGGCTGGCATTCGGATCGAGCAGCAGAATTGCTTCACGGCAATGACTGAGTGCTTGATCACCGCGGCTGAATTGTTGGTAAGACGTACACAGATTGATGTGGCTCATGGCGGCGACGCGATGGGCTTCCGGAGCGGGGAGCGCCTTGGCCACTGTCTGAAGGGACGCCTGGCAGGCGGCGAGGGCTGCGGCGGATTGTCCGGCCTGAAGGAGAGTGTTGCCAAGGAGCCGCCGGGAATCAGCCAGGCGAATGGGGTCGCTCAAGGCAGCACGCAATTGGATCGCTTTCCGCCAGGCAGGGATCGCTAGAGAAGCCTCCTCGGGTGAATCGCGAAAGGAGGTGGCCATGATCTCAGCGACCTGCTCATAGGCGGTGGCGATATCGGCAAGGAGAGCGGGATCGCGGGAAGACTTTTGGAGGAGAGCTTCCAGGTGTTTTAACGCGGCGAGAACCGCATTTTGGCGGGCGCCAGCAGTACCGGGCACCTGAGGAAGACTGTTGTTGACATCAAAGCGAACGGCTGTCGCCAAAGATCGAACGCTCTGGTAGCGGGACTCCGCGCGGGTTCGTTGTTCGAGCGCCTCGCGGGCCCGCTGCTCGGCAAGACGGCTCAGTTGTTCTGCCGTACGTTGCGCTTCGATGACGGTACGGCGTTGCGACTCGGCGGACTGGGGGGCGAGCACAGCCTCCTCTCTTTGCCGGCGCGCTTCCGTTGCTTGGGACAAAGTCGAGACGACGACGCCCAGCAGGGTGAGGAGTAACAACAAGGCGAAAGCAACAGGAAGACGATTGCGGTTTACGAACTTAACTGCCCGGTAGAAGAATTTGTCAGAGCGAGCGAGAATTGGCCGTCCCGTGAGGTGGTGCTCGATGTCCTCGCGCAACTGATCGACTGAGCCATAACGGCGCTCGGCTTGCTTCTCCATGGCCTTCAGAATGATGGTGTCAATGTCGTTCCGGAGTTTGGCGGCTTTTTCAGGCGGCACAACGGAACTGGGGCGGAGGGCGTCGGCAGAAAGAACACTTTGAAGAATGTCGGGGACGGCTTGTGAATTGCTGCGGTAGGGGCGCTTACCTCACGTCAGAACATGGAAAAAAAGGACACCGATTGAGTAAACGTCGGATGCAGTAGAGATAGATTCACGGCGAATTTGTTCGGGGCTAGCGAATTCCGGGGTCAAGCGGAGCGCGAGGGTTGAGGTCTGGCGACGGTTGGGATCGAGAACCTTGGCAATGCCGAAGTCCAGGAGTTTCACTTCTCCGCTGGCGGTAACGAGGATATTGGAAGGCTTCAAATCGCGATGAACGATGAGGTTGCGGTGGGCGAAGCTGACGGCCGAGCACACGTCCAGAAAGAGACGCAGCACAGCGGGAATGCTGAGATTGCGGCTGAGGGCGTAGAAATCAAGAGGCTGGCCATCGATGAATTCCATCACGAGATAGAGGAGGCCGTCGTCGGTAGCCCCGCCATCGAGCAGTGTGGCGATATTGGGATGATCCAGTTGAGCGAGGATCTGGCGCTCGCGGTGGAAGGAAGCAAGGAGGTCTTCGGAAAGCACGGCGCTGGAAATCACCTTGATGGCGACGGTTTTGCTGTAGGAGTCATCAGCGCGACGGGCTTCAAAGACGGCGCCCATGCCGCCGCGGCCTATCTCACGGGTGACCTCGTAGGCGCCTAAACGGCGGCCGACTATTTCGACTGGCTTGACTAGGGACCAAATACCGCCATCCTGATCGAAAAGAGACCGGGGTCCTCATGCGCCCAGAGGAGTTTGCGCAATGCCTCGAAAACAAGCGGCGAGCGCATCTACACGTCGGCGAGAAAGCGATTGCGCTCGGCGGGCGGAAGTTCAAGGTCCTGGTCGAAGAGCGTGCGCAGATCGGCCATGGAATGCGGCTGCATGGGTACCAATAGATATCCTATATTTGGTGCATATGGAAGATCGCAACGGCCCGGGAGAGGTCACGTTACTGCTCCAGGACCGGCGTGGAAGACGCGAGGAGGCCGGAGCGGAGATCATCGCGCTGCTGTATCGCGCGTTGGAGCGAATGGAGGGCAGCTATCTGCGAAATGAACGAAGTGGGCATACTCTTGAACCGGCTGGGCTAGTAAGTGAGTTGTATCTGCGGATGTTGAAGGGAGCGACGGTTCCGTATCAGGACCGGGTGCATTTTTTCGCCGTAGCGGCCCGGCAACTACGGCGGATTCTAGTTGATTACGCCCGGAAGCGGAAGGGGCGCGGGGAGGAGCTGTTCTTCGTGACTTTGAGCGAACTTGAGCACAGTGCGGCGGGGATGAAGGCGGAAGAAATTGAGGATTTGGAAAAGGCGATGAATGAGTTAGAGAAAGCGGATGAACGCGCGCATCGCGTAGTGGAACTCCGCTTCTTCGGCGGACCGAAGGAAGATGCGGTGGCCGAGTTGATGGGCTTATCGCGCGCGACAATGAAATGGGACTGGGCTTTTGCGAAAGCGTTTCTCACCTACCGCATGGGGCAAAGTAAATGACAAGACGTACACTGACGATTTCTCTGCTGGCGGCCGCGGCGAGCGCGCAGCCAGGTAAGCCGCGGCGGAAGATGCCGCAATTCCGGGCGACCAGCATGAAGGGAGAAAACCTGGACAACGAAGCCTTGCACGGTAAGCCGGCGCTGATTCAGCTCTGGGCCACTTGGTGTGGCTACTGCCGCCGTGATCAACCGATCATTGAGAAGCTGGCAGCGGAATTCAAGAGCGAGGGCTTGGTTGTCGTCGCCGTCAATGTGGGGGAATCGCGAAAGACGGTGGAAGATTACTTGAGCCGCAGCCCGAGGCCAAATGTGAAGCCGGTCTTAACCGAGCAGTCGAGCCTACCCGGATTGATTTCCGCAGAAGGGTTTCCCTTCTACGTGCTGCTCGACAAGGAAGGTATGATCGCCGGGGTACAGGCGGGGTCAGGTGGGGAACCCAGCTTGCGCGAGATGCTAAGTGAAATCGGCTTGAAGGCCAAAGACTAGCGTTTGGGGCGCGATAGGGGTTGATAGCCCGGAGGCTTGGTGGCTAACCAGTCGGCGAAGCGGGCGATGTCCGGGTGTTGCCGGAGAGCTTCAATTGTGTTGTAAGAGAATTCCATTTCTTTTTCGCTCAACATTGAGTGAATGTAAGAGTGGCAAGCTTCGCACAGCAGGACGATGCGGCTGAGGCCTTCTTGGCGCGAGTAGCGACGGGAAAAGCTGGCTTTGCGATGACGGCACTGGGGAAGCAGATGGTGGCGCGTCAACTGAGTTCCAACGCGGCCGCAAATAGCGCAGGGGGACATCCTCATCAGAAAGGATGCCCCCCTGGGCAGTTGCGCTGGGAAAAAATTAGGGGCGCAGGTCTTCCTCCTGAATGAAGGTGGCCCATTCCTCGGTCCAGTCGAAATCGCCAAAGGCACCGATCCAAGTGGCCCACTGGTCGAAGAAGCCGTCGTCGGGGGGTTGATTCCAGGTAGCGCGAAAGATAGGGGAACCGAGCAAACCACGGAAATTCGGATCGGAGCGCTCAAGGGGATTGACCATGAGAGGATTCGCAAGGACAAACTGGCGGGCCGCATTGTTCATGTGACCGCGAAAATCAGCGGCGACCTGGCTATCAAAATTATTGGTGGCCGCACCCGTGGCCGCGGCAGTACCATTGTTCCAGCCGAGCACGCCAG
Source organism: Bryobacter sp. CoA8 C33 (assembly GCA_019931185.1). Taxonomy (GTDB): domain Bacteria; phylum Acidobacteriota; class Terriglobia; order Bryobacterales; family Bryobacteraceae; genus Bryobacter. Next base: position 131,466 of record JAINDK010000050.1, read on the forward strand.
TGATGCTGAAGTTACCGGCATTGATGTTGGGCTGGATGGAATCAGCGATATTGGCGCCGCCAATGGTACGGGTGGTCCAGTTGAAACAAAGCATATTGTTGAAGGAGCCTCCGGAACCGCGACGGAAATAAAGACAGGGAGAATCGGACTCATCAAAGCCGGCGGCGTTGGAGCCGACGAAAGTAAAATTGAACATGGTGGGGTTGCCGAGGGGCCGGGCGCCGAAGTCGCGCTCGTAGTTGTCGCTCTCGATGCCGCGATTGGAGCGGTCGGCATTCCCGATGAAAACACCATGTTGGATGCGGCCACGATAGCCGATTTGCACATCGACATAATCGTCGGCGCCATAGGTGCCAACGAGGTACTTGGCATCGTTGATGCCGCCAAACCATTCAAAGCTGTCGTCGAAGCCGTAGTGAGCCTGCAGATACTCAGACTTGGTCGCAGTGCCGCAGGCGCCCCAGGTGAAGGAGTTGGTTTCTTCGTTGGGACGCAGGAGAGCGCCAGCGAATTCGACGCGGACGTAGCGTAAGGAACCACAATCATGGCCGTCATCGCGGCCGCCGTAGCGGGTGTCTTCGTTGTCGGGGAGACCTTCGATATTCAGCTGTCCGCTGGTATCGTTTATGCCGGCCCGGCCGAGCAAGATGAGACCGCCCCAATCGCCGCGCTGGCGGCTGCCGAAGGGTTGAGAACTGGTCATGATAATCGGCCGTGAACGCGTACCCTGGGCATTGATGCGCCCGGCGGCGGTGATGAGCAGAACACTGGGGGGCTGTGAACCAGGGGCGCCGACGATCACGGTGCCAGGTTCGATGGTGAGGGTGGCCCCACCGCGGACCTGGACGATGCCGTTGACGCGGTAGGCCCGGTCGTTGGTAAGAGTGCGATTGGAGGTGATGTTGGACGGGAGATCATCAATGCCACCGACGACCACAAACTTCCAGTAGGCAGACTTCACAACGCGCGTACCAGTGTAATCGCGCAATTGGACCACGATGGTGTGCATGCCGGGCTCGTTCGGTACGGCCACTGGGGTACTGACGAGAGCGCCACCTGTGCCGACGAGCACCTGTTTGTTCCAATCGGGCAGACGGGTTACTTGAAAGCCGTCGGCGGGGGAGCGGCCAAAGATATCCGTAACGGCCTGTGTATTTCCGGGAAGATAGAACTTATTGCCGTTCTGATTATTCTGCCGGTAGGCGAGCACCGTGTAGGGGTAGAGATCGTTGTTCGACTTGAGGGTCATGCGAACCGTGAGCTGGTCGCCCGCGCGAAAGATGTAATCGGGCTCACCGTTGCGGCGATTGTTATTAGTGGCCCAAACCCACATCGAAGCGGAACTATCGAGTTGGTTGACGCCAGCGAGTTCACGCTGGGCGTCGGCCAAGGAAAGCAGTTTGCCATGGATTGCAGTCGCGTCGGCGGCGAATGCCGACCAAGCGACGAGGCTGGTTGCAACAGTAAAGAGAATATTAGTTCTCATCAAAGCTCCGATCGTTTGTTTCAGGTTTAGAAAAACGAGTAACTGGTGCCGATGGTGAACGTTCTTCCGATGCGGAAAGAGCGTACGAGGAAGTCGGCCTGAGAATAGCGATAGACGTTGTCGGTGAGGTTTTCGGCACTGAAGCGGAGGCTCCATTTGCCGCCTTCACGGATATCGAACTGGTAGACGGCATCGAGGAAGGTGTTTCGTTCCTGGTAGATATCGGGCAGGCGGAAGGTGCCGACGTCGGTGATGCGGCGCGACACGGAATTGGCGTAGAAGCGGGCGGAGGAGCGAAGCTTAGGCTTGGTCCATTCGGCGATCGCGTTATAGATAAAGCGGGATTGCCCGACGAGGGGACGATTGCGGGATGTCAGTTGGGGGAACTGGGCAACGGGAATGACCACGTCGGAATTGACGAAGGTGAAGTTTGCCTGAACAGAGAGGTCGGCGAGGCGTTTGCTGTATTTCTTCAGGCCCTGGCGGAATTCGAGCTCCAAGCCCTGGTTGTTCGCGCCGGCAACGTTGATGAAGCTCTGGCGGAGTTCGGAAGCCGTGGGGCGGTAGGTTTGCTCGATGGGATTGGTGAAGCGCTTATAGAAGTAACTGGCGGCGATGACTTGATTGCCACCGGGGAAGTATTCCCAGCGGGCATCAAAGTTATCAATCAGGGCGCGCTGGAGGAGGGGGTTGCCGACAGTAGAGTAGCCGCCGACGATGTTGGTGAACTCAAAGGGGGACAGTTCGCGGAAGTCCGGCCGGTTGATGGTGCGGGAATAGCCGCCGCGCAGATTCATACGCGGGGTGAGAGCGTAGATGAGGTTGAAGCCGGGGAGGGCATCGCGATTGGTGAGTTTCGCGAGGGCGGGCGTAGCGTTGGGAACCAGGGCATCGAGGGTGGTGACGTTGATGTTGGCGTCTTCGATGCGGATGCCGGCGATAAGGCGAAGTTTGCCGCCGAGATTCAGGTCGACCATGCTGTAGGCGCCGTAGACATCCATCGTGGCCTGGTAGCTGTCGGTGGCGCGAGTGACTTCACGCACAACGAAGCCGTCAGGGCGGATGTTGATGGGACTCAAAATGGCGTTGTCGGTGAGGGTGAAATCGAGAGTTGAAAGCCGCACGGGGACAAAGCGGAAGCGGCGGCTGTCGAAGTCTCTGCGGCGAATGGTGCCCCGGAAGCCAGTCTTCAAGAGACCGCTCAGCTTGCCCTTGAAGAAAGGGATGCCCCAGTCAGCCTGCGGCTCATAGATGCGGTCGTTGAGGTTATTGAAGAAACGGAAGCCGGAATCACCGAGATTGAGGTAGGTGTAGGGGTTGGTTGTACCGGGCTCGCGGCCGCGAATGGTTTGGCGCAAGTCGGGTTCGTTGCGCAGGGAGTTGGAGTAGGTGAGCTGCCAGTGGAAGATGCTGTTCTTGAGGTGGGCGAAGGCGTGATCGCCTTCGAGGCTGGTGGAATACAAGGTTCGTTCGACGTAGCGCAGGCGGGTGTCGAAGACATCGACGCCGATGCCTCCGTTGAGGCCCGAGAACTGACGGACTTCCTTGTCGGCGTCGCGCGTAACGGTGTTGCGCAAGAGGAGCTTGGAGGAAGAGTTGAGTTTATAGGCGAGGTTGAGTACGCCGGCGAGGCGGCCGGATTCGTTGTCGACGGTGAAATTGTCGTACTGGGAAAAGATCGAGGGGCGGCCGCCGCCGGAGTTCACGAGAAAGCGCTGCAATTGTGGAGTATGGCTGGGAGTATTGGCGAAGGTGAGGGCGCCGATCACGCCCAGACGGCCGTAAGTGTTGCCGCCAACGACCGAGTAGGATTGCTGAGGCCGCGCCCAGGATTTCTCGCGGGGTTCATAGTCGGGGGTGAAGGCGCGCCCGAACTGCTGGAACTGGGAATCGGTGTAACGGCCGACGAAGAGGCGGTTGTCGGTGGGGATGGCGGCGGGCAGGGCGCGGGGGCCCGCACCGAAGCCGAAGAAATCTTCTGAGCCGCCGCGGAAGGTTTGAAAGCGATTGAAGGTGGTTTGCGAGTTGAAGCCGTAGTTGACGCTGACCTGGAACACTTTTTGCGTGGGGAACTCGACAGTGTTCATCTGGACGAGTCCGCCGGAGAATTCGCCGGGCAGCTCGGGCGAGTAAGTCTTCAAGACTTTGATGTTGTCGATGAGGTTGGCGGGGAAAAGATCGAGCGGCACGACGCGGCGTTCAGGTTCTGTGGTGGGGATGATGGCGTTGTTGAGCATGGTCGCGGAGTAACGCTCGCCGAGCCCGCGGACAAAAACATAGCCGTTGTCGACGATCGAGATGCCGGTGACTTTTTCGAGAGCACCGGCCGCGTCGGAGGCCGTTGAGTTTTTGATGTCGTCTTTTGAAATCGAATCGGAAACGGTTGAGGCGAGTTTGCGCTCGGTCAGGATCGACTCCGCATTCGATTCGATCGCGCCGATTTTTTCGTTCACCTCGACGGTTGTGGTGGTGCCGGCCTGTTGCATGACCGTGGAGGCGTCGACGGTTTCACCAGGCTTGACCTCGAGATCGGCGATGATGGTCTCCAAGTGGTTGGCGCCCGTGAAACGGAGTTTGTATTTGCCGGGGCTGAGCGAGATGTTGTAGCGTCCATCGGGGTCGGTGACATTGCGGCTGTCGGCAAGACCATCGACGGCAATCTGAACATTGGGGATGGGGCGGCCGTTGACGGCGTCGAATACGGTGCCGCTGACCGTGCCTTTGGTCTGCGCGACGAGGCTTGCCGCGAAGAGAACCAGAGCGAGGACGAGAGAAGAGACAGAGTTCATTGATTTGGGTGGGAAAAGAAAATGAGCGTTACTGGATCCAAACGGAAACGGGGTTGGAGGCGATACCACCGACGGTGATGAAGAGCGGTGTTTGACCGGTGACGAAAGGTTGATCGGGGATGACGAGGTTGACCTGGCAGATGCCGGGGAATTGAGGATGGGCGCCGGAGAATTGGACGGCGGCGGGGAGATTGGCGACGAAGGCCTCGGTGCGGGCCACGCTGGGAGAGAGGGCCGTGGGGGCCGTGCCATCGGCCACGGTGGGGTTGGTGCGACCGCAACCGGTGGCGTAAACCTGGATGATTTCGCCACGCCGGGCGCGCGCGTTTTGCCGGTTGATGGAGAAATCCTGGTTTTGGATAATGCCGGGGCTGGTGGGGGTGGAGTCGGCGGCGGCCAGAGCCGGGAAAACGTCCCAGATGTTGACGGCGCCACGGGCGACGATATCGTTTCCGCTGAGTACCTCGACGGTTTGGCGGCCGGTTTCAGTGGCATTGGGGACGACGAAGTTGATCTGGCTGGAGGAGACAAAATAGAGTGGAGCGGTGCGGTTATTCACGCGCACACTGATGCCGGACAAGCTGACGGGAAGGGGCGATGCCGTGGTGGTAGCCGTCGTGGTGACCGTGCCGAAATTGCCGTAGGCGCTGGCGATCGAGCCAGGGGCAATGGGGGCGTTGATATTGAAGCCGGAATAGTTGATTACGGATACGGGGGCTTGCGCCCAGAGAGCAAAGGCCGACGACGAGACCACGAGGGCGACGCGGGAGAGGAAGTTCATGAGAGCTCCTGAGGGGATCAGACGCTTCTCAGGTTACTGGCCCGCCGTGTCGTCACTATGAATAGCGGGTGACAGTTTGATGACACTGCGAATCAGGGCAGTGGATCGAGATCAATTTGCCCATGCTCCGCGGCGAGCAGGGCACGGCGTTGGGAGTAGGGTTCGCCGACTTTGCGCCAATGACAGACGCTATGCTCGCCTAGTTGGTAGCTGAGGTAGATGGGGTCTCCGGCCATGCGGGCCGGGAAATCAAGAATGCCCCGGTCTACGTCGCGCAGTTCCACGCCTTGGTCGGAGATGCGGTCGAGGGTGGCTTTCATCATTTCGTAACTGGACTTGGCCTGATCGGCATAAGCGGCGAGGCGATTCTGATTGGGCAATGCGCCGCCGCTGAGGGCGAGCCGTTTCTTGTAGGCGGCGAGATCGGCTTCGGATTTGCGTTTGGCTTGGCGGGCCTGGCGGACTTGTTCGAGCCAAACGAGGATTTGGGGCAGGATGGCCGTGGCGCTCTCGACGGAAAAGAACCTGCGGCCGGGCGCCATGGCTATTGGTCTTCCTCAGGGGAGAAGCGCGGCGCGCGCGGCTCAAGGCCGAGGGAGCGCAGTACTTCTTCGCCTCCCGGAGCATTCAATTCCCAATACTTGATCCGGTCTGTCGCGACCAATTCGGCTGCTTCTCCGGAGCTGAACTGCCAGCGGAGGATGCGGTGGGGCATCTCTTTTTGGACGAAGAAGACATAGGATTTGGCGTTGGGCAACTGAGCGGAATAAACTTCGACGTCAAATTCGCCAGCGGGCACATCAATGTGTTGGAGAGTGCGATTGCGGGAAAGATTGATGTGGGACCAAGCGAGCGGCTGGTGGGCATCGCGGGCGCTACGTAAACCAGTCAAAAAAGGGACATCTTGAGACTCTCCGGGTTGAAGAAAGGGCGGGGCCATGCCGCGGGCCCAGAACAGGAGGGCATCCTCGGGCATCGCATTGGGGCGGACTTCGAGAGATTGGGTCAAATCGGCGTCACCGTCAAAATAGCTGGCGCCGGAGACGCGAATCCGTGAGGGATCAAACAGGGCTTGGGCAAACATATGGCCGCACCACTCCTGGCGGGAAAAGGTTGCCTTGGCCAGACTTCCGGCGGCACGGCCGCCGGCGGGGGCGAGGCCGAGAAAGCTGGACAGCATTTCGCTGTAATCATAGATGCCGGTCTGGAAGTTTTTTTGCCAGTTGAGCTTCATGACTGGGAATTCATCGGCCTTTGGATTTCGGCCCGGGTCGGACTTGACACGCTGGCGCTCGGAAAAGGTCTCGCTGACGAAGATTAGAATCGACTCGCCATCGCGCATTTGTCCGTAGCGGGGCATGGCCAGTTGGTAGGTGGAAATTTCGGCGAATCCATCACCCCATTCCCGCCAGAATCTTGGATCATAGGGATTGCGAGTGGCAGATTGGGGCGCCGGTAGAGTGGAGACACAACTGGAAAGCAGCGCGCACCCGAAGGCTGCGACCAGAATGCGAGGGCAAGGATGAATCATGGGGGACCCGTCAGTTGACTACAATAAGAGTTTGACATGAGAAAAGCACTGCTCTGTGCCGTGATTGGCGCGGCCCTGTTCGAACTAGCCTGCAGCCGCAAGGCCGGCGCCGACGTGGCGGCGGTGGTCAACGACAAGCCAATCACTTACGCGGACTTGGATAAGCAGTTTGCTTTTCAATTTGGGGGTACGAACGAGCGCGCCTCCGACGATCAATTGACCAGCCAGAAGCTGGAGTTTCTTCGCGTGCTGATCGACAACGAGATTATGCTGCAGAAGGCGGAAAAGTTGGGCTTGCTGGCAACAGATGCTGATGTTGACGCTAAGCTCAACGAAATGAAATCTCCATACACGCAGGAGGAATTTCAGAAGCAACTGGGATCGAGGAAGATGAGCGTCGAGGATCTGAAAGGTCAGATCCGGCGCGAGTTGTCGATCGAAAAGCTGTTCAACAAAGAGATCCGCAGTCTGATCAACATCACCGATCAGGACATAAAAGACTACTACAACGCCAACAAGGCGAACTTCAATCTTCCTGAGCCTCAGGTTCATCTGGCGCAAATTCTCGTCACGCCGATGGATGATCCGGGCGTACGCAATCTGAAAAACAGCAAAGCGAAAAACGATTCCGAGGCGCAGCAGAAGATTCGTATGATCGAGCAGAGGCTGAAAAGTGGAGAAGACTTTGCGGCGCTGGCGACGAATTATTCGGAAGATACACAAACAGCGGCGAACGGCGGGGATCTTGGCTTCATGGGAGAAAGCACGCTCGACAAGGCGAATCCCGACTTGAGAAAGCTGATTATGGCAATGGCGGTTGGATCGACGTCAAGCATCCTGAAAACGCAGGAGGGCTACCGTATTTTGAAGGTGTTGAGCAAGGAGCCGGCCGGGCAGCGTGACCTAAATGACCCTCGCGTGCAGCAGGGGATTCGCGAGGGATTGATTACGCGCAAGGATCAGTTGGCCAAAGCAGCTTTCTACGAGGCGGCCCGTAACGATGCAAAAGTTGTAAATTACTTCGCGCTGCGCATCATGGAGAATCTTGCGGCGCGCAAGTAGCTTGGGTTTCAGGACTAAATCATCCGACCAAACTTGATGCGTCGCGCGGGCGGGGTAGGAGCATCGCCGGGAGACTTCCGCTGGCGCAACCGCAGGATGAGATTCATGACGAGGCCCTCGATCTGATCACGCACGGCGCGGTGGACGCTAATGGGTTCGCCGACTGGATCGCGCACGGGCCAAGCTTCCGCGGGAAGACCAGCGAGGGATGGAGGCAGGACCACTCCGCTCATGTTCACGATAAGAGTGGGAGGCTGGCGGAGAGCTTCCTCCACGGTCTTGGGAAAGTGGTCTTCGAGCGACAAAGCCCTTTCCCGCATGACAGCTTTTGTGTTCCGGTCGACAATCATGGCGGGGGATAGACCCGCGCTGCAGGCTTCAATGACATCGTGACCATAGGAACGGGCGAAGGCTTCAGCCATTTGGCTGCGGCAGGCATTACCTATGCAAACAAAGAGCACTCGCTGCCGCATGGCTAGGCCTCAACGATGTCCATGAAGTACTGGTGCACGCGAGTGTCCCCGGTCAACTCAGGATGAAAACTGGCGGCCAGATGGCGCCCCTGTCTCACCAGAACGGCATCGCCAAGGTATGAGGCGAGGACCTCGACGCCGGGGCCGGTGCGACGGATGATGGGCGCACGGATGAAAACGGCTTCAAGGTCACCGAGCGCTGAATCGAGCCGGACGATGCGGGAATCGACCTGACGGCCATAGGCATTACGCTCGACGTCCATATCCATTAAGTCGAGAGACTTTTGGGCTGGACTTGAGACGGTGCGCGCCATGAGAATGGCTCCGGCGCACGTGCCAAAGATGGGCTTTTGGGCGCCAAACTTCCTGAGGATATCAAACATGCCGTAGTAGTCCAGGAGGCGGAGCATCGTTGTGGATTCTCCGCCCGGAATTACTAGGGCATGAACGCGTGAGAGTTCATCCAGGGTTTTGACGAAAATCGTTCGCGCTCCGAGGTGGGTCAGGGACTGCTGGTGCTTTTCGTAGTCGCCCTGCAGAGCCAATACGCCGTAGAGCTTTTCGTTACCAGCCACGGCCGGCCATCAGTTCCTCTTGCTTGATCTGGCGAACGTCGAGGCCGGGCATGCCGTCGGGGAGTTCCTCGCAAGCCTCGAGGACTTTAGCCGGGTCATTGTAATGAAGGGTGGCTTTGACGATCGCCTTGGCAAACTGTTCGGGTTCGGGGCTCTTGTAGATGCCCGAGCCGACAAAGACCGTTTCGGCGCCGAGTTGCATCATGAGAGCAGCATCGGCGGGAGTGGCGATGCCACCAGCGGAGAAGTTCGGTACGGGCAACTTACCGTGATTGTGGCAGTACTCGATGAGTTCAAAGGGGGCTTGATGATTCTTGGCGAAGACCATGAGTTCGTCGGAGCGGAGAGTTGTCAGCTGCCGCAGCTCCCGCATGATGGTGCGCATGTGGCGGACGGCTTCGACGACGTTGCCGGTTCCGGCTTCGCCCTTGGTGCGGATCATCGCCGCGCCTTCCCCAATACGGCGCAGAGCTTCACCGAGGTTGCGGCAGCCACAGACGAAGGGGACGGCAAAAGGGTGCTTGTCGATGTGGTTTTCCTCGTCGGCCGGAGTAAGCACCTCGGACTCGTCGATGAAGTCGACCTTGAGAGCCTCGAGAACCTGTGCTTCAGCGAAATGACCGATGCGGGCCTTGGCCATGACGGGAATCGAAACGGTATGTTGGATCTCGCGGATCACGGAAATGGGGCTCATTCGAGCAACGCCGCCTTCCTTGCGGATATCGCTGGGAACGCGAATGAGAGCCATAACGGCCACGGCGCCGGCTTTCTCCGCGATGAGAGCCTGTTCGGCGTTAGTGACGTCCATGATGACGCCACCCTTCAACATCTCGGCGAGGCCGATCTTTGTGCGAAATGCTTCGTTTAGAATCATTTATACTACTCTCCGGTTTAGTTGGTACTCAAACCATCGCCATCTCGGGCGCTGGCTCTTTCATTCTCGCGGCAATCCGCGCTTCTTCAGAAAACAAAGGCTCCAGCCGTCGCAAGCCTTCGGCGATGCGACCGGGGCTAAGGCCGGCAAAACTCAATCGCAAACTTGCGTTGAATCCGCTCGAGAGGCCGAAATAACGGCCAGGCAGATAGCTGACACCGGCGCGGCGGGCTTTCTCGAGCAGGGCGGCGGCATCACAACCTTCCGGCAGGGTGACCCAGAGATTCATGCCGCCTTCGGGGCGAGTGAAAAGACTGCCGGGGGGCAGGACGGCGGCAAGCGTTTCCAAGGTAACACGGAGGCGTTCGCGCCCCGCGGTGAGAACGCGCGCCAAGTGCCGGTCCAGGCCACCGGTGCGGGCAAACTCGAGAAGGATCGCCTGCGACAGCTGGTCGGAATGCAGGTCGGTCCATTGCTTGGCGGCGGCGAGTTTGGCAACGAGCGGCCGGGGACCGATGAGCCAACCGACACGCAGGCCGGGAAAGGCAATTTTGGAAAAACTGCGCAGGAGCAGGCAGCGGTGTTGGCAGCCAAGGCCACGGACTGCCGGCAATGGCTCTCCGGCATAGCGGAGACGCGAATAGATATCGATTTCGACCAGCAAGCGTTCCCGGCCCTGGGCTAATTGGTGGCGTTCCGCCATGGTCATCGTGTAGCCGGTGGGGTTGCGAAAGCTGGGCGTGACAAACTTGATGCCCGTGCCGCTGAGGGACAAGCGCCCCTCGAAGGCGTGCTTGAGCCCGGGGTAGACGGGCTCTTCCACAACAGCGGTTTCACCAGGCTCCATCAAAGCCTTATGGATGAGATCGAGCGCTTGCTGACAGCCACTGGTAATGAGCAGATCATCTTCTTCCGGGTCAAAGACTCCCTCGGCGGTGGCCTGTTCCATGAGGTATTGCCTCAGAGGTTCGTAACCGAAAGGCGAGCCCAACTGCAAAATGGCCGTCGCGGACTGGCGCATGACCTCGGTGGTGAGCGCGCGAACTTCTTCCAGGGGAAACAATTCCTCGGCGGGACGGGATGTGGCGAATGAGATTTCTTGGCTGAGGGCGCCACTGCGGTAATGGACGAAACTTCCCCGCCCCACCTGGCCGCTGATCAGACCTTCCTCCTCGAGCAAGGCATAAGCGGCGCTTACGGTCGCCCGATTCAGGCCCATCAGTTGGGCCAACTCGCGGGTGGGGGGGAGACGTTCGCCGTCGCGCAGGACACCAGCCAATATACCGTCACGTAGGCCAATATAGAGCTGCCGGTAGACCGGAATCTCGGATTGACTGTCGATAATGGGAACTTGGCTGAGCAAAATACAAGTTTACTATAGACCAATTTTGAAAATTGGCTTATTCCCCCTTTTTCGTTACAATTCGGGCATGCGTTTGGCTTTTCTATTGGCTCTGCGGCTCTGTGCGCAAGTACCACCGACGGCGAATGCTCCGGCGCCCGACCCCTTCATCCGCGAGAATTACTCGAAGTTCGACCACTACATCACAATGCGCGACGGGGTCCGACTCTTTACGAGCGTGTACATTCCCAAGGATGTGTTCACGGATGCGCGGAGCTACCCGATTCTGCTGCAGCGGACACCGTATTCGGTTTCACCTTATGGGAGTGACAAGTACCCGGAGCGTCTTGGACCTTCAACTTTGTTTTCGCGGGAGAAATACATATTCGCCTATCAGGACGTGCGGGGCCGCAACATGAGCGAGGGGGTGTTCACGCTGACGAGGCCGTTCAAGCCGGCGAAGGCTTCGCCGAAAGACACTGACGAATCCTCCGACGCGTACGACACGATTGAGTGGCTGGTGAAGAACCTTCCGGGCAATACGGGGAAGGTGGGGATTTGGGGGATTTCGCAACCGGGCTTTTTTGCGAGCGCCGCCTTGATCGATTCGCATCCGGCATTGGTGGCTGTCTCACCGCAAGCGCCGGTAAGCGATTACTATCTGAACGACGACAGCTACCACAATGGGGCGTTCATGCTGGCGCATCGTTTCCGTTTTTACTCGAACTTCAAGCAAAGGTTGGGGGGGCCGGCGCCTCCCGCGCCGCCCGGGCCGGGCTTCGACTTCGGGACTCCCGACGGGTACGACTTCTACCTGCGGTTAGGATCGCTGGCGAACGCGGAAGAGAAGTATTTCAAGCGGACGCAGCCATTTTGGACGGACCACATGGATCACACAACATACGACGAATACTGGAAGTCGCGCTCGATCTGGCGGCATTTTCAGCCAGCAAAGCCAGCGGTGTTGACCGTGGGAGGCTGGTATGACACGGAAGACCCGATTGGCCCGCTGCGCATCTTCAAGGAGTTGGAGAAAGCGAAACCGCAGAACAAGAACCTGCTGGTGATGGGCCCCTGGAATCACGGCGGATTTGCCCGGGGGGATGGGGACCGTTTGGGGCAGATCAGTTTTGGGTCAAAGACGGCAGTGTTTTACCGGGAACGCATCGAGTTTCCGTTTTTTCAGCAAATGCTAAAAGGCAAGGGTGAGGGCAATCCGGCGAAGGCTTGGGTGTTTGAGACGGGAGTGAACCAGTGGCGGCGCTTTGATGCCTGGCCTCCCCCGCAAGCCAAGGCGTTCACGCTGCATCTGGCTCCGCGGGGGCAGATCCTGTTCACGGCTCCGGCCAAGGAAACGGTGGAGGAATATGTCTCGGATCCAGCCAAGCCCGTGCCGTATGTTCCGCATGTATCCGTGGCCGTGCGCAACGATTACATGGTGGAGGACCAGCGGTTTGCGGCATCACGCCCGGATGTGCTGGTCTTTGAGACCGAGCCGCTTGAGCAGGACCTGACGGTGATGGGGCCATTGCAGGTACACCTGAAGGTGGCCACTTCGGGAACGGATTCTGATTTCGTGGTGAAGTTGATCGATGTCTACCCTGGCGATTATCCGGGGCTCAACCTGGGCGGCTATCAGCAACTGGTCCGGGGCGAACCGTTTCGCGGCAAGTACCGCAAGAGCCTGGACAAGCCGGTGGCATTTATCCCCAATCAGCCGGATCATATCCGCTTCGAGCTGCCGGACATCGCGCATGCATTTCGCCGCGGGCACCGGTTGATGGTGCAGATTCAGAGTTCGTGGTTTCCGCTGACGGACCGGAATCCACAGCAGTTTATGGAGATCCCGAAGGCGCGCAACGTTGATTTTCAGAAGGCCACGCAACAGATTTTTCTGGGAGGAGCCGACGGTACACGCATCGAGCTAAAAGTTGTCAATTAAGCTGGTGGCTATGATTACACGCCGTTTCATGCTGGGTGCGCCGCTGGCTGCCGCAGCCCAGACTTCTGGCTTCCCCTGGCCCGCGGGCAAGCGCTTCGCGGTGTCATTGAGCTTTGACGATGCGCGGCTGTCGCAGATCGACGTAGGTCAGCGATTGCTGGCCGATCTCAAGCTGAAAGCTACATTTTATGTTTCTATCCCGGCGATGCTGAAACGTCTGGCGGGCTGGGAACAGATGATCCGGGATGGACACGAAATCGGGAATCATTCCTTCACGCACCCTTGCACGGGCAATTATCGGTTCACGAGGCCACTGGAGGATTTTTCGATCGAAGAGATTGCGGCCGACATCGACCGGGCCACGGCGGAGATTGAGAGTCAACTGGGGGTCAGGCCGAAGAGCTTCGCCTATCCTTGCGGGCAGAAATTCATTGGCAGGGGACGGGCGGCTCGAAGCTATGTACCGCTGATCGCCGACCGGTTTCAAACCGGCCGCGGCTATTACGACGAAATGCCCAACGTACCGTCGGTGTGCGACATGGCGGCATTAATGGGAACGCACGGGGACGGCCTGGAGTTTCCCGCTTGGAAGGGAATCCTCGACAAGGCTGCCGGTGAGGGCCGCTGGGTGATCTTCGCAGGCCATGAAATCGGCCAACTGGGCCACCAGATTACGTCAACGGAAACCCTGCGCGCGTTTGCCGCCTACGCCGGGGATCCGGCCAATGGCGTCTGGCTGGACACGGTTTCAGCGATTGGATCCTATGTGGCGACTCATCGGGCCTGAGGGTGGCCCAATCAACTGAGCGGAGGTGAGCGGATTCAGTAAGCAAAACGAAACATCAGCACCAGGGATAAGCCAGAGAGCGAAGGGATCCAAGGCAGAGAACATTGATGACGGCAATGGTGGAGCGAGTGAAGGGCGAGGAACAGAATGGCTCCGCCTAGCAAGGGAGTGATCTGGTGAATCGGGCTGAGTTGGATCTGGGAGGACAGCAAGAAGCCGATCAGCGTGCACAGGTGCAGGGCCAGGATTTGCCAGCGGATCTGGGTGGAGGCGGGAACGGCGGCCCGTAGCAGCATGGGCAGACCCAGTGCTTCCGGTATGCGGTGGAGCAAGAATGACGCCGAGGTCAGTGAATCGAAGGTAGCGGCGCGAGTGATGGCGCCATCGATCACGAAATGCAGGGCGAGCGAGAGCCAGAGTGGCCAAGGTTGGGCCGAGGAAGAGCACAGCGGGTGAAGGAAGTGATCGACGGCGAACATCAGAAGAAAGCCGGTGGCGAGCAGCAAAAGGGCGGCGATCGAGGGAGTCTCGGGCGTGAGCATGAGCAAGGCGGCGCCAGCCATCGCACCCGCCGCCATGGCTGCGAAGGGGCGAGCCAAGGACAGCAGCGACAAACCGAGCAAAGACAGCAGCGAGCAAGCTAGGGGGAGAGCGAGCAGCAGGAAAACAGACCAATCAAACATCAGTATCTTTTATGATACTGCATTCTCAATACTAACAATGAACCGGGATTTCAGTTTTGTGCGCTGGTGCTGTGAGGGACGCTAACGTCCCTGGAGCGTTTGAATGTATTCAACGACGCGGCGGGCGCGGACGAGGCCGAGATCCTGATCTTTTTCGACGCGGCGGAACAGCGGACCCCAAACGGGCATGTCGGCGGAGCCATGCGCGGCCTTGATATCACCTTCGCCGAGGATGAATTTTTCGAGGTCTGCGGTGGGGAATTTACCGGCGCGGCGCTTTTGGATGGTGGTGAGGTCCGGGACGGAAGTTTTGAGCGCGGGGGCCACGGGACCTTTTCCTTTGCCGTCCATGCCGTGGCAGGAGGCACAGTAGGAGACATAAAGATCCTTGCCCTCAAGGGAAGCAATGAGCTTGCGGGGGGACTGGGTTTGGGCCGCGGCGGCTGTGGCGGCGATGAGAGTCAGGAGGACGAGTTTCATAAGGAAACCTCCGGTTTCAATATATCTCACCGGATAGACTCCGGCTTATCGTCATCGTCATCTTCTTCGTCTTCATCAAAATCCTCCTCATCCTCCTCGCCATCGGCGGCTTCGCCAGAGAAGATGGCTTCGACAGCCTCGCGGACGCGATCGAGAGCATCCTCGATCGAGATGTTTTCACCGTCAACGACCTCGAGTTCGCCGTCGCCCCACGGGATCCAGCGAACCATGAAGCGTTCATTGGGGTAACCGCGGAAAAAGAGCATGGCCGGGACACCAAGAGCGCAAGCGGCATGGCCGCCGGCGGAGTCATAGCCGAGGAAGAGTTCGCTGGCATTGATTTCACTGGCGAATTCCTTGAAGGAACCGTAATAGGGAGTGACGCTTCCCGCGGCGCCAGGCCGGACTTCGGCGATGGCCTTGTGGACGCGGTCCGCCTCGGGGCCACCGGCGCCGGTATCGACGAGGACTCGGAGACCGTGATCGACAAGGAATTGGAGCAAGCGAGGCTCGAAAGGCCAAGGCATGGCTTTTTCGGAGTTCTCACCGACACCGAGACTGAGCGTGACATCAAAGCCTTCGACGCGCTCTTCGACGGCAACGATGGGGACGTGAAGGGGGACTTCGAAAGTCTGTTCGACCCAGCGCTCGGTCATCTCGCCGAGAGGCATATCTTCCTCAGACCACCAGGAGCGGGTTTCGAAAAAGAAATAGTTGTCTTCCTCGCCGAGAGGCAGAAGGCCGAGTTGGCTCAGACGGCTATCGGGATCGACGATCAGCGCGCCGGGCAGGGAAAGCGCCTGACGGAGAACCGGGTACACGCCGAGCCGTTCGGCAAGAGTGCCGGTACGCTTGTAGGGAATCTCCACAAGACTAATGCCGATCTCAGGCTCGAAGATTTCGAAATTCTTGCGGGGGCCGACGAAGTGGATGGTGGCGTTGGGGAAATGAACGAAAACGGCACGGAGGATACGGCTGGTGATGGCAATGTCGGCGCCGATCGTTATCCGGGACAGCACGAAGACGTCGCGGATGGATTCAGGATTACCGAGAAATTTGCGGGGGCGGCGAATGCGCATGAAGCGCTCGATGAGGGAGGCGGCGCCGAGATCGGGAAACACGGCCTCGATGACGCGAGCAAAAACGTGGACGTAGGCGTTGACGAGCTTGAACTCGAAGGCATCGGCGAGCGGTTCGACGAGATCGCGAAAGAGGGCAGAGGAGCCCTCGGGGGAAGCGAGGGCTTCGGCGACGACCTGATCGACGAGGCCGGCGGGTTCGGGCTCCCCAGCGATGAGGATACCGGCCAGACGGCTAGCGGAAGTATTTGCCAACGATGATCTCCAGGCGGGCCAGCGTTTCGGCGGGCACCTTGGACTTGTCGGTGATGATGGCGTTCTTGAGCGCCGATTTGCACGAGCAGGCGCCGGGAGCGGGCATGGCCTCGACCGCGAGACGGACTACTTTGGCGGCATTCTCGGCGTTCTTGTTGAGGGTCGCAATGATCTGATCCACCGTGACGGCGTCGTGGCCGGGGTGCCAGCAATCGTAATCGGTGACCATCGCAACGGTGCAATAGCAGATCTCAGCTTCACGGGCGAGTTTGGCTTCCTGGAGGTTAGTCATGCCAATGATGTCCATACCCCAGGAGCGATAAACATTCGATTCGGCCTTGGTGGAAAAGGCCGGGCCTTCCATGCAGAGATAGGCGCCACCGAGTTTGCTGGTGACGCCAGCGCGCTGGCAGGCATCGTGAACGATCGCCATGAGGGGGTGGCAGGTGGGCTCGGCGAAGCTGACGTGGGCGACGAGGCCATCACCGAAAAAGGTGGAGACGCGCCCAAGGGTGCGATCAAAAAACTGATCGGGGAGGACGAATTGCTCGGGGGCGTGTTCTTCCTTCAGGCTGCCGACGGCGGAGACGCTGATGATGCGCTCGACGCCGAGTTTCTTGAAGCCCCAGATATTGGCGCGGAAATTGAGTTCAGTGGGGGTGATGCGGTGGCCACGGCCATGGCGGGCAAGGAAGGCAACGCGCTTGCCGGAGATGGTGCCGATGACATAAGGGTCCGAGGGAGGGCCGAAGGGAGTATCGAGGGAGATTTCCTCGGTACGTTCGAAGCCGGGCATGGAATAAAGTCCGCTGCCGCCGATGATGCCAGTATCGATAGTCAAGAGTTTAAGAATGCTCCTCAATTAGTTCTAGCAGGACACCGCCCGTGGTGGCGGGGTGGACGAAGACGTACTTGTGACCGCCGGCGCCGACGCGCGGTTCGGACAAAACTCGGCCCCCAGCGGCGGTGATGCGCCCGATGGCAGGTTGGAGAGCGGGCACGCGCAGGGCAATGTGGTGCAGACCGGGGCCGCGTTCGCGGAGAAACTTCGCAACCGGGCCATCGGGACCGGTAGGTTCGAGAAGTTCCAGGCGGGAGGAACCGGCGGGCAGCATGGCGACATGAACACGCTCGGAGGCGACGGTTTCACGAGTGGGTTCAGCCATGCCGAGGGCGCCCTGATAGAAGCGGAGGGCTTCGTCGATATTGGCAACGGCGATACCGAGGTGGTCGATCGGGAATGAGGGGGGCAAAGCAGTGGGATGGCGGCGGGGAAGAGCGGCCAGGCAAGCCCAGACGGCGGGGATGCCATCGCCGGTGGAGGCGACGGCTTTCAGAATGGGCCGTTCACCATGGATTTCCATTTCGATCTCCCGGTAAAGCTTGTCCGCGCCAGGATGGTCGGCTTTGTTGATGACGAACAGGTCGGCGATTTCCATGATGCCGGCCTTGATGGCCTGGATTTCGTCACCTTGGCCAGGAACGAGAAGGACAGCGACAATGTGAGCGAGGCGGGCAACTTCGATTTCATCCTGGCCCACGCCGACGGTCTCAATAAGGATGACATCGAAGCCGGCGGTATCGAGTACTTGAACGAGGCCGGAGGTGGAGGGGGCAAGGCCGCCGACGGCGCCGCGGGTCGCCATGGAACGGATAAAGACGCCAGGGTCTTCGTGATGGCGCTGCATGCGGATGCGGTCGCCGAGAAGCGCGCCACCGGTGCGCATGCTGGAGGGGTCGACGGCGATGACAGCGACGGTGAGACCCGAGGCGCGGATAGCGGCGATGAGTTCGGTGGTGAAGGTGCTCTTGCCGGCGCCCGGGGGACCGGTGATTCCGATCAGGAGGGCGTGACCGGGCGGGGCGAGACCAGATAAGGGAATACCTGCTTCGACCAGGGTGCAGGCGCGCGCGATAGCGCGGCGGTCACCAGAGCGGAGGCGGGCGGCGAGGTCGGTCATGGCGCTCTCGCCTATTGTCTCTCAGCCGATGCCTGATAAAATTCAGAATTCGACATGAAAGTGGAATCGCCGGGCAGTATTTCCGAACTGGTAGAGGTAATGCGGGACTGCCAGAGCAACAAAAAACGGATTGAGATCGCGGGGGCGCGCAGCAAGCAGCGCATGGGCGGAGCTGTGGCCGAGTCCGATATCCGGATCGAAACGCGAGGGATGGGCAAGGTGCTGGCCTATGATCCGCGGGATCTGACCATCTCCGTGGAGGCGGGTATAAAGTATGCGGACCTGCGGGCAATGCTCGCGGAGAAAAAGCAATTTCTGCCGATCGAGCCCGCTTTTGCCGGCGCGGCGACGGTGGGAGGGATTCTCGCGACCCACTCCTCGGGCCACCGGAGGCGCTTGTTCGGGACAGTGCGGGACTTGGTGATTGGCATGAAGGTGGTGACGCTGCGAGGGCGAGTCGTCGAAAGCGGGGGGATGGTAGTCAAGAACGTGGCGGGCTTGGACTTTGCCAAGTTGATGACGGGGTCGTTCGGGACGCTGGCGGCGATCGCGACGGTGAACTTTAAGCTGATGCCGGCTCCGGCAGGGGCGAGAAGTTTTCTGTACCAGAATGCGTCCGTGGGGGAAGTATTCGGCAAACGAAATGAATTGCTCAAGGGAGTTTTGCAGCCTGCCTCGGTGGACTATTTGAATCCGGTGGCGGCCTCTCAGGCGGGCTTACCGGGGCGTCATTCGTTGTTAGTGGAGGCACTTGGCAGCGAGACGGTTCTGGCGCGTTACCAGCGCGAGTTGGCTGGATGGAGAGTGATCGAAAACACGATTTGGGATGAGGTAAGGGAGTTTACACCACAATGGTTGTCCGCTTATCCGTCAGGGCACGTCGTGCGAGTCTCGGTGCAACTGCAGGAAATGGAGGCGGCGATCGCAAAGCTGCCGCCGGACGCGGCAGTGGTGGGCCGGGCCGGCAATGGAGTGCTTCTGGCGCACACAACCGGGGCGGCGGCGCCGCCGGCGGGCTTCAAGGCAGTGATCGAGTTCTCCCCAGCACAAAGGCAAGAGGCCGAGTATCTGTGGCCGGCGCCGGGAGACGATTTTTTTCTGATGAAGAAGATCAAGGATTATTTTGACCCTGATGGGTTGTTGAATGCTGGGAGGCTTTATGGGCGCATCTGAAACGACGGCATTGCATGTGCTTCCAAACCGGCACGCGGACGCACCACAACAGAGAGACCTGGACAAATGCGTGCATTGTGGTTTGTGCCTGAATGCGTGTCCGACCTATCGCGAACTGGGAGTGGAGATGGACTCTCCGCGCGGGCGCATCTATCAGATGGTGCAAGTGGCAACGGGTAAAGCACTAATGGACGAAGGATATCTGGAGCATATGGCATTGTGCCTGGGTTGCCGGGCGTGCGAGACAGCGTGTCCGTCGGGAGTGGAGTACGGCAAGCTGATCGAGGCGACGCGGACCGAGATCCAAGCGAAAGTGCGGCGGCCCTTTCCTTGGGGCATGGTGGAGGACTTCGCGTATGGAACTTTGTTGCAGTCGCCCTTGCTGCTGCGGCTGCTGGCAACAGGGCTGTGGGTCTATCAGAAGAGCGGCCTTGAGGCGCTGGTGCGGGCTTCGGGACTGCTGAAGCTGATGGGGCCACTCGGTAAAATCGAGCATCTGACTCCAGAGGCGCAGTTGCCGACCTTCTTCACGCAATATGGGAAGGTATTTTTTGCCGAGGGTGAAAGGAAGTACCGGGTGGCGTTGTTGGGGGGATGCATCGCCAATGTGTTCTTCGCGCGGCTGCACGAGGCGACTGTGAGAGTTTTGCAGAAGAATGGCTGTGAGGTTGTGGTGCCGGCAGCGCAGGGCTGCTGTGGGGCGCTGCATGCCCATGCGGGGCGGCGCGAGCAGGCTCGGGCATTAGCCCGGAATAACATCGATGCTCTCCTGCAAACCAAGTTTGACGCAATTATCTCCAATACCGGCGGCTGTGGGGCGACGCTGAAGGAGTATCACGAATTGTTGGAGCATGATGCGGCGTATCATGACCGAGCCAAGGAGTTTGTGTCGAAGCTGAAGGATGTGAATGAGTTCCTGGATTCAATCGAATTAAACTCCAAGATGGGCCCGGTAAAGCGGAGAGTAACCTATCAGGACAGCTGCCATCTGTGCCATGGGCAGAAAGTGAAAGTAGCGCCGCGGAAGCTGCTGAAGGCGATTCCAGGGCTGGAGTTTGTCGAGATGCCGGCAAGTGACGTGTGCTGCGGTTCGGCGGGCGTTTACAACGTGGTTGAGAACGAGATGGCCGAGGAAATTCTGGTCTCGAAGATGAGAAACGTGAACTCGGTTGCACCGGAGCAGATCGCGAGTTCGAACCCGGGGTGCATGATTCAATTGGCGGCAGGTTCAAGGAAGCACGGCAGCGGAAAGCTGCGGGAAAATCCGGAGCCGGTGAAGCACATAGTGGAACTCCTCGACGAGGCCTATCGAAACGCTCGATAAGCGATGGGAATCGCACTGACCAAGCTTATGAGCCTGGATCGGCCTGTTGCAATACGGGTACAGCAGCGGCCTGGCGTGAGTGCTTGGGAGATTTGCTGAGGCTGCGGTTCCACCACATCAGCAATCCAGTGACAAAGAGTATCGCCGGCGTGATGCCGGTGAAGACCCAGGCCAGGCGGCTCGGGTGGCCCCAGAAAGTACCAAAATGAAGGCCATAGATGTCGCGCTGTAGCCGGGCGCCGAGGGGAAGTTGCTGGTGCAGTGTGACACGGACCACCTCGGCGGTAGCGGGATGGATGTAGACGACGTTGTCGCCCTGCGTACGCCAATCGCCAGGCAGGATGTGATGCAGAGAATGGACTTCATTCGGTTTGGCGGCGGGGCGGAAAAGAGTGGGGGTGCCGCCAGGGATGGCCTTGATCGCATTTTCCAGAACGAGGTCGAGGCTGGCTTGGTGCGAAGCAGCGACGGGATTGACCCGCGGTGTAGGAATTTTCACAGGACTGGCCGTGAAAAAAGCCAGTAGGTCTTCATAGGTTTGAGGAAAGGACCAGTAGGCGCCTGTCAGGGCAAGCAGGACGAGAGCGAACGAGGAGACAAAGCCGGTGAGCTTATGCAAGTCGTAGTTCTGGCGTTTCCAGCGGGCGCGGCTTTCGTAGCGGAATCCCTGGCGCCACCAGCGGCGTCCCGGCCACCAGATGACAAGTCCGCTAACGCTGACCAAGGCGAGGCCGAATCCGCCCCAACCATTCAAGTATTCACCAAGATCGCCAAGGAGGAGATTGACGTGAAGGTCGTAGGCCCACTGGAGGAACTTGTCCTGGTAGCGGTCCTCGCCGAGAATGCGGTTGCGATAAGGATCGACGTAGACCTGAATGCGGCCTTCTGATTTCGACTGCATGCGGAAGCTGAAGGTGTCGCCGGCTTGCCAGTAGAGATAAACATTCGAAAGAGTGGCATGGGGATAAGCAGCCTTGACTTTCGCCACTATTTCAGAGAAGCTTTGCCGCTGGGCCAAAGGCTCGACGCGGGTCAGGTGAGGGATTTGGGAGCGTTCGATCTCTTTCTTGTAAACAATGATGCTGCCTGTGAGAGCAACGACAACGAAGTAAAGACCGAGCAAGACACCCAGCCAAAGATGAATCTGAAAGAGGGCTTTACGCCACAATACCTTGCGCGGAGCGGACCAGAAACTCATGCCTGATTCCATTTTCAAACAAAATGGTGAAGTTTAGAAGAACCGCTCTTGACGGCGAAGAGTGCCGAAGGAGCCGAGATTGGCGATGGCGAAGGCAACGCGGAACTGGTTTTCATTGCGTGTGCCGAAACTGAAGCGGCGGTACTGGAGTGAAAAGCCGCAACAATCGGTGTTGTAAGTGACCTGGGTGTTGGAGAACTGAAGCTGGCGGACGCGGTAGTCATAGACGGCATTGAAGGCAGCATTCCAGCCCTTGCGGCTGTCGGCGCCCCAACCGAGAACACCAC
Source organism: Bryobacter sp. CoA8 C33 (assembly GCA_019931185.1). GTDB lineage: Bacteria > Acidobacteriota > Terriglobia > Bryobacterales > Bryobacteraceae > Bryobacter. The sequence continues at coordinate 153,548 of JAINDK010000050.1, forward strand.
GCAACTGGTTGTTGTTGGGAGAGAGGGAATTAACGGAGTCGATTTGTGTGTGTCCGACGGATAAGAACCACTGATCGACGCGGCCGTCGACCATGAAGGAAGAGTTGGTGATGGTAGAGCGGCGGGGGTCGTAATCCATGCGCCATTCGACGCCGATAGTGGGTATGGGGGTCATGCGAACGGCGGAAGCGACGGGAGAGTAGCGGCGCGCGCCGTCGAGGAAAGCAAATGGCGAGAAATCGACAGTGGACTGATTGACGTTGCGGCGGCCTTCGAGGAGGGATCCGCCGAAGGTGGGATCAAAATAACGTTTTTGCCAGACCTGCCAGGAGAGCCATTCCTGGGTGAGGAGACCGCGTTTGACGTAGAGGCGATTGGTAAGGCTGATTTCGAGTTCGTTGGTGTTGGCGAGAAGCTCGGTTTCATCGAAGCGGATGATGCGGGAGAAGTCACTGACGCCGGAGACGAAACGGTAGTTGACGCGAGGCTCGATGACGTGCTTGACTTTGCCGCCGCCCATGATTCGAGGAGACTTTTCAAAGATGCGGGCCAGCGAGGGCATCGTGAAATCGACGAAGAGGTCGCGGGCAGAGCGGCGGATGTTGCCTCCGCTGACACGGCCGCCATCCTTGGTGGAACCCCAATAGGATTCGCGGATGCCGAAGCTGGGAACGAGACTGAAGCCCGCATGGCGGAAGGCGGTGGAGATGCGGGGAGCGACGTCGATGCGCTCAACATGCTGGCGAGTTTGAAAGAGGGGCTGACTGCGGCGGACCAATCCGGCGGTCGATTCCAGAGATACCCAGACCGGGATTTTTTTCCAGATTTGCGTGTCGCGGCGAGTGTATTCGAGTTGAGGAAGGCGGCGGATGGTAATCGAGTCGCCGTCGAGGGTGGACTGGAAGTTTTGACTGCGGGCGAAGACGACCTGCACGTTATTGCCATCCCATTGCTTTTCGACGAAACCGACGGAGTTGACCTCGGAGAAAATGGCCTCCGTGAAACTTTGGGTGAAAGCCTGACGGAAGGTGAAATTGGAGAGATAGTTTAAAACTCCTTGCGCACGCCAGCCGCGCCCGATCTCGGACTTGCCATTAACGTTGATGCTGAAGCCGCCTTGTTTGAGCCGGCTGCCGTCGTTCAGGCGAAGGCCCCGGTCGGCGACACCAAAGATGGTCATATCGAAATCAGAGCCATTGCGGGGCTTACCGCGAAACTCGACGTTGTGAACGAAGCCACGGGCAGTGAAGTATTGGGGCCGGTAGGTGAGATCGTAGCTGCGATTAATCGCCCAGTAGTAGCCGATGCCCAGCATTTGGCCGAAGCGGGAAGAATTGCCGACGTTGGGCGTGAGAAAACCGGAGCGGCGGGGCTGTTTTTCAAGGGATTTGTAGAAGTATGGGAAGTAAAAAAGCGGTACGCCCTTGAGGCGGAACAGGGCGCGCTGGGTAATGGCGCGTTTGTTGGGCAGGATGTCGAACTTGGGACTGCGCAGAGTCCACCAGGGACGGGGGTAGGTACAGGAGGTAACGATGCCCTGGTAGAGAATGTAGCGGTCGCGCAGACGCTCGGCGATCTTACCGCGAAACTGAAAGGGATTCTTCGAGGTGAGAATGCCCGGGCGGGCGTCAATTCGAGCTTCGAAGGAGCCCCGAATCTCATAGAATTTGCCGGTGGCATCTTTCGTGTTGTAGTCCGCACGGGCACAAAAGATTTCCTCACCCTCCTCATAATTCCGGTAATGGACACTGCCACGGGCGTGCGCCTCGCCAGTTTCTGTGTTGTAGTCGATCTCATCTGCTTCAAGAATGGATTCGGTCAGTTCAATCGAGGCTGCAACGCGCAGACGGACCCAGTCTCCTTCAACGGTTTGGGAGCCTAGGGCCTTGACCAGAACCTGATTGCGGGCGGGAGCATCCGGGCGAAGAAATGGGATCTTGATGTTGGGGTTAGAGGCCGTCGGAGAGGGGAGGGTAAGTTGAGCCGAAAGAGAGCTACAAACAAATAGCGAAACCCAATGAAATGAAGAAATTACGTGACAAACTCGGAGAAACGTGTTAATCAGAATAATGTAGATTTCGAAAAGTTTCAAAGGAGATGCCAACGCTCAGGGTAGCAAGGAGCGTTGGCGTGGAACAAGCGGGCTCCGGCACGGCCCTGATTCGAAGCGAAAGAAGGTTGAGGGCGTCAGCATGGTTTGCGCCGATTGCGGAACACAAAACACAGCGGAAGACAGTCGCTGTACCCTGTGCGGGCGGCGGTTGACGGGACCGGTGTTGGTAGCGGAGGGTTACGGGAATACGGCGCCACGGCTCGACGTCCTTGAGCAGCAACTGGTGCGTGAGGACACTCGATCACGCCAGCCGACGCAGGCCAAGCTTTTTCCAATGCAGGAACCGAAGCGAGTGATTCCGTTCTCCTCAATATCACCGGAGGCGGCAAGAATCGCACGTTCGACGCAGGAGCGCAATGCAAATACACGCGTCCGGCAGCAGTATTCAGACCGGATCGGGTTAAATCCGGACGATGACCCAGAAATCCAGAAAGAACTCGAATTTCCCGAGGATAAGCTGGCGCCACGCGTGGTGGAGCGTGTGATCTACTCGAACGCGCCGGTGGCGATGCCGGGACACCGGGCAATGGCTGTAGCCTACGATTTGGCAATGGTGCTGATCGGGGTAGGACTGTTATTGGGCATTTACTATTTTGGCGGCGTGCGTTTGGGGCTGGACAAGCTGGACTTGAGCACGTACGGAGTAGTCACACTCTCGGTGGCATTCTTTTACAAGATCTTGTGGGCTCTGAGTGGCGGTGACACGCCGGGCATGGGAGCCCTAAAGCTGAGATTGGTGAATTTTGACGGACAACGGCCGAGCCGCGAGGAGCGTGTTCTGAGGGTGCTGGTAAGCATTGTCAGCTTTGCCTCGCTGGGATTGGGGTTGGCTTGGTGCCTGTTCGACGAGGAAAAGTTGACTTGGCACGACCACATTACGAAGACCTTCTCGACACCCAAAATCGAAGATTAACTTCGGCTAGAGTAGGGCTATGAACTGTCGTATCGTTTTCTGGATGGCAATGGCCTTGGCATGGGCAGCCGAGGAAAAGCCTCCGACAGCGGCGAAAAAAGAACATGTTGAGGTTCGCCATGGAGCGACGGTCAACGATCCGTATTTTTGGTTGCGGGAGAAAACGAGTCCAGAAGTGATCTCCTATCTGACGGCGGAGAACGCTTACACGGCGAGAATGACTGCTGGGCAGGAGAAGTTCGCCGGGAAACTCTACGAGGAGATGCTGGGGCGAATCAAGCAGACAGACCTCGGCGTGCCCTTTAGGCGCGGCTCCTATTTTTACTACTCCCGCACCGAGGAAGGCAAACAATACCCGATACAGTGCCGGAAGAAGGGGAGTCTGGAAGCGCCCGAGGAAGTCTTGTTGGACCTGAATGAAATCGGCAAGGGGCAGAAGTTTGCGAGTGTCACGGCGATGTCGTTGAGTTCCGACGCGATGATGCTGGCATATGGAACGGATTTTATTGGGTATCGGCAATTCAAGCTGAATGTAAAGGATTTGCGGACCGGCAAACTGCTGCCGGATTCCGCGGAGCGGGTGACCGCAACAGCGTGGGCGGAGGGTGGCCGTACCGTATTCTACGTGACCGAGGACGACGTCACGAAGCGATCGAATCAGTTGTGGCGGTTGGAGTTGGGGGCCAAGCCGGAACTCATTTACGAGGAGAAGGATGAACTGTACAACATCACTGTCGAAAAGACCCGGGATGAGAAGTATCTGATGCTGCTCATCGCCAGCACCGACACGAGCGAGGTGATGTTTCTTGATGCGAACAAGCCACGGAGTGCGTTTCGATCACTGGCCGGAAGGACGAAGGGGCACCGCTACGTGGCTGACCACCGGGAGGGGCTGTTTTACCTGTTGACGAACAAGGGGGCCAAGAATTTTCGGATCGTGACAGTCCCGGTGAGTGATCCCGCCGAAAAGCACTGGAAGGAATTTCTCGCGCACAATCCCGACGTTCTGGTGCAGAACATTGCACTGTACCGGGGATTCGCCGCTGTGGTTGAGAAAACGATGGCGCTGACCCGGATCCGGGTCTTCGATTTCTCGGCGGGCAAATGGAAGTCGATTGCATTTCCCGAACCGGTCTATGCGGTATTTCCTGAGATGACGCCGGACTATGAGTCGCCCACTATGCGCTACAGCTACCAGAGCCTCGTATCTCCACGGAGCATTTACGATTACACGGTAACGACCGGGGAGAGCCAGTTGCTCAAGCGGCAGGAGGTGCTCGGCGGATTCGACCCGGCACACTATGTGTCAGAACGGCTTTGGGCGACGGCGCGGGATGGGGTGAAAGTGCCGCTGTCGTTGGTTTATAAGAGGGGGCTGGTGCGGGACGGCAAAGCGCCCTTGCTGATGATGGGATATGGATCCTATGGATTCGGAATGCCGCCGGCGTTCAGCTCGTCCAGGCTGAGCCTGCTGGACCGCGGCGTTACGTATGTCATCGCGCACATTCGCGGGGGGGATGAGATGGGTGAAAAGTGGCATGAAGACGGGATGTTGATGAAAAAGAAAAATACGTTTTACGACTTCATCGACAGCGCGGAATATCTCATCCGGGAAAAGTGGACGTCAAAGGACCGGCTCATGATCGAAGGGGGCAGTGCCGGTGGGCTTCTAATGGGCGCTGTGGTGAACCTGCGGCCAGACCTGTTCCGGGCGGTGCATGCGGCGGTGCCATTTGTGGACGTGATGAATACGATGATGGATGCGACGCTGCCGCTGACGGTGGGTGAATACCTGGAATGGGGAAATCCGAACGAGAAGCAGGCACACGACTACATGAAGTCGTATAGCCCGTACGACAACCTGGAAAAGCGGGCGTATCCGGCGATTCTCGTCACGACGAGTCTGCACGACAGCCAAGTGGGGTATTGGGAGGCCGCGAAGTATGTGGCCCGGTTGCGTACTTTGAAGACCGACAGCAACGATTTGCTGTTGAAGACCAAGTTGGAACCGGCTGGTCATGGCGGGGCTTCAGGACGATACGACCAAATCAAGGATTTGAGCTTCATATATGCCTGGTTCTTGACGCAGGCTGGAATCGAAAAGTAGCCTAGCCGCGGATGGCGGCGGAGGCGAGAATGGTAAGCTTCTCCCAGGTGGGGAGACGGTGACGGTGGTGGAGCACCTCGAAATTGCTGGCCTCAATGCGGCCGAAGAGGCGGTGGTAGATTTCGATCAGGGCCCAGAGGCTCGAACGGGAATCTCGATCGACAAGGTCAATCAGTGGGCGGGAGAACTGGTAGTAATCGCGCGCGCGGCGGCCAAGTTCAGCAAGCAGGGTGTGGAGGCTAGCCGAGACGGCGCCTTTCTTGAGATCCTCGATCGAAACTTTGTACTGGCGCATCATGTCAGCGGGCAAATACGTACGGCCGAGATCGGCATCTTCGGCAACATCACGCAGGATATTGGTGAGTTGAAAAGCGATACCGCATTTTTCCGCCATCTCGAGGGCACGGGCGTGGGAGAAGCCGAAGATGTGCGTGATAGTGAGACCGACTACGCCAGCAACACGATAGCAATAACGATAGAGGTCCTCAAAGTTGGCGGGCTGATTAAAGGATAGGTCACTTGAAACGCCTTCGATCATGTCGTAGAGGTAGGCGCGAGGAATGTGGAAGCGGTGCACGGTATCGGCAAAGGCGGGCCAGATAGGGTGAACGGAGAGATCTCCATCGAGGGCACGATCCAGATCGGCGCGCCAAGCCTCGAGGGCGGCGCGCGAGGCTCCCTGCTCATCACTCAAATCGTCACACTCACGCATGAAGGCGTAGACGGCACACATGGCGAGACGCTTGGGCTTGGGCAGAACCAGGAAGGAGTAGTAAAAATTCTTGGCGCGCGCCCGGGCGATTTGCACGCAGCAATCATAAGATGCGGTAAGGTCGGGTGTCATTCTCGGGCCGCCAGCACGGATTGATAAATGTAGTTGGCTTGCAAGAGACCGGCGAGGGCGAACAGCAGGTTGCAAGCGCCCCAGGCGATGGGCCGGATGTTTCTATTGGGAAACAGCGCCAGGACGCCCAGGAGGGGCAGCAGAACCGAGAAAGCGGTAAAGCCGAAAACGGCGCCTGCCCACACCTGAAACAGAATCACCCAGGCGAGAAAGAGACGGGAAGGCCAGGAAGCAAGCAGCGAGCGGAAAGCCATCGCAATTACTAGATTAACGCGGAGAGAGACTGCACTCAGCGTCAAGAAGCTGCTGTTTGCGATCAAGACCCCAGCGGTAGCCGCCGAGCGCGCCGTTACCGCGTATAACGCGGTGGCAAGCAATGGCGAGCGCAACACGATTCTGCCCGCAGGCATTGGCGACGGCGCGGGTGGCCTTGGGCTGGCCGATCGCAGCCGCGACTTCCGAATAGCTGCGGGTTTCGCCGCGCGGAATTTGGCGGAGGAATGCCCAGACACGGGCCTGGAAGGCGGTGCCACGGATATCGATCGGCAGTGAGGGGTTGATAGCCCGGCCGTTGAGGTAGCCCCGAATTGCCTCGAGCCAAGCCTCGAGTAGAGGCGAAAAAGGCGGAGCGACAGCATGGATGCTGGCGCGGGGAAACTCAGCGTGAAGGCGCGGGGGGAGATCTTCGGCACGATCTGCGATGTCGAGGCGGCAAAGGCCGCGATCGGTAGCGGCCATGAGGATATAGCCGAGAGAGGTAGCGAAAGTAAGGTAGCTGATGGTCACGCCGTCGCCGGAGGCACGGTATTGGGCGGGCGTCATTCCGAGGTCAGAGTCGATCCGCTCGTAAAGACGGCTGGAGGAGGCAAAGCCGGAATCGTAGAGGGCCTGGGTAACAGTGGGGTCATCGTGGCGGAGATTGCCCTTGAGGCGCTCGATGCGGCAGCGGAGTTGGAACTGCTTGGGAGTGAGGCCCAGAGTAGCTTTGAACTGGCGCTGGAGATGGAAGGGACTGTAGCCGGTGAGACGGCTCATTTCGGTGAGCGGGATGGATTCCTCCGCGTGATCATGGAGGTAGCGGGAGAGGAAAGCAATGGGATCCATGGCTTAGGGCAACTCCGGTTTGGAACAATTGCCGAGGGCGGTGACGATGACAAGGCGCTCGCCGCCGGAGCCTTCAACCTTTGATTCGTTGGCGCTGACGGTAAGGAAAGAGCCGTTGGAAATCGTGGGAGTCGCGGATTTGTCGAAGCGGGAATCAAAGCCCGGCTTAGGGGAGCCGTCAAGAACGGCAACGCGAGCCGGTTGGAAGTGGATATGAGACTTCACCCAGACGCCCCCGGGCATCCATGAGACAAAAGGCTGGCCAGAGCGAATGGAAAAGGGAGAACAGATTTGAGCGCCGGGAAGCAGGCAGAGGACAGACGTCATGTATCGAGCCTAGCTAATGAAGGGGCTATCCGAATATCCGGTTCTTGCTCCAGGAAAATAGCGTGGAGAGAAGAAGCCGGAGCCGTTCCTGTTTCGTGATTTTGGGGCGGGCGTCGAGGACGCGATACTGTTCCGCCTCAACTTTATCGAGAATGGCCATGCCGCCGCGGGAGAAAAGTTCGATGTCGAGAGCGAGGCGGGGGTCGAGTTGGGCTGCCAGCGGGAGACCTTTGTAAAAGAATTGCCGGGCGAAACCGACGGCTTCCCGCATCGCTTGCTCAAAGGCGGGAGTATGACGGAGGGAGAGAATATCGGCCTCCCGGACGTTGTGGCGGGCCAACAGATCCTGAGGCAGGTAGATGCGGCCCTTCTCAACATCGACACGAACGTCTTGCCAGAAGTTGGCGAGTTGCAGACCGGTGCAGGTGTGGTCACTGAGAAGGAAGAGAGCATTGTCGCGATAACCGCAGAGTTCAAGCACGAGGCGGCCCACGGGGTTGGCGGAGTTGACGCAATAATCGAGGACTTGCGGCCAATCGCGGTAGCGGGTAGTCGTCTGGTCGTACTCAAAGGCTTCGATCAGGCGGACGAAGTGCTCAAGGGAAAGGTTGCGGCGGGCGATGGTGCCGCGAAGCGCGACAAAAACGGGGTGCTGGTCGCCATTGTGGGAGAGAAGCAGGGATCGCCACCAAGCGAGGAGGCGAAGGGATTCAACAGAATCACCAATCTCGTCACCGAGATCATCCGCCCAGCGGCAGAAGGCATAGACGTTATAAAAATCCTGATGGAGATGCTTGGGCAGAAGGAAGCTGACTACGTGGAAATTTTCGTAGTGATGGGTGGAGAGCCAGCGGGTGTAATGTTCAGATTCCGCATGGGACCAGCGATGGCTCATCGCCGCCTCATTGTTCAGGAAGTGGGCGGGTTCAAGGAATGATGGCAGTTTTGACGGCGCCATTCTTGTGCAACTGATAGGAGAGGACTTCGTTCAAGTTGCTCAAGGGCTCCTCGCCAGTAACGAAATCAGATGCCGTAATGTAGCCGGCAACCACAGCCTCAAGAGCCTTGCGAATGTGAGCAGGGGTATGGTGGAAACTCGCCATGCAAGTGATCTCGGAGTAATGCATGAGTTGAGTGTCCAGTTGGACTTGGGTATCGGTGGGGCAACCCCCGAAGAAATTCAGCACACCACCGCGGCGGAGCATCAGGATGGCCTGTTGCCAAGTGTCGACCGTACCGACAGCCTCCATGACGACATCAGCGCCATAGCCCATCGTTTCGCGCTTTACCGCGGAAACGATGTCTCTTTCTTCGAGGATGCTGAGAGAGACGGCAGCTCCGAGTTTGAGGGCGCGGTCCAGTTGCGGACGGCGACGTCCGATGGCAATGACCCGGCAGCCGCGCAGACCAAGCAGCCGCACGAACATTAGACCGATTGGCCCAACTCCAATGACAACGACCGTATCGCCAGGCTTGACCTGGGTTTCGTCGATACCGCGAATGACACATGCCAGTGGTTCCACCAGGGCGGCGTCCTGGTATTCGACATGATGGGGAATCTCGTACAAGTTCCGCTGCACAAGCCGGGCTGGAATTCGGATGAATTCAGCATAAGCGCCGTTGTTGAATAAAAGGTTCTCGCAGAGGTTTTCGTTATTCTTCCGGCAGTAGAAACATTCCCCACAAGGGGCGGAGTTAGCGGCTACCACGCGCTGCCCAACCCTAAAGCCGCCGACAGCGGCGCCGGTGGCGACGATATCTCCGGCGAGTTCATGACCAAACAGTGCTGGCGGCACAATCATGCGGGCGTGGTAGCCACGGTGAAAAACCTTGACATCGGTTCCACAGGTGAGGGCGGCGCGCACACGCACAAGAATATCTCCATCTCCCAGTTGCGGAACCGCAACTTTTTCGATTTCGACGTGTTGTTTACCGTATAGGACGGCTGCCAGCATTTCCTGCTTCACTCTATTGTGGTCTCAAATTTTGGTTTACGATTGCTGCGGCAAAATCACGACTTTCAGGGAGGTTTCGTCCGGATGGGTAGCTCGATCGAATCCCGCCATGATCTCTGAAAGAGGGTAGCGGTGAGTGACGAGTTCAACAACCGGGATATCCCCTGAAAATACTAGCCTAGCTGATTCTGACTGCAAATCAATATCAGCGGAATAAACGCCAGTCAGCATTCGTTCGTTCTTACAGATGTCCGCGCCAGAGAGGTCGATGCGCTCTTTGTCGGAAGTTTGGGCAAAAAGTACAATTCGGCCGCCGGGCCGGGTAGCGCGGACAGCCTGTTCAACGATTCCGGGGGCACTGGCAGCGACAAAAGCAATATCGGCGCCGCGTCCGGAGGTGTGTGAGCGGGCCAGAGCAGTGAGGTCATCGGCACGGGGATCAAGCGAGGCGGCGGCGCCGAATCGAAGCGACTTGGCGCGACGGGCCGGCATGGTATCCGTGGTGAGAGTGGTGATGCCGCGGTGCTTGAGCAGCATGGTGAAGATCAGACCAATGGGGCCTTGGCCGAGCACGAGGGCGAGATCGCCGGAAGCCACACCGGACTGCTCGACGGCTTTGAGGCAGGTATTGACTGGCTCCACGAAACTAGCCTGATCAAAAGAGACTCCGGGAGGAATTTTTTCAACACCCCGCTCGACGATCCAGGGCATGACCAGGGCGTACTGGGCGTAGCCGCCCCCGGCGGGGGCAAAGCCAGCGGTGATGCCGACGCGCTTGTAGGTTTCGCACTGTGCATACAGGCGGCGCTGGCAGTAAAAGCATTGACCGCAAGGGATGTGATGAAAGGCAACAACCGAGTCGCCCGGAGCAAACCGGCTAACACCCTCGCCCACCGCGGCAACTAGGCCAGCTGTTTCGTGGCCAAAGATGCGGGGAGGGGGGAGTAGGCCATATTCGATCTTCTTGAGATCGGTGTGGCAGATTCCGCAGGACTGGACAGCAATCAGAATTTCACCAGGCCCGGGAAGAGGAACAGGTATTTCTTCGATTACGACACTTTGCTTGCCGCGATAAACAGCGGCCCGCATTGTGTCAGGCAATGTCGGCGAGTGCGGCATTGAGCGCGAGTTGCAATCCTTTCACGGCAATCCTCGTTTGCCGTTGCAAACGGATCAGCGCCGTAATCTTCATGATGCCAGCAATTGCGATGCGGAGGTGGGAGAAGTTGCCGTTGGCGTCGCGGTGGAGATTGAAGTCGACGGGAAGGTCTTCGTCCGCCAGATCACTCACTGCTTTCAGGCAAGAAAAAGGAATGCCATGTCTTTCGCAGAGCAGGGCCACGGCGGCGGCCTCCATATCGACGATTTGAGCGCCCGTGGCAAACAGCTGTTCCTTTTCCAGGACGGTGACGGCTACGCGATCCTGACTATGAAGCGTCGCGGCAGGAGCGGCGAGTGGCTGAGGCGTGAACACGCCTAAGGGAGACTGGATACGAGACACGGTCAGGACCTGACCGAGAGACAAAGCCGGGTCGAGAGCGCCGCAAACACCGATGGAGATGACACGCGCGGGACGGTGAGCGGCGAGATGTTGCGAGAGGGCGGCCGAAGCGGCGCTGAAGCCGGGACCGGTGATCAGACGAGTAGCGGAGGCGGGGAGAGCTTCGGCCTCGACGGGCATGGCGCAGAGATAAAGATTCATGACCGTGAGCGGAACCAATCGACGGCGCGGGCAAGGGCGGCGTCGACGGGTTGGGGTTGGTAGCCGAGTTCGCGCACGGCCTTGTGATGGTCGACCCACATCCTGATCTGGGCATAGCGTACGCCATCGAGGGGAATACCAGGATGCGTTCGAGTCAGGTTGCCCCAGAGGGTAGACACGGCTGCGGCAGTATAGGCAAGGGCGTAAGGAATGCGCAGGCGCGGAGAGGAAAGCCCGGAGACAGCAGCAAGCCTGTCGAGCATCTGTTTCAAGCTAAGGTTCTCCGCGCCCAGGATGTAGCGCTGACCGGGGCGGCCGTGCGTGGCAGCAAGCAAGTGACCAAGAGCGACATCGGAGACATCGACGTAATTGAGGCCGGTGTCAATGTAGGCGGGAATGCGGCCGCCCAGGAAATCCCCGATGACCTTACCGGTGGGAGTCGGCTTGAAATCGTGATCGCCGACCGGTGTCGTGGGATTAACGATCACTACGGGAAGGCCTTCCCGCGCGGCCGCGAGGGCGACCTGTTCGGCCAGGAACTTCGTGCGCTTGTAATGGCCCTTCATCGCGGCAAGGGAGACGGGAGAATCTTCGTCGGCGATGATGCCACGGCGCATGCCGATGGTGCCGACAGTGGAACAATATACAATGCGCGAAGCATGGCGGGCGGCGGTAATCAGATTCCGGGTACCTTCGACGTTGGAGGCATGCATGGCGGCGGGATCGGCGGTCCAGAGACGGTAGTCAGCAGCTACATGGAAGACGTGATCGCATCCGGATGCGGCGTGGGCGAGGGAAGCCGGGTCGCGCAAATCACCGGCTACGGTCTCGACATCGAGTTCTGGAACGGGGCCGGAGCGGGAAAGCGCACGCACCTTTACTCCACGCTGGTGAAGGAGTTTCGCTACATGCCAGCCCACGAAACCGGTGGCGCCGGTGACGAGGGCGGTCTTCATGAGCTATTTGATCATCCAACTTAGGTAGGTAAAGGCATCCTGCCACTTGGAGTTAATGCCCATGGCGGCGGAAGGCTCGTAGCCGCAATGGACCATGCAATGATCGCAGCGGGGGTCGGCGCCATGGCCGTAGTTTTCCCAAGGTGTCTTGGTCATGAGCTCTTCAAACGTGTTGTAGTGGGCGTCGGTGATGAGGTAGCAGGGGCCTTTCCAACCCTTGATGTTGTAAGTAGGATTACCCCATGCCGTGCAGGGAAGGTCCCGATCCCCTTCGAGAAACTCAAGGTAAACGGGAGAGTTATTGAACTTGAAGCGGGCGAATTTCTTGTTGAAACCGTGGAATTTTTCGAGTATGTCCTCGCGCGTCATGAAAATTTCGCGGTCGTTGACGGCGGAGTAGCCATAAGCGGGTGAGATGCTGTGGCCATCGACCTTCATCTCCTTGAGCATGTCGAACATTTCAACGAGTTCGTCCATGTCGGTTTCCTTGTAGACGGTGGTGTTGGTGCAGACCTTGAAACCGGCGGCCTTGGCGGCGCGGATCCCCTCGATGGCGAGCTTGAAAACGCCTTCGCGCTCGACAGCAATATCGTGGTTTTTTTCCATGCCGTCGAGATGGACATTGAAAAAGAAGTTATCGTTGGGCTTGAATTGAGATAGCTTTTTCGCGATGAACATGCCGTTGGTACACAGGATGACCAAACGGCCACGGCCAATCAGGGCCTCAACCAGTTGCGGTAGAGGGCCATAGAGCATGGGTTCGCCCCCGCAAATAGCCACTACCGGCGCACCGCACTCATCACTCGCCTTGAGGCACTGTTCGAGAGAAAGCTGCTGAGTAATTGTGGATTCGTACTCGCGGATGCGTCCACAACCAGTACAGGTCAGGTTGCAGGCATGGAGCGGTTCGAGTTGGAGAACCAGCGGAAACCGCCTGTTGATCATGGGATGCGGCTTCTTTTCCGTCGCGTTGCCGAAATGCGACTGGACAATGCGAAAAGGATTCGAACTGTCGTATTCCGTATTGACGGTCTTCTGCCACTCGGGCTTGGGATTCATCTTATTCCGGGCGATATAAGTCGCCAGGGAAGCCATGGTTGAAACAGAAAAGCTCATGACGTTTCCTTACCTCGATTGAGATACATCGCGAGAGCCATCATGGGAAAAGCATTGCGATACATGTGATAGGTCAGATAAAAGACTTTGGGGAAGCCGGTGCCGGTGGAGAGTTCTTCATCCCAGCAGCCATCCGGCCGCTGGGTGGAGATCAGGTATTCCACTCCCTTACGGACACTTTCGCTGGTTATATCGCCACCAGCGAGAAGGCCCATGACAGCCCAGGCGGTTTGGCTGGCGGTGGAGGGCCCACTGACGTAGGTGTTCCGGTCATAGCTGCGGCATGATTCACCCCAGCCGCCATCAACGTTTTGGATGGAACGAAGCCACTCGCCGGCCCGTAGCACGTAGGCCTCGCGATCGCTTACGCCGGCCCGGCGCAAGCCCTTGATAGCGAGGAAGGTTCCATAAATGTAATTCACACCCCAACGGCCATACCAACTGCCATCCTGCTCCTGGGAACGGATGAGGTATTCGACACCGCCGCGAATCGCCGGATGATTGCCGCCAATACCGTATCGGGACAGGGCATCGAGAACGCGTCCGGTGATGTCGGGACAGGAGGGGTCGAGCATGGCATTGTGGTCGGCAAAGGGAACATCGGAGAGAAAATTCCAGTTGTTATCCACGTCGAAGGCAGCCCAACCGCCATCCTTGCCCTGCATGCCGATGAGCCAGTTGACAGCACGGCGGGCGGCAGCCTCCTGGGCGGTGCGATTGGAGGCTTGGGCGCCATCGAGGCCAATGAGCACCATGGCGGTGTCATCGATATCGGGGTAGAACTCGTTGGCAAACTCAAAATACCAGCCCGAGGGCTCGAGTTTGGGGCGTTTGACGGCCCAGTCGCCTTTGCGGCGGCACTCCTTGGTCAGCAGCCAATCGGCACAGCGGCTGAGAGCCTGGTGGACGTCCAGGTTGGCCGGGGTCTGTTCTACTTCGGCAAGGGCATAGGCAGCAATGGCTGTATCCCAGACCACGGAAAAGCAGGGCTGAAAGTAGAATCCCTTGGCTTCGTCATCGACCATGAGAGCTTCAAAGTGCTGGAGGGCGGCGACACGGCGGGCATCGTCGGCAGCATAGCCGAGTACATCCATTGCCATGACGGAATACATCATGGGCGGATAAATGGCCGCAAGGCCATCGGAATAGTCGAGACGCTCCAGCATCCAGCGCTCACATCGCTCGATGGCGCGCCGGCGCAAGACATTGCGGAGGGGTGAGCGTTCAAAAATCTTGAGCGCAGAATCGGCCGTATAGAAAAAGTTCTTGAGGCTCCAGAATTGTTCAGCGGGACGGAAGTCAAAGCTAACGCCAGGCTTGACGATTTCTTCCAGATTAAATCCGGTGGGAACAGAACAACAATGCCCGCTCGATGCGATGATCGACAAGGGAATGACAATGGCGCGCGACCAGCTTGACATCTCGTATATGAAGCGGCCAAGCAGGATCATCTCCGGCGGAATGCTGGGAACGCAACCCTTGGGATAGAGACCGAAAAGGCTCAGGTTGATCTTCGTGTAACTGTTGGCCGCCTGGATCCCACCGAGGGAAAGGATGCAGTCCCGGAGGCGGACCATGCGTTCGTCCTCTACGGGCAGACCGGCAAGCTTGAGAGAGAAATAAGCCTTGACGCAGGCTGAAATCTCAGCTGGACCCTGAGGGTAAATATGGAATCCTCCATCGGGGAGTTGGCGAGCAAGGATGGATGCCGCCGCCCGGTCGATCCGGGCGCGGTTCGGAGGATTCCAGATACCGTTTTCTACGGGGTGCAGCCAGAGCTGAAAGAGGATGAAATCCGATTCAAGAGTGGTATCCGCAGTCAGATCCTCCCACCAATAACCCTCCCGGTGCTGGCGTTTGAGCAGAGCAGCCGAGGCGCGCCGCACGGCCTGAATTGCGTTGGCGCTGACAGCATCCGCAAGCTGCAGCCGAGGGCTCATCCTTTCGCGCCTGCCGGCATGGCATTCGTGATCGAATGTAACCGAATCGCCCCATCGCTCAATTCGTTAGGAAGCGTAAAACGAACGTCTTCTTCCTTAATTTCCATTTCTTCCATCGCCTGAAATCCATGGTCTTCGCGGAGAAATGCGATCAGTTCCTCCACAAGGTTGTCCGGTGCGCTTGCTCCCGCGGTAATGGATACCGTATTGACTCCGCTGAGCCATTCCGGTTTCACCTCGGATTTGTCGTCAATTAGGTAGGCGGGGACGCCCGCCTTCTGGCAGACTTCCACGAGGCGGCGGGAATTGGAAGAATTCTGGCTGCCGACGACCAGAAGAAGCTCGCAAAGAGGGGCTACGGCCTTGACGGCGATCTGGCGATTTTCCGTGGCATAACAGATATCCTGAGCCGGCGGACCCTGAATGTTGGGGTACTTTGCCTTGAGGGCGGCAATGATATCGCGGGTTTCGTCCAGCGAAAGAGTAGTCTGCGTGAGATATACGATCTTATCTGGGTCAGGAAAGTTCGTGAGCGACACGTCATCGGGGGTCTCAATCAGAATTGTGGCCTCCGGAGCTTCACCCATGGTCCCGACGATCTCTTCGTGGTTCGAGTGGCCGACGAGGGCGATGGAGTAGCCTTTTTTCGCGTAGCGCACCGCTTCCAAGTGCACCTTGGTGACGAGAGGACAAGTGGCGTCAATTACATTCAGTTGGCGCTCCACAGCCTCTTTGCGGACTGCCGGGGAGACTCCGTGGGCGGAGAAAATCACTCGGGCGCCAGAGGGAACTTCATCCAGTTCGTCAACGAAAATTGCCCCGGCATTGCGTAATTCTTCGACTACGTGCCGATTGTGCACAATTTCCTTGCGGACGTAAATCGGGGCTCCGTAAAGATCGAGGGCGATCTTGACAACATCTATTGCGCGCACCACACCGGCGCAGAAGCCCCGTGGAGAAAGAAGTATGATTTTCTTCTCTTTTGCGGGACTCGTGGAGACACTCGAGTTCGACATGAGAACCTTTAGTATAACCGACGCTAATGCGCCTGCTTTATAAATGAGCCGATACAAAGGCCTGGAAATCGGGGGGGAGAAGGATTTCCTGTTCGAGGACGGCAACAGGAAAATCGGAAGGTAACTTTACGGCATCCTTGGCGGTCGTGATCCGGTACGGTGCAAGGGAAGCGAGGTGTTTGAGATCAGACGAGGAATAGTAGTGATGATCGGGAAAGGTTAGCAGAGGAGTGGCGGAGTGGCCGAGGCGATCGAGGCTCCGGCGGAAGGAGGCGGGATTACCGAGCCCACAGAAGGCGAGGGTGGAGCCTGCTGGGAGGGGAGGAAGTGACTCGCGAGATTCCGGGCAAAACAGAGGCCGGTCTGGAAGCAATGACTTGAGGCCAAGCGGGTCGATGTTGCGGCCGAGCCGGGTCAGCACGAATGCATCGGCGCGCTCCAGGGCGGATAGGGGTTCGCGAAGCCAACCGGCGGGAGGGCAGGCCCACCCCGGAAAGGGGCGCAGAGTATCGATGACGGCAACATCGCAATCGCGATGGAGGCGGCGGTGTTGGAAGCCGTCATCGAGAAGAAACAGATCGGCGGGATATTCATCGAGAAGGGCAAGACCGGCGCGATGCCGGTCAGGGCTGATTGCTACGCAAAAGCCGGCGCGAAGAAAAAGTTGGGCTTCATCACCGGTGGCGGTGACGGGGTGGGAGCCACCCGGCAAGCAGATGAGATCGGTGCGGGAGTGGCGGCCGAAGCCGCGCGTGAGAATCGCAACGCGCTTGCCAGAAGCGGAATAAGCTTTGGCGAGGGCCAGCGTGAACGGGGTCTTGCCGGAGCCACCCATCGAGAGATTCCCGATGGAAACCACGGGTACAGGGAGCCGGCGAGCAGAAACGGAGCGCTGGGAGACCCAGACCCAGGGGGCACTGAGAGGGCGCAGCAGGGAATGAAAAGGCGGCAGGTGGCGGGGAACGCCACGGCCGAGCTCGGGCTGGAGTTGCTGACTCAGCCGATTGGAGACGCCCCGATAAGATAGCGCCAGTTCCCTTCCCCGGGCCGCCATTTCAGATTCACCGAGGGCTTGCCTGACTGAGGCGGCGAGCAGTTGTGGCTGAGCAACAACCTTCAGCGCGCGGCGGGCAATAAAGAGCTCAAAAATGGCGGCAAAGTTACCCATGTTGGGCCCGGTGAGGATGGGCTTGCCGAAACAGGCAGGCTCAAGAATGTTGTGACCCTGGGTTTGATTGAATGAGCCGCCAACGAAGACGACGCTCGAGAGGGCGAACAGTGGGGCCAGCTCGCCGATCGAGTCCAGCAACAGAAGGTCACCGGATTCGGCGCCCGTGAGTTGAGATCGGCGGCGGAAGCGGAGGCCGCGCTGGGCGATTTTCCCGGCAACGATCTCAAAGCGCTCGGGTTTGCGTGGCGCAATCAGCAGCCGGACCCGGCCCTCGAGCTGGGCATAGGCGTCGAGAACGCAATCATCCTCGTCCGTATCGCCGGTATCGACGGGACCAGTTGTGGAGGCAGCGATCCAGAGAGGGCGAGCTTCCTGGCCGGAAAAGTAAGAGAGAACTTCGGGAGGAATGGGCTTCGAGCTGGGGTCAAAATCAAACTTAAGGTTGCCAGCGTAGCAGATAGGGCCGGAGTAGCCGAGTGCGCGAAATCGTTCTCCGTCGGTCTCACTTTGCGCGGCAAGGAAATCCACCAGAGGCAAGAAAGGCTGGAATAGCCAGGCAAGGCGGCAATAGCGAGGCCAAGCGCGATCGCTGATGCGGGCATTGACCTGAGCCCAGCGGGCGCCGGAACGCTTCGCCTCGAGCATACGGATGGGCCAGAGTTCCGTCTCGAAGTTGATGATCAGAGCCGGATTCAGACGGCGCAGTACGCGACGAACCGCAAAGGTAAAATCAACCGGCGCGAAGAAAACACCATCAACGAACGGCTCGAGGCGCGATACGGCAAGTTGACGGCCAGCCAGTGTGGTGGTGGAGACAAAAACCGGAGTATCGGGAAGCAACTCGCGGAGCTTGCGAACGAGGGAAATGGCGCTCAGAACTTCCCCCACGCTGACAGCATGCAACCAGATGCCGCCCGGCTTCGTCGAGGGAAGGGAGGGAGGGAGCCAACCAAGGCGCTCTTTCATGCCTCGAAGGTACTCTTTTTGCCGGAGGCAGCGTAGGGCCGCGTAGAGTAAGAGTAGAGGCAAAAGCATGGCTCCGAGCAATCGGAGCAGAGAGCAGGTCAACTTGAGGCGCAGAGAGTTTTTCGTAATTCCGAGTATAGCCGTGAGCGGATGGGCGATTGGCGAGAGCCAATTCAAAGCGCCAGCGGCATCCAGCATGAAATCTAGGGTCGAACTCGATCACGTGATCATCGGAGTGGAGGCCTTTGACACCGCCGAGAAGACGGCCAAAGCCTTTGGCAAATTGGATCCCAACAAATATGAAGTGCTGCCGGTGTTGATGGTGATCCAGAACAACCGGAAAACAGCGCTGCGCGTTTCTCCGCTTGATGTGCAATACATCGTGCCCGGGATGGGGAAAGTGGATGCGCTACGCCTCGATGAGGTGACTTCGGCCGGGGGCGGACCGAACCGGCCGAACCTGGGTCCGAAGCCATTGCCACTGCCAACGAGGGTGAAGAAGAACCCACTGGCCGGGCGCGATATCGAGGAACGGGCCTTCGTAGCCAAGATGATCGCTCCCGGCGAGGCGGCAAGCGGTTTTTTTTACTTCAACCTGCGACACCGGACAACGGCCAAAATCTACGTGAACGGACTGGCGGACGCAGCAACGAAGAACGAGATCTTCTACTTCGAGATACCCTTCGCTGATTAAGGGTCAGAGCGGCTTCTTGGCAGGCGCGGCAGCAGGCTTGGGTGAGGCCTTGGGCGCAGCGGCCGGCGTGGCTTTGGGCGCCGTCTTGGGGGCCGTTTTCTTTGTGGGCGAAGCTTCCTCGGGCCAGATGGGCTGGCCCAGTGGATAGCGGAGAATCGTGACTTTCGTCATGATAACGGGGTCGTTCGGACGGTCATTCGGACCGCGGGGAACGCGCGCGAGACTGCCTTCGAGTTCCAGACCCTCCACCACCTCGCCGAAGATGGTGTGACGGCCGTCGAGCCAGGGAGTAGCCTTTTCGGTGATGAAAAACTGGCTGGAACCGGTGCGGGGACCAGCGTTGGCCATCGCCAAAAGCCCTGCCCGATTGAAGCTGAGTGAAGGATGAAATTCGTCCACGATGGGGTCCGTGCCGCCGGTACCGTCGCCGTTGGGATCACCACCCTGGATCATGAAGCCGGGGATCACACGATGGAATGTGAGGCCATTGTAGAGGGGAACCGCAGCCTTGCGTCCGGTTTTGGGATTAGTCCAGACCTTCTTGCCGCGGGCCAGGTCTGTGAAGTTCCGAACCGTAACCGGCGACTCTTTTTCAAACAGGCGGGCGACGATCTGGCCAACCGGCTGCCCCATGTGCGAAATGCTGATGGTGGCATAGAGGCCGTCAGGACGGGGAGGGGGGGGCGGTTCCACTGCTTTCTTGGCAACGGCGGCTGTCTTCTTGGCGGACACAGGTGCGCTGGCAGGCTTCTTTTGCGCCGCCGGAGTCTGTGCGAACATCATTATCGAGCCGACGCTAAGCAGCGTCCACAGCAAAGAACTCTTCATCATTACTATGAATTATATCGGGCGTTTGCTTTCGGGCGTAATTCTGTTGGCCGCTGGGCTGGCAGGGGAAACGGTTAAGGTTACGATACTGGCGACAACAGACCTCCACGGCCATATCTTCCCCTACGACTATTTCACGCAAACGCCGGCTGCTTATGGCTTGGCAAAGATAGCCACCTTGGTAAAGCAGGCCAGGCGCGAGGCGCCGGAAGCCATTCTGGTGGATGCGGGGGATACGATCCAAGGTTCGCCACTTGAGAGTCTTTATCAAGCATTCCGGCGGACGGGAAAATTGCCGCCTGGGGTGACCATTCCGGAACGCGCGCTCGGTATCGATCCGATGATGCTGGTAATGAATGCGATGCGATACGACGCAATGGTGGTGGGCAACCATGAATTCAACTATGGAGTGCGCAACCTGGAAGAGGCGCGGCGCGTGGCCCGCTTTGCCTGGATCTCGGCAAATACGCTGGCGAGCGGACCCAATACGAAAGGGTTTGTGCCCTACATCGAAAAGACAGTGGGGGGCGTGAGGGTAGCGGTGGTGGGATTAACAACACCTTCCATTCCGGCTTGGGAGAAACCAGAAAACTACCGCGGCTACACCTGGGAAGCTCCGGTAGAGGCAATGAAACGGCTGATCGCGATCTGGGGGAAGAACAAGCCGGATCTCGTTGTGGTGGCCGCGCACGGGGGTATTAACAAGATCGACGGAAGGGAAAACTTTGCCTGGCAGGTGGGCGAGGTGGAAGGCGTGGATGCAGTAATTTTTGGCCATAGTCACGGGGAATTTGCTGAGCTATTCAATGCAAACACGCTAATGGTGCAGCCCAAGAACTATGGTGCGTCACTCGGGAAAGTGGAATTTGAATTCAGCAGGCAAGAGGGCGGGAAGTGGAAGATGGAAAGCCGGCGGGGAACCCTGCTAAAAGTATCGGCGGCGACGGAAGCCGATGAGGAGATCCTGAGCCTGGGCAAGCCCTATCACGAGGCAACCGAACAGTATCTTTCCAGCCCGGTGGCCAGAGCGCCGGTGGAATTGAGTGCCGCGAATGGAAGATTCGAAGACTCGGCACTGGTCGATGCGATTCATGAGGTACAGTTGCACTACACAAAGGCAGACGTGAGCCTGAGCGCGTTGTTCAATCCGCGTTTGGTGGTGCACGCCGGACCAGTAACGGTAAGAGAAGCAGCCGCACTCTATGTCTACGACAACACCCTGTATAAGGTGGAGGGCACCGGAAAAATGCTAAAGGCGGCACTGGAGAACGCGGCGCGTTTCTTTGAAAGTTGCCCGACACCGGCCTGCGATACCGGAAATCTGTTGAACAACAACTTCGCCGGCTTCAATTACGATATGGCCGAGGGGGTGAGCTACGAGGTGGATCTGACCAGGCCCGTCGGCGAGCGGATCCGGCAACTGATGTACCGGGGCAAGCCGCTTGCCATGGATGAACCATTGACGATCGCCGTTAATAGTTATCGAGCGGCAGGGTCAGCGGGCTATGACATGTTCAAGGATGCAAAGGTGGTTTGGCAATCGACGGAAGCGATACGGGACCTGATCATTGGCTACTATGGGCAAAAGAAGCTCTTGCCTTCCCAATCATCGAATAACTGGAGGATCGTGCCGGCGGCAGCGCGGGAGCGGCTTGTCAAGCATGAGCGATGAAACCACTTCTCGTAGGGATCGCCGGAGCGAGTTGCTCGGGCAAAACAGAGTTGGCGTTGGGATTGGCGCGATATCTGGGCCAAGAAGCACTTGGATTTGAGCTCGATCACTATTATGCCGACCGGTCACACCTGGCGGAACCGGAGCGTTCGCAATTCAATTTTGATCATCCGCAAGCACTGGATAAAAAGCTGCTGGTACGGCATGTGGCGAATTTGAAATTGGGGCAGACAATCGAGCAACCTCGCTATAGTTTCATGACTCATTCCCGGCAGCAACACAAGAAAACAGTGGCGCCGCGGCCGGTAATTCTAGTCGAGGGATTATTCAGCCTTTACTGGCGTGATTTGCGGGATTTGCTGGATTTGAAGGTCTACGTGGATACGCCGGACGAGGAATGCTTCGCGAGGCGGCTACGCCGCGATGTCGAGGAGCGGGGCCGCACGCGGGAATCGATCGAGGAGCAATATGCCAAAACCGTGCGGCCGATGGCGAAGGCGTATGTACGGCCTTCGCAGGAGCACGCGGACCTGAAGGTTTCCGGTTGTCTGCCAATCGAGGCCTCGGTGCAGACGGTTCTGGCTGCGATTTTGGAGCTGCTTAGGGAAAAAGCGCCATAAGGGCATCGGCGAAGATGCGCTGACCGAAGGGATTGGGGTGGTTGATGCCGTTAGACATCAGCGACATGTGGGGGATGCCCTGGCGCCAAAGACGACCATATCGCGCGGCGGCATCGGCCAGGCCCAGACCATGGGCAGCGGCGAAGCGGCGCTTGGCGGCAACAAAGGGGCGGGGGTCGTCGTCGATGTCCTTTTCCCGGGTGAGGTTCATCCACTCGGGAAGTATGTAGTGGGGCGTGAGGATGATCCACTCGGCGCCGATTTGCTGAAAATCAGCGAGAAGCTTGCTGTAGCGGGTGTCGAGTTCCTCTGGAGTCAGACGCAGATCGTTAACAAATTCACTAATGATAAGGTCGGGCTTCGGGGTCAGCACTTTTTCGGCGTAATTGTGAGGGCTACCAGGGGGTTCCGCCAGATAGCTGCCAGTATTGCGGCCGCCCCAGGCTTCGGTAATCAACTCGATCTTGGCTTGGGGGTATCGGGCCGAGAGGCGGTGCACAAACTGTTCCTGCCAGCGGTCGGCGGGACTGGGCAGATAGACACCATCGGTAACGCTGTCGCCCCAGGCGAGAATGCGGATCGGACCGCCCGCCGCAAGACGGCGGATCAGTCGGGTGAGGGTCGGACTGGGGGAGATTTGTTGCTCCGGATAGGCGGTCTCAAGAACCGGAAACAAATTGTTGCTGCTGAGACGGTCAATACGGCGAGGCAAGTAAATACTGGCGAGGTGACGCTCACCCGCGGTGAGTGCGGGGAGTTGGGGAGCGGCGGGGGAGGGAGTGCCAGTTCGTAGCTGAATTTTTCCGGCTGATTCGACCACGGCATCGAGGCGCATCTGAGCATGCCGGTAGCTGGCATAGACAGCCTGAGTGGGTGCAATCGCTCCGCCTTCGAGCCGGCCAAAGGTACCCCAAGCGGGATCGAGACGGTAGTCAGCACCCGGGGTAAAGACCTTGTCGGACGAAGACGGACCAGCACGCAGCACGAAGCTTTCGGGATCGATGAGATAAGGACTGGTAGTCTCCTGCGCTTTGACCCCGCGGGCTTGTGCGCCGCGGACCCAGCCGCCGGCTTTGGCATTAAAAAGCGGGAGCGGCTCGTAGCGTTCCGCTACCACGGCAACCCACGCGGGAGGAGGGATCGAAATCAAGGCGTCGTTGACGCGAATTTGCCAATCACCGGCGAGTTCGACCCGCGCCGGTTCGAGGCTCAGCAGCAGCAGCAGAGTGAGCATGGAGACAGTCTAAATAGCAAAACCCGGTGCTGCGGAGCACCGGGTTTCAAATCAGACAAGTTTGTCAGAAGAACTACTTCTTGGCGCCCTTCTTGGCCGCGGGAGCCGACTTCTTGGCCGGAGCTTTCGGCGCCGGTGCTTGAACGGGCCAGCCCTTCAGCTTCTCGTTGTCAACTTCAAGCTTGAGACCATAGGGTTCTTTCGTGTATTCTTTCGCGACACCGGTGAACTCGATTTCGGTGCCAGGATCGGCTTTTCCTCGAAGAGGCTTTTCGAGCACGAGGGTGACTTCAGGCTGATCGGCGCTCTCCACGGCCAGCACGAGTTCCTTGGGATTCGTCTCGGGCTTTGTAGAGACGAGCTTCCCTTTAAATGTGGGTAGCTCCGCGTCCTTGAGGCTGTCCCAGTAAGCGGCCCCACCAGCGGCGTCAAGAAGGGCTTTCTTGATCTCCATGTACTGGTAGAGCATCGGGTTTTCGCTCTTGAATTTCTCGGCGTTCTCGGCCATCTTTTCTTCCTTCGACTTGATCTTGAAGTCGGCGGGAGGCATCACGTTGGTAGTGGCACGGGAAATGACTTCGGCCATTTCTTTTTTGTCGTCGCCGGCAAAGGAGGTGTAAACGCGCTCGAAATACTTGGAGACTTGCGTTTTGCGGGCGGCATCAAGCGCGCCGGGCCCGTCGAGATTACCGGCGCGGGCAAAGTGCCACATAGCTTCAGCCTGACGCTTTGGATCCTTTTGTAGAGCGATGACTGTGCCGAGGAAGTAACTCATTTCGGCGTTACCAGCATTGATGCCGAGAGCTTTGACGAATTGTTGTTCCGCGCCAGGGTAATTCTTCTTTTGCCATTCCACCCAGCCAAGGGTTTTGACAGCCTGTACTTCAATGTCATTTCGCTGCTGCTTCCACTGAGCATCGGTTGTGCCAGCCGGTTTCTTACCTGCGTCATAGGTTGCATCGAGGATACCGATCAGCCCATTAGCGGCCTTGGCGCCGGCGTCGAGCCCTTCGGCATCGTTCTTGTTCATGCTGACCGTGAGGAGCGTGATGAAGTAGAGGGCCTGGAAGCTTTTCGGGTCTAGAGCCAGTAGGTCTTTACAGGACGTGTAAAGGCCGGCCGGGTCGTTCTTCTTTTGGTGGATGACCAGATAGGTTTGCGCTCGCTCGAGCTTGTAATCGGATTCCGGGTACTTCTCCTTCCACTGGTTCAGCAGTTGGAGCTGCTGGTCAGGCGCGGTCGCCTTGGTGATGGAGACGTACAGGTCGTATTCGGCCTGGTCTTTCCAATTCTTCTGTGCTTGTGAATACAAGTTCCCGGTCGACAAGAGCATGGCGGAGATAACGCCGCCAAGGACGAACTTGCGAAGGGATTGAGGAAAAAATCTCACTGGGCCCAGCCTCCTGAGAGAATCGATGCAAATGGGATCTAATTTGTTCCCGTAAATCTATCATGCACCGAGTCGACCCGGCCCGACGATCAAGATCACGGAATCTTTTGGGGAGTATATCAGAACTGGAAAAGACTTTGCTGTTAGGATCATTCCCATGCGCTGGCTGGATTATGGTGTGATCGTCGCCTACCTCGTGGGCATTACGCTGTTCGGCTTCCGGTTTCGGGAGTCGCAAAAAAGTCTCAAGGATTATTTTCTGGGAGGCAAGAACGCCCCTTGGTGGGCGATCGGTTTTTCCATCGTGTCGGCGGAGACTTCGACGCTAACCGTCATTGGAACCCCGGCATTGAGCTTTAATGGCAATTTCGGCTTCCTGCAAGTGGTGCTGGGATACCTGCTGGCGCGGATCATTATTAGTGTGCTTTTTCTGCCGCAGTATTTTCGTGGGGAAATGTTCACGGCCTATGAGTTGATGCTCCGGCGCTTCGGGCCGAGTATCCGGAAGCTCACGGCAGGCGCATTCCTGGGATTGCGCGCCTTGGCCGAGGGGGTTCGAGTCTTTGCCATCTCGATCGTGGTTTCGATTGTGCTTGGCACCGGGGAGTTTGTTTCCGAATTGGTGATTGTCTGCTTGACACTTTTCTACACTTTCGAGGGTGGCATGACGGCAGTAATCTGGACGGACGTAGTTCAGATGTTTCTTTATGTGGCCGGGGCGATACTGAGTTTGTTTGTAATTCTCGGCCAGATTCCAGGTGGATGGGACCACGCCATGACTCTAGCCGCGGAGGCTAACAAGTTGCAGGTTTTTGATTTTGGCTTTGCTTTGACACCAGAGTTTTTCTCCAAGACCTATACGTTCTGGGCGGGATTTTTCGGCGGATGCTTTTTGACAACGGCCAGCCATGGCACGGAACAATTGATGGTGCAGCGGCTGCTGTCGGCAAAAAACGAGAGCGAGGCGCGTCTTGCCTTGCTTTCCAGTTGGGTGGTGATTCTGTTCCAGTTCACGCTATTTCTGGTGATCGGAATCCTGTTGTGGGTCTACTACGGAGAAACCAATCTGGCGCCGCCGCAGCCCCCGGACCGAATCTATCCGAAATTTATCTGGGAATTCCTGCCGGAGGGCATCAGCGGCTTGGTGATTGCGGCGATCCTAGCGGCGGCAATGAGCAATTTGAGCGCGGCGCTGAACTCGCTGGCCTCGACCACGGTGATGGATTTCATCAAGCCGCTCGACCGGCGGAATCGCACGGATGGCGAATACCTCGCTCTGGCTAAGAAGATGACAGTTCTGTGGTGTGGAATACTCTTCGCCATCGGGTTGGTAGCGCGCAACGTCCAGAGTGTTCTCGAGGCGGGATTGGGCATCGCCTCGATCGTTTACGGGGCTTTATTGGGCGTGTTTCTGCTGGGGCTGCTCACCAAGCGCACCGGCGAGAGAGCCGCGATGGTGGGGATGAGTTGCGGACTGGCGGCGATGTTGTATGTCAAGTTTGGGACCACGATTGCCTGGACCTGGTATGTCCTGATTGGAACCACGATCACGTTCCTGACCGCGATTGCGGCGAGCTACGGAATCACCGAAAAAGAGAAAGCAAATCATGTCTGAAAAAGTCACACTACGGCGCGACCTGGGATTGTGGGGCGCGGCGGCAATTGTCGTGGGAACCGTAATCGGAAGCGGAGTATTTGTCGTGCCCAAGCGAGCAGTCATCGCCACCGGATCACCGGACTGGGTGACGCTGGTCTGGATCGTTGGCGGGCTCTTAAGCCTCGCCGGCGCACTCACCTATGCCGAGCTTTCGGCGATGATGCCGGAAGCGGGCGGCGAGTATGTGTACCTGCGGGAAGCCTACGGGCCTTTCTTTGCCTTCGTGTATGGATGGACACAATTTTGGGTGGCGAAATCTGGTTCAATTGCCACGCTGGCAAGTGGCTTTTTGATCTATTTGTCAAACTTCGTTCCACTTCTAGAACAACCTTTCGCGACGATCCCGCTGCCGATTGGCCCCGGGGGACAGCCGCTTGAATTGAAGCTGGGACAGATTGCCGCCATGGGGCTGATCCTGTTTCTGGCGGGTGTGAATTACTTCGGTGTAAAGGCCGGTGGACAGCTGCAAATTGTGGTGACGATCGCAAAGGTAGGGCTGCTGGTGGGCATCGTTTTGGTTGGTTTGTTTTCGAGCCAGGGAACCGTATTGAATTTCACGAGCTCCGTAATGCCGTCCCCTGGCGGGGCCAGCGGCTTCTTCGTGGCCTTGGTGGCAATTCTTTGGGCCTACGATGGTTGGAACAACGTGAGCATGGTGTCGAGTGAAATCAGGAACCCACAGAAAAATCTACCACTGGCGCTGATCTTCGGCACGCTGGGCGTCATGGCCATCTACCTGCTCGCCAACACAGCCTACTTCTACGTCTTGTCCAGCGCGGAGGTGGCGGCAAGCGACCGGGTTCCAGCACAGATGATGCGAAAACTGTTTGGGCCAGAAGGAGCAGGAGTGGTTTCGTTGGCGGCGATGATATCCATCTTTTCAGCCCTGAACGGCAGCATCCTTTCCGGAGGACGGGTGCCTTACGCAATGGCCGCGGACGGTATGTTTTTCAAGCGAATTGCCGCAGTGCACCCGGAATATCGAACACCGGCGCAATCGATGCTGTGGTTGTGTCTCTGGAGTGGCGTACTGGTTTTCTCTGGGCAATACGACCAACTGGCGGCGACCGTCGTGTTTTCGAGTTGGATTTTGTACGGAATGACCGCGGCTAGCGTGATCGTGCTGCGGCGGAAGCGTCCTGACCTGGCCAGACCCTATAAAACCATAGGGTATCCCGTAATTCCGATCCTGTTTGTCGTGGTTGCCGCAATATTGATCGTATTCACATTAAAGGACCAACCGCGTGAATCGCTAATTGGATTAGGATTGATTGCCTCGGGAATTCCGTTCTATCAGTACTGGTCCAAGCAAAAAAAGGCCTCCTGATTCCCCCCCAAAAAAACTGTTCTATTTTCAGAACAAGCCTCTTGTCTCGGAGAGAATAATCCGATATAAAGACTATAAGCTTGGGCTGTTGCAAAAATTGCACTGGCAATATGAAGTGGAGGAATTCATCCATGGATCTGATGAAGATTTTGGAGGACTTGCGGCGGGAGAGGGCCTCGATCGAGGAAGCGATCTTGACTCTTGAAAGGCTTGTTGAAGGCCGTGGCCGACGCCGTGGGCGCCCCCCAACATGGCTGGCTGAGGCAAGGAAGCGCAGCCGGACCGGCGACGATGTCGAGGAGCCAGAACTGGAAGAAACCGTCAGGCGGTTCGCCGCCAAAGGTTAAGGGTAAAGCAGGAATTCCCTTCGCTTTTCGCGGAATTTTTCCAGAGTTTCGTACCAAGACTGTTGAATTGTTCTCGCCGCCTCGCCTCGCTCGAGGCGGCGAATTGTTTCCAGGCTACCAATCAGCCGACGATTCACCATCAAGTCGATTTGTTTGGGGTACAGCTTGGCCAGAGTTTCGATCAGCGAAAGACCGAAGAGCGTGGAATCGAAGCGGTTGCGATCGGTCAGGGTGAGGCGGACACCGGAGCAAAGTTGCCCTTGGTGATTACTGGATGTGGGAGTAAAGGTTGCGGGCTCAGCTTGGATCCCCGGGAGAGCGAGTGCGTTGAGCGCCGCCGCAAGACGAGGACCATCAATCCAGGGGGCACCAAGTAGTTCAAAGGGGGCGTCCGTGCCCCGCCCCACGGAATAGTTCTTCGAGTATTCAATCATGGCGATACCTGGGTAAAGGATCGCGGCATTGAGGGTTCGCATGTTTGGGGAGGGATTGACCCAGGAAAGTCCCGTTTCATCGAACCATTGATCGCGACGCCAGTTGCGGAGCGGAATCACGGTAAGCCGGGCGGGTTTGGAAAGCAGGGAGTTCGCATAGCGGGCGAGTTCTCCCAGTGTAAAGCCGTGTCGCAAGGGAATCGGCAGGCACCCGACGAAACTCGTTTCGGCCGCTTCGAGGACGGGTCCCTCGATTCGCGTTCCCGTGATTGGGTTGGGCCGATCGAGCACGACAAATTCAAGGTCGAGTTTCGCCGCTACCTCGAGGGCATTCTTCATCGTGCAGCCATAGGTGTAAAAGCGGGCGCCAATGTCTTGGATATCGAAGACGAGAGTGTCGATCCCTCTGAGAGTGTTGGCATTGGGTTCGCGCCTCTCTCCCTGGTAAAGACTGTAAATGGGCAGTTTGGTGGCGGGGTCGCGCGAGTCTCCCACATTCTCGTGATCTTCCTTGCCGAGAAATCCATGCTCGGGGCTGAACAGCGCCTTGAGAGCGACACCGGAGGCCAGCATGGCATCGATATTGCGGCGTCCCCCGGAGGCGATACCGGTGTAGTTGGAGATGAGGCCAACCTGCTTCCCCCGAAGCGGGGCAAAATTCACCTCAATGAGCGTGTCGAGACCAGTAGCCACGCGCGACTGGCGGCTGAGAAAAGCGGCAGCCACGGAGGCGACACGTCCCCGAAGAGGAGTAATGGGAGGGCGGCCATTCGGGTGAATCGCGTTGGCGAGTAGAATCAGGTAACTGCGGCTGGCGGGATCAATCCAAAGGCTGGTGCCAGTAAAGCCCGTATGGCCGAAGGAACCGGGAGGAAACAGGTCCCCGCGATTGCCCGCGAACGGGGAATCGATATCCCAGCCCAGGCCGCGCAGCGCGGTCTGGCCAGGGGGGGACTGAACGCGTGTGGCGGCGGCGATCGACAGAGGCGACAGGATCGGGGCGCCCTGGTTGAGAACCATACGGGCAAAGCGGGCGAGATCATCGGCGGTGGTGAATAGGCCTGCATGGCCAGCAACACCGCCCATCAAGCGCGTCGTCGGGTCATGAACGACGCCATGCAACTGCTGCGTGGGGGCAATCCGCGGCAGCAGCGCCGCGGGGGGCTGGAAGCCTGAATCGTTCATGCCGAGCGGCAGGAAAATGTGATCGCGAGAGAATTCGTCGAGCGGCTTCCCGGAGACGCGCCGCACGATCTCGCCGAGCAGAATGAAGTTGATATCGCTGTAAATGAAGCGGGCCCCGGGTTCAGCAACCGGCTTGTCCACCAGAGCGAGTTGAACTCCTTTTTCGTACCCGCTCCAGACGGGTTCGAGGTCGACATCGGGGCGGAGGCCGGAGTAATGGGTAAGCAGGTGACGGACGGTAATTTCGCTCTTGCCGCCCTGGAACTCGGGTAAATGCGCGGTAACGCGGTCAGCCAGACGAATGCGCCCGTCTTCGATCAGCTTGAGGATGGAACTGGTAGTGGCAACGACTTTGGTCAAGCTGGCGGCATCGAAAACAACGTCAACCGTCATGGGCTGGCGCGTGGGCTCAACGGAGCGCAGGCCGTAGGCCTTCTTGTGAAGAATGCGGTCCTCCTGGCCGAATAGGCAGACGGCGCCGGGGAGTTCGCCTTTCGCGATCGCGGCCTCGATGACGGCGTCGATTTGGGGAATGCTCTGGGCGGATACGGTTAGGGCAAGCAGTAGGGAAATCATGCGAAACGGGCCTCGATTCGGGCGGCGAGAGTGAAGTCAAGAGCAGTCAGTCCACCGGCGTCGTGAGTCGTGAGTTCGA
Source organism: Bryobacter sp. CoA8 C33 (assembly GCA_019931185.1). Taxonomy (GTDB): domain Bacteria; phylum Acidobacteriota; class Terriglobia; order Bryobacterales; family Bryobacteraceae; genus Bryobacter. The sequence continues at coordinate 183,821 of JAINDK010000050.1, forward strand.
GGGAGACGCGGTTGTAGACATTCCGGATCTCCGGGTGATGATTGAGTTTTTCGGCTTCGATCGCAACAGCAGTGAGAAAAGCGAAAGCAGCGGTGAAATCAAGGAAGCGAAACTCACGGCTCAGCTTCCCTTCGGGACTGAGCGACCAAAGGGGAAAGCAGGCCATTTCGGCCGCAAGTTGGGAAGCATTCAACATTTTAAGTGCCATCGTTGCTTATCATAAACGCTATGTCTGTTGTTCTTTCGCGTCTGCGGCACAATCTGGATGCCATGCCTTCCCCGGACCCGGAGCAACCGGGATTAGTTTTGCGCGACACCTTCGGCTACTCACATCAGGTGCTGCTAATTCCGCCGCATTTAGTGCGGGCGCTGCAGTTCTTCAACGGCTATGCCACCGATAGCGAGCTGCGCGAGTGGATGGTGCGGGTGATGAACCGCTTCGATGTGGGTGAGGAGATGGAACAACTGCTTCGGGTGTTGAGCGAGAGCGGATTTCTCGAGGATGAAAACTACGAGCGAATGCGCGAGCAGGCATATTCGGAATTCGCCAGCTTGCCGTCCAGGCCGGCGGCGTTTGCCGGCGGCGCCTATCCCGAGTGTCCCGAGGATTGCCGGCGTTTTCTGGACCAGTTCCTCGAAGAGGCGGAAGAATTACCCGAAGCCGAGGGAACAATGATGGGCATAGCTGCGCCCCATGTGAGCTATGAGGGAGGCTGGGAGTGCTACCGGGATGCATTTCTGGCGCTGAGGCGCATGGGGCCTGATCGGACTTACGTGATTCTGGCGACAAGTCACTACGGGCCGCCCGATAAGTTTGGCGTAACGCGAAAGGCCTACCAAACACCTCTCGGGGAAACAACACCGGCTAATGAATTGCTGGATGAGATACGCGCGATTGCCAGCGATTCCCTGATTGAGGAAGACTATTGTCATTCGATGGAACACTCGGCGGAATTCCACGTCCTGTGGCTGCAGCACTTATTCGGAGCGAATGTGAAGGTCTTACCCATACTGGTGGGGCCATCGATGGCGGACGAGCCAGTCAATGCGATGCACGATGCGCTGCGCGAGATCGCGGCGCGGCATGGGGACAAATTAGCCTGGGTGTTGTCAATCGATATGGCGCACATGGGGCCACGCTATGGAGACGAGCGGGAATTTCGTGAGGGGGATGCCTCCATTGCCGGCCACGACGAGGAGCGCGTGGCGATGCTGCAAGCGGGCGATATTAAAGGATTTTGGCGGGAAGTGCGTAAGAACGACGACCCCTGGAAGTGGTGTGGCAGCGCCCCACTCTATGCGCTGTATCAGGCACTGCCGGGAGTGAAAGCAGAGCCGTTACGCTATGGGCACTGGAATATCGATGATTCAAGCGTGGTTTCTTTCGCGGCAATGAGGTTCGTGCGGTGAGATTGTTATCAGCATTATTCAGCGTCGCGTTGGGATGGGGCGGCTTTTGGGATGATGCCAGTTTCTTCCAGATGGAGGCGGTGGCGAATCCAGCCATTTCACCCGACGGGAAATTGATCGTGTTTTCGCGCGCCCATGCCGGCATGATGAAGGATCGGAACCGGGCAAATCTTTGGCTGGTGGATGCCGCGGAAGGAAGACTGCGGGAGTTGACCAATGGAACTTGGCGGGATTCCGTGCCGGTCTGGAGCCCGGACGGAAACAGAATCGCATTCCTGAGCGACCGGGATGGCACGACGCAGTTGCATGTGATGTGGGTGGAGACGCGGGAGGTAGCGCAGTTGACGCGACTCGAGAAGGCGCCGGCATCGATCACTTGGTCGCCTGATGGCTCGCGAATTGCTTTCACACAGCGCGTGCCCGATGAGGAGCCGATCCTGCCGATCCAATTGCCCAAGAAGCCGGAAGGAGCGCAATGGGCCAAGGGCGCGACCGTGATTGACCGGCCAGCTTGGGCCAGCGACGGCGTGGGAGCAGTGCCCAAGGGCTACACGCACATCTTCGTGATCGACGCCATGCAGGGAGGTACGCCAAGGCAATTGACAACGGGCAAATTCAATCACTCGAACCCGGATTGGAGCCCGAACGGGAGTCGAATCTTTTTTTCTGGGATTCGCAAGCCGGAAGCAGAGTATTTGCGGAACGACAGTGAAGTGTACTCGGTGGATCTGAAAAGCGGCGAGATGACGGTGCTGACGGATCGCAACGGGCCGGACCGGGAGCCGCAAGTATCGCCGGACGGCAAGTGGTTGGCCTATTTCGGATTCGATGACCGCCGTTACACGAGCCATCTGAGCAGCGTCTATCTCATGGCGGCCGATGGAACGGGAAAGAGGATGTGGGCGGGAGGCTTGCCAAGCTCACCCGATACCATGGAGTGGGCGCCGGATTCGAGTGGCGTTTTTTTCAGTATGCGGGCTCAGGGCAAGGGCCAATTGTACTGGCTCGAGAGGAACGGGGGACCGAGGCAGTTGACCGAGGGCGTTCATGTGCTCTCGGGGATCAGCATTGCGCGCAATGGAATGGCCGCAGCCGTGCGGACGAGTTTTCACACTCCGCCAGAACTTGTTAGTTTCGACATCAAGCGGCCGGGTGCGGTGCGGACCCTGGTGGATCTGAATCAGGATGTGCTCGAGGGCAAGACCCTGGGCAAAGTACAAGAGATGTGGTTCAATTCGAGCGACGGATTGAAGATTCAGGGGTGGCTGATTCAGCCGGCAAACTTCGTGCCAGGCAAAAAATATCCAATGGTCTTGTACATCCACGGTGGACCCTGGAGCGACTATACAGTGGCTTGGAATTGGGCGTGGCAACACTTCGCGGCTCACGATTACGCAGTGCTTTATATCAACCCCCGCGGATCGACAGGCTATGGCCAGGAATTCGTCAACGGCATCCAGAACTCTTATCCGGGCAAGGATTATGATGACCTGATGGCAGGCGTCGATGCGGCCTTGGCGCAGGGCTTTGTCGACAATGAGAATTTGTTTGTTTGCGGCGGTTCGGGCGGCGGCGTTCTGACTGCTTGGATTGTCGGGCACACCAACCGTTTTCGGGCGGCAGTGTCGATGCGGCCCGTAATTGATTGGTTCAGTTTTGTGGGCACAACGGATGGAATCTCCTGGTACGACCAATTTGAAAAGTTTCCGTGGGAGGATCCGAGCGACCACTTGAAGCGCAGCCCACTGATGTATGTGAAGCACGTAACGACGCCGACCATGGTGATGGCCGGGGAGGCGGATCTGCGGACACCGATTTCACAGAGCGAAGAATTTCACCGGGCGCTCAAGGTATTGAAGAAAGAAACCCTTCTTGTGCGAATGCCCGATGAGTTTCACGGCTGGCAGCGGCCCACGCATCAATTGGCGCAGCAACTTTATCTGATAGCGTGGTTTGAGAAGTTTCGGAAGAAAGCAAACTAGAACGGATGCAGACTCTCTCGCAGACGAAGCAGTGGGTTACATTACTGGTCCCGGCCACCATTGCCGAGGCGGAGCAGGCCATGACCGCCTTGCTAACCAGTGCGGTGATCAGGGAGACGGGGGTCCAGCCTGACGTCCGGGATAACTTTCTGTCCGCCGTGCGGGAGATGTTGTTAAACGCAATCGAGCATGGGGGGAATCTGGACCGGGCAAAACAAATCCGCGTGGATTTGTTGCTTTCCAAGCGGGCGCTCACTTGCTGGATCAAGGACCCCGGGCCGGGCTTTCGCTTGGCAAAACTGACTCATGCCGCTGTAAACAACCCTGAGGACGATGCGGTTCGGCATACGCTGGTGCGCGAGTCAGCCGGAATGCGGCCTGGGGGCTACGGGATCCTGCTGGCGAAGAACTTCGCCGATGAATTGATCTACAACGAGCAGGGCAATGAAGTGGTGCTGGTGAAGTACCTGGACTAGCGCTTCTTGATACTGATCGCCAGGCGCTTGATCTTCTGGTTGAGCGTGGACAGAGGAATGCGGAGAGCCTCGGCAGCCTCAGTCTGGCTCCAGTTCGTGCGCTCGAGATGGTCGAGAATCACGCGGCGTTCGAAGTCAGCCACAATTTCGTAAAGTGAGGCGTCCGCCGGCAGGGACTCGGAATCGTCCTTGCGGATCCGAACTCCCCCGGCTTGAAGCAGGTGTTCTGGCAGTAGCGCGGCGGTTACCTCCGCCTCGCTGGCGAGCACAATAGCTCGCTCAACAACGTTTTCCAATTCACGCACGTTGCCGGGCCAGGCATGATCCATGAGAATTTGAAGAGCTTCCTGATCAAAGCGCAAAAGGCTTCGGCCACCGCCGGGGGCCAGAAGTTTGTTGTTCTCGCGGGAATAAGCCAGGGCGAAGTGATCAATGAGCGAAGGAATATCCTCCTTGCGGTCGCGCAGGGCGGGGACAACCAGGTTGACAACATTGAGGCGGTAATACAGATCATCGCGGAACCGGCCCTCCTCAACGGCTTTCCGGAGGTCGCCGGCGGTGGAGGCAATCACCCGAAGATCGAGTGGAATAGGAGCGCCAGTGGCCGGGGAAGGCAGTTCCCGCTCCTGGATGGCACGCAGGAGCTTCGCTTGCATGTCCAGCGTCAGCGCAGTGACTTCATCGATGTAGAGAGTCCCGCCACTGGACAACTCGAGGTAAGGTTTCTTCGCGCTGAACAAAGCGGGCTCAAGCACATCGGCCGGCATCGAGGCGGCGTTGACGACCACGAAGGCACGCTCGGCCCGCGGGGAATTGGAGTGGATGGACTTGGCGATCAGCTCACGGCCGGTGCCGGCCTCACCAGAGATGAGAACATTGGCGCGGCTGGGAGCAACCTGGGTGAGCATGTCGAGCAGCTTCAGCATGCGCTCGCTCTTGCCGATGATGTTGGCAAAACTGTAGCGCTGGCGCAGGGCCCGCTTGAGCTCGACGTTTTCCCGCAGCAGCCGGCTCTGCGAGATCATCCGTTCGATCTCGATCAGCAGTTTTTCGTTGTCCCAAGGCTTGGAGAAGTAATCATTGGCGCCAGCCTTCAAGGCCTCCACGGCCACCTCAATCGAGCCATAGGCAGTGAGAAGAAACACTGGGGTCGTCGCGTCCTTCTTGCGGATTTCGGCAAGGGTCTCAATGCCCGTCAGGTCGGGCATCATGAGGTCCAGCAACACGAGATCATAGCTTTCGCGGGAGAACATTTCCAGGCCTTCGACGGCGCGGGCAGCCAGGGCTACATGAAAGCCCTCGCCCGTCAGGAGCAGTTCGAGGCTTTCGCGGATATCCGCTTCATCATCAATGACAAGGATGCGGCCCCGGAGGGCGGCGGTCATGGCGGAATCAGACATGGACGGCTTTCTTGATCAGAGGAAAATCGAGGCGGAAGCGGGTCCCCACGCCAGGGCGCGAGGAGACATCAATGCCTCCGCCATGCTCCTGGACTATCCCATAGGTGACGCTGAGACCGAGGCCAGTTCCCTTCTTCGCGCCTTTGGTGGTGAAAAACGGATCGAATACACGATCGAGATGTTCCGGGGCAATACCGGCCCCGGTATCGGCTACCTCGACATGAACGAGCTCCCCGTCGGACCAGGTGCGGACCGTAAGCACGCCGCCACGGCTGGGCATTGTCTCCATGGCGTCGCGGGCGTTCAAGAACAAATTGAGGAAGATCTGTTGCAGTTTGCCGTTATTGCCCTTGATCGGGCCGAGCGCTTCTTCCAACTGGAAGCTGACGGTTACCCGGGCTTTTTCCAACTGGTGTTCGATCAGCGAAGCTGTGTCCCGAATCACTCGATTGAGATTGACTTCGCTCCACTCGAGCGTCGAGGTCCGCGAGAAATTGAGCAAGGAGTTCACAATCTCTGAAGCGCGAAAGGTCTGTTTGGAGATCTTGTCCAGCATGGCCGTCTTTTGTTCGTCGCCACCGAGGCGCTTGGCGAGCATCTGCGCATATGTGGAAATCACGGCCAAGGGCGTATTGACTTCATGAGCGACACCGGCGGCTAGCAGGCCAATGGAACTGAGCTTGTCGGCTTGCACGAGGCGATTCTCGAGATCCGCGCGATCCGTGATGTCATCGAAGATAATCAGCCGGCCAATCTGGGTCTGGTCTTTCGTGACCAGAGGGGCGATCGCAATGTTGACCAAGGTGCGAGGGCCGAGCCGGGCTTTGTAAACATGCTGGATGCCGGAGTCGCGCGCCAAACCCGACAGGGTTTCGAAGAGCTCAATCGGCAGAAGCTGCTCGATCCGCAAGCCGAGGGCGGCATGGCGTTTGACCCCGATCAGCCGCTCCATCTGAGAATTCCAACTCTCGATACGGCCTTCGAGATCCACGGCCAGGATCCCCACGCTAATCGACTCGACGATGTTTTCCGAGAATTCCTTGAGCCGCTCGTTCTCCTCGACCTTGCGCTGCAAGCTGCGGTAAAGGCGGGCGTTATCAACGGTGATGCCCACGGAATTGGAAAGCGTAACCAGCAACTCGAGATCGTCCGAGGTGAGAAAGTCACCCTTGAGCGTGCGGCTGACACCAAGATACGCAATCGTGGCCCCACGCACGGTGCAGGGAATGTAATAAGTCAGATCCAGTTCGCTAATGGTTTGGCGGGCCGGGGCGGAATAGGCGCCAAAAAGATAATCGGGATTGAGCTTCGTGCGCTCGAAGAAGAGATAAGGCTTGCCCACGGCTTCGGTCAGAAAACTCAAGTCCGGGCTGGCCGGACCGGGATGGTTGCGGGCGCCATGAACCAGGGAGAGTTCAAATCGATCAGGACGGGATTCGTCGGACAGAAAGAAAGCCACGTGCTGGACATTCAGAGTATGAATCAAGCGGGAGGCGACCCCGTGCAGGGACTCATCGAGGTCGGTTTCACTGGACAGTTCCCGTGCGAAATCGAGCAGCGTTCGGCGATAGTCGTAGGATTCCCGGTAAAAGACATAACGGTCGAGATTCTCCTGGAGCCAATTGCGAATGGGCTGAAAAATAAATGTAGCGATCAGTATGAGCACCACCACCGCCGCCGGCGGCAGTTCTTCGACGCGGCCAAAACTGAACAGCAGGCCATAGCAGACGCCCAGCACGGCGAGAGAAGCAAGCGTATAGACATAGCCCTGTTGGAAGATGACATCGACGTCCATCAACCGGTAGCGCAGGATCGCGTAAGCCCAAGTGATGGGAATCAAAGGAAGGCTCAGGACGGCAAACTTCATGAGCCCGTTGGGAGTGGCGCCGAGGGTAAATGGCACAACATAGAAGATGGTAAAGGGGAGAATCCCAAGCACAGCCCCATTGCGCAACCATTTGATCTGTTGACGCAGTACGGAGTCTTCGACACGGCGCTGCTTGAAGGCGAGCACAGCGGCGCCAAGCAGATAATTTGCGCTGAGAAAAGGCAACCAGATCCGGTCCAGATTCCACCGCACCTCAACCAGCGAAATCGAATAGCGAAGGATGCCCATCGCCGTGAGGACGTAAATCGCGATCAGGCCAAGCGCCGGCAGATAAAGCAACGCCTGCCGGCGAAAACCACGAAGCCGCCGAGGGGTCTCTGGAAACGTGAGGCAGAAGTGAAGAAACAGAGCGGGCGCCAGGAAGCCGGCGATAATGTTGCCCCAGTAGATAACCTTGTCGAACGTATTCAGCTTGCCTGTGTAGTGGAAGCAGGAGTAGAGGAAGGAACACAAGCAAAGCAGAAAGAAGTGGCGAGCCTTGGGAGCACTTTCGCGGCGGAAATAAACGAATAAACCGATCCCGAGATACGCGAGGCCAACGGCAGTGAGGTAAAAAAGTGTGCGATCCGGGGGAGTTTCCTCGATCCGGACCGTCTTCTTGACCTCAACTCCCTCCTGGAAGAGGTGGTAATCCACTCGAAGCCATGCCTTGCCGAAAAGCAAAACGGGGATGTCGGTCGATCGGGAAACCTTGACGTTTCCAATCCGATCCAAAACTTCCCAGCGGTGAATGCCGGCACTCTCGCCGGAGGAACCTTTCTTCACGTCCAGCGCTACCACGTAATTGTGACCGTCGGGCGCGGTACGATCCACCCACATGATGCCGTCCGTGGGGAGGATGTAGACGAACTGTTGGCGAAAGTTAATTCCGGCAGCCACCAGCGCCGCCACCGTGAGGACGACGAAGAGAGCGCCGATTAACTGGCCCTTTAGTTCCTTCATTGGACCCTTATGCAACAGAGCAGACGCACTGCTCTCTTTACTGCTGTTATCGTCAGAATATCCGATTTATCAAGGGATTGCGTGGAAAAGCGGATCACGTGCCGGCAGCATGGACCATTTTGATGAATTGCGGGGTTATTCTTGTGGTCATGAGAAATGTGCAAGAGGGCTCACGCGGCTTTGAGGTCGCTTATTTACAAAGATTGCTGAATCTGAGGAGTGGTGCGGCACTGAGAGAGGATGGTTTATTCGGACCCCGCACAAGACGCGCTCTCGAGGCTTGGCAAAGCAGCACGGGGCGACCGCGGACAGGCTCCGCCGGGCAGGCGGAGTTCCAACAATTGGGGATGCAAACCTGCATTGAACACCCGGTGGTGCTGGTCGGCCAGCCGACCAGCACCTCCTGCTGGAGTGCGGCGATGACAATGATGCGCGGCAGCAATAGAAGTATTGGTCCAGGAGCAGCGAGCTTGGGTGCGTTAGGAGGATTGCAATCCTCGAGGCAGAACGTCGAGACGTTTGCCCGTCAAAATGGCCTGAGAGTCTTGAGCTCAATGACTAGCTACGGCGTCCCGCAATTGTGCGGCTGGTTGAGTAGAGGCCCGGTTCTGGCAATTGGCGCAGGGCATATTGGACCGCGAGCCTTCTCGCACGCTTGTGTGTTGAGCGGGATCATCAGTGATCATAATCCGAATGGCAGCGGGACAGTGATTCGCATTCATGACCCGGAGCCCGTGGGCATAGGCAGCATCGGCTGGGCTTGGTTTGGAGGAGCAACGCAGTGGACACCGGTAGCCAGCTATGAATTGTTTGGTGCCTACCTGATCGGAGCCTAGCAGGAAGGTCTTCAACCACGGGCGATCAGCGCTCGACGGCAGCCCGGGCAATTACCGACAAGATCTTCACGCCGGCCAGGAAACTGGCGCGCAAATTGCCGGAGACTTTCTCGGTTCCCGCCAAGCGCAGTCCGTAGCTGACTGGCACTTCCATGACACGAAGCCCCAGGCGGGCCGCACGCACCTGCATTTCCACAGTCCATCCATAGCTCCGGTCCACCATGGACAGCGAGCGCAATGTGGCTGCTCGGATCGCACGAAACGGGCCGATATCGGTCAGATGTTGGCCCCATAACAGCCCGATGGATCGGGTGGCGATCCAGTTCCCGAAGCGCTGGTGGGGACGCAGGGCCCCGGGACTGGCCTGCCCAAGCACACGTGAGCCGATTACCAAATCCGCCTCGCCAGCCAACAAAGGAGCCAGGAGCAATTTCACCTCAGAGGCATCCTCGCTCCCATCGGCTTGCAGGAATATAAGAATCGCGTCATCGGGGGCGGTATCGAGTACAGAGAGACAAGCGGCGCCATATCCCTTTTCGCGAATCGAGATGACGCGTGCGCCCGCCGCGCGGGCAACTCGGGAGGTATCATCAGTTGAGCCATTGTCGGCGACGACAACTTGAGAGAAAATGCCGGTTGGGAGACGCAACAAAGTTTGCCCGATTACGTCTGCCTCATTGAAAGCAGGAATGACCAACCAAACAGGTGAGCCGGTAGAGAATAAAGCTCCCGAGCCAGCGGCAAACAGCTCGGGGACGTTCTTTGTTCGGGACTTGGTGTTGAGCATACTCATCGCCGTGGCGATTATTTTGTTCCTTTACCAACCGGTTAAAGTGGAAGGCACTTCGATGATGCCCGTCTTGCGCGACCAGGAGCGCATTTTCATCAATAAGTTTATCTATCGCTTCGGTATCGATGACATCCGGCGCGGAGATTTAGTGGTGTTTCTTTACCCAGGCGATGTCTCCAAATCTTACATCAAGCGGGTGATCGGCATCCCCGGAGACGAAGTGGAGGTGCGCGAAGGGGCAGTTCTGGTCAATGGCAGCCTAATGAATGAGCCTTACGTTCCGGAAGAGTTCCGGGACCGGATCAGTTCCCCTCGGATTCGGGTGAAACCCGGCGAATACTACGTGATGGGCGACCATCGCAGCGCATCCAATGATTCCCGCTCCTGGGGCACAGTCCCGAAAGCTTTCGTTTACGGTAAGGCTGTATTCAAGTATTGGCCACTCGACAAATTGGGCAGGCTTGACTGAAGTTTAAGCCAGGAGTTCCTTCAGGGTGCGGCTGGAAACCACTCGGACGTTGAGCTTTTTCGGGATTTCTTCAACGCGCGATTCTGGTGTTTCCGCAACCAGCAGGTACTCTTCCACGGAACGAATCAGGTTGATCAGCGCAAGCCTACGTCGGTGCAAGCGATTCAGTTCTTTTTGTAAGTCCTGAAGCCGGGGGGTACTCGGGGAGGTCTTTGCTCTCGGCATACGTCCTTTGTACTAGTACTTCTATAAGTACTCAACCCCTTTCTTAGGGGTATTCTCCTGCTCTTTTGGGTGTAATAGATACCCCCCTTTGGGAATATTGGATCATATCTCTATAAGCGTAATGCTGTGACTTGGCGCGAAAATGGAGTGGACATGCTAAACTCTAAAACATTGGCAGGAAAGTGTAACGCATAGAAAACAATGAATTTTCTTGAAGGATTGAACCCTTCACAGCGAGAGGCGGCAGCTCACGCTGAGGGCGCTCTACTGATTCTGGCGGGTGCAGGATCGGGAAAAACAAGAGTGATTACGCATCGGATGGCCAATCTGCTTCACGCTCATAAGGTTCCCGGCTATGCGGTGCTAGCGGTGACTTTTACGAATAAGGCGGCCCGGGAGATGAAGGAGCGCGTCGAGCAATTGCTGGCCTCGACCGGGCAGATTTATGAGCCGCCCGTCGTTTCGACTTTTCACAGCTTCTGCGTTCGCTTGTTGCGGCGGGATGGAGACCGGCTGGCGGATCTGCGGCCGGGCTTTACACGCCAATTCAATATTTACGACGATGACGATCAGATGGCGCTGGTCAAGCAGTTGTACAAGGCGCTAGGGCTTGATGACAAGTTCATGCAGCCACGGGCGCTGCTGTCACGGATCAGCCATGCCAAGAGCAATCACGAGCGCCCGGAAGATTGGGCAAGGGATGCGCGTGACCCAAAGGCCTCGCGGCTGGCCGTGGTGTTTGACCAATATGAGGCGCGGCTGCGGCAGGCGAACGCCGTTGACTTTGATGATCTACTGCTTGAAAGTGTGCGGCTATTGCAACATGACCGGCAGTTGAGGGAGACCTGCAATCGCCGCTATGCCTTTCTGATGGTGGACGAGTATCAGGACACAAATCGCAGCCAGTACGAACTGATGCGCCTGTTAAGCGCGAGCCATGGCAACGTCGTGGCCGTTGGTGACGAAGACCAGTCGATTTACTCCTGGCGTGGAGCTGATATTCGCAACATTCTGGATTTTGAGCGGGATTATGCCAACGCAAGGATAGTGCGGCTTGAGCAGAATTACCGCTCAACGAAGAACATCATTGAGGCAGCAAGCGCGGTGGTGGCCAACAATACGCAGCGCAAGGGCAAGAACCTTTGGACAGAACAGGCGGCGGGTCCCAAGATCGGATTATACGAAGCACTGGACGGGGAAAACGAAGCGCTTTGGATCGCCGACCGCATCGATAGAACGCTGGACCGGGACCCGAAGGCTCAAGTGGCAGTGCTCTACCGGACAAATTCGCAGTCACGGCAAATTGAGGAAGCTCTGAGGCGCTACGGACGGAAGTACAACGTTGTGGGAGGCTTGAGCTTCTATCAACGAGCGGAGATCAAGGACGCCCTGAGCTACCTAAAACTGCTGGTGAATCCAGAGGATTCCATTGCGTTTTCGCGGGTGGTGAACACGCCAGCGCGAGGAATCGGCAAAACCACGCTTGACCAGGTTGAGCGGCATGCTCAAAGCACGAATTTGAGTCTTTGGCAGGCCACGGGAGAACTGATCGGCAAGCATGAATTGGGCTCACGGGCCGAGACAGCCTTGGCAGCGTTCCGCGGCATGATCGAGGAACTTCGCGCGGATCTTGAGCACAAGTCGGTCGAGGACTTATTGCGGGGCTTGCTGGCGCGGACCGGCTACATCAAGTCACTCGAGGAAAACCCGGCCCCGGAGAATGAAGGTCGGATGGCAAACCTGCTCGAATTGATCAACGCCGCCGCCGAAGCCAGTGAACGTGGGGAGACGATTGGAGACTTTCTCGATCACGCGGCGCTCGTATCCGACGCCGACCAGATAAATGAGCAGGCGCCCATTTCACTGCTGACCATCCACAACGCCAAGGGCCTTGAATTTCCGGTTGTGTTCCTCGCGGGGATGGAGGAAGGATTGTTTCCGCATTCGCGGGCACTACAAGACGACCACCAGATGGAAGAGGAACGGCGTCTTTGCTACGTGGGGATGACGCGGGCCCGGCAGCAGCTCTATCTCAGTTGGGCGCGAATGCGGCGCAGGTATGGCGGAGGGATGCCGGAACCGGCCTTGACCTCGCGATTCATCCGGGAGATTCCTGAGCCCTATGGCGAAAGACTCAGCAGGCTCATGGTGACACCACAAGTGGATCTGCGGGGAGAGCAATGGGAAGCCCGGGAGACAGTCAAGAAATATGGTTATGTGTCGCGGAACTCCAATCTAGCCGACAACATCAACTCGTTTTTTGGGGCAGGTAATTCAGCGGCTTCGGCGCGGCCGGCGGCTGTAAGCCCAGCCTCTCCCAAGCCCGCCGAACCGCGACCGGCCGCTAAGCCGGTAGAGCCGCCTAAACCGAGGACAGCGTACCTGTTCGATTCAAGTGAAGAGGCGCCGCCTCGGGAAGCGCCACCCGCCGGTCCGGCAAAGCCAACCCAACCACCCACACCCAAGCCTCAACTGCACACCTTCCGGCCGGCTGCCCAGCAATCGAAAAAGCCGGGCGGCATTCGCGCAGGATCCACGGTGCTGCACCAGCGTTATGGGAAAGGGACTGTTGTTCGGCGCGAGGGAGATGGCGACGACGCCAAGCTAATCATCCACTTCGCGGCACACGGACTAAAGAAGCTGGTGGAAAAGTTCGCCGGGGTGACGAAGCTCGATTGAGCCCCAGACCCCGGCCAGCCGGTAGAAGCGGACAGACTCAGAATGCTTTAATTCGCGCCGGTCGGTGTCAATTGGCCAGCGAACTGGCAGCCGCTATAGTACGCTGAAAGTTTACTCCCTTTCACCTATGGCAAAAACACCCATTACAGTCGCGCATGGCGACGGCATTGGCCCCGAGATCATGGCCGCCACCCTGCACATTCTCAATGAAGCAGGCGCCCAACTCGATATTGAAACGATCGAAATCGGCGAAAAGGTCTACCTCAGCGGCAACTCCGCCGGCATCTCCCAGGAATCGATCGAAAGCCTTCTGCGAACGAAGGTTTTCTTGAAGGCCCCGATCACGACGCCGCAGGGCGGCGGCTTCAAGAGCCTCAACGTGACAACGCGTAAGATGCTTGGTCTTTACGCCAATGTGCGTCCTTGCGTGGCGTATCACCCCTTTGTGGAGACCAAGCACAAAGGCATGGACGTGGTCATAGTCCGCGAGAACGAGGAAGACCTCTATGCGGGTATCGAGTACCAGTTGTCACCGGACGTGCACCAATCGCTGAAGATCATCACGCGCCGCGGCAGCGAGCGGATTGTGCGTTATGCGTTTGAGTACGCGCGCGCCAATGGCCGCAAAAAGGTGACCTGCTTCACCAAGGACAACATTATGAAGATCTCCGACGGCCTGTTTCACAAGGTCTTCGACGAGATCAGCGTCCAATTTCCGGAAATCGAGAAAGAGCATTGGATCGTGGACATCGGAGCGGCGAAGCTGGCTGACACGCCGGGAGCCTTCGACGTGATCGTGATGCCGAACCTGTATGGGGACATCCTCTCCGACGTGGCAGCGCAGATTGCCGGGTCGGTGGGCCTGGCCGGGTCGTCCAATATCGGCATGAAGTACGCGATGTTTGAAGCTATCCATGGCTCGGCGCCGCGGCGGGCCGGCCAGAATCTGGCGAACCCCTCGGGCCTCTTGCTCGGCGGCGTGATGATGCTGGCGCATATCGGCCAGCCGGATATCGCCCAGCGCGTGCACAACGCCTGGTTGAAGACGCTCGAGGATGGCACGCACACCTACGACATCTTCAAGGAAGGCACCTCCAAGAACAAGGTTGGCACGAAGGAATTCGCGGAAGCCGTGGTGGCGAACCTCGGCAAGACTCCGGAAGTTTTGAAGAGCGTCGAATACAAGACTCTGCCAGTGATGCCCGAGCCGCCGCTGCCCGTTTACAACAAGGTGGAGCAGATCGGCGTCGACATCTTCGTCAACTGGTCCAAGAGTGACGCCAATGAATTGGGCCAGCAAATCGAAAAGCTCTCGACGGATAAGCTGAAGCTTGTGTTCATCTCGAATCGCGGCACCAAGGTGTACCCGGGAGGCCTGGCCGATACGGTGAAGACCGACCAGTGGCGCTGCCGTTTTGAAGGCAAGCTGGGCGAAGTTGACCAGCGCGATGTGCTGGCGCTGTTCACCAGCTTCGTCAATGGGGGCTTCGGAATTATCAAGTCCGAGGGCTTGTTCTACTACGACGGTCAGCGCGGCTATTCACTCGGCCAGGGCCAGTAGTTCTCCATGTCCACGGCTCCCCCGCGCGTCGCGGTGATCATGGGCTCGAAGTCGGACTGGGAAACCATGCGCCATGCCGGCGAGATGCTCACGTCTTTTGGCATACCGCACGAGTGCCGGGTGGTGAGCGCCCACCGTACGCCCGATTACATGGCGGCGTATGCGCGGGAAGCCGAGGAGCGCGGAATTGAAGTGATCATCGCCGGAGCCGGCGGGGCCGCCCACCTGCCCGGAATGGTGGCTGCCTTCACGCTGATTCCGGTCTTGGGCGTGCCGGTGGAATCACACACCTTGAAAGGCATCGACTCGCTGTATTCGATCGTGCAGATGCCGGGAGGCATTCCGGTGGGCACGCTGGCGATCGGGCGGGCCGGGGCGATCAACGCCGCGCTGCTCGCGGTTGCGATTCTCGCCAACCATGAACCGGAACTGCGCTCCCGCCTGCGGGCCTTCCGCGAGGAACAAACCGCCAAGGTACGCCGCGAAACACTTCCATGAAAGCGATTCTTCCAGGCGCCACGATCGGCATTCTCGGAAGCGGGCAGTTGGGCCGGATGCTGGCCCTCGTGGCGCGGCGCCTGGGTTACAGCATTCACGTTTTTTCACCTGACAGCAATTCACCCGCCGGGCAGGTTGCCGACCGTGAAATCACAGCGAGCTATGAAGACCTCGACGCCATCGCCGGCTTCGCGCGTGGAGTCGACGTGATCACGCTCGAGTTTGAAAATGTATCGTCGGAGGCCGCCTCCGCGGCAGAGCGCTACGCCCCGTTGCGGCCGGGCCCGGAGGCGCTGCACATCACGCAACACCGCCTGCGCGAGAAAACCTTTCTCGCCTCCCATGGTTTTCCCGTCACGCGATTTGAGCCGATTACCGCTTCTCTGCCGGCGGTATTTCCCTTCCCTGGAATTCTGAAGACCGCCGGATTCGGCTATGACGGCAAGGGTCAGATCCGGGTTGGCGGGGATGAGGAATTGCGCGCGGCCTGGGCGCGGCTCAACCACCAACCTTGCCTGCTCGAAGAGGTGGTTCCATTTGAGCGCGAACTTTCCGTCGTCGCCGTGCGCGGCCTCAATAGCCGCTTCGCCAATTACGGTGTTTTTGAAAACACGCACGCCCGTCACATTCTCGACATCACGACGGCCCCGGCGCTTTTGCCGGCCCGCGTCTTTCAGGACGCGATTGAAATCACGCGCGGAATCTTTGAAAAACTGGGGATCATCGGGACGGCATGCGTTGAGTTGTTCCTGCGCGAGGACGGCCGGATCCTGGTCAATGAGATCGCCCCGCGGCCGCATAATTCAGGACACCTGACGATCGAAGCCTGCACGACGAGTCAGTTCGAGCAGCAATTGCGGGCTGTTTGCGGATTGCCTCTGGGCGACACGGCATTTCACTCCCCGGCGGCCATGGCGAATCTACTGGGGGAACTCTGGGAGGGAGGCGAGCCGAATTGGCCGGCACTGCTCGCGTTTCCGGAAGCCCGTCTACATCTTTACGGCAAAGCCGAGGCGCGCCGGGGACGGAAAATGGGCCACGTTACGGCTCTCGGCAAATCGGGCGCGCAAGCGGCCGCCATTGCCCGGGCGGCTCGTCAGGCGCTGCTGCCGGTCTGACCGGCGCGCTTGATTACCAGGGCCGCTCGGCCTGCCACTGCCGTCCGGCCACCTCGAGGCGAGATGCATGGAGAAACAAACGCTCGCCCCCCGTGCCATAGACACCATCACCCAGAACCGGATGCCCGATGTGTGCGCAATGGATCCGCAGTTGATTCGTCCTGCCGGTCACCGGCTCGAGTTCAACCAGTGTGTGTTCGGGGCATCGTTCGACAACGCGCAGCCGCGACAGCGCGGGCTTGCCCGTAGCCATCACGCCCCAGGGCGGCTTGGCCTCGGGATCGCGTCCAATCGGCGCCTCGATCACCATCGTGTCTGAAGTCACGCAGCCTTCGAGCAGGGCGTCATAGCTTTTGCGGGCGAATTTCCAGGCCCGGGTCAGATCGCGCATCGCGGGCGCCGTCTTGGCCACCACAAGCACGCCGCTGGTTTGCTGATCCAGCCGATGAGGGAACCAGAACCGCTGCCCCGCCAGCCGGTAGGCAACAGCATTGGCGAGCGTACCGGACTTGACGCGGCTTGTGGGGTGGACCAGCAGGCCAGCGGGCTTGTTAACGACGAGAACCTGATCATCCTCGGCAATCACGTCAAGCGGAATCGCCTGTGGCAGGCTGCCTGTTTCCACGTCCGGGTCGAGATCAATCTCGATTCGCTGGCCTGGCTCCACACGCTTACCCCAATTCCCCACGACCGCACCGTCGAGCCGGCAGGCCCCTTCGCGCACACGGCGCAACAGATACATCTGACTGTGTCCCGTGAGCCCCGCGACCAGAATCGTTTTGACGCTTTGGCCGGCCTGCTGGCGCGCGATAATCAGATCCATGGACCCAGTATCCGATGCCCGCCGCATGATCAGCGAGTCGGCGCGGATCATCGCCCTCACCGGAGCGGGGATGTCGGCGGAATCGGGTGTGCCCACTTTCCGCGGCCGTGGCGGCCTATGGCGCAATTATGAGCCTCAGCAACTGGCAACGCCGGAGGCATTCGCCCGCGACCCGCTGCTGGTGTGGGAGTGGTACAACTGGCGCCGCGCCGCCATTCACGAGGCCCAGCCCAACGCGGGACACAAGGCGCTGGCTGCCCTGGAACAGACCGGGCGCCATGTCACGATCATCACGCAGAATGTCGATAGCCTGCATAGCCGCGCCGGCTCTACGCACGTCATCGAATTGCACGGCAGCATCTGGAAGAGCGTTTGCACAGGCTGCGCCGCTGTGTTTTGGGATCGCCGGGGGAAACTTTCGACGCTGCCTCCGCTGTGCCCGGAATGCCACCAGATGTTGCGGCCCGGCGTTGTCTGGTTCGGCGAAAGCCTGCCGCCAATGGCCTGGCAGGCCAGCGCGGAGGCTTGTTCGGAGGCGGAAGTACTGCTGGTGATTGGTAGCAGTGGCGTGGTGTATCCAGCGGCGGATCTGGCGCCGATCGCCCGCCAGGCAGGGGCCTGGGTCATCGAGATCAACCTTGAGCCGACTGCCCTGTCCAGTTTGGCCGATCTGAGTTTTCACGAAGCCGCCGGTCAGATCCTTCCAAAGCTGCTTCAATAGAAGGTGAGCCTCAGACATGAAAGTTGCCTATTTTGACGCCTTTTCCGGCGTCAGCGGAGACATGACCGTCGCAGCCCTGCTCGACGCGGGTGCCGACGCCAAGAAGCTGATTCATGGCCTTGAGCATCTTGGCCTCGGTGCGGCCTACCGGGTGGAAAAAGTCATCCGTTGTGGCATCACCGCTCTGAAGTTCCACGTCTCAGTGGATGACCGGCCCGCCGACGAGCAACATCATCATCACCATCACGGGCACGAGCACAGCCATGATTCGGATCACCATCATGGCCACCGCCACGAGCAGACGCACGATCACTCCCATCGCGGCTACTCGCAGATCGTCCAGTTGATCCAGAAGGCAAGGATCCCCGCTCCAGTTAAGGAATCCTCGATCCGCGTCTTTACGGCGCTGGGGGAAGCCGAAGCCCAGGTACATGGCATTCCGCTTGAGGCGGTGCATTTTCATGAGGTAGGCGCCGTCGATTCCATCGCCGATATCGTAGGAGCTTGCCTGGGGTTGTATCTGCTGAAGGTGGATCAGGTTTATTGTTCGCCGGTGAACGTGGGCTCGGGGACGGTGCAGGCTGCCCATGGGGTGATGCCCGTTCCCACGCCGGCCACGGCGCTGCTGTTGCGCGACAAGCCGGTGTATGCCGAGGGGCCAGCGATGGAGTTGACCACACCAACGGGGGCGGCCATTGTCGCCGCCCTGGCCGCGGGCTTCGGCCCGATGCCGTCCGTCGCGATCAAAGCGGTGGGCTACGGGGCGGGCACGAAGGATTTTCGCGACCGTGCCAATGTGCTCCGCGTGACAATCGGAGAAAAAAGCGAGTCGACCGAGGCGCGGACCGTGGTGCTGATCGAGGCGAACATCGACGACGCCTCGCCCCAACTGCTGGGCTACGCAATGGATCAGCTCTTCGCCGCCGGCGCGCTCGATGTGACGCTCACGCCGCTGCTGATGAAGAAGAACCGGGCGGGCCACATGCTGACCATCGTTGCCAAGCCCGAGGACCGGGAGGCGCTTGCCGGCATTGTGTTCCGCGAGACGACGACGCTGGGCGTACGGATGACCACGGCCGAGCGGCGCACGCTCGCCCGGGAGTTTGTCGAAGTCGAAACAGCTTTCGGGGGCATCCGCATGAAGGTCAGCCCGAACGGGTTCGCGCCGGAATTTGACGACTGCCAAGCGATCGCCCGCCAGAAGGGCGTTCCGCTCAAGGATGTGCTTTCCGCGGCCAATGCCGCCTATCTGAAAACAAGAAGCTAATGAATCAGTACTATCTCACTACGCCGATTTACTATGTAAATGCCGCGCCGCATATCGGCCATACTTACACGACACTAGTGGCCGATACGATCAAGCGGCTGAAGGCCCTTGAAGGAATCGAGGCCTATCTTGTCACGGGCTCCGATGAGCACGGACAAAAGATTCAGCGGGCCGCCGCGAAGGTGGGCAAGTCACCTCAGGAATACACGGATTTGATCGCCGCCGAGTTTGAGCAAACCTGGCAAAAACTCGGGCTGGCGATCGATAAATTTCAGCGCACCACTTCTTCGCAACATGCTGCGGCGGTTTCGCGGCTGTTTCTCGAGTGCGAGAAGAATGGTTATATCTACATGGGCAGCTATACCGGCTATTACTCGGTAACGAGCGAAGCGTTTGTGGCTGACGCCAAGGAAGGCGACGTCGATCCGGATTCCGGGCAGCCGCTCGAGTTAGTCACCGAGGAGAACCTCTTCTTCAAGCTCTCCGCGTTTCAGGACAAGCTGATTGAGCTCCATGAGACTAACCCCGGCTTTCTGCAACCCGAGGCCCGCCGCAATGAGATTCTCGCTTTTCTGAAGAGCGAGAAGCTGCAGGATCTGTCCATTTCGCGAACGACGATCCAGTGGGGCATCCCTGTGCCGAATCATCCCGGCCACGTTTTCTATGTCTGGTTCGATGCCCTGATGACGTATTGGTCGGCTGTCGAGGGAACGGACCACTGGCCCGCCGACCTGCATCTGATGTCGAAGGAGATCGTCCGCTTCCACGCCATTTATTGGCCCGCCTTCCTGATGGCGGCCGGCTGGCCCTTGCCCAAGCGCATCTATTCCCACGGCTGGTTGCTTTTCGAGGCAAGCAAGATGTCGAAGAGCCGCGGCAACATCGTGCGCGTCACGCCGATTCAGGAAGTGATGGGCATTGATGCGCTGCGCTACTTTCTGCTGCGCGAGATCCCCTTCGGCTCCGATGGCAGCTTCAGCTTCGATGCTCTCGTTGCCCGCTACAACTCCGATCTAGCCAATGGCCTCGGCAACCTGTTGAGCCGCACGCTTTCCATGATTCAGCAATACCGGGGCGGGGCCGTGCCAGCGCCGGTTGCCGCCGATCACGCTGCCATCGCCCAAGCACGGGAACACTATGACCGCTTTGAATTCCACAAAGCGCTCGAAGCGCTTTGGCGCTGGATCGGCGATCTCGATAAGTACATCGTGGAGAATGCGCCATGGAAACTGGCCAAGGACGCGAGCCCGGAGGCGCAGGCCCGGCTCGATGCCGTGCTGTACCGTTGCTTTGAAAGTTTGCGTTTGATTACCGCGCTGGTGGCCCCAGTAATTCCGCAATCAGCCGCGCGGATTCGCGAGCAGTTGAACATTGACGGCCCCCTGGAGTGGGGTCATACTCCGGCCGGCCATCGCATCGGCGCCGTCGCCCCTATCTTCCCCCGGCTTGATCCCGCCGCGGCCATCGACCGGATGCGGCAACTGGAAGCTGCTGAGTTGGACCGTCAGAACGCTCTCATGGGCAAAACGGCCGAACCGGAAGCCCCGGCGGGAAACATCACGCCCATCGCCGAAACTATCAGCATCGACGACTTCGTCAAGGTCGATCTGCGCGTCGGCGTGGTGCGGTCGGCTGAGGCCGTCAAGGGCGCCGATAAACTGCTGCACCTCAAGATCGATATCGGCGAAGCATCCGGGCCGCGCACCATCGTCGCCGGCATCGCCAAGGCCTATCAGCCGGCGCAGTTGATCGGCCGGAAGGTTGTCATTGTCGCCAACCTCGCGCCACGCAAGCTGAAGGGCATCGAGAGCCAAGGCATGATTGTTGCCGCCAGCCTCGAGGGTGGGGCGCCGGTTCTGGCGGCGTTTCTCGAGGATGTTCCCATCGGAGCCCGCCTCAAGTGATCGATAGCCACTGTCACCTCGACAGCGAGCAGTTTGAAAACGACCGTGAAACAATAATAGCTCGTGCCCGGGAGGCCGGCATCGAGATCATGCTGGCGATTGGAACGGGGGAGGGTCCGCCGCATCTCTCCGCCGCCATTGCACTGGCGGAGCAGTACCGCTTTATCTGGGCTAGCGTCGGCGTTCATCCTCATCATGCCAATCGTGTCAACAAAGAAACCTTTCCGGACCTTCATCGCCTCGGTCGGCATCCAAAAGTTGTGGCAATTGGAGAGATCGGTCTCGATTATCACTACGATTTCTCGCCCCGACAGGAACAGAGGGATGTTTTTGCGCGCCAATTGACCCTGGCGCGCCAGCTTAGGCTCCCGGTAATCATCCACACGCGCGAAGCTTGGGCCGATACGATCTCGATCCTGAAGGAGAATGGGCCGGCGGAACTTGGCGGCATATTCCATTGCTTCAGCGAAGGAGTGGAGGAGGCTCGTCAGGCACTGGACCTGAATTTTCATCTCGGCTTCGGGGGGGTACTGACCTTTCCCAAGGCGGAGCGTCTGCGCGAGGCGGCATCCTTCGCCCCGCTGGAGCGGATCCTGCTCGAGACGGACGCGCCGTATCTGGCGCCAGCGCCGCATCGGGGGAGGCGCAATGAGCCTGCCTTTCTTGCCGCGACGGCGGCCCGGCTGGCGGC
Source organism: Bryobacter sp. CoA8 C33 (assembly GCA_019931185.1). Taxonomy (GTDB): domain Bacteria; phylum Acidobacteriota; class Terriglobia; order Bryobacterales; family Bryobacteraceae; genus Bryobacter. The sequence goes on from JAINDK010000050.1 coordinate 205,501, forward strand.
TTTGCGGGGGCTCACGGTCAAGGAATTGGATGAGTTGACGACGGAAAATTTCCGCCGGATCTTTCCGGCTGCTCTGGAGTAAATGGCATGACGAAGTCGCTGAATCAGGCTGTGTCGATGAAGCAAATTCTCGATCTGGTGAGGGATGACCTCAACCGGGTGGAGCAAGCCATTGGACTCGAAACGATCGGCAGCGTGGCGGCCATCAACACGATTTCCCACCACATGCAGGCGGCCGGTGGCAAGCGCCTGCGGCCGATCCTATTATTGCTGTCGAGCCGCCTGGTGAGCTCGCGCACCGAGACCACCGAAGATGCCATTCAGTTGGCTGCCGTCGTCGAGCTCATCCATACCTCGACGCTTGTTCACGACGACGTCATTGATGAAGCGAAGATGCGCCGCGGAAGGCCCTCTGCGAATGCCCTGTGGGGCAACCAGATGAGTGTGCTCGCCGGCGACTGGCTCTACATGCAGGCATTCCAGATCGCCATGCGCCAGCGGAACTTCACGATTCTCGACATCCTTATTGGCTTGACGCAAATGATGGTTGAAGGAGAATTACTTCAACTCGACCGCCTGGGGCGCATTGACATTTCCGAGGCCGATTACATGGAATTGGTCGACCGTAAGACGGCGAGCCTTTTCAACGCCTGCTGCCGTCTGGGGGCTATGGCGGGGAGCGCCGACGATGCGATGTCGGCCCGACTGGGGGAATTCGCCTGGAACCTCGGCATGGCCTTTCAGTTGATCGATGATGTTCTCGACTTCACCTCGAAGGAGAACATCCTCGGCAAGCCGGTGGGTAACGATCTCGCCGAAGGCAAGGTTACTCTCCCCCTGCTTTACGCTCTCGGCGAAACCACGCGCGAGGAAACACGTTTGATCGAGATCATCCTTAAGGACCGCAGCTACGAGCGTGTTCCCTTCTCGACCGTGCTCGAAATCATTGAAAAGTACCGCGGGGTAGAGCGCTCACTCGAACGGGCCAATCAGTTCACGGCCCGCGCCAAGGAGATTATCGATGCGTTCCCCGACTCGCCGTACCAAAAGGCTGTGCTCACCATTGCGGCCCTGATCACTGAACGGGACCGTTGAGGCGCGTACTCCAAGCCGCTTGCCTTTTGGCCTTTCCTGTACTGGCCGGGATCGGCGCCTTCGCCGAAAAAGCTGAGTTTTATTTTCTGCGCCTCGAATATGAGGATGCTCCGTTTGTACGGCGTCCTTGGGGGCGGGGTTGGTGGATGCAGGACATGCCCGAGGCCGAGATCCATTTCAGTCATGGCATCCAGCGCCTGACCCGTATCGACATTGGCGAAATCCGCCACGCCCCGCTCACCGACGACCGCATTTACAATTACCCCTGGATCTACGCGACGCAGGTTGCCTGGTGGAACCTCTCGGAACCCGAAGTGATCCGCCTGCGCAACTACCTCTTTCGCGGCGGCTTTCTGGTGGTCGATGACTTCCACGGCGACCGCGACTGGCAATGGTTTGCGGCCTCGATCGCGCGCGTGCTGCCCGGACTGCCGATCATCGACATCCCGGACGACGACCCGGTGATGAATCTCATCTTTCCCATCCGGGAGCGCACTTTTATTCCTGGCTTGCGGCACCTGCGCCGCGGCCCGAACGGTGTGACCACGGTGGAGCCGACGGCCATCCCCCCCTCGTGGCGGGCCGTCTACGATGAGAGCGGCCGGATGCTGATCGCGATCAATTTCAACATGGATATCGGCGATGCCTGGGAGCACGCCGACATGCCCGAGTACCCGGAGCAAATGACGAGTCTCAGCTACCGTTTCGGCATCAACTATATCCTCTACGCGATGACGCATTGACCGGAGTAGCGGCTCGGCTTTCGCGGGTGGGCTCAAGGGCCATTCACTCCCCGTTTCCGCCAATGAGAACTTTATCATTCACGCGAAATTGTTTTTTTTACTGGCCTTTCTTTCCTCCTCTTTTCAAACACTTAGAAAATTTCGCGCCGCTAGTGGTCCTTGTCCGGCTGCTAGTGTAGCTGCCGTGGGCGAGTTCGCGATTTCCTCCCTCGGGGGATGAGCGAATTCCGCCTGATTCGGGTTGATCGCCAAACAAACCCAAACCCCAAAAGGAGATGGCTTCCGCCAATCGGCCATGCCTGAGAAGATCTACAAACTCCAGCCCAATCGCACCATGCAGTTGAGGGGCTTCGACGCCTTCGGAGCCGCAGCGGCCCTGCACTCGGCGACAGCCAACTCCTTCAAGGTGAGTGGCGTCTTTCGTGACGCGGCCGACTTCGCCGTGCTCATTGTTTATGACGCCGACAATTTCTACGAACACAAGAGCCTGAAGCATCTGCCGGACTTTGACTTCGATGGCCTTACGCTGCAGTTCGACGTCACCTACCAGGGGCTGCGGCCGCTCGATTCTCCCCGCTTTGTTACGATCGATTGGCCCTATCTCGATGTCGTGCGCAGCGACAACAGCACCGCGAGAATCCGGCTCAGCGACCACGCAACGCTGCTTTCCGGCACGCACACGAAGGCAGGCACCAGCTTTACGGTCACGACGAATGAAATCAAGCGATACGACCGGGTCACGCTCTGGTACATGAACTTCGCCTTCGAGTTCGTCGTCGACGATGCTGTCGAGTGCGCCTATGCTTTCAACTCCGGCGGCCCCGGCACGGTGCACCGCCTTACAATCAACGGGACAGACTATACCTACACCGAGATCGCCGGCGACACGCTTTTCACGGTGAATGCGCGCATGGCGGAAATCGTCAACGCTTCTCCCCAATTGTCGGCGGCGACCGGGCCAGCCTTTCAGGTCAACTTCCGCGTCAAGCAGGACAACAATCAAATCCTCAATGTCTCCAGCTCGGCGTCGTCCAACACCTTCGCACTGCGCGCGGTAGGGAAACAAACCATCGCCGCCTCACTGGCGGCGCAAATCAACAACGTGAATTGGCAGAGCTTAAGCGTCGCCCTGCCGCTGACGGCGACGGCCGCCAATGGCATCCTAAACATCCAGAGCGGCAAGCCCGGCGTGGACGGCAACGCAATTCGCATGTACTCGGTTTCCAACTCAACACGGCTCCAGGCAACGACGCCGGCCACCCTCGCGCCGCAACAGTTTCTCGGCATCTTCAGCGGTGGCAGTTCCGATTGCACCTGGCGCATCAGCCTCGACTTCAGCGCCTTGGGCGTGCCCTCGATCCGTCAGATGTGGTTCACCTACGCGCCGCCGATCCCCGATGGGGTTCCGCTGGCAGACACGGAGTGGGAGGCCACCTACACGAATTGGAATCTGTCGGGCCCGCCCTCCAAGCGCGAGCTGAAGGTCGCCGGACCGGACTCGGTGCGCGTCGAAGAGGATTCCCCCTGGGTCAAGTACACAGGCATTTGGCATCATCAGACGGGGTTTTACTCCGGGGCCTTCGCCAATCGCAGCGCCGATCCCAATGCAACCGTGGAGATCTTCTACGCCTGCAATTCAACGCATGACCTGTATGTCGGCACGACGCTGTTCGAGGATCGCGCCGAAGTGGGCGTGCGTCTCGATAACGACACTGAGACGCTGCACAACTTCGCGGTCTCGGCCACGGCGCCGATCTACGCCCGCCGGCTCTTGCGCAGTTCTGTCCCCGCTGGCCGCCATACCGTCCGCATCCGCATGAACAACAACAAGAATTTCGACTTCGACTTTCTCGAGGCCGCGGTCAAGACCGATATCCCCGATCCACTGCCTGCCCGTGCGCACGCCTCACCCGCACTCGACTACTCAACCGACCACACCTTTAAATTACCGCCCGCGCGCATTCACTGGATTTTTGATCAGCTTGGTTTCACCGGACCCATGAATGAATACATCGGGGTTTTTTGGTGGAACCAGCGCAAACGGGTGAGCGCGGTCATCCCGCAGGCAACCGTCACCATCAATGGTAGTTTCGCCCCGGGCGATCAAATCAGTCTGCTGATCGGCGGTAGTCCGGTCGGCAAGTCGGTTTTTCCTTTTGAGACAAACGAACTCATCGCCCGCCACTTCGCCTACTTCATCAACGAGACTTTCGTCGGCGTCTACGCGGAGGCCAATGCGAACACGCTCCAGATCATCAACCGTTCGCCCACCAGTGACTACTCGTTTTCGCTTTCGAACGTGGTGCAATCCACCACCGGCAGCCTTTCCATCAGCGGTTCCCTTGAGAACGGAAACGCCGGCACCTGGGAGATCGACGCCGGGCAAAATCCTCCACTGAACCGGGCCGCGCGTGACTGGCATCTCGACTTTAGCGCCAGCGCGGCCGCGCGCAGCCGCGAGCTCGTCATCGCCTGTTCGATGGAACTTGTGCAACCGCCCGCCGGCTTCGCCGCCGTTTTTCCCGATGGCCAGGAGGTGGTCACCAGTGTCGGCTTCGCCAATCTGAACTCGACGCACTGCACCTTCAACACGGCCATGCGCGAGTATCAGAAACGTGTCTACCGGCAGATCGCCGACATCCAGGCTGCCGCCGGGCTCACTCCCAACCTGCAGTTTGGCGAGTTTCTTTGGTGGTTCTTCACCAATCACCACCCCACCAGTAACCCAGGGGGCGGAATGGCGTTTTACGATCCCGAAACGGCCGCACATGCCCAGACTGCCTTGGGCCGCCCGCTGCACCGCTTTCTGGGTCCCAACGACGACCCGAATATAAATGGCGGAGCGGATGCTACGCTCCTGCGCAACCTGCTGCGGGATTACATCGCCGCCCTGCGTGCCCATGTTCTTGCCGCGCACCCCGGCGCCCGCTTCGAACTGCTTTACCCCTACGACGTCAATCACCCAAGCCCGGCCGGCATCTTCAACCTCGGCGGCGCTCTCAATTACTTCGTCAACTTTCCCGTTGAATTTCGAAGCAAAGCCACCAGCGGCCTCGATCGCATCAAAATGGAGGCGCTCGACTTCGGCGCCTGGACGCGCTCACTCGACCTGAGCCGTACAGCGATTCTGTTTCCGATCGAGCTCGGCTGGCCCAAGGATTCGGTCCGCTATCTCGTACCAGTGTTTCGCGGCGGCGCGGCGTGGGAGAAGGAATACCTCGAAGCCAAGGGAGTCGGCGTACCGGTGATCAACTTCTGGGCGCACGATCACTTCAATCTCTTCAACCTCAGCGTTACCGAACCCACCGCCTACGCCGGGGTGCAGAACTCCGGCTAGCCGAGCCTGCGTGCCACGTGCGAAATGATGTGGTAGCCGACGATGAACTTAAACGGCGTCTCGCCCATCGTGTAGTGTCCGCAGGGCAGCACGACGAGTTTGTGCGGCGCGCCGCTACTGCGCACACAGGTGAGAATTTCCTCGCTGTAGCGGGGGAGAAAAGTCGTGTCGTAGGTCGTGTAGATGAACAGGTTTTTCTTTGACTGGTGGCGGGCGAACTGCTCCATGTAAAAGCGCGGGCTCATGCCGTCCCATACCGTTTGCAGTTGCTCGAGCGTCAAATGCTGCTCGAGGCTCGCCTTGATGTGCCGCGTCGAAAGTCCCGTCCACACAACATCGCCAAAACGGGCGGAGCAGTGATTGAATACGTTCACCTTCAAGCGGTGATCGTAGCTGCTGGCCAGAAACGCATAAGCGGATCCGAGGCTGGTGCCCACGATGCCGATGTTTTCAAAACCCTGCTGCTCGAGCCAGTCGACGCAGGCGCGGATATCGTGCACGGCCTGGCGCGTGGCGTGCATCGTCCGGCCGATGTTCGAGCTGACGGCATAGTCGGCGCGCGTCAGCGGCGGAGGCATCCGCCGGTCATGATAGGGCAGGCTTAAGCGCAGGGCGGGGATCCCCAGCTTCTGAAATCCGCGGCAGAGGGCTACGTGCTGCTGGGCGTGGGAGTTCCAATGCGGCAGCACGAGCACGGCGCGCTTGCGGCGGTTTTGCTTGCCTTCGGGCATCGGAAACCAGCGCGCCTCCACGAGATTGTTCTCCGCGTAAGGCGTCTCAAGCGGACTGGTGAAACGAAGCCATTCCCCGTCAAGGGTAAAGTCTTTCGGAGTCCGGTGCTGGAAATAGAGCTCACCGTTGCGGATGATCGCTTCGTTTGCTTCCGCCAGCCAGGCCGCTTCTTCGCCGCCGTCGAAGGGACGCAACCCAGGTAATTCAAGGTCCCCCACCCATTCCATGCCCCATTCAAATGGCCGCACCACGCGATCAGTGGACCGTGTGGCCAAATCTGTTTCCCAGCGATCGAGCCAGCGCTCGTAACCGCGTCGCAACATCGTTTAACCTGCCTTTCCTTTCGCCCCGGCCAGCGGAACGTTCTCTTTGACGTGCTCCATGGTGACCATCTCGGAGATGGCAGCTGTCAGATTCGGATTCCGCAGGTTCCACAGATAGGCCTTTTGCATCGGCTTCAAGTCACCGGGAACGGCGGCGTTCAGTCGGGCCATGTGCTCGGGGGGAGTTTGCCGCGGCGGCCGAAAGTTGAATGGCCGCGCCGACTTCATGGAAATCACTCCCAAGCCCGCCTTATGAGCCGCCTTCATGGCCCCATCGACATAACTCGAGTTCACCATGTTATAAGCCACCATCACGGCGGAGTAAGGCTTGGCCTTGACGGCCGCCTCGAGCAAGCCGCCCGGATCGGTGTGCGAACTCAGCCCGAGATGGCGCACCTTGCCGGCTTTTTTCAGACGTTCGAAGGCTTCGAAGATTTCATCGTGGTTCAAGACCTCGTAAGGGGTGTTTGCCCCGTGCGGACACATCAGCAGATCGAGGTGGTCCGTTCCCAGACGCCGCAGGGTCTGCTCGACACTCTCGATAACGAGTTGACGGTAGTTCTTTTGCCGGTCGATGCGGTGGCCGTATTGCGCGGCCATGACATTGGACAGGGCAGCTGAATCGAGCTCATCCCGCTGCCCGTTGAAGTAACTGAGAAAGTATTCCGGGGCATCGACTTGGCGGCGGGCGATCTCCTCGAGGGCGAGCCCGCGCAGGCGCTTTTGCTCGGTCTCATCGAGGCTCTTAAAGATGTCGGCGTAGAGGCGGTTGCGGTTGATGTCCCAGAGCGAGACTTTGGAGTTGATGAAGAAGGTATCGCGCTTGCGCCGCTTCAGCACTTCGGCGTAGCCCAGTTCACTCTGGCCGTTGCCATAGGCGGGAGCGGTATCGAGGTAATTGAGCCCCATGTCGATCGCCGCCAGCACATGATCGAAATTACGCGGGGAGATCGTGTTGCCCCCCATGACCATTTCGCTGATCATGTAGCCGGTTTTGCCGAGTTGGCGGTAGGCCATGCCCGGCTGCTTGTTGCGCCATTCCCCCTTGGTTTTCGCCGAGGCGGAATCCGCCTTCAGCGCCAGGGCGGCGGCTAAGAACTCACGGCGTCTCATAGCCGCTAGTTTAACTGTTCGGAGACTTCTTCCCATTCACGCATGAGTTGATCAATGGATTCGCGCTCGGTCGCGGCGGCGGTGGCGAGCCGCTGGCTTTCCTCGGCGCTGCGATAGTTGCTCAGTTGGGCTTCGAGTTCAGCCACGGTGGCCTCGCGGCGAGCGATATCGGCTTCGAGCTCGCCCAGGCGCTTTTCAAGCTGTTGCTGCTTCATCGGGTTCATGCGCCGGCAAGCAGCTGTTTTGTCCTCGGCGGCGGGGGCCTTGACGGCCGCGACGGGAGCGGCGGCCTCCGGTTCCTGTTGCCGGGCTTTGGCCCGCAGAAACTCCTCATAGTTACCGGGGTAGGCGGTGACCGTGCCGCCCGCGACTTCAAAGACCTTGGTGGCCAGTTGATCAATGAAGTAGCGGTCGTGGCTGACAAAAACGACCGTGCCTTCGTAGCCTTTCAATGCCTCAAGCAACACTTCCTTGGCGCGCATGTCGAGGTGATTGGTGGGCTCATCGAGCAAAACAAAATTGGAGGGCTGGGTGAGCAGCTTGCACAGGGCGTAGCGGTTGCGCTCTCCGCCGCTGAGCACGCCGATCTTCTTGAAAACATCGTCCTCGCGGAACAGAAAGCAACCGAGCAGGCCGCGCAACTCTGTCGCCGTGGCCCGCGGGGCGGCCGCGCAGAGGTCGTCGAGAATTTCCGCTTCCGGGTCAAGCGCCTTGTACTGATCCTGGGCAAAGTAATCAAACTCGACGTTATGGCCGAGCTTGTATTCGCCTGCGCTCAGACCCTCGAGCCCCGTCAGGAGCTTGATCAGCGTCGACTTCCCCGCCCCGTTGTGGCCCACCAGGGCGATCCGGTCGCCGCGCTCGATCGTGAGATTGACGTGCTCAAAGACGCGCTTGGACCCGTAACTCTTGGCGACATCACGGAACTCGGCGACGACGCGGCCGCTTGGCTTGGGCGTGGGAAAGCGGAAGTGGATGATCGGCTCTTCTTCGGGAATCTCGATCACCTCGATCTTGTCGAGTTCCTTCAGCCGGCTCTGCGCCTGCTTGGCCTTGGTCGCCTTGGCGCGAAAGCGGTCGACGAAGGCCTCAATCTGGGCGACGCGCTCGAGTTGATTGCGCTGAGCGGCCCGCATCTGTTCGAGCCGCTCTTCCTTTTGCCGCTGGTAGTGGGTGTAGTTGCCACTGAAAACGGTCACCTTCCTGTTCCAGACCTCAACGATCTTGGCGACGGTGACATCGAGAAAATAGCGGTCGTGCGAGATGAGAATGAAGGCGTTCGGGTAGTCGAGCAGATACTGCTCGAGCCAGTTGCGCGCCTCGAGGTCGAGATGGTTGGTCGGCTCGTCGAGCAGCAGCGCTTCGGGTTTTTCCAGCAGCAGCTTGGCGAGAGCAATGCGCATCTGCCAGCCACCGGAGAACTCCTCACAAGGCTTGTTCCAATCGTCCTTGGAAAATCCGAGGCCGGTCAGGATCGTCCCAACTTGCATCTCGATCGTGTAGCCTTCCTTGGCGCGGAACTCGGCGTCGAGCCGGGAGAAGCGCTCCGCGGCCTGGGCGTAGGCCTCACCGGCAGGATCGAGTTCGGACATTGAGGCGAGGGCCGCCTCCATATCGCGTTCGATTTGCCTGAGGGGCTCAAAGACACTAATGCATTCGGCAAAGACACTGCGCCCAGCCATGCGTAGGCCGTCCTGCGGCAAGTAGCCGAGCCGCATACTTTTCATTCTGACGATCTCGCCGCCATCGAGTTGCTCGAGGCCGGCGAGGATCTTCATGAGGGTGGATTTACCGGTGCCATTGGCGCCGACCAGCCCGATTCGGTCCCGCGGGCCGATCAGCCAGTTGACATCCTCGAACAGCACTTTGGGCCCGAAGCGTTTGGCCGCTTTGGTCAGTTGGATCATTCGGGACGGCGCAGAACCTCTCCGCCACGGTCTGCCGTCAGCTTGCCGTTTTCAACGGCGATTTTGCCATTCACCACAACGTACTCAAAGCCGCTCGAGTATTGGTGGGGATCGGCGAAGGTGGCGTTGTCGCGCACCGCTTCGGGATCGAAGATCACGAGGTCGGCGGCGAAGCCTTCGCGGAGGAGGCCGCGGTTGCGGAAGGCGAAAATCTGGGCCGGCAGCGAGGTCATCTTGCGCACGGCGTCCTCGAGGGTCAACACCTTGCGCAGACGCACATACTCATTGAAGACCCGGGCATTGGTGCCGTAATTGCGGGGATGGGGCCGGCCCTCGCCGAATTCCCGGACGCCGCCGTCGCTGGCGATGGCCGTATTGCGGTAGCGCATGATGCTCTCGACGTCCTGCTCGCTCATGGCCTTGGTGACGACGCTGACCCCGCCCTTCTCCATCAGATCGAGGACGGTTTCGACGTCGCTCTCGTGCGAGGGGGCACGGCCCTGCATGCCGGCAATCTCACGCACGTTGCGGCCCTCGTAACGGGGCTCGAAGCGGCAACTGGCGACAGCCGTGTATTCAAAGTCGTCATAGCCGCGCTTCTTATTGAAGGCCAGCACCTCGTCGAAGATCTTGCGGCGCGTGGCCGGGTCCCGCAGCCTTTCGACCAGCTTCTGATGGCCGCCGGCCAGGGCCCAGGTGGGCAGCGTCGTGCCAAGCCCGGTCGAATAGGCGATGTAGGGGTACTGGTCGACGGTGACATCGACACCCTGAGCGCGATAGTCCTCGATGAGATCGATCATCTTCCGGGTATTGCCCCAGTAGGCCTTTGTGTCCTGCTTCAGATGGGAGATCTGGACGCGCGTGCCCGCCAGACGGCCGACTTCAGCGGCCTCGCGCATGGCGTCGAGCACGCCTTCGCCCTCATCGCGCATGTGCGTCGTGTAGATGCCGTTGTAGCGGGCGGCCACCTTGGCCAACTCGACGAGCTCTTCGAGCGGAGAGTAGGTACCGGGCACATATTCGAGGCCGGTCGAGAAGCCGACGGCGCCGGCCTTCATCCCGCGGTCGACCATCGCCTTCATGCGCTCAATTTCCTGCGGGGTCGCCTTGCGATCCTCCGAGCCCATCACCTCGATGCGGATGGCGTTGTGCCCAATCAGAGTCGCGACGTTGATGCCAATGCGTAGCTCTTCGAGCTTGGCGAAGAACTCCTTGAGGTCCAACTCCGAGGCACCACAGTTGCCCGTCACGATGGTTGTCACGCCATCGCGGAGAAAGTTCTCAGCCTGCGGGAAACGGACGATGCCGGATTCAGAATGGGTGTGCACATCGATGAAGCCGGGAGTGACAATGCGGCCGGCCGCGTCGATGGTGCGTTGGGCAGTCTTGCCGTTCAGCGCGCCGATGCGAGAGATGCGGTTGCCGTTAATGCCGATGTCAGCGCGAAACCAGGGGTTGCCACTGCCGTCGACGACGCGGGCGTTGCGAATGAGGATGTCGAAGTCGGCGGCGCTGCCGGCAAGGGCCACCAGAGCAATCGCAAGAAATGGCTTCATGTCGCCTCAGTTTACGAAAAAGTCGAAGCTGCGGGAAAGAAAATCGCGCATCTCGTGGCGGGGGACGACGGCATCGAGAAAACCATGATCCAGCAGGAACTCACTGCGCTGAAAGCCTTCGGGTAACTTTTGGCGGATCGTCTGTTCGATGACGCGGGGGCCGGCAAAGCCGATCAGGGCACCGGGTTCGGCGATGTTCAGATCACCGAGCATGGCGAAGGAGGCGGTAACGCCGCCGGTGGTGGGGTCGGTGAGGACGCTGATGTAGGGCACGCCTGCTTCATCGAGTTTCATCAAGGCAGCCGAGATGCGGGCCATCTGCATGAGGCTGACGGCGCCCTCCTGCATGCGGGCGCCACCGGTGGCGCTGACGATGACGAGCGGTTGGCGGTGTTCGAGACTACGCTCGATGGCGCGCGTGATTTTCTCACCCATGACGGCACCCATGCTGCCGCCGATGAACTTGAGCTCCATCGAGCAGGCGTTGACGGTGTGCCGCCCGATCTGGCCTTGGGCGCTGAGGATGGCATCTTTCATGCCAAGACCGGCCTGCATGGCGGAGAGCCGGGCTTTGTAGGGCTTCGAGTCGGAAAAGCCCATCGGGTCCGTCGAGACAAGGCCGGCGTCGAACTCGGTCCACTTGCCGTCGAAGAGCAGGTCGAGCCGTTCACGGGCATCGATGCGGAAGTGGTAATTGCACTTGGGGCAGACGCGGCGGTTATTCTCAAGATCCTGCCGAAAGATGATTTGCTTGCACCCGTCGCACTTGACCCAAAGACCTTCCGTGCGGACGGTACGGTCGGCATCACTCGGCGTCTCGACGCCAGGCTTGTCTCGCTTGAACCAGGACATGAACTTTCAGTTTAGCGGGGATAGGGATGTCCGCGCAGAGTGGCGAAGGCACGGTAGATCTGTTCGGCCAGCATGGCGCGGGCCAATTCATGGGGGAAGGTCATCGGGGAGAGCGAGAGCAGCAGATCGGCGCGGGGCCGCCACTCGGGCGGGAGTCCGTCATGGCCGCCGAGCAGAAAGACGACATCGACGGATAGCTGCTCCTGCTCGGTGAGGAAGCGGATGAAGCGGGTTGAATCCCAAGCCTTACCGGCGGGATCGAGAAAGACTTTGCACGCGGCGGCGTGACGGGCAAAAAGGTCGTAGCGGCGCGGATCGATTTCGCGCATGGAGACCGTAGCCCAGCGGCTGGTCCGTTTGAGGAATTCGGCGGCGATGGCGTTGGAGTGTTCATCCCGCGCCTTGCCGATGAAAAACAGGTCGAGCCGCATTGCCGTTACTATTATGATTCGCGCCTATGTCAATAGAACTCAGTATCCGCCTGCAAGACGGCAGCACGCGTACGATTCCACTGCGGGAAGCGAGCGTGGGCCTGGGGCGGGCGACATCCAACCAGCTTTGCTATCCGGAGGATTTTGGCCTTTCGCGGCAGCATCTGGTGTTTGAGAAAGCCGATGGAACATGGGCCGTGCGCGACCTGGGCAGCAAGAACGGCACGCTGGTGAACGGCTTTCGCATCGCGCAGCCGGCGGCGCTCAATGATGGCGACGTGATCCAGGCCGGGCATCTGCTGATCACCTATGGTTCGCAAGCGGCGGCGGATCCGTTAAGCCAGACGGTCATCTTCGTCGAGAACGCGGATGTCGAAGCCGCGCCGAGTAACACGGTGGTGGCCAGCCTCGACCAGGTGAGCCCAGCGCAATCGGTCAGCAACGACCGGCACGCGGCGGCGCTGGTCAAAGCGGGCCGGGAGTTGGCCGGGCACCGGCCGCCGCAGGAATTGTTTCAGTTGATCCTCGATCTATCGGTCGAGGCGGTGGGGGGCTCGAGAGCTGTACTGATGACGCTTGAGGGCGATGAGTTGGTGATGCGCGCCAATCGAGGTGAGGGGTTCCGCATCTCAAAGACGGTCCGGGATCAGGTGCTGCGCGATAAGAATTCACTTCTGGTGCGCGATACGTCCATGGACGAGATGTTCAAGCTGCAGGCGAGCATCGTGCTGCAGCGGGTGCGTAGCTTCATGGCGGTGCCGCTGCAGACGAACGAGAAGGTGATCGGCTTGCTCTACCTCGACATGCCGGACATCACGCGAGAGTTTTCAAAGGAAGATCTGAACCTGCTTACGGTGATGGCAAACGTGGCGGCAATTCGGATTGAACACGCGCGGCTGAATGAAGTGGAGCAGGCCGAGCGCATGATGGCCAAAGAGCTGAGCCAGGCTGGTGAGATCCAGCGGCGGTTGCTGCCGGCGGCCGCCCCGCAAGTGACGGGCATGGATTTGGCCGGCTACAACCTGCCCTGCCGCACGGTGGGTGGGGACTACTACGATTTCTTCCGGCTGCCGGACGGCAAGCTGTTGCTGGTGGTGGGCGATGTCGCCGGCAAGGGCATGCCGGCGGCGATGCTGATGTCGAGCCTGCAGGCGCGGCTGCAAATTCTGGTGGAGACCGATGACAACCCCGCCGCGATCGTCTCGCGGTTGAATCGAAGCATCTCGGGCAACTGCCCGGACAACCGCTTCATCACGTTTTTCCTGGCGGTCATTGATCCGGCGACGGGCGAGCTGCGCTACTGCAACGCGGGACACAATCCGCCCCTGATCGTGAAAAGCGGTGGCCTGATGGAGAAGCTGGAAGGAGGCGGAATGATACTTGGCATTCTGCCGGCGGCGCAGTACAACGAGCATCGAGCGCGCCTCGAGAGCGGCGACACACTGGTGCTTTATAGCGATGGGGTCAGCGAGGCGATGCCTGGCGGCAGCGACGAGGAATTCGGCGAGTTGCGCATCTCGATGGCGATTCTGAACCGCGCCAGCCAATCCGCCGCCAGCCTGATCCAGGGCGTGATCGAGGACCTGCAAAGCTGGTGCAGCGGTGCGCCCTATGCCGATGACGTGACACTATTGATCGCGAAAAAGTTATAAAATCAGCCTGGGGATATTTGTTATGTACTCATATGGGGTGAGCGTGTTCTTTCCCGCTTACAACGACGCACCGGCCTTGCCGGAGCTGGTCGGGAAAGCGTTTTCGGTACTCGAGGCCAATGTGGAAGACTTCGAGGTGATCGTGGTCAATGACGGCAGCCATGACAACACGGGAGAGGTACTGTGCGAGTTGGCCAGCCGTCACGGCAGCCGGATGCGCATCGTCACTCATGAGCTAAACCGCGGCTACGGCGGAGCGCTGCGGAGCGGCTTCGCGGCGGCGACCAAGGAATTCGTCTTCTATACGGACGGCGACGGGCAATATGACGTCGCCGAGTTGCCGAAGCTGTTGAAGCGAATGCAGCCGGGCGTCAGCTTCGTCAATGGCTACAAGCTGGAGCGCAACGACCCTTGGCACCGGATCTGGATCGGCAAGACCTACAACCAGTTTGCGCGGCTGCTGTTCAACGTGAGCTTGCGGGATATCGATTGTGACTTCCGGCTGATCCGTCGCAGCCTGCTCGAGGAGATACAACTGGTGTCGACCTCGGGGACGATTTGTGTCGAGCTGGTGCGCAAGCTGGAGCTATGCGGGATGGATGTCGAGGAGGTGGGAGTGCATCACTATCCACGGCTTCACGGTCGCAGCCAGTTTTTCCGCGTGAAGAGCCTGCTCAGCACGCTATATCAGTTGGTGCGGCTCTGGGTTTGGCTGCTGGTGCTTCCGAAGCTGGGATTTAGGCGCGCCCATGCGCAATCGCATAGCTGAATGGCAGCCATCGCTCGCGAAAATGGCCTCATCCCGGCGGAGGAATCTTGATGCGACGGCGGCGCAAACACCCTGCGCGGCCGCTGTAGCCCGCGAGCGACGCACAGCAAGCGCGCCGCGCCGACGGGGTGAGCGATTGTATTCTTGGTCCACTCCAAATCCTGTTCGGAGCAATGGAATGCAAGCGAAATGAATCCTGCTGAGTTCACCAACATTGCCACCGCCGAGGACCGGATGTGGTGGTTCGCTGGGATGAGAAAAATCCTCCAGGCCTGGATTGGCCGGATGCCGGAACAACCGTCCGGCCGGGTACTGGAAGCCGGCTGTGGAACGGGATACATGTCACGCTGGTTAGCCGAATACTATGGCTGGCGGATGTTTCCGCTCGATTTGGATTTTTCAGGCCTCGCCTACGCCCGCCGCGAAGGGACGCCGAGACTCAACCAGGCGGACCTGACAAGTTTGCCCTACCGGGATGGCGTCTTTGATGCGGTGGTAAGCCTCGACGTACTGGTTCACCTTCCTGAGGGACAGGAGACCCAGGGGCTGGCGGAGTTCTTGCGCGTCTTGAAGCCTGGAGGGATTTTGCTTTTGCGCGTTTCAGCACTGCGCATCTTGCGCAGTCGGCATTCCGAGTTCGCGCATGAACAGCAACGCTTTACAAGAAGCAGGCTAAAAAGGGCGGTTCGGCAAGCTGGTTTTCAACTGATTGATGCGAGCTATGCAAACTCGCTGTTGCTGCCCGTGGCGGTCTTGAAATTTCGCATCTGGGAGCCGCTGACGAGACAAGCGCCAGCCAGCGGAGTCGTAGTCCCTTCGGCCCTTCTCAACTGGGCATTGCGGCAACCGCTCGAGTGGGAGGCCCGATGGCTCGAAGCGGGCGGGCGCCTCCCCTTGGGTCAGAGCGTCTTACTGCTTGCGCAGAAAGTCCGCTAAGGCGAATAACCGATATTCGGCTTGGTATTTCTTGCCGAATAGTAGGTAAGCGTCTTGAATCATGAAAAAAAATATCATTCCCCTCGTAATCATTGCACTCGTCGTAGCTGTGCTATCGACTGGTGTTTTTTACGGACTGATAGCCGGCCGCATGGACGGGAGCCCAAGCGCTTCCACAAGAGTGGGTGTGGTGGCCAATCGTGGGCTTGACGCCGGGCGCGCTCTCCAGGCGGAAGATCTCCGGCTGACACAAATTCCTGATCCAGGGGCACCTTTTCTCGGGCGTCTTGAGGATGCGGTGGGGCGAAGGGTGAAGCAGAAAATCGAGGCGGGCAAGCCGATTCTCGAAGCTAACCTCGGTCCGGCTGAAGAAAGGATTTCCGGCGGCGGGATTCCAGAGGGCATGCGAGCAATCACGATTCACATCTCGGATTCGACGGGTGTCATGCGACTGCTCAAAGGGGGGGATCGTATCGACGTGCAATCCATACTTCCGCGTCAACGCCAGGGAGAAAACGACATTGAAGTGCGAACGATTCTGCAAAATGCGGTTGTTTATCAGGTTGTTGCTGAAACTCCGAACAACAACGCGAGCCGGCAAGCTCTAACGATCCTCAGTTCACCTCAGGACGCTGAGCGGCTGGCAGCGGCCGACACAGGAGCGCGTTTACGAGTGATCTTGCGCAATCAGAAAGATCATCAAATCGTTTCTCTTCCGAGCGCGAATCTGCTCAATCTTTCAGCGGCGCGACCTTTGGTACAAAGCAATTTTCATCCCGGAGCGATTGTAAAGCCCGCTGAACTGGAGGTCAGCGTTTGGGAAGTGGAATATGCGGCCCTTGACGGGATTCTCTCCACGGATTCGCTGCAAGTAAGCAGAAGCGGATTGAAGTTTGAGGAATTGCAAAAGGCCAAGAGAGCGCATTTGCTGACCAGTTCCAGATTGGTCGCCGGACGTTCCGGGGAGTTCAGTTGGAAAGCAGGTGAATCGGCGTTAATGAAAGTACGCATCGAGCCGCTTGGAGCAAGCCAGGGCGAACTTCGGATTAAAGTGCAACCGGAATCCACTTTCTCCGGTGCTACCCGTCGAGTTGAGAGCACGATACAGATTGGATTGCAGCAATCAGCGCTGGTGAGTGGTTGGGCAACGCCTGCCAAGACCGAGGGACGCACTGTGCTGGTTTCGATCGCTCCAGTAGGAAGGAAGTGATTCTTGATACCGGCTCCGATTCTACTTGGCTTGATTTTCGTCGCCACCTTCGCGTTCGTCATCTCAGGGCTTTACTTTGCTGCCGGGTGGCTGAAGACGGCTGGTTCCGAGACAGACGGTGGATTATTGCTCGATGGACTTGAGGGGGAACAAGATCCCATCCTTCTTCGCGCCGATACGGTCTCGAGCATCTCGATCCTGGCCCAACTACTGGAAAAATTCCAATTAGTTCCCAAATTGCGCAAGTTGATCGGAGAGGCGGGGTTGAATTGGTCTGTGGGACGGTTTGTTGCTTTGATGCTGCTGGCCAGTTCGTCAACGGCGGTCGTATTGTCGCGAATCGCATGGCTTCCAACAGCAGGCGTGCTGGTCGGAGGAGTGATGGCGATGGCGATGCCATTTTTTTACTTGCGGCATAAGCGGCAACGGCGTTACGCGGCATTCGAGGAAAATTTTCCTGATGTGCTCGATTCTCTTGGGCGTGCGATGAGAGCTGGACATGCGCTGGCGGCGGGTATGGAAATTGTCGCCTACGAGGCACCACAGCCCATCAGTGGCGAGTTCCGCAAGGTGCTAGAAGAATGGCGGCTTGGGCGGAATTGGGATCAGGCGCTAGGTCATCTGAGGGAACGCTTACCGCTGGTAAGTGTGAGCCTGTTTGTCGCAGCAGTGCGGATGCAAAACCGCACGGGAGGAAAACTGCATGAAGTCCTGGGGCGGATCTCGGCAAGCGTGCGGGAAGCAGCAGCATTAGATGGAGAGATACGCGCCATCAGTGCTCATGGCAAGATGACAGGCGCGATCCTATCGGCCCTTCCCATCGGCATCGCATTGATGCTGAACTGGACATCCCCGGGTTATCTGGACATTCTAGTCGACCATCCGATCGGCAAATACCTGATCATAGCTGCCGTGTTTTTTTTAATCGCGGCGCACTTTGTCATGCGCAGGATTCTGGATATTCGGATCTAGGGGAAATCGATGGAACCATTGCTACTAGCTGGTTGCTTTTTCTTCGTGCTGATTGCGGTACTAGGCGGAGGCTACTGGTTCTTAAAAGAGCCTCCTCCGCTAGAACCGGAGCCTAAACCCTCACTGAATGTTTACACGGACCAGGAGGATGGTCCGATCCGGCAGACACTGGAAAAGATCGGCAGCATATTGCCCCCTTCGAAGGACCTTGATCATCCGGTGAGGCGCAGGCTGATGACGGCCGGGTACCGCGAACCAGATGCGTTGCAAGCATTTTTTGGTATCAAAGCGGTTTTCGGCTTGGTGTCGGCGTTGGGCCTCATGGTTGTGAATCTGCAATTGGATGCCAGCTTCAGTGTGGCAATGCTGTGCGCAGTTTGCGGCGCTGGCATTGGATATTTGCTGCCGGAACGGCTTTTGACGATGCTCGAAAACCGGCGGAGGCAGAAACTTCGGCAGGGCCTTCCGGCCGCGCTCGATTTGTTGGTGCTGGGCCTCGAGGCAGGACAAAGCCTGGACAGCGCCATGCTTGAAGCCAGCCGCGAGTTGCAGTTGGTTTATCCGGATTTGAGTGAGGAATTCACCCTCGCACACTTGGAATCGCGGGCCGGACAGTCACGCGCCGACGTCCTGCTGCGCTTGGCCCAACGAACGGGTGAACCCGAGTTTCGCAAACTGACCAACTTGCTGCTCGATGGCGACCGATTCGGTACTTCCCTCGGGCCAGCACTGCGCAATCACGCCGAATATACGCGTCTCCGGCGGAAACAACAGGCACAGGAGGCGGCGCGCAAGACGAGTGTAAAGCTGGTTTTTCCCGTTTTCTTCCTGATCTTCCCCTGCGTGTTGTTGGTAACACTCGGCCCAGCCGTACTTCGTCTGATGCAAGGCATCGGACAGATGCTGAGAGGGCAGCCCTAACCGGTCTTTCCGCGCAATTCGGCGACAATCTCAGCGGCTGCCTTACGGGCTGATTCGACTGCGCCAACCGGGAAGCTGATCGCCCCTACACGGGGATGGCCGCCGCCCCCATAACGCTCGCAAATAGAGGCCAGATTATGCTCGATCTTTGCGGCCCAGGGGCTAGAGCCCACGCTTACTTTAGTGCGGAAAGTGGACTCGGAGACCGAAACGGTATAACTCGCATCCGGGAAGAGATAGTAGGGAACAAACTTGTTGTAGCCTTCCAGAGAATCGCCGACGAGGTCAAAGAAGATGACACCGTCCTCGGTGCGGGCCTTTTGGCCAATGACTTCGAGTGAGCGCAGGTGACGGTCGTGGAGAGGAGTGAAGACGGCGGATATCTCGGGTTGGGCGATGATTTCTTCGAGTGGCATGGCTTGCATGTCACGGATGATGCGTTGGACCAACTCGGAGCCCTTGACAGCCTCAATCACGAGAACCAGCTTAGTCGCAGCAGCCTTGAGTTCGACGGCCTCCTGGGGAGTGGAGTATTGAGCGCCATCGATGATGTCCGCCCAATGGACAAGTTCAGCCAGATCCGCTGGTTCGTAGCCAAACTTTTCGCGGGCGATGTCGCGAATGAACTTGGTGCAACTGCGGTAGGCGGGATCAAAAAAATGGAGCGGGTTGCGGGCAGCCTGAAAGTGGTCGGCATCGGCGGTGCACAAAAACGCGCTTTGGTGGTGATCAAACCACCAAGTGAGCCGGTGATTGGGAGAGTACTTGAAATCGACGATAGCATTGACATCACCGTCAAACATCGAGTCGGCGAAAATCTGGTCGGCGGTATGGGCCATACCGGTGTAGTGATACTCAGCTGAAGGATGGTGCGTTTCCTTAAGAAAACGGCTGAAATAAGCCGCTGAAGCAGCACCATCAAAACAGTGATCGTGGTACAGAACTCGTACTTTCATGCAAGGACTCCCGACTAGAGCGGAAAAACCTTTAAGTATCTCACAAGACTCTGGAAAGACGCAACTTCAAGGCTAATTGAATGCCAGACGAGCCCGAAGATACCGATGCTGTGGATTTCCAGTGAGCATGAAGAGGGAGCGGTGCAGCGGTTTCGGACGCGCGGCAAGGCCCAGGCAATCGAGAGCCAGCGGCGGACGGATATCGATGATTGGCAACTAAGCGGCATCTGAGGATTCGGCCGGAGCAATTGCCAAGCCGCAGCCCGGCGGTCTAAAAGTAGACATCGAATGTCTGGTTGATTCGCTCGTGGCCGCGGGATGTCTGTTCTTAATCACTCTGCCGGAACGGGCAGGCAGTGGCCAAGACCTGATTTCCATAATCCGCCGTCGTGACGGCCGTGGAAAACCCTGATTTCAAAGCTTCTCCTTTGGAGCAACGATAAGTGTGATTGGGGCAGTTCTGGGATCGAGAATGGAGCAAGGCCGTTAAAGTTTTGGCATGGCGCCAATCGATGAAACTAGGGCAGCGAGGACGCGACTCGCTTGAGTTGGCAGGGCGGATCCTGGAACGGGAGTTGGCGGGGTCTTCGAGGGGCAGCGGGGCGGCAGTAGCAACAGTGGCGCCTCCCTAATACAAGGAGCAGCACAGCGAGAATTTCGGCCGGCTCGCGGGTGGACGGCGCGCACCATGGGAATGGCCGGGATGGCAAGGGAATGCACGGCATCAACGCGGTGGACGGGGTGTAGTAATGGCGAGTGATAGGGGAAATAGAGTCAATCTCCATTGGGTCCAAGGAGGAGGAATGCATCCGCTACGCGGCAGAGGGAATGGGGAAGCGCGTGGTGACCGGGCATACGCAATCGCGACGGCGACGAAACAGGGAAAAAGCCGAGTGGGGAGCAAAAGTGGCGCAGTGGAGCGCAAGCAGATTGACTATCGCTTCATCGCTCCCGGACAAGCCGGAAACCCGCCTGCCTGCCGTGGGGATCTTCTCAATCCGTAAAGGAACCCTTACCGGCCCTTGGGACGGAGGGAGGTGGAGCAACCGTGGCCGTCTATGCGAGAATCAAAGCTCTTTACATGCCTGAGTTGAGACGAGACCCGGTGACAGGACGCTGGGTGATTATTTCCGTCGAGCGGGCCCGCCGGCCCAGCGATTTCATCCGTGTACCGGTCGCGGGACCGACTCATCGGTTCTGCCCCTTTTGCGCCGGCAATGAAGCGAAGACCCCACCAGAAATCATGGCCTTTCGCCCCGATGGCGGCCAGCCGAATACGCCTGGCTGGAGCCTGCGCGTCGTACCCAATAAATTTCCCGCCCTGCGCGTCGAAGGTAATCTCGACCGCGCCGCCGATGGCCTTTACGATCGCATGAATGGCGTCGGCGCGCACGAGGTGATCATCGAGAGCCCCCAACATGAGCTCTTCTTGTCCGAGTGCGGCGAGAAGGCCGTCGAAGACTTGCTCTGGGCCTTTCGTGAACGCATTTGCGACCTCAAACGCGACCGCCGCATGCGCTACATCGTCTGTTTCAAGAATCACGGCGAGATGGGCGGCGCCACTCTTGAACACACACACTCCCAGATCATCGGACTGCCCATTGTGCCCAAGCGCGTGCAAGAAGAAATGGAAGGCGCGCGGCGCTACTTTGATTTCCGTGAGCGCTGCATCTGGTGCGATATGGTGAGCCAGGAGACGGAATCCGGTTCACGGCTGATTCTCGAAACCGAGGATTTCGCGGCGATTTCCCCTTATGCGCCGCGCTTTCCGTTTGAGACTTGGGTGATGCCGCGGCGCCACAGCAGCCACTTCGAAGACGCAAGTCCACAGTTGATCCACAGCCTCGCCTGGGTGATGCGCACGTTGCTCCGTCGCATCGACAAAGTGCTCGAGCGCCCGAGCTACAACTTCGTCATCCATACCGCGCCCGTTCAGGAAGGGCCGATGGAGCATTTTCACTGGCACATCGAAATCATTCCCCGCCTGACAAAGGTCGCCGGATTCGAGTGGTGCACGGGATTTTATATCAACCCGACTCCGCCGGAGGAGGCGGCACGATTTCTGCGTGACGCGGGCATGGTTTGAAGTGTTAGTGTCTTAGATCATGGGTACGATACGTCCGATCCCGCGGCGGATGGGATTAAAGGCGCCAACTCCCGCCTCGAGCAGTGACAGGCCAGCCGCCCAACCGGCCTCTGGCGCCTTGCGCGCTACCAGCCGCACCTTCGAGCTCAAGGGCGAGATCCACCGCAAGCTCATCAGCGTGCTCAACCTCGATAAGGTCAACTCGCTCCCACGCGACCGCGTGCGCATGGAAATCGGTCGCGTTGTCGAAAAGCTGCTGCAGGAACAGCGCGTCCCCATGACGACGGCCGAGGAGAACCAGATCATCGAAGAGGTTCTCGACGAGGTCTTTGGCCTCGGGCCCCTCGAGCCGCTACTCAAAGAGCCGAGCATCTCCGACATCCTGATCAACGGCCCGAACAAGGTCTATGTCGAGCGCTTCGGCAAGCTCACCCTGACCGGCATCCGCTTCAAGGACAACGCCCACCTGCTGCATGTCATCGAGAAGATCGTCTCCAAGGTGGGGCGCCGCGTCGATGAAGCCAACCCCATCGTCGACGCCCGCCTGCAGGACGGCAGCCGCGTCAATGCCATCATTCCCCCACTCGCGCTCGATGGCCCGTCGATGTCCATTCGCCGTTTTGGCAAGCACGTCATCACCAGCGAGGAACTGATCGAGAAGAAAACGATCACCCGCTCGATGCTCGAATTCATGGCCGCCTGCGTTGCGGCAAAATCCACTGTGCTGATCTCCGGCGGCACCGGCAGCGGCAAGACAACCACGCTTAACGCCATGTCCCGCTTTATCCCGGAAGAAGAGCGCATCGTCACGATCGAGGACACCGCCGAGCTGCAGCTCCAGCAGCGTCACGTCGTCAAGTTCGAAACCCGCCCGCCCAACCTCAACAAGGAAGGCGGCATCAATCAGCGCCAGCTCGTGCGCACGGCGCTGCGCATGCGGCCCGACCGCATCATCATCGGCGAGTGCCGGGGCGGCGAGGCACTCGACATGCTCCAGGCGATGAATACCGGCGTCGAGGGTTCGATGACAACCATCCACGCGAACACCCCGCGCGACGCCTTCTCGCGGCTCGAGGCCATGATGCTGATGGCCGATCTCGAAATCCCGTCGAAGGTGCTCATCCAGCAATTGGCCAGCGCGATCAAGCTGGTTTGCCAAGTGGCGCGCCTGCAGGACGGCTCGCGCAAAATCACCTCGATCGCCGAAGTGCTCGGCGTCGAGGATGGCCGCGTCAAGACGCAGGATATCTTCCTGTTCGAGCGCACTGGGATGACCCCCGACGGCCGTGTCCAGGGCCGCTTCCGCTCGAGCGGCGTCAAGCCAAAGATCCTCGACCGCCTGCGCATGGCCGGCATCACACTGCGACCTGATATCTTCGACGAAGTCTTGGAGGTGAATCCAGAATGACCAGACGCGATATGGCTCTCAGCAGCATTGCCGCCGCTGCCGCCCTCAATGCCGATACTTTCGCCGGGCCCCGCTTCGATCCCGTGGCCTGGTCGCGCGAGCGCCACAAGGCCGCCCCTCTGCGCTACCGCTTTGCCGCCAATTCTCCGGCCGCCGTCAAGTCCTGGCAACGCAAGCTGCGCACAAAGATCACCGAACTGATCGGCGGCTTTCCCGCCCAGGCGCCCGTTCTTGCCCCACGCATCACCCAGACCGCCGACCTGGGCACTTACACGCGCGAGACGATTCACTTCACCAGCCGCGAAGGGCTCGAGGTCTTTTCCTATCTGCTCAAGCCGAAAGACGCCAAGGGTCCCTTGCCCGTCATGGTGTGCGTGCCTGGCCATGGCCGCGGCGTCGACGACATTGTCGGCCTCGATGACAAGGGCCAGCAGCGAAGCGGCAAGGGCGGCTATCAGAACGATTTTGCCATCCAATTCGTCGAGCAGGGCATGGCGGCCCTCGCCATCGAACCCATCGCCTTCGGCCATCGCCGCGATCCCATCAATGCCGCCAAGGGGCCCAATCAGAACAGTTGCCAGCCCGCCGCCGGCGCCGCTCTCCTGTTCGGCGAAACCATGATTGGCTGGCGGGTCTACGACGTTATGCGGGCAATCGACTTCGTCGAATCGCGCAAGGATCTCGATGCCCGCCGCCTCGGCTGCGTCGGTATCAGCGGCGGCGGCACCTGCACCTTGTTCGCCTCCGCCCTCGATACCCGGATTCAGGCGGCGATGGTCTCCGGCTATCTTTGCACCTTTCACGACTGCATCCTCTCGCTCGCCCACTGCATGGACAACTATGTACCTGGAATTCTGAATTGGGCGGAGATGAGCGATGTCGCCGGTTTGATCGCGCCGAGGCCTCTCTTTGTCGAAACCGGCGAGCAGGACCGCATCTTCCCCTTGGCTGGCTTCGAACAGGCATTCGCCGAGACCCGCCGCGTTTATGAAGCCCTCGGGGCCGCCACCGCGCTCGAGCGTGAAGTGCACTCTGGCGGCCACGTCTTTCATGGCGTCAAGGGCGTACCCTTCCTTGCCAATTACCTGAAAGGGCTCTAGCCACCGATGCGATGCCTGTTTCTTTCCTGATGGCGGCGCTGCTGCCCGGCGCGGTCGATAGGATCCATGTCGTTGAGCGCGGCGATTACGGTGAGCGCTACGAGCGCGTCCTCGCCCGCGCCTAGTTTACCCTCGACCCGAAGAACCCCGCCAATCAGATCATCCGCGATCTAGACCGGGCTCCGGTTGACGACCGCGGCCTTGTCCGCTTCAGCGCCGAGCTGCTCGTGGTCAAACCGCGCGACCCTGCCGCGGCGGCCGCGGCCTCAGCAGCATGTTCGGCGACCTCCTGCTGATGGAAAAAGGCTTCACGCTGGACTGGGTCGGCTGGCGATGGGATGTGCCCCTATCTCCTGGCCTCCTACGCGTTTATCCGCCCCTCGCTCAGGGCGTGGAGGCAGTGATACGCAGCGAATTCGTGCCCCGCGAGAAGACGTAGCACATGAACCTCGGTGATCGCAACATGCAGGGCTATCCCGCCGCCGGGCCCACCGAGCAGACGGTTCGCGATAGCCGCGATGGCCGCCGGCAGACCATCCGGGCCGGCTGGCAGTTAAACGCGGCCAAAACCGCCATCGAGATGTCAGGCGGCTTCGAGCCCCATCAGATCTACGAGGCTCTCTAGAAAAGGGAAGATCCCGTGGTGGCCGGCGCCGGCCTGGCCGCCATCCGCGACGTGATCAGCTTTCTGCGCTACGAGAATCGCGGGACCGTGCTGCTGGGAGACCAGAGCCGCCACCTCAGGCGAGCCATCGCCTTCGGCACCTCCCAGAGCGGGCGGCTGCTCCGCCAGTTTCTCTACGACTCAGTCAAAAGAGGGTATTGCTTCGCAGATTCGGTCTTCGTATGAAAAATTCCTGACATGAGTATCCATAAACTGCCGCCTCTACCTATGGAGGAAGAAGTTCTCTGGGTAGGGGTGGAGGAGGATCGGAGTACCCAAGAGCCGGCTTAGCAGACGATCCATGCATTGCGGGAATCAACGCTAGCCCGCTGCAGAGATTGCGGCGGGGACTATTTGCCGTGCACGGGTTCACCGCGCAGCAGTCCGAGGTATTGCGAACCTTACGTGAGCCGGGACCCGGGGGCTACCGACATTTTGGCGATCAAGGGAATGGTCAGGCGGGAGCCGCCCAGGCGCGACCGGCGGCAGTGTCATTGCTTTCTTAACAAGGCAGGGTTGGAGGCATTGGAGCGGGTCGAGTCGGTGGTGGCGCAAAGCTGCGTGGATCTTCTGAGCAGCTTAAGCGAGGGGCAAGAGAATACGCTGAACCGGATCTTGCGGGTGCTGCGGCGGGAAAAAGTAGTGCAAGCCTAGGGCAGGACAGAGATCTTTTCGAGGTGGAACTCATCGCCCTGGACGATGACGGAGGCCTTGATCTTCTGACCGGGCTTGAGTTTTTCGAATTCGGCTTTTTCCTTGACGGGGAAGCCCATCGTCATGGCCTCCATCCAACCCTTGATTTCCTCGTGCCGGATAGTGAGGACCTGAGTGGGAGCATCCATGGAGACGACTTCACCGGTGAGTTCGTAAGTTTTGGCGGGCTGGCTGGACTGAGCCTGTTGGCGTGGGGTTTCTGAGCAGGAAGCCAAGACGAGGGCGAGGGCCAGAACGAGGATTCTCATAAGTACAGTATCGCTGAGCTAGCAAAGAGCGAGGAGGCCCGGGAACTCACCGGTGGAGTCGGCGAGAAATTTGACGCCGCCTTCCTGCTGACGCGAGTTAGGGCAGCCGCCGCAGTTCTGATGGAGAACGGGAAGCATGTCTTTTTCAAAGGAGAGGGACAGGCAACGGGCAGGAAAAAAAGCGGCAGTAGTTTTATGTGAGGACCAGCGTAGTGGAATCGGCCTGCTGATTGGCTTATGCTCAAGTTATGGAGACAGCAGCCCTTCACACCCAGCCCGGCCTGTCACGCCCTGGACTTTTCGGCGCGGATTAGACGCCGAAAACCTTTTCCCACCCCCTCTCAACCAACTTCAATTGATCAGGAGAATCGCATGAGCACAACCCTGCTTAGGCGCGACGACCTGCCGCATTTGGTGACCGCATTACCGGGTCCGAAGGCGGCGCAACTCATTGCCCGGGATCAAGCTGTATTGAGCCCGAGTTATACGCGGGGATACCCGTTGACGGTGGCGCGGGCGGAAGGCTCGATCATCGAAGACCTGGATGGCAACCGGTTTCTTGATTGCAACGCGGGGATTGCCGTGTGCGCGACGGGGCATTGCCATCCGAAAGTGGTCGAGTCAATCCAGCGGCAGGCCGCGCGGTTGGTGCATTATTCGGGCACGGATTTCTTTTACGAAAACATGGTGCAACTGGCCGAGAAGCTGCGGAGCCTGGCGCCGGGCGGCGGCGGGCGGCGCGTGTACTTTGGCAACTCCGGCACCGAGGCGATTGAGGCTTCGCTCAAGATGGCGCGCTACCAGACGGGACGCGAGCGCTTTATCGCGTTTCTGGGAGCCTTTCATGGGCGCACGATGGGATCGCTGTCGCTGACGGGATCGAAAAGCATACAGAAGAAGAAATTCGGTTCGCTGCTGTCGGGCGTCACGCACATTCCCTATGCGAACTGTTACCGCTGCGCATATGGCAAGCAGGTGGAGAGCTGTCAGGTGGAATGCGTGAAGGTGATCGAGGACCAACTGATCCGCCACATTCTGCCGGCCGACGACATTGCTGGGATTGTAGTGGAGCCGGTACAGGGCGAAGGGGGTTATGTCGTGCCGCCGCCGAAGTTTGTCGATGAGTTGCAGGCGGTGGCGGCCAAGTATGAGATTCCGATTATTTGGGATGAGGTGCAGACGGGGATGGGGCGAACGGGGAAGATGTTCGCGGTGGAGCATTTTCGAGTGAACCCGGACATACTGGCGCTGGCGAAGGGAATTGCAAGCGGCTTACCATTGAGCGCGGTGGTGAGCAAGCCGCAATGGATGCAGTGGACCCCGGGGGCGCATGCCTCGACCTTTGGCGGCAATCCGGTGGCGATCGCCAGTTCTCTAACGACGATTGAGTTGCTCGAGGCGGATTTGCTTGAGAATGCGCGGCGGGTGGGGGGCTATATGCTCGAGCGAATGCTGGCGTGGCCGCGCGAATTCCGTCACGTGGGCCGGGTACAGGGTCTGGGCCTGATGCTGGGATTTGAGCTGGTCAGGACGCAGCAGGGGCGGGAACGTTTTCCGGAACTGCGGGACCGCTTGGAGCGGATGGCCTTTGAGCGGGGGATTCTGATTCTGGGTTGCGGCCCGAATTCGATCCGGCTGTGTCCGCCGCTGGTGTTCACACGCGACCAGGCTGAGTTCTGCCTGGATACACTGGAGGCTTGTCTGAAGCAAAGCCAAGAATCCTAGACGTGGGTTGCGGGATCAAGAAGTATCCCGGAGCCATCGGTCTGGACAACAATCCGAGAACGGCGGCCGACGTGATTGCCGACCTCGACCGCCCGCCGTACCCGTTTCGCGATTCCGCATTCGACGAAGTGAGGGCGATCCATGTCATTGAGCACGTGGAGAACGTGATTCGCACGATGGAAGAGTTTCACCGGCTGACACGGAGCGGGGGGACGATCCGGCTGGAGACGCCGCACTACACAGACTTTTCGAGCTTCTGCGACCCGACGCACCGCTGGCATCTGAACAGCTTCAGCTTCCGGTATTTTGGGGCGGATGACGCGGGGTTTGGCTATTACACGGCGGCGAAATTCCGCGAGAAAAAAGTGTATGTCAAGCTACTTGCTTTGTGGAGGTATCTCGGGTTTGAATTTCTAATCAACCGTTCGGCGCGGTTGCGGCGCTGGTGGGAATACTACTTGTGCTTCATTGTGCGGGGCAAGGTGATGCAATTCGAATTTGAAGTGCGAAAGTGAGTTCGCTAACCAGACCGGTATGGTTGCTGATCGACCGGTTGCGGCAATGGCAGGACGCGCGGACGCTCGATGCGGCGCATGCGCTAGGGCGGCGTGGGGAGGATATCGCGCACCGCTATCTCGAAAAGCAGGGTTATATCGTGGTGGCGCGGAACTGGCGGAGCCGGCGCGGGCTGAACGAGGTGGATCTGGTGGCCTGGCAGAAGGGGGAGCCAGCGCGGCTGGTGCTGGCCGAGGTGAAGTCGCGGCGGAGCGATGAGTTTGGGGCGCCGGAGCGCAACATTGGCGCGGAAAAGATGCGGGCCCTGCGGGCGGCGGCGCGGGAGATTTGCCATAAGGAGTTTGTGCCGGAGGAAGCCGTCCGCTTCGACACGATATCGATTGTCTTCGAGCCAGAGTTAAAGATCGACCATCAGGAGGATGCGTTCAGCTGGGGCCGGGGGGGGAGCTTGGCGTAATTGAGCCTGGATGTGCGAGTTTAGGAGGAGCATGTCGTGGCGGCCCAATTCGAGAGACGCGGCGTGGATCACATTGTTCCTTGCGCTGCACTTTTGTTCGCGCGTGGTCAACGATGCGGAGGCGGAGATGCTGGCGGCGCTGGCCACCGTCGAGATCGTGGAGCCGCGGATCGGGTTCTTCAACGAGGGCAGTGTGGGGAGGCTTTGCGGGATTGGTTTGCGGCTGGCGCTGAGCTATCTGCTGATCGGCGTAACCGGGGGAATTGAGTCGAGCTATTACCTGATCCTGATGTTACCGGTGGTGCGGGGGGCGAGTCTATTCGGGGCGTGGGCTTCAGCGGCCGTGGCGGTGGTGTCGGCGCTGAGCTATCTGTCTTTTCTGCTGTATGTTGATTTTTCCTGGATGCGGATTCCGCGGGACCAGCAACAGGAGATCAGCTTCCGGGCCTTGTTTCTGCTGCTGGCGGGGTATCTGACTTATCAACTGGCGCGGCGCAACCGGGAGCAGGCGGAGCGGTACCAGGGGCTGGCGGTGGAGTTGGCCGAGACGAACGCAAACCTGAAGGCCGCGCAGAGCGAGGTGCAGCGGAGCGAGAGGCTGGCGGCGTTGGGGCAATTGACGGCGGGGCTGGCGCACGAGCTGCGCAATCCGCTGGGGACGATCAAGAACTCGGCGGAACTGCTGGCGAAGCGGATATCCGCCGGCGATGTGCTGGGGCGGGAGTTGACCGGCTACATATCGAGCGAAGTGGACCGGACCAATGATCTGGTGAAGCGGTTTCTCGATTTTGCCCGGCCCTTCCGGCTGCGGATCGAGATGGTGGAGATTGCCGAGGTGATCGACCGGGCGATCCAGCAGGTGGAGGCGCGGGCGGAAGCAAAAGGTGTGACGATCCTACGGAATGACTCGCCCGATGTTGGGCCCGCGCCGATGGACGCGCAATGGGTGGAGGCGCTGCTGGCGAATCTGCTGGCGAACGCGATCGACGCGAGCCCGGTGGGAGCGGCGGTAACGGTGAGTTCCCGGACGGCCGAGGGGGGAATCGAGTTATCGGTCGCGGACCGTGGCCAAGGCATTGCCGAGGAGACGCTGCCGAACATCTTCAATCCGTTCTTTACGACGAAGGCGGAGGGGACGGGCCTGGGCTTGGCGATTGTGGCGAAGGTAGTGGACGAGCATGGAGGCCGGATCGCGGTGGAAAGCCGGCCAGGGGAGGGGAGCCAGTTCCGCATCTGGCTGCCAGACCGGAGCGAACCGCGGGAATCGAACCGATGAGAATCCTGATTATCGAAGACGAAGAACGGCTGCGGCGGGTGATTGAACTGCACCTGTCGGCCGAGCAGCACGACGTGGTGGGGGCCGCGACGGCCGAGGCCGCGCTGGGGCAACTGGAAAACGTGGATCTGGTCTTGACGGACTTGAAGATGCCGGGCATGGACGGGCTGACTCTGCTTGAGAAGATCCACAAGGAATCGCCGCAGCTTCCGGTGATCGTGATGACGGCCTTCGGCAATGTGGAGACGGCGGTTGAGGCGATGAAGCGGGGGGCGGCGGATTTTCTGCAGAAGCCGTTTTCGCTCGCGCACCTGAGCACAGTGGTGGGCAAGGCGCTGGAGATGCGGCGGCTCAAGGTCGAGAACGAGCGGCTGCGGCAGGAGCTTGAGACACGGAGCGGATTTGGTAATCTGATCGGGCACAGCGCGGGGATGCGGGAGGTGTTCCGGCTGATCGAGAAGGTGGCGCCGAGCCGGGCGACGGTATTGCTGTGCGGGGAAAGTGGCGTGGGCAAGGACATGGTGGCGCGAGCGATCCATTACCACTCGCCGCGGCGCACCCAACCGCTAGTCAAAATCAACTGTGGAGCGTTGCCGGAGAACCTGATGGAGAGCGAGTTATTCGGCTATGAGAAGGGGGCATTTACGGGAGCGACGGTGGCCAAACCGGGGAAGTTTGAGCAGGCCGATCAGGGGACGGTGTTTCTGGATGAAATCGGAGATGT
Organism: Bryobacter sp. CoA8 C33; assembly: GCA_019931185.1. Lineage (GTDB taxonomy): Bacteria > Acidobacteriota > Terriglobia > Bryobacterales > Bryobacteraceae > Bryobacter. The sequence goes on from JAINDK010000050.1 coordinate 235,924, forward strand.
GCCGCTGCCGGTGCAGGTGAAGCTGCTGCGGGTGTTGCAAGAGCGCGAGTTTGAGCGGCTGGGATCGAACCGGACACGGAAGCTGGATGTGCGGGTGGTGGCGGCAACGAATGTGGATTTGCGGGCGGCGCTCGAAGGGGGGCGCTTTCGCGAGGATCTGTACTACCGGTTGAATGTGATGCCGATCAACATACCCCCACTGCGGGAGCGGCTCGAGGATGTACCAGCGCTGGCGGGTCACTTTCTCGAGCGGTTTGGGGAGGGACGGTACCGGTTTTCGGTGGCGGCGCTAGAGAAACTGCTGGGGCACCGTTGGCCGGGGAATGTGCGTGAGTTGGAGAATGTGATCGAGCGGAGCGTACTGCTGGCCTCGGGTGAGCTGTTAGGGGCCGAGGACATCCGGCTGGAGATGGGCCCGCGGGGGAGGGCCGGGGGTGGGGAAGGGCTGTTTTTGCCCGCGGGGATGACGCTCGATGAATATGAGCAGAGCATCTTGCGGGAAGCGTTGAAGCGGGCGAGCGGGAATAAGAGCCAGGCGGCACGGCTGCTGGGAATCACGCGAAACGCGCTGCGCTACCGGCTGAGCCAGATGGGGCTCGAGGACAAGGAGGGCGAGGGCTGACCGATGCGAGCGAGCACGATCCGGCACGTGTTTGTTTACGGGACGTTGAAGCGGGGCCAGGACCATGCGATGGCGCGGCGGCTGGCGGTGGAGGGGAGCTATCGCGGGAAGGCGAGCCTGGCGGGCCGGTTGATCGACCTCGGGGCTTATCCGGGGATGTTGCCGGCGCTGGAGGACGGGGAGCGGGTGAAGGGAGAGTTGTTTGCCTTACCCGAGGAGGGCGATCTGCTGGAGTGTCTGGACCGCTATGAAGGGTGCCACGCCGGGGACGCGGAGCCGCGGGAATACTGTCGGATTGTTTGCACGGCGCGGGATGAGGATGGAGTGCGCGTATGGTGCTGGGCCTATCTCTACCAGGGGGGCGAGGAGGGCCGATTGTTGCCGGGCGGGGAGTGGCCGGCGGGCTAAAGGGTGACGATCTTGGGCGATTGGAAGCGCTTTAGGGCGTTGCGGGTGTCGACAATGAGGGGCGCGGCATCGAGCACGGCGGCATAGTCGACGCCGGTGTGATCGGTGACGACGACGACGCAGTCGGCCTGGGCGCAGGCGGACTGCATGTCCTGGCTGTCAAAGCGCCCGCCCTCGAGCCGCAGGGTGGGAATGAAGGGATCGGTGTAAGAGACGCGGGCGCCGCGCTGCAGCAGCAGGTGCATGATGTCGAGGCCGGGGGATTCGCGGACGTCGTCGATATCCTTCTTATAAGACATGCCGAGGATGTGAACGGCGGAGCCACGCAGGGGCTTGGTGTGGTCGTTGAGGGCGTTCTGGATCTTGTCGACGACGAAATGAGGCATCTGGCCGTTGATGTAGCCGGCGAGTTCGATGAAGCGGGCCTCGATGCCGGACTGCTTGGACTTCCAGGATAGGTAGAAGGGATCGATCGGGATGCAATGGCCGCCGAGGCCCGGGCCGGGATAAAAAGGCATGAAGCCAAAGGGCTTGGTAGCGGCGGCGTCGATCACCTCCCAGACATTGATGCCCATGCGGCCGCACATGATCGAGAGCTCGTTGACCATGCCGATGTTGATCATGCGGAAGGTGTTCTCGAGCAGCTTGACCATTTCGGCGACCTTGGTGCCGCTAACGGGCACGACACGGTCGAGGGCCTGCGCATAAAAAGCGGCGCCAACTTCCGTGCAGTTGGCGGTGTGGCCGCCGACGACTTTGGGAATGTTGCGGGTCTGGAATTGTTTGTTGCCAGGGTCGACGCGTTCCGGGGAGAAGCAGAGGAAGAAATCGGCGCCGACCGTGAGGCCGTTTTGTTCGAGCTTGGGCAGGACGAGTTCTTCGGTGGTGCCGGGATAGGTCGTCGACTCGAGAATGACCAGCTTACCGGGGCCGAAGTTCTCGGCGATAGACTGCACGGCGGAATTGACGAAGGTCATATCCGGGTCCTTGGCTTTCGACAGGGGGGTGGGAACGCAGATGTTGACAGTATCGAGATCGCGGATGCGGGAGAAATCGGTGGTGGCGGCGAGTTTACCTGCTGCGACGAGCGGTTGAACGGTGGAGGTGGGGATGTCCTGTATGTAGGACTCACCGGCGTTGAGTTTGTCGATTTTGCGGTGATCGACATCGAGCCCGAGAACCTCAAAGCCGGCATGAGCGAATTCAACAGCCAGGGGCAAACCAACGTAGCCTAGGCCAACGACACCCACGCGGGCTGTCTTGGTGTGGAGTTTGTCGAGCAGTTGTTGTTTCATGATTCCGAGTAATTGAACAGCCCGGTGGCGACCAATTCAGCCGGGCCCAGTAGATGAATCGTGGAATCCCAGGAAAGCTTTAGTATTCCGGCGGGGGTATGAACCGTGACGGGACTGGAGGTAAGGCCACGGAGGACGCTGGCGGCCATGGCACCGGTGGAGCCGGTTCCCGAGGAGTTTGTAACGCCGACGCCACGTTCAAAGAAGCGGACATCGATCGAGTGAGAGTCGAGGACGCGGACAAAGCTGACATTGGTGCGATCGGGGAAGCGGGGATCGCGCTCGACGGCGGCGCCGAGGGAAATCCAATCGAAATCGAAATCGGCAACGAAGATGGCGCACTGGGGATTGCCGACGTGAAGGATGGTGCAATCGAGATCGTGACCGCCGACCTGGAGTTTCGCGTGCAGATCTTCATTTGAATAAGACGGAAGCCCCATGTCCATGACAAAGGAATAAAGTGGACCGGATTGCTCGACCAGGCTCATGGACTTGGGGCCAGCGCCGGTGAGGATGCGGACGGTGGGAGCGGTGGCGTGTCCGTTGGCGAGGGCCCAGGCGGCGGCACAGCGGGTGCCATTGCCGGACATTTCAACCTCGCCGCCGTCGGGATTGAAGAGGCGAATGCGCACGTCGCAACCGGCTTCGGCCGGAGATATGAGGAGCCAGCCGTCGGCTCCCACGCCTGCATTGCGATGGCAGATGGCGGTGGCGAGATGACTTAGACTTTTCACCGGCGCCAGATCGGGTTGCCAAGTCAGTAGAAAGTCATTGAGAGCGCCATGCGCCTTGGTGAAGGGGATTTTCATTTTCCGCAGCGCCGCCAAACTTCGATGGCCGGGGAGTAAGGCATCGATATTAGTTTCACACAACGGTAGGGGAGACCCATGGAGTGGGCACGGGCCATAGCCTTGGCGGCGCGATCACCGGATTGGGCAATGACCCAGGCAGTGTCGAGGAAGAGATCCGGGCGGGCGGCGTTACGGTCGAACTCGAGTTTATCGCCCTGATGAATCGACTCCCGGATGGGAATACCGGCCTCGGTGAGGACCGCGGTTAGGTCGCCAAAGGGCATCCAAATGCCGGTTCCGGGCTGATAGTGGGTGGCGAGAAGAGAGGCGACCTGGGTGGTCCAGTCGCGGCGGTAGAGGGAGTTGACGGTGCCTTCCTGTCTAACGGTTACCGGGGAGAAGGCGAACCAGCAGAGGGCTAGGGAAGGCAGCAGGAGGGCGGCGCGGGGCCGGGCGGCAACCCAGGCGGCGCAGCCGATGAGCAGCAGCGGCAGAGGTGCGAGGGCATAGCGGGAGTTGTAGTGGCTGAAGGGATAGATATCGGGAACAAAGATCGGGGTATCCCCGGACTGGAGACTCCAGACATAAAACAGCGGCGATAGGAGGGCGAAGCAGACGGGCCAGAAGCAGCGGCGGCGGAGGACGAGGAAGATGCCGGACAAGCCGGCGGCGATGAGGGGGAGACCGTTGACGGCCTTGACGGCGAAGGCAAACTGGCGGGTGGCCATGAGCCAGTCATGAGAGCCGGGATAGGGCATCTGTTTCTGGATGTCCTTGGCGGAGCCGGGGCCGCGGTAGAACTCGAGCCAGTCGGAGTAAAGGAACTGATTGTGAGCGAGCCAGAAAAGGGGGCCGGCGGCGGCCAGTAGGCCGAAGGCGGCGGCGCAGGACCAGCGGCGGGGCCCAGAGGAATGGAGCACATAGAGGCCGACGGCGGGAATGAGGATCCAGCCCTCGTAGCGGGTGAGGCTGGCGGCGGAGGCGGCCAAGCCGCAGAGCAGGGCGTCGAGCGGGGATTGAGTCTCATTGAGGCGCACGCTGAAATAGAGCAGGGCGAGGGCGCAGGCAAAGAAAACAGACTCGGTCATGGGGGTGGATTGGAGGTAGAGGAGATTGGGCTGGGTGGCGTAGATGGCGAGTGCGGCGAGGGCGGGGCGGCGGCCGAAGAGGCGGCGGAGGGCGGCAAAGAGGAAGAGGCCGCCGGCGACCCACATGGCGCCGGCGGGGATGGCGCCGGCCAGGCCGTTGCGCCACCAGGCATCAACGCGGGTGAAGGGCATCATCAACAGGTGCGGCAGGGGGAGCCAGACGGTGCCGATCTGTTCATAGCCGGGGTGCCGTCCATCCCAAAGGCGGCGGGCGATGTTGAGATGAGCGGCGGCGTCCCCGTAATGCAGGGCGACGCCCTGGGCCTGGATGAAGGCGATGGCTGCGGCGCTGATCAGAGCCAGCACGACGGCGCAGAGGGCGAGGTCGCGAGCGGGCCTAGAAGGCGGTGAGCTTACGGAACTCTTCGTAGCGGGCATCAATATCCTGGCGGGTGAGGGTGCGGAAGCGGTCGACGCCAAACTTCTCGCAACAGAAACTGCCCATCACGCTGCCATAAATCACGGCGCGGTGCAACTCGTGGGGGTCGATATCGCCATCGAGGGTGTAGCCGCGTTCGGCGAGATAGCCGACAAAACCGCCAGCGAAGCAATCGCCGGCGCCGGTGGGGTCAAAGACGTTTTCGAGCAGGTAGCCCGGCACCATGAACATGCTGTCCGGGCGGAATAGCATGGCGCCATATTCGCCGCGCTTGATGACGAGATTTTTCGGACCCATGTCCATGATGCGGGCGGCGGCCTTGCGCAGATTGGATTCGCCGGACAGGAGCTTGGCCTCGGAATCGTTGATGAGCAGGAAGTTCCAGTCGCGGATCGTTTCAAGCAGTTCGGCGCGGAAATCGTTGATCCAGAAATTCATGGTGTCGCCGCCGCAGAAGCGCAGGGAGGCCATCTGGGAGAAGACCTGTTTTTGCAGGGCAGGCTGGATGTTGCCGAGCAAGAGGTAGGGCTCTTGCTTGTAGGAGTCCGGAAGCTTGGGAGCGAAGGTGGCGAAGACGTTGAGATCGGTACGCAGGGTAGTGCGATCGTTCATGTCCTCGCTGTAGACACCCTGCCAGAAAAAGGTTTTGCCGGAGGCGAGTTCGAGGCCGCCGAGATCGATACCGCGCGAGGCGAGCAGGTCGCGGTCGGCGGGGTCGAAATCGTCGCCGACAACGGCTACGATCTTGGGTCTGGTGAAATAACTGGCCGAGAGAGCGATGTAGGTGCAGGCGCCGCCCAGCATTCGCTCGACCTTGCCATGGGGCGTTTCCACTCCGTCATAAGCGACGGAACCAACGACAACTAAAGACATCGGACCATTGTAGCCGAGCGCGCCGGAAAGATGAGCGATGATACGAAGGAGAGCGAGTCTCGTCCTGCGATACCTGATACTCAGTGATCTTCACTCGAACCTTCATGCTCTGGTGGCCGCGCTAACAGCAGCCGGGGGCCTGTATGACCAGATTGTCTGCTGTGGCGATCTGGTGGGATACGGTGCGCATCCGAACGAAACGGTGCAATGGGCAACGAAGCATTTGCGAAGAATCGTGCGCGGCAATCACGACAAGGTGGCGGTCGGCATTGACTTGCCGGAAGGCTACAACGAAGTGGCCAAGGCTTCCCTGGGGTGGACGGGGCGGATCCTGACGGCGGAGAACCGGCGCTACCTGGAGGGGTTGCCACGCGGGCCGGTGGCGCATGATGGATTCTGGCTGATGCATGGGAGTCCGATTGACGAGGACCTGTATCTGGTGTCGGAGGGGGATGCCCGGGGGATGAACCGGTATTTGCCAGGGGAGATCAATTTCTTCGGGCATACGCACCGCCAGGGGGGCTTTGCGTATTTTGGGGATTCGCTGAGGATGCTGGCGCAGACCGGGCAGGGTGCGTTGACGCACACGTTGCAGTTGGAGCCTGGCATGCAGTATTTGATCAACCCGGGCAGCACAGGGCAGCCACGGGATGGGGATGCGCGGGCGGCGTTTTGCATATTGGACCGGGAAGCGAATCAGGTAAGCTTCTACCGGACGGAATACGACATCGAGGGGGCGGCGCGGTCGATTGTCGATGCTGGCTTGCCGGAACTCTTGGCAAAGCGGCTTTTCCTGGGGAAATAGGCGAGTTCCGTACAGGCTGACCGCACGTTTTACGGCCTGACAGTAAAAATTTCTATACAATGTGGATAGTCCGGCATCCACAAGGCAGGAGCGCAATGCTCCTCTTTTGAATAAGTTCCGAGACCCACACGATCCTTATGGCAAGTACCGCAGTTGCAAACTCCAAGCTCCACCAGTCGCTGGCTCTGTATCAGACGGCGATCGGCAAAAAATATGTTGTTGCCGTGACGGGAGCGATCCTTTTTTTCTTCACGATTGGCCATATGCTGGGGAACCTGCAGATCTACCTGCCGAATGCTCAGGAAGCGTTGGCGAACTATGCCAAGCTGCTGCACGCCTCGGCGGAATTGCTCTGGGCCGTGCGGCTGGGGCTGTTGAGCTGTTTTGTGCTGCATGTGGTGACGATTGCGCAGTTGTATAACCTGAACCGGGCGGCGCGGCCGCAGGGGTATGTGCGCAAGACGCCGACCTTATCGACCTACGCGTCGCGGACGATGTATCTTTCAGGGCCGATCTTGTTCTTCTTCGTGCTCTACCATCTGAGCCATTTGACGCTGGGATCGACCCATCCGCGGTATGTGGAGATGGATCCGTATCACAATCTCGTGATCGGGTTCCGGCAGCCATTGGCGTCCTTGTTTTATGTGATCGCGATGAGCATGCTGGGGCTGCACCTGACGCACGGCGTGTGGAGCATGTTCCAGTCGATGGGGCTGAACCATCCCAAATACCGCAATCTATTGCGCAATTTTGCCACCATTTCAGCGGCGGCGCTCTCAATCGGCAACATATCGATTCCTGTTTGTGTCCTGCTTGGCATTATCGGAAAGGACCTTGTTTAGGCGATGACTCTGAACTCCCGAATCCCTGGAGGCCCGATCGAGCGGGCGTGGCAAACCACGAAATTCAACATGAAGCTGGTGAACCCGGCGAACAAGCGCAAGTATCACGTGATTGTGGTGGGCACGGGTCTGGCGGGGGCGTCTTGCGCGGCCTCGCTGGGCGAGCTGGGCTACAACGTGACGGCATTTTGTTTTCAGGATTCTCCGCGCCGCGCGCATTCCATCGCGGCGCAGGGCGGCATCAACGCGGCGAAGAACTACCGCAATGACGGCGACTCGATTTACCGGCTCTTTTACGACACGCTGAAGGGGGGCGACTTCCGGGCGCGCGAACACAATGTATACCGGCTGGCGGAGGTCTCGGTGAACATCATCGACCAGTGCGTGGCGCAGGGTGTGCCGTTTGCCCGGGAATACGGCGGGACGCTGGCGAACCGGTCGTTTGGCGGGGCGCAGGTGTCGCGCACGTTTTATGCGAGGGGCCAGACAGGGCAGCAGCTATTGATCGGGGCCTATCAGGCGCTCGAACGGCAGGTAGCGAGCGGGCAGGTGAAGATGCTGGCGCGTACCGAGATGGTCGACCTGATCGTGATCGATAACAAGGCGCGCGGCATTGTGACGCGCAACCTGATCACGGGCAAACTGGAAATTCACATGGCTGACGCGGTGGCGCTGGCCACCGGCGGCTACGGTAACGTTTTCTATCTGTCGACGAACGCTAAGGGTTCGAATGTGACGGCCGGGTGGCGGGCCCACAAGCGGGGGGCGCTGTTCAGCAATCCGTGTTTTACTCAGATCCATCCGACCTGTATTCCCGTGTCGGGAGAATACCAATCGAAGCTGACGCTGATGTCGGAATCCCTGCGCAATGACGGCCGCATCTGGGTGCCGAAGAACGCGGGGGACCGGCGGAGCCCGGACCAGATTCCGGAAGATGATCGGGACTATTATCTCGAGCGGATGTACCCGAGCTTTGGCAACCTTTCGCCGCGTGACATTTCCTCGCGGGCGGCCAAGCGCGTTTGCGACGAAGGCCGGGGCGTGGGCGAGACGGGACTGGGGGTTTACCTCGACTTCCGTGACTCGATCCAGCGGCTCGGGGAAAACGCGATTCGCGAGCGCTACGGCAATCTGTTTGAGATCTACGAGCGCATCACGGGAGAGAATCCCTACAAGGTACCGATGCGGATTTTCCCCGCCGTGCATTACACGATGGGCGGGCTGTGGGTGGACTATCACCTGATGTCGACGATACCGGGTCTGTTTGTGCTGGGAGAGGCAAACTTCTCCGACCACGGGGCGAACCGGCTGGGGGCGAGCGCCCTGATGCAGGGGCTGGCCGACGGTTATTTCGTCGCGCCCTACACGATTACGAATTACCTGGCGGAGACGAAGCTGGAAAAAGTCAGCGCCGATCATGCCGAGGCGAAGGGGGCGCTCGAGAACGCGACCAACCTGACGAACCGGCTGCTGTCGATCCGGGGCAAGAAGACGGTGACGCAGTTCCACCGGGAGCTGGGCAAGATCATGTGGGACTACTGCGGCATGGCGCGCAACAAGCAGGGGCTTGAGTTCGCCATCGGCCGGATCCGGGAAATTCGCGAGGAATTCTGGCAGAACGTTTCGGTGCCGGGATCGGGTTCGGACTTGAACCAGCAGTTGGAGAACGCGGGGCGCGTGGCCGACTTTATCGAACTGGGCGAATTGATGTGTTTGGATGCGCTGGACCGCAATGAAAGTTGCGGCGGGCACTTCCGCGAGGAGTACCAGACGCCGGAGGGCGAGGCGCAGCGCGACGATGAGAACTATGCGTATGTCGCGGCCTGGGAGTACAAGGGTGAAAACGCCGCACCCGTGTTGAATAAAGAGCCGCTGAGCTTCGAGTACGTCAAGCCGGCGCAGCGCAGCTACAAGTAATCCGAGGAGTACCGCAAATCTATGAAGCTCACATTGAACGTCTGGCGGCAGTCCGGACCCAACGCACCGGGCAAGATGGTGCGCTATGACATGCCGGGAGTGAACGAGGACATGTCGTTTCTCGAAATGCTCGATGTGCTCAACGAGTCGCTGATCGTCAAGGGCGAAGAGCCGGTCACCTTCGAGCATGATTGCCGGGAGGGCATCTGCGGCTCGTGCGGATTCATGATCAACGGTAAGGCACATGGCGGCTTTCCGAAGACGACGGTCTGCCAGTTGCATATGCGGCATTTCAAGGACGGCGAGGAGTTGTTTATTGAGCCATGGCGGGCGAGTGCGTTTCCGCTCGTGAAGGATTTGATGGTGGACCGCTCCGCTTTTGACCGGATCATCCAGGCGGGCGGCTACATATCGGTGCCCACGGGCTCGGCGCCGGACGGCAATGCGATTCCGATACCGAAGTCGAATGCGGACCGGGCCATGGACGCGGCGGCCTGCATCGGCTGCGGGGCCTGCGTGGCGAGTTGCCCCAATGCCTCGGCGAGCCTGTTTACGGCGGCCAAGGTGGCGCATCTGAATCTGTTGCCGCAGGGGCAGCCCGAGAAGTTTGACCGGGCGCTGCGGATGGTGACGGCGATGAACGAGGAACTCTTTGGGTCGTGCACGAACATGCAAGAATGCGAGGCCACGTGTCCGAAGGGGATTTCGATCGAGAACATCGCGATCCTGAACCGGCATTTTGTCGAGGCGAGCTTCTCGGAGCGTCCGGCGACTGCCGAGGTGGGCGCCGGGTGAGCGGCCGGGAACAAATCGAGCTGATTACAAACCATTTGTACACGGCAGTGATCTCGGACTCGCTCGACAGCTTGGGCTATCGCCATCAAGTGATGCGCGAATATATCCGGCCCGTGCACTCCCGGTATCAGGTAGTGGCGGGGTTTGCGCATACAATCCAGTTTGTCGATAGCGATGAAGTGCTCGAAAACCCGTTTGATGCCGAGATTGAAGCCGTGGATGCGATTGCCGCCGATGCGATGGTGGTGATTGCGACAGGCTTGTCGGTGCGGAACGCCCCGTGGGGCGAGTTGCTTTCGACGGCAGCGGTGGCGCGCGGGGCGCGTGGGGCAGTGATGGATGGGTTTGTGCGCGATGTCAAGCTGATCGAGGAACTTGGTTTTCCTGTGTTCGCGACGGGGATGAAGCCGGTTGACTCCAATGGCCGTGGGAAGTTGACGTCCTGGGGACAGCCGGTGCTGTGCGGCGAGGTGACGGTGGCTCCAGGCGACTTGGTAGTTGCCGATTTCGACGGGGTGATCGCGATCCCGGCGGGAATCTTGGAGCCTGTGCTCGCGAAAGCTCGTGAGAAGGTGAACGGCGAGAACCAAACACGGGCCGAGCTGCGCGCCGGCGCTTATTTGCGCGACGTTTACGCCAAGTACGGCGTGCTCTAATCTTCTTGGTCCAACTGCCGATAATTTCGCTATGCCGTGGCAAATGCTGCTTCTTGTCCTGGTGCAGGATGCGGTTGTGTCCTCGCCTGATCTTGACCTCCACTATCCCTCGGCGCAGCTTTCCACCCCCGTGGCCCGGGAAATGCGCGACGCCCTCGATGAAGAATACGGCCGAATCCGCCACGATCTTGGCTGTGTGATCGGCTCGAAGGTAACGGCGATCGTCGTTTCTCTGGAAACGTGGCAAGCGACGGGCCACTCCCCCTGGGCGGGGGCCTACTTTGACGGGCGGATCGTCGTGCCGCTGGTGTATGAGCGCAGCCGGGTCGGCCCGCAGATGCGGCGCGTATTTGCTCATGAAATGGTGCACGCCTGCATTTCCCGTTACGGTAGTTTTCCGACTTGGCTGCACGAGGGACTGGCGCAATATCTGAGTGGTGAACGAATTAGTGAGGACCAACGCCGGGCGTTGCGCCAGGCATTATCGGCGGGAAGGCTGCCGCCGCTTGAGCGCTTATCTGGTTCCTGGACAGGCCTTCGCGCGGAGCAGGCGGCGGTGGCCTATGCTTATGCGCTGTGGGCGGCGGAAACCTGGATTGAAGCCGAGAGTCTCGAGAGTGTGCGCCAAATTCTGCGGCAACCATCGACGGTGGCGGCCATGGCAGTGCGAGCCAACGAACTGTTGCGGCGCTAATCGCTGACGGTCATCGTGGGCCCGGTGTTCCCACGGGCCGCGGCGCAACCGGCTTCGACGGCTTTGGCGACGGTATAGAAGCCCGAGGCGAGTTCACTGCCCGGGCCTGCGAGGGCGACGGGTTTGCCAGAGTCGCCACCCTGGCGAATTTCCGGAATGAGGGCCAATTCTCCCAGAAATGGCACTCCCATGACTTCGGCGGTTTTGCGTCCAGCGCCATGGCCGAAGACGTCCACGCGCTCCCGGCTTTGGGGGGCGATGAGGTAGCTCATGTTTTCGACCAGGCCGAGAACGGGCACTTTGACTTGGTGAAACATATTGACGGCCTTGCGGGCGTCCTCGAGGCTCACATCGCTGGGCGTGGTGACGACGACCGCGCCGGTCAGCTTCGTGGACTGCATGAGGCTAAGTTGGACGTCGCCGGTGCCGGGGGGGAGATCGATGACGAGGTAATCGAGTTCACCCCACTCCACTTGGCGGAGAAACTGCTGCATCACGTTGTGGAGCATCGGGCCGCGCCAAACCAGGGGCTTGTCGCCGGGGTTGAGAAAGCCCATCGACATGACGCGCAGCCCCTCCTTGATGATGGGGCGGATGCGCTGGCCATCGCTCAAGGGAGCTTCATTGACGCCCATCATGAGGGGTACATTTGGGCCATAAACATCGGCGTCGAGCAGCCCGACCCGGTTGCCGAGGCGGGAAAGGGCGATGGCTACGTTCACGCTGACGGTGGTTTTGCCTACGCCCCCCTTGCCTGAACCAACCGCGACTATGTTCTCGATTCCGGGAATATCCTGCATTAATTTGAGGATAGCAACCAGTCCCAGACCTGGCCGGCGCGTTCGACAACGGGCTCGACATCGACGGGGAGCAGGAGGCGTTGGGCGGCCATCTGACGGGCTTTTTCGCGCACGAGTTGCAGATAGGATTCGCGGCCGCGGTAGCGCTTGAGGATGGCGGAGCGATCGAGCGGAAGGGTGGAGCCGACCATGTCATTGATGTACTTGCGGGGAGCGTTACTGGCGGCGATGTAGTTCCAGCCGCGGTAGCGGGCCAGGGGCACGGCGACTTCGGGCATTTGGATGCCGCCGAGTTCGTTACCTTCGGGGCCGATCGCCGGAACGAGGAGGGGAAAAATGCGGCCGCGGACGGGGGGCTCAGAGTCGTAGTTCATGCGCCAGGCGCGCATGGGGTGGAGCGGGGCTTCGCTGTCGCGCAGCGCCTCGAAGGCAATGAGTTCGCCGCGGTCGATGCGAGGGTACTGGCTGGGGGGCGGCTCGACGCCGTCGCGAATCCAGGCATCGAGCGCGAGCAGCAGAGCACGGTAAAGCGGCCGGTAGTCGTTGATGTTAGCCAGGTTGGCCGTGCCGGTGCGGGTCGGCGGAAGGCGGCCCGGCCCATGCTGGCTACCCGCGACATAGTAGACGCGGGTGTTGGGGGCAAGGGGAGCATCCTGCTTGCCGTCCGGCGAGATGTGAATGAGAGCGGCATTGCGCCCCCAATACTCATAGCTGCCGTTAGTGTAGAAGATGCGCGGCACTTGCTTGGCGCTTGTCAGCAGGCCGTCGGTTTGGCCGGTTTCGGGATCAGTCGAGGGGAGGTCGGTGTAGGGGAAAAGGTCGGACGGATAGAAAAAATTGAATGTGGGATGGCCGTCGCGGCTGGGCTGCGCGCCACGCCGGTTGAAGCTGCCGCGGCCGGCGCCGGCGACATTGGCCCAAACGCCGTCGAAGACAGCGCGGCCTTTTTCGTCGGAATTGAACCCGTCGCGTACCGGGTAAAGTGGTCCAGCGTATCCGTCACAGAGGTCAACTGGCTCGCCGCATCATTGCCAGAAACTTGAGCCCGGTTCTTGCATCCGCTGCGCAACTTCCATGCGTTGAAAATCTTCGTCAGTCCACCTCTTCCAACATTTGGGCTGCAGTTCACCGTTCTCGTCAATGCACCTCGGCCAGTAAGCATAGAGTTTATCGCTACATTCACCCGACATAATGCGTTCGACAATATCTTGTTGGGGGGCCAATAGGAAGAGTCCTCGAGGTTTGCCCGCAAGAGTCCAACAACACAAACGCGTACCGAAGAAGTAACTCACTCACCCACAGCATCCTCGCCGCTCACATCGCGCGGCTTGGCACAAATCGTTCCCTAGCACAAGACTTCGGCCCTGCCTCAAGGCTTCCCCTGCGGGCGCGCTCCGCGCGGCCTTGACCCGGTCCGAAGCTCGTGCTGTTCTCCCAATATCGCCAAGCCACGCTCGGTTCGCCTACGGCCTCACCCGCACTCCGCGAAAATCCTCGCAAAACCACTGGACACAATCATAGGTAGTATAATCGATAGACAACTATAGATTATGCTCTCCGGACATCTGGACCAGCTTGAAGCTGAGTCCATCCACATCCTGCGCGAAGTCGCCGCCAGCTTTGCCCATCCCGTCATCCTGTATTCGGTCGGCAAGGATTCAAGCGTTCTCGTGCACCTCGCCCGCAAGGCCTTTTCCCCTGGCAAGATCCCTTTCCCCCTCGTCCACATCGACACCACGTACGAATACCCGGAACTGATCGAGTTTCGTGACTGGTTTGTGTCGCAAATCGGCGCCCGCCTGATCGTGCACATCAATGAAGAAGCGGTCGCCGCTGGCACCAATCCATATGCCCTCGGCACCGCCAAGTGTTGCAGCCTCCTCCGCACCAGGGCCCTCGTCGAGGGCCTCGAAAAGCTTGGAGCCGACGCCGCCATCGGGGGCGCCCGCCGCGACGAAGAACGCTCCCGCGCCAAGGAACGTGTCTTTTCCTTCCGCAACCGCTTCGGCCAGTGGGACCCCAAGGACCAGCGCCCCGAACTCTGGAACCTCTACAACCCCAAGGTTGACCCCGGAGAGAGCATGCGTGTCTTCCCGCTCTCCAACTGGACCGAGTTCGACGTTTGGCGCTACATCGAACGCGAAGAAATTCCGATCGTGCCGCTTTACTTCGCCGCTCCCCGCGAAGTCTATGTGCGCGGCAATAGCCTGATTCCGGTCAAGGCCAACGTCCGCCCCCTTCCCGGCGAACAGCCGCAAATTCGCCTGTGCCGCATGCGCTCCCTCGGCTGCACCCCTTGCTCCGGGGCCATCGAAAGCGACGCCGACACCGTCCCCAAAATCATCGACGAACTCTTCCTGTTTCGCCGCAGCGAACGCGAGAACCGCGTCATCGACCATGACCAGGACGGCTCGATGGAAATCAAGAAACGCGAGGGCTACTTCTAATGCAAACCACTCTTCGCTTCTCCACGGCCGGCAGCGTCGATGACGGCAAAAGCACCCTCATCGGCCGCCTCCTCTTCGACACCAACGGTGCCTACGACGACCAGATCGAGGCCGTGCGCAACTCCAAAGTCAATCGCAGTGGCCGCGAACTCGACCTCTCCCTGCTCACCGATGGCCTAAGAGCCGAACGCGAACAAGGCATCACCATCGATGTCGCCTACCGCTTCTTCGCCACCGCCAAGCGGCGCTTTCGCATCGCTGACACCCCCGGCCATGAACAGTACACCCGCAACATGGCCACCGGCGCCTCCACCTCCGATGCCGCCATCATTCTCGTCGACGCCATCAAGGGCGTCAGCCGCCAAACCCTGCGCCATGCCACCATCTCCAGCCTCCTCGGCATCGAGCACCTCATCTTCGCCGTCAACAAAATGGACGCCATGGACTGGCGCGAGGATGTCTACGCCGGCATCTGCGCCGAACTCCGCCGTCACTGCTCCCGCTGGCCCGGCGCCCGCTTGCACTACCTCCCCGTCAGCGCCCTTGATGGCGATAATGTCGCCCGCCGTGGCGGCCGCGCCGCCTGGTATAACGGCCCCAGCCTGCTCGACCTCATCGAAACTCTCGAAATCTCCCCCGCCCCGGCCCCCTTCCGCTTCCCCGTGCAATATGTCATCCGCCCTGGCGACGGCTTTCGTGGCTTCGCCGGGCGAGTCGCCAGCGGCACTGTTGCCCCCGGTGATACAGTCGCTGTTCTCCCGAGCGGTCGCCGCGCCACCGTTCGCGGAGTACATACCTTTGACGGTCCACAACCCGCCGCGCACGAGGGTCAAAGCGTCACCCTCATCCTCGACGAAGAAGTCGACATCAGCCGCGGCGATCTCATCTCGCTCGACCGCGCCCGCCCCGAGTTGAGCCGCCACCTCGAAGCCGATCTCGTCTGGATGGCCGAAGAGCCTCTCGATCTCAACTTCCCTTATCTGCTCCGCGCCGCCACGCGCGAATTGAGCGCCATGGTCTCCTCCATCCATTGGAGCCTCGATCCCGCCACCGGCGAACAACTCCCCGCCCACACCGCCCAGTTGAACGACATCCTCCGCATCTCCCTCGAGACCACCCAGCCCCTCGCCTTCGATCCCTATTCCCGCTGCCGCGAAACCGGTAGTTTTATCCTCATCCACCCCCGCACCAATCGCACCATCGCCGCCGGCATGATCGTCCGCGGTCGCCCCCAACAGGATCAGAAGGACGCCCGCCTCGCCTTTGACCTTGGTCCCGTCACGCCCGGTGAGCGTGCCGAACGCTACGGCCATCTCCCCGCCGTCGTCTCCTCCCCCAATCCCGACCTGCTCGAACGCCAACTCTTCGAGCACGGCGCCCTCGTCGTCCGCTGGCCGTCCGCACCCCCGCCGGGCCTCGAATCCACCGGCGCCATCATCATCGCCCCCGGCGGCCTGCTCGTCCCCGAACACGGCGCTCTCGAATTTCTCGAAAATGCGGGGATTCTCATCCGCCGCGAAAACTTCAAATCAGGAGAAGGCATATGAGCCAAGTCCTCGCCTCCATCGATCAGGTGCTTCAAGAAAACGCCTGCTATACCTGCAGCTTCCAACTCGAGGACGTCGTCCTCCTCCACCACCTCCTCGAGCGCAGGCCCAACATTCCCGTTCTCTTCCTCGAAACCGGATACCACTTCGGCGCTACCTACGAATACCGCGACCGCCTGACACGTGATTGGAACCTCAACCTCCACAACCTCATCCCCACTCGCACCGCCGCCGAACAGGAGGCCGAATTCGGCCAGCTCTACCTTACTGAGCCCTCCCGCTGCTGCCAGTTGCGCAAAGTCGACCCCCTCTTCGACGCCCTCCAGAACTACGACGCCTGGTTCACGGGCCTCCGCCGCGAGCAATCTCCCACCCGCGCCCGGCTCGAGATCTTCGAGCAGGCTACCCTGCCCGGTGGCCGCGTCATCCCCAAGGTCAGCCCCCTCGCCCACTGGAGTTGGAAAGAGGTCTGGCAATATGCCCGCCAACACAACCTCCCCATTCTCGAACTCTACGACCGCGGCTATACCAGCATCGGCTGCGAACCCTGCACCGCGCTGCCCGCCTCGGAGGAAAACCTCCGCAGTGGCCGCTGGGGAGGCAAGAAGCTCGAGTGCGGCATTCATACCTTCAACCCCGAATAATTGAAAGGCACTTATGGAAATCTTGCTCGGCTTCGCGATAGCCATCGTCGTCGGACTCACAGGCGCCGGCGGCGGTCCCCTTACCGTGCCCCTGCTCGTGCTCCTGCTCGGCCGCAGCGCCGCTGAGAGCGTCGGCACCTCCCTAGCCTTCGTCTTCGTGACGAAACTCTTCGCCTCTCCTTCCTACATCTTTCGCGGCAACGTCGACTGGCCCATCCTTGGCTTCATGCTTGCCGGCGGCCTCCCCGGACTGCTGGCCGGCTCCTGGATCCTCCTGCATCTCAGCAAGCAACAAATCGAACCCATCCTGCTGCCCCTCGTCGGTATCACCATCGCCGCCCTCGCCCTCTTCCGCCTCGTTCGCATCCACCAAATGCCCCGCCCGCAACGGGAAAACCGCGCCATCCTCCCCCTCGCCACCCTCCCCATCGGCATCGAAGTCGGCTTTTCCTCGGCCGGCGCCGGCGCCCTCGGCGGCCTCCTTCTCATGTTCAAAACCCGCCTCGAAGCCGCCACCATCGTCGGCACGGACCTCCTGTTCGGCCTCGCCCTCAGCTTCGTCGGCAGTGGCATCCATGTCATCTTCGGCCACGTCGACGAGGCCCTCGTCTTCCAACTCCTCCTCGGTGGCATCCCCGGCGCCCTCCTCGGATCCTGGCTCGGTACCCGCGTCCCGTCAAATACCCTTCAGGTCGCCATGAGCCTCGTCTTCGGCTACCTCGGTCTCCATATGAGCTGGAAAGGCCTCGCGCCCCTGCTCATCCGCTAACCTACGCCACCACCGGCTCGCCCAGGCCCCCGGCCGCCTTCTGCTTCGTCAGCCGCGCCAGATACGTATACACCACCGGCGTCAGATACAGCGTCACCAACTGCGAAAACAGCAACCCGCCCACCACCACCAACCCCAGCGGCTGCCGCGCCTCTCCCCCCGCCCCATACCCGATCGCAATTGGCACCGCCCCCAGCAACGCGCACATCGTCGTCATCATAATCGGCCGGAACCGCACCAGACAGCCCTGATAGATCGCCTCAGCCGGGCTCATCCCCTCCCGCTCCGCCTCGAGCGCGAAGTCGATCTGCATGATCGCGTTCTTCTTTACGATCCCGATCAGCATGATCAGTCCCACGAACGCATAAATGCTCAAATCCATACGGAACAGATACAGCGTCAGCAATGCTCCGAATCCCGCGCTCGGCAGCCCCGACAAAATCGTGATCGGGTGTATGAAGCTCTCATACAAAATCCCCAGCACGATGTACACCACCGCGATCGCTACCGCCAGCAATACCCACAGGTTGCCCAGCGATCCGTAAAATGCCGACGCCGCTCCCTGAAAATTCGCACTCACCGTGTCCGGCAACACCCGCCCCGCCGCTCCCGCCACATCCTCGAGCGCCGTCCCCAGCGATGCCCCCGGCTTGATCCCGAACGAGACCGTCACCGCGTTCAACTGCCCATAATGGCTGATCGCCAGCGGCCCACTGTCCAGATCGACCTTCGCCAGCGCCCCCAACGGAATCAGATTGTCGTTGCCCGACTTGAAGTACAGCATCGACAGCAGCTTCGGATCCGCCTGATACTCCGGCAACAACTCCAGCAACACCTTGTACTCGTTCACCGGTGAATAAATCGTCGAGGCCCACCGCGGACCATAGGCATCAAACAGCGCATTCTCAATCTGCGTCACATTCAATTGCATGCTCGCCGTCTTGTCCCGGTCCACTTCGATCTTCACTTGCGGCGACCGGATCATCAGATCGTTGGTCACGTCCGCGATCGTCGGTAGCTTTTCCAGTTCTTCGGTCAACTCCTTAGCCGTCTCGTACAACTCCGCCTTGTCCGGCGAATACAGCGTGTACTGATACGGACTCTTCGACACCAGCCCGCCAATGCGCACCACCGGCGGGTTCTGCGGATACACTTTCAGGCCTGGAAACTGTAATAGTTGCGGTCGCAACCTTTCAATAATCCGGTCCACCAGCTCCGTCCGCTCGTGCCTTGGCTTGAGATGCACCACCAGCTGCCCGTAATTGTTGCCGCCCAGCGCCGCCGCCGCCGACCCGCCCACGTTCGACACCAGCGAATCCACTGCCGGGTCCTGCCGCAGCAGCTCCGCGATCTGGTTCTGGTACTCCACCATTCGCCGGAACGAAGTCCCTTCCTGCGCCTCCGTGATCACCGTCATCTGATCCGTGTCCTGATCCGGTATAAACCCCTTCGGCACTTCCCGGAACAACCAAACCGTCGCCGCCAGGATCAACCCCGAGAACATCATCGTCGCCAACCGGTGCCGCATCACCCACTGCAGACTCATGTCATAGCTTCGCAGCCATAGCTCAAACCATTTCTCCGTCACCCGGTAAAACCAAGACTCCTGCCCCGCATGCCCCTTCAGAAAACGGCTCGAAAGCATCGGCGTCAAGGTCACGCTCACCACCCCGGAAATCAGGATCGCCACGCAAATCGTCACCGAAAACTCCTGGAACAGGCGCCCCAACACTCCTCCCATGAACAGAATCGGAATGAAGACGGCCGCCAGTGAAATCGTCATCGACACAATCGTGAATCCAATCTCCGCCGCCCCCTCGAGAGCCGCCTGCATTGGCGGCTTGCCCATCTCCATGTGACGCACAATGTTCTCGAGCATCACAATCGCATCGTCGACCACGAAGCCGATTGCCAGGATCAACGCCATCATCGACAGGTTGTCGAGCGAGTACCCGCACAGATACATCACCGCGAACGTACCCACAATCGAAAACGGCAGCGCCAGGCTCGGTATCACCGTCGCCGAAAAATTCCGCAGGAAAACAAAGATCACCGCCACGATCAGCCCCAGCGTCAGCAGCATCGTGAACTGCACATCCTTATAGCTTTCCCGGATCGTCTCCGAGCGGTCGTAGAAAACCTTCATCTCCACCGACGGCGGCAAATCCTGCTGGAATTGCGGCATCAGCTTCATAATGCCGTCCGTTACCGCGATCGTATTCGTCCCCGGCTGCCGCTGGATCCCCAACACAATCGACCGCCGGCATCCCCCCTCATCGCAGAACCACGACGCCGTCCGCTCGTCCTCCACTCCATCGATTACCTTGCCCAATTCCTGCAACCGGACCGGCGAACCCCGCCGGTAGCTCACGATCACCGGTTTGAATGCTTCCGCGTTCATCAACTGCCCACTCGCCTGCAGCGTAAACGCCCGCTGCGGTCCATTGATCGTTCCCGTTGGCAGATTCACATTCCAATTGCGCAGCGCCGTCTCCACCTCGTTGATCCCCACCTGCCGCGCCGCCATCGCATAAGGGTCCATCTGCGCGTGCACCGCATAGCGTTGCGCCCCCAGGATCGCCACCTGCGCCACGCCCGTCACCTGGCTGATCCGCTGCGCCACGCGCGTCTCGGCGAATTCGTTCAAGGCATAAAGCGGCATCGACGTCGAACTCAACGCCAGATACAGAATCGGTTGATCCGCCGGGTTCACCTTCGTGAATGTTGGCGGCGTCGGCATCCCCGGCGGCAGCATCCGCGAGGATTGCGTAATCGCTGCCTGCACATCCACCGCCGCTCCGTCCAGGCTCCGCTCGAGATCGAATTCCAGCGTGATCTGCGTCGAGCCCAGCGTGTTGATGCTCGTCATCGACGCCAGTCCGGCAATCGTCGAAAACTGCGCCTCAAGCGGCGTCGCTACCGCCGATGCCATCGTCTCCGGGCTCGCCCCCGGCAATTGCGCCGTCACCAGCAGCGTCGGCAAATCCACGTTCGGCAAATCGCTCACCGGCAAATTGCGGTATGCAATCACGCCAAACAGTCCAATCGCCACCATCAGCAGCGTCGTCGCGATCGGACGCTCAATAAAGATCTTGCTTACGTTCATGAATGTGCTTCACCCAGCTTGCTCTCGCTGCCCACCAAGCCCCGCCCCCGCGCCGCCCACAGGCTCTGCAGCTTATCCAGATACACGTACACCACCGGCGTCAGATAAAGCGTAATCGCCTGCGAGAACAGCAGCCCACCCACCACCACCAGCCCCAGCGGCTTCCGGGCCTCGCCCCCCGCTCCATATCCCACCGCGATCGGCACAGCCCCCAGCAGCGCCGCCGCCGTTGTCATCATGATCGGCCGGAACCGTGTCACGCATCCCGCGAAGATCGCCCGGTCCGCCGGCAGCCCCTCGTTGCGCTGCGCCGCCAGCGCAAAATCGATCTGCATGATTGCATTCTTCTTGACCAGCCCGATCAGCAGGATCAGCCCCACAAACGCATAGATGTTCAACTCCCCGCCCGTGATCAGCAGCGTCATCAGCGCCCCGAATGCCGCGCTCGGCAGCCCCGAGAGAATCGTGATCGGATGAATGAAACTCTCATACAGCACCCCCAGCGTGATGTAGACCACCAGCACCGCCACGATCAGCAACATCGTCATGTTCGCCAACGATTCCTGGAACACCTTCGCCGTACCCGCGAAATTCAGATTGATTCCCGCCGGCAGCTTCTCCTTGGCCATCTCCTGGATCTCCTCCACAGCCTCGCCCAGCGCCACACCCGGCTTCAGATTGAACGATACCGTCACGCTCGGCAACTGCCCCGAATGGTTGATCGTCTGCGGCCCCACATCCTCCACCCGCCGCGTCACCGCGTCCAACGGAATCAGCCGCCCATCCCCCGACTTCAAATACATCTTCGAGAGCATGTCGGCGAAGGCCTGATAGCGCGGCGTCACCTCGAGCATCACCCGGTATTGGTTGTTCGGTGCATAGATCGTGCTCGCGAAGTTGCTCCCATACCCGTTGTAGATCGCCTGTTCGATCATCTGCACGTCCAGGTTGTAGGTCGCCGCCTTGTCCCGGTCCACCTCAATGCGCACCCGCGGGCTCCGCATCTGTATGTCGCTGTTGATGTCCAGCACGCTCGGCAGCTTTGCCACCTCTCGCTCAAATCGCTGCCCCTCCCGGTACAACACCGTCGTGTCCTGCGCCTGCAGCGTCACTTGGTAGCTCGAGCTCGATCCTCGCCCGCCAATCCGGATCGCCGGCGGCAGCGTCGGCACCGCCCGCACCCCCGGCACCTGCGCCAGCTTCGGCCGCAGCCGGTTCGCAATCTCCGCCGCTGAACTCCTGCGCTGCTTCAGCGGCTTCAACGCCACGAACATCCTCCCCGTGTTGCTCCCCCCGCCACCCCCGCCGCCCATCATCCCGCCCCCCACGCTCGAAAGAAAACTCTCGATATCCGGGTCCGCCGCCAGGATCTGGTTGATCCGCTCCTGATACTGCCGCATCGCCAGATAGCTTGTCCCTTGCGCCATCTCGGTATTCACATAAATCTGATCCGTATCCACTTCCGGAATGAACCCTTTCGGCACCCGCTCAAATAACCACGCCGTCGCCCCAAACATACCGAAAAACACCACCACCATCACGAAATGATGTTGCACCACCCAGCCCAGGCTCACTGCATATGTCCGCGTCGCCAGCCGCAGCGGTGCCTCCACCATCCGCGCCAGTATCCCCACATTCTCCGGCGCATGCGCCCGCAGTATCCGGCTCGCCAGCATCGGCGTCAACGTCACCGACACAAATCCCGATATCAGCACCGCCGCCGTGATCGTCACCGCAAACTCGTTAAACAACCGCCCCAATACACCGCCCATGAACAGAATCGGGATGAACACCGCCGCCAGCGAGATCGTCATCGAGATGATCGTGAACCAGATTTCCCGCGAACCCCGCAACGCCGCCTCCATCGGCGATTCCCCCCGCTCGATGTGCCGCACGATGTTCTCGAGCATCACAATCGCATCGTCCACCACGAAGCCCACCGACAGGATAATCGCCATCATCGACAGGTTGTTCATCGAAAACCCTAGCAGATACATCACTGCGAAGGTGCCCACCAGCGACACCGGCAGGGCCAGCGACGGAATCAACGTCGCCGTCGCCTTCCGCAAAAACAGGAAGATCACCAGGATCACCAGCCCCAGCGTCAGCATCAGCGTCACCTGGATATCGGCGAACGCTTCCCGGATATTCTTCGAGCGGTCACTGCGTATCGTCAGATCCACCGTCGGCGGCAATTGCTTCTGGATCGACGGCAGCGCCCGCTTCACCGCGTCGTTCACCTCGATCACGTTGCTGCCCGGCTGCCGCATCACCATCAGGTTGATCCCCTGCGTGAAGCGTTTATCGGCGAAGTTCCAGGCCATCGTCCGCTCGTCTTCGCTCCCGTCGCGCACCGTGCCCAACTCCGCCAGCCGCACCGGCGCCCCATTGCGGTACGCCACGATCAGATCCTGATAATCCTCCGCCGTCGGCAATTGCCCGTTGGCCTGGATCGAATACGCCCGGTTCGGACCCCATAGCGTCCCGGTCGGAACGTTCGCGTTCCAGTTCCGGATCGCATCACTCACCTCATTGATCCCGATACCGCGCGCCGCCAGTTTCTCCGGGTCCACTTGCACCCGCACCGCGTACTTTTGGGAGCCCATGATGTTCACTTGCGCCACCCCGTTGATCGAGGAGATCCGCTGCCCCACCACCGTCTGCGCATACTCGTCCAGCTTCCACTTCGGCATCGACCCCGATGTCAGCGCAAAGAACAAAATCGGGCTGTCCGACGGATTCACCTTCCGGAAACTCGGCGGGTTCGGCATCCCCGGCGGCAACAGCGGCATCGCCGCACTGATCGCCGTCTGCACGTCCACCGCCGCCCCGTCGATTTCCCGCGATAAATCGAACTGCATCGTCAGGCTCGTCGATCCCAGCGAATTCGTGCTCGTCATCGAATCCACGCCCGCAATCGTCGTGAACTGCCGCTCGAGCGGCGTCGCCACCGCCGACGCCATCGTCGTCGGGTCCGCCCCGGGCAGGCTCGCCGACACGCTCAGCGTCGGAAAATCCACGTTCGGCAAATCACTCACCGGCAGCGAAAAATATGCCAGCACGCCAAACATCGTGATCCCCAGCATCAGCAGGACTGTCGCCACCGGCCGCCGTATGAAAAGCGCGGAAAAATTCATGCCAGCTTTACTCCCTCTTCTTTCCCCGGCCTTCACCCTTCCCTTCACCCTTGCTGTCGGCGTTGCCCTCCGCCCCCTTCTTGACCTCCACCCTTTTCTTGCCCTCCACCCCTTTCTTGCCCTCCGCCCCCTTCTTGCCCTCCACCCCTTTTTTGCCCCCTGCCCCCGGCCCCCGCGGGTTCACCTTCAGCCCCGGCGCGATTCGTAATTGCCCCTCGGTCACCACCGTCTCGCCCTCGGCCAGACCCTTGGCGATCACCAATTCCATGCCGCTGCGCACCCCCAGCGTCACCGGCCGGTTCTCCACTCCCCGGTCCGCCTTCACGACATACACATAAGACCCATCCTGCCCCGTCTGCACCGCCTGATTCGGCACCACCACCGCTCCCTCCACCATCCCCAGCCTCATCCGGACCCGCACAAATTGCCCCGGCCACATCTTCCGCTCCGGATTCGCAAAACTGGCCCGCAGCCGCAGCGTACCCGTCGCCGCGTCCACCGTGCTCTCGAGAAACGTCAGCACCCCCGCGCTCGGCGGCTCGCTCGAATCCTGTTGCGCGGCAAACACAGCAATCCGCTCCTTGCCAAACCGGCTCGCAATCCGCTGGAATTGCGATTCTGGCACCGCGAAGCTCACATTCACTGGCTGTATCTGGCTGATCGTCACCAACTCCGTCGCGTTTGCCGACACAATGTTACCTGGCTTCACCAACAGTGTTCCCGTCCGCCCTGTCAGCGGCGCCACGATCGTCGTAAATCCGATCTGCACCTTCAAGTTATCGATCGTCGCTTGGTTCGCCGCGATTTCCGCTCGCGCACTCTCGATCGCCGCCCGGTCCGCCTCGGTCAATTCATTCTGTGCCTGCGCTTGCGCCGCCGCCTGCGCATTCTGCTCCTTCGAGGCGATGCCTTCCTTCATCAGCATTTCATTGCGCTGCGCCACGCTTCGCAGATAATCCGCCTGCGCCATGTCTTTGGCCAAATTCGCCCTCGCCTGTCGCAGTTGCGCCTCGCTCCGCGCCAGGTTCGCCATCGCTTGGTCCAGTTGCGCCGTCAGCGTCCGCCGGTCGATCTCAAACATCTTGTCGCCCGCCTTGACGAAATCCCCCTCACGGAAGAACGCCCCCTTCAACTCTCCGCTCACCTGCGGCTTGATGCTCACCGTCGAACTCGCTTCGACATTGCCGATAACGTCCAAATCCATCGGGACATCCTTGGTCACTGCCTTGGTCACGACCACCGGCACATCCCCACCTTTTTTGCCCCCCTTCCCCCCGCTCGGACCCGAAGCCGCCCGCGGACCGCAGGACCAAGTCATCAAACAAACACCAGCAGCAAGCGCCGCGTAAACAAGAAACCTTTTTCGCATGTGAAAAGCCAGAGGGAATTGCCTAATGTAGCAGGACCACCCCGATTCAGCAAAGGTTAGTTTTCTGAATCCATGGCCCGGCTGATACTCTTGCGCAGCCCAGCGTCATCTCCCCGCGACTTTCTCCCCCGCCGATCATCCAACCTGCATGAATCATCCCGACATAGCGCTCATCACCGGCGCTAACAAAGGCATAGGTTTTGAAACTGCCCGTCAACTCGCCGCTCTCGGCCATACTGTCATCCTAGGTGCCCGCAAGGCGGCCGAAGGGCAATCCGCGGTTGCCAGTATCGGACCACAAGCTCACTTTCTTCTCCTTGACATGGCCTCGCCAGAAAGCATCCAGGCCGCTGCTCAGTCCGTTTTCACGCAATTTGGCCGTCTTGACATCCTCGTCAATAATGCTGGCATCGGTCCTGAAAACGGCATGAAGCCAAGCGAGGCTCCCATGGAACTGATCCGACAGACTTTTGAGACAAACGTTTTCGGACTCGTCCAACTCACCCAAGCCCTCCTGCCACTTTTGCGCCAAAGCCAGCATGGCCGCATCGTCAATGTATCCAGCGTACTTGGCAGCCTCACGGTCAATTCCGATCCCAATGCCGAACTTGGTTCGTGGCGCAGCTTTGGCTACAACGGCAGCAAGGCGGCAGTAAACATGTTCACTGCCACCCTAGCGGCTGAATTGAAATCAACGCCGATCAAAGTAAATTCAGCCCACCCTGGATGGGTAAAGACCGACTTGGGGGGAGATCAGGCACCCCTCGAAGTCGCTGACGGCGCCAAAACCAGCGTCCGGCTAGCCACCTTACCGGACAATGGCCCAACTGGTGGCTTCTTTCACTTCAACGATACCCTGCCCTGGTAGCCATTTAGGCCAGCGACATGATTCGAGGCATCCCCTTGAGATTCTGGCCAGCCAATTGATTCGGCGTCAGGCAGAGTTGTACGTCGAGCCGTTCTCCATCCACGTCGAAACGGATCACATACCAACTTTCCTTGCCACTCCGGCGAGTCGCGAAGTTTCGCCCGAATACGACAGCTGGGATCGAAAGCCCCATCGTCCCCAGCTTCAGTTCCAGATTGTTCTTCAGGTTGCCAATAATCATGTTTGTGATTTCGGCCACTGCGTCCAATACCTCGTCGTTCACGTAGGCGTATTCCTGCATGAACAAAGTATTGGCTACCCGGCAGGCAAGCGGAGAACTGCAACTCACGACCGCGGTTCCCGTCCAGTCTCCCACCAAGCCGATGATGCCGATTACGCCCATGCTCAGCCCCTTATCGGGTTCCTCAATAAAGTGTTCTCCGACTGTGGCATCCAGTCCCAGCATCGTCTGGAAGACCTCTTTGGTTGCGCTTTCCACCCAATTGACAATTTCTTCTTGCGTCGGTGCCGCAGTAACTTTTTCGTCCATACTATATCCTCTCTTGCAGATCCGGGCTCTAGACGAGCCCGGTCAGTTTCTCCTTGATTTGTTCCGTCGTGAACGGCTTCCTGACGTAGCCGGAAGCCCCAAGGCTCACCGCTTCCATCACTTTGTTCTGGTTGCCCTCAGTCGTGATCATGATTACCGGCACCGACTTATACGCTTCGATGCTTTTCACCTTGCTCAGCATTTCCAGTCCGTCCATGTTGGGCATGTTGATGTCGGACAAGATCAGGCCAACTTTCTGCTGCTCGAGCAGCGCCAGGGCTTCCAGCCCATCTCCCGCCTCCAATATGTTGCCAATCGGCACCTCAGTCTGCCTAAGTACACGCTGCAATATCTTGCGAATTGCCGCTGAGTCGTCCACAATCAACACGTCCATTGCCATTAGGGTAGGATTGCCTCCATGGAAGGCTCTTCGGTCACTTCGCCCACTCATTTAGCAAAAACTTTTAACTTCTCCCCGTAGAATGGTGTCGTGCCGCTTTTGTCTCCCCCCGATCCACAAATCCTTCTTTCCCCCGCTGCCTTCTCCCTCAAAGGCCAAACCGCCCTCATCGCCGGCGCCAGCCGCGGTATCGGCCTCGCCATCGCCCGCGCTTTCGCCGCCGCTGGCGCGAGAACCGTCCTCGCCGCCCGCTCCGGCTCTACCCTCGCGGCCGAAGCCGCCAAGTTCAACGACGCCGGCTGGGATGCCACTTGGCTTGCCCTCGACATGAAAGACTCCCAAAGCCTCGATCAGGCCGCCTCCGCTCATCCCTACTCCATCCTCGTCAACGTCAGTGGCACCAATATCCGCAAACGCTTCGAGGACTACACCGAAGAGGAATACAACCACATCTTCTCCACCAACCTCCATGGCGTCGCCCGCCTCACCCAACGCGTTGGCGCCAACATGATCGCCCGCGGCCAGGGCGGCCGTATCCTCCACATCGCCAGCCTCTTCAGTACCAATGGCGTTCCCTTCGTCGCCGTCTACGGCATGACCAAGAGCGCGCTCACCGGCCTCACGCGCACCCTCGCCGCCGAATGGGGCCAGCACGGCATCACCGTCAATTCCATCGCCCCCGGCTTCGTCATCACCGACCTCAACCGCCAGATGTGGCAGCCCCCCGAAATGCTCGCCTGGCTCCGCGCCACCCAGGCCATCCCCCGCACCGGCATCCCCGAGGACATTGCCCCCATGGCTGTATTCCTGGCCTCCCGCGGCGCCGCTTTCATCACCGGCCAGGTCTTCGCCGTCGATGGTGGGGCCAATTGCACGAAAATCTGGCCCTTTGCCCCAGCCGGTTGATTCCCATGCTGCCACGCCGTGCCCTGCTCGCTTTCCCCACACTCGGCCTCGCCCCGCAACCGCCCGGCTCCCCCGCGGATAAACCCGTCGAGTTCCTCTGCCCCATGGATTCCGACATCCGCCAGTTCACCCCCGGCCGTTGCCCCCGCTGCGGCATGAAGCTCGTTCCCGGCCTCCCCGAACCCCTCGAATACCCCCTCGAACTCTCCGTCTTACCCCGCCGGCCCCAACCCGGCCGCCCCTGCCGCCTTCGGTTTCGTATTCTCCATCCCCAAACCCACCAGCCTGTCGGCGAACTCGAACTCGTTCACGAGCGCGTCTTTCATCTCTTTCTCATTTCCGAAAACCTCCAACACTTCGCCCATGAGCACCCGGCCCCCATTGCCCCCGGCGTTTTCGAATTCAATTGGACTCCCCCCACCGGTGGACACTGGCGCCTGCTCACCGATTTCTATCCCACCCATGGCACCCCCCAACTCATCGCCCGCTCCCTTCTTCTGCCTGGTGGAACTCTCCAGCCCCCCAATCTCACCGCCAATACGGTCAACCCACAAAAAGGCCCCAACCTCGAAGCCTCCCTCGAAATCGGACCCCAAGCCCCCATCGCCGGAGAAAAATCTCTTCTCTATTACCGCCTCAGCCCCCGCGAGGACTTTCAACCCTTTCTCGGCGCCATGGGCCACATGCTCGTCGCCAGCGCCGACCTCGTCGATCTCATTCATACGCACCCCTTTCTGATCGATGGCGGCCTCGCCACTCCTCCCGCCGCTCACAAGTTGATCCAGTTCAATGTCATCTTCCCCCGGCCCGGCCTCTACCGCGTCTGGGCCCAATTCCAGCGCGCCAGCCTCGTCAATACGATTCCTTTCAACATCAACGTCCGGAGCCTGTAATCAGCCTCAGCCGCACACCCGCCGCTGGATAAGCCCGGATCACCGCCCCCGCCGGCAGCCGTACCGGCCTTACAAATTCATAAACTGAAATTGCCTTCCGCGAATATCCCTCGATCCACAACAACGGCACTCGCTCTCCATCGGCCATCTCCCCCACCAGCTTGAAACTCTGCCCTTCCGCCATCTCCCCCATTTCCACTCCCAATATCGTCATCGCTCCGCCCAACCGGAATTCACCCCGGAACGCGCGCCTCAGCCCGAGCAGCCGCCCTCCTGGTTCTGCCCCTTTGATTCCCGCCGGCAGCACATTCACATCCCCCTCCGGCGACCCGCCTTCCACCCAATCGGCAATTAAGTGTATCTCCTCGGCACTCAGCCCCAAATCGTGCCGCAACTCACCAAATCCCCGCACGGCCCGAGACGGCGGCATACGCCGGTTCAATACCTCCTCGGCGATTGCTTTCGACCAGGGCCGCGCCTCGGCGTAGCTCTGCAGCGAAAACGCTCTCCCTTCCGGCCGGTGGCAGCCCCCGCAACGCCGCAACACCACGCGCGAAACCTCCTTCGACCACGTCAGCTTCGTCGTGATCGTCTCGTGGCCC
Source organism: Bryobacter sp. CoA8 C33 (assembly GCA_019931185.1). GTDB lineage: Bacteria > Acidobacteriota > Terriglobia > Bryobacterales > Bryobacteraceae > Bryobacter. Next base: position 265,187 of record JAINDK010000050.1, read on the forward strand.
GGCGCCACGGCCAGCCCAACCAACAAAAGCCCGGCGGCCTTACTCCAGCCGACCCGCACTGCTCGGTCCCGCCGCCTGTTTCTGCTTCGGCCTCATCAGATCCATGTAAGTCGTTCCCACCGGTACGCTCACGTTGAAGAAACCTATCATCATCTCCTCCCAGCTCTGATCTCCCCAGCGCACGGCTTTGCTTGGGTCCGGGTTGTTCTTGTTGTTGGCCGAATTGTCAAACCAGCCTGTCGCCAATACCTGCGAGCCTGCTGGCAGCCGCATCGGCTCACGCAGAACATAACTCAACTGCCAGTTAAAGTCATAGCGCGGTACCCGCAGGATCTCCCGCAGCTCGCCGTCCGGCAGCTTTACCTGCATCGCAAACGCCTTCCCTCTTAAATGCATGTGCGGTGCCAGCAATTCGAGCGTGGCCTCCGTCCGCAGGGTCACTCGCGCGTCCACACGGTGGTTCTCCGCCCCGGCCGGGATCTCAAAGCGCGAGTTCATCGCCTGCAGCGTGATGATCTCTTCGCGCGGTGTTTGCTTGGCGAAAATCAGGCCCAGCTTCGCCTGATCGAGCGCTGGCTTGCCGTTCGCCGTCCAGTGCAATTGGAATACGATGTCGCTGCCGGCCCGGATCCTCCGCGCCTGACCCGGCTTCAGTTGATCCGGCGCCGTTCCCGGTGCGTATGCGGCCAGGAATCCCGTCGCCCCCGCCTCACTGCCCTTATTCGGCACGAAGGGCTTGCCCGTTTCCGCCCCCGCCAACCACCGGCTTCCCGGCTCGCGCACAAAGGCAATGATGTGATGGTTCACCGCTCGGTTCAGCGGTCGTACTTCCACCGCCTCCACCCACCGGTCCACCGAAAATCCTGTCGGAATGATCACATAGTGATAGTCGATCGTCCCCGTCGCCGGTACCGCAAACGGCTCCGCCATGCCAATTACGAGATCCGGACTCCCAATACTCCAGCCTTCCTGAAATTTCCGCTTCACCCCGTTGGCATCCTTCGGATTGCCCGCTGCCGCTCCCGTCCCCGCCCATGCCACCAAAGTTTCTATCTCTGTTTCGCTCAGCGAACGGTCGTTAGCAAACTTTCCTACATGCGGGTCCGCGTTCCACGGCGGCATCCGCCTTTGCGCTACGCTTTGCCGGATGGCGGCCGCATACGGCCGCGCTTCCCGGTAGCTCACGAGGCTCATTGGAGCTGCTTCCCCCGGCCGGTGACACCCAACGCACCGCTTCTCCAGAATCGGTTGCACATCGCGGTAAAACGTGGGTTTGTCCGCTGCGCAAAGCCCGGTTGCCAGAAAGGGGATGATCCAGCTGATCCAACTTGGTTTTTTCATTAACGCTCTTCAATTTACAAAACTTTCTGCCAGCAGGCCCAAGCGAAGGTCTGAATTCTTTCCCTCCCCCCATTTTTTGCTCATACTTTTCTCTCTCCGCCCGATGTGTACACTGACGGGAGAAATCCATGCGTGTAAATGATCCCAACCCGAACCCCGCCGCTCTCAATCAGACCGGTGCGAACTCCCCGGCCTCGACGAACGCCACTACCAAGGCTGCCCAACTCGACCCGGTCCGGATCAATACTTCGTCTTCCGCCAGCACCAACAACTCCGAGCGCGGCGATCAAGTTCAACTCTCCGACCTCTCCAGCAAGATTAACGAACTTCAATCCGGCAGCCCCGAGCGCGAGGCCTATCTCAATGAACTCCGCCTGCAGGTTGCCTCCGGCCAGTTCCAGCCCGACCCTGACTCCCTGGCTCAGTCCCTCGTCAACGAAGCGCTGTTTAAGCTGGATTAGTTTTATGCGCGAATACCCCGATAAACTTCCGGTCCCAGTTCGTCTTCAGTCCTCCCTAGCTAGTCTTCGCCAACTCCTCCTGCACTCCCCCGGTCAACTCTCCCTGGCCTCTACCGGACCCCTGCTAGAAGAAATCGCCTCTGATTTGGCTTGTCTCCCTCATCTCAACCCCAAACCGTCCCCATCCGAATTGAGCGAAATCCGTGCTCTCTCCGCCAGTGTCCAATCGCTTTATCAGGGTGGTCTCGGCTTCATCACCGGCTTCAGCGCTCTCTCCATCCAAAATGGCGCCTGGGACGCTGCTTCTTACTCCGCCGATGGCCTCTGGAATAGCTCTTCGCTTCCACAGTCCTCCGGGCTCAGGATCGAGGGCTAGTCGCCATGGGAAGTCTCATCGGATCGCTTCTGTCCGCCTCCGGCGCCATGCGTGCCTTCGAAAAAGGTCTCACGACGTCGCAGAACAACGTTTTGAATGTAAACACGCCTGGCTTTGTCAAACAGCGCGCAGTCTTTGAAGCCCAACCCTTCCAGCCCGAGAACAACATCATGGGTGGCGTAACCAGCCGCGGACTTATCAATTACCGGGACACTTACTCTGAGCGCAACGTCCAGCGGCGAAACACCCTGTCTTCCTTCGACCAAGAGCGCGCCACCCGGCTTCAGTCAATCGAGTCCGTCTTTCCTGTCGGACAAGGCCAAGGAATCGCCGGCTCCCTGAACCGCTTTTTCGCAGCTATTTCCCAACTCAGTGTCGCTCCCAATGACACTTCAAGCCGCCGCGTGGCCCTCGAGCGCGCCAGCGATGTCGCCTTCACCTTTCGCCGCTCGGCCAACCTCCTGCTTGAACAACGTGGGGCCACCCAGGTTTCACTTTCCTCCTCGGTCGAGCGGATCAATAGCATCGCCACACGGATCCGCGATATCAACGCCAGCCGCCGCGGAGATTCACAAGCTTCCTCGGATCCCGCAGCCGACGCCAAGCTCTATGCTGCCCTTGAAGAGCTCTCGGCAGTTGTCGATTTTGATGCCATACGAGCTCCCGACGGCAGCATGAGCGTCTACTTGGGCGGACAAGCCCTGCTCGTCATCGGCGACCGCCAGTACGATCTCTCCACCGACATCGTCGACAACCGTGCCCGTATCCTCAGTAGCGATGGCGCCGAAATCACCAGTGAACTTTCCGGCGGCACACTTGTGGCTCAAATCGATCTCTTCAATAACCGTTTCCCCGACTACCTCGACGAATTGAATACTCTCGCGATTGGCTTCGCCGATCAAATCAACTCCACCCTCGCTCAGGGCATCGACCAGAATGGCAACATCCCCACCACCGCTCTTTTCTCCTATGACGGAACCCTTGGCGCGGCCTACACCCTCCAAGCCAGCAAGCTGAATCCCGATCAACTCGCACTGGCTGCCCCAGGCGATCCGGGCGGTAATCAAAACGCCATCCAACTCGCCGACTTGGCCAAAAAGCCACTCATCGAAAATCAAACTTTTGTGCAGTACTATGGCCTCGTCGCGGGGCAGGTCGGCCGTGAACTGGCCGCTGCCCGCGATGGCGCCGCCCTCCAGGGCGACCTGCTTTCCCAGGCGCGCGAACTGCGCGCCGACCTCCAGCAGGTCTCCCTCGACGAAGAGGCTACTTATGTCCTCCAGTTCCAGCGCTCTTATCAGGCCACCGCGCAACTGTTTCGCACCATCAACGAGCTCACTGAAACCATCCTGAATATCATGCGCTGATGGAAAGGAATTTCGCCATCATGATCACTACATTGTCCTCCTCCGATACCGCCTTTCTCCGCGCCGTTGAAAAAATTCAACAGCGAGCCGAACGCGCGCAAAAGGAGCTTGCCAGCGGAAAGCGCATCTTCGCCGCCTCCGACGAACCCGATGGTGTCTCTCCCCTGCTCACCACACGCGCCGAACTGGAGTCCACCGAGCAGATCGCCAACAACCTCAGCCGCACCAAAGCAGAAGTCGATGCCGCTGAAAACGGCCTCCAGACAGCCATCAAGATCCTTGATCGCGCTCGCACCTTGGCGGCCCAGGGCCTAAACAGCTTCAACGCCGATTCCACCTGGAAAGCGCTTTCGCTAGAAGTCTCTGACCTCACCCAGCAAATGCTCAACGTCTCCAATCTTGCCATCGAAGGCCGCTTCGTTTACTCCGGCAATAGTGATACCGTCCAGCCCTTCGACTTCGATCCCACCCTCGAAGACGTTACTTCCTATGCTGGCGGCCCGGCTACCCGCCAGAGCCTCTTCCCCGGTGGCAACCCATTCAAAGTAGCGCGTCCTGGAGATGCTATCTTCGACAACTCCGGCGTAGACGATAATGGTTTGTCTAAATCCGTCTTCGGCGCACTCCGCGGCTTGCGCAATGCTCTTGAGTCGCGTGACCCCGAAGCCCTCCGTACATCCATTCAGTCCGTTGAAACTGCCACGCGCAATGTCTCCAATGAGCTCAGCTTCTATGGCGCCGCTCAGCGCCGCATCACCGAAGCTACCGCCGCCGCCGACACCATGTCGCTCAGTCTCAAATCCCAGCTCAGCCGCCTCGAGGACGCCGACCTCACTGAGTCCATCCTCGAAACCCAACAGTCCCGCTTCCAGCTCGAAGCAGCCTTCCAAGTCCGGAGCCAACGTCAGAATCGCAGCTTGTTCGATTTCATCGGCTAACCCCCCAGGCAAACAAGACCCCACTCAGCAAGTAAAATTGAGTCATGACCTGGCTCCCGCCGGCCCTCGCTCAAGCTGTGTCCGCCCTCAAAGCATTTCGTTTCCTGCTTTCCCTTCTGCCCGCGCTCGGCCTTGCCGCCCCCGCCGATCTCATTCCTGCTCGTTGGCCTAGTTCTGACACCGCCACTCTCTCGATTCTTGCCGCCTCGCCGGTAAACTGCCTGCTCGTACCCGAATCCCATTGGTCCGGCGCTTTTGCCAAAGCAGCCCAAGCCCGCAAGATCACCATCCTCGGGCTCATCGCCCCCGGCACCCCGGCTCTGCCACGCGCCCACCGCGCCCTCGATCTTGGCTTCGATGGTGTGGTCCTCGAAGGCAATTTCCCCGCCGCCGAATCCCGCTCCATCCAGCAGACCGCACTCTCCTCCACGCGCCTCTTCGTCGAGCTCGGCCTCCGCGGCCGCATCCCCCTCGGCGACGATGCCCCGCCCATCATTGGCACCTTCCAGGGCGTTTGGGCCGGCATCAACCCGCACGAAGAGGGTGAAGCCCATGCCGCTCCTTCCGGCGCTCCCTGGATCGATACCAACGCCGGCTTCCTCCGCTTCGTTCGCGCCGCCACTTCTCGCCCCTTCTGGCTCAGTGCTACCCCACCGCCCAACTCCGTCGTCTCACTGCCCCGCTACCTCCAAATGATCGCCGATTCCGCCATGGTCGGCGCTCGCTGGGTCCTCAGTTTTGAAACCGATTTCTTCTCCCGCCTTACCCAAGCCGAAGCCCGCGCCACCCGCGATTTCAAACGCATCAACCAGCTCCTCGCTTTCTTCGAGCAATACCGCCCGCTCCAATCGCTACCCCCCTATGGCCAGCTCGCCGTCGTCGCCGATGTCTCCAGCGGCGCCCTGCTCTCCGGTTCCGTCCTCGACATGATCACCGTCAAGCACACCCCCGTCCGCCCCGTCCCCTTCAAGTCCATCACCCCGCAAACTCTTGGGCAAACCAAGATGGCCGTCAACGTCGACCCCCCGGCACTCGACGAACGCCAGCAAAAAGTGCTCAAGGATTTCACCCGCGCCGGCGGCACCGTCCTCACCGCCCCTCCCGGCTGGCGAATGCCAAAGCCGCGTCCCGACCAGGTCTCGACCGACGCCGAAGAAGTCAAGAAACTCGATCAGATCTGGAAAGAAGTTAACGCCATGACCGGCCGCCGCAATCTCGGCGTCCGCCTCTTTAATGTCTCAAGCATGCTCTCCAATATGCTCGGCGAGCCCAGTGGCGCCCGTGTCGTCATCTATCTCGTCAACTACGCCGACTTCCCCGTCGATAGCATTGCCGTCCACCTCCTCGGAAACTTCGCTCAGGTCACCGCCTACTGGCCCGAACGCTCCGCCAAATCTCTGGCCCCCTATGAAAACGACGACGGCGTGGGCGTCGATCTCGATATCCTCGAATCCGCGGCCATCCTCATTGCGGAAAAATGATCTGAACTTACAATAGAGGGATGACTCGCCGCGACTTGCTTACTCTCGGTGCTCTCCCCCTGCTTGCTCAGAATAAGACCCTCCCCACGTCCCCTGTCTCCATCCGCAAGTGCGACTCCTACACGGAGGACTTCCACGAAATCTTCTCCAAGATGTTCGACGATCTCGGCGGCCTCCCCCGTCTGGTCCGCAACAAAACCGTCACCATCAAGCTCAATCTCACCGGCTCACCTGGCCTCCGCTACCAGGGCAAAGCACTCGGCCTCACTCATTACACCCACCCCCGCCACGTCCTCGCCATGACCGCTCTGCTCGACCGCGCCGGCGCCCGCCGCATCCGCTTCGTCGAATCCGCCTGGGGTACCGCCGGCCCCCTCGCCGAGTATATGCTCGACTCCGGCTGGCCCGTCCGCCAAATGGCCACCGCCGCCAAACAAGTCGAATTCCTCAACACCAACGCCCTCGGCGGCTTCGCCAAAAAATATGCCCGCCTCAAGGTTCCTCACGGCGGCTGGATCTTCCCCTCCTTCGAATTCAACGAAATCTATCAGCAGACCGACGTCATGATGTCCATGGCCAAGCTCAAGAACCACGACACCTGCGGCATCACCCTCGCTATCAAAAATATGTTCGGCTGTACCCCCGCCTCCATCTACGGCAATGACTCCGGAGCCGACGATCCCAACGAAAGCCCCACCTCCGGCCGCGACCAGATCTGTCACGCCGGCAAGCGCCAGCCCTCCAAGATCGCCGCCCGCGAACTCGACCTCGCTTCCCCCCGCGATCCCTTCCATCGCATGCCCCGCATCTCGGTCGAAGTTGCTGCCGCCCGTCCTATCGACATTTCCTTCATCGACGGCATCGAGACCATGACCGGCGGCGAAGGCCCTTGGATCAGCCCCGTCAAAGGCACCTTCAAGGGCACCTCCCACGCCCGCCCCGGCCTCCTCGTGCTCGGCACCAATCCCGTCACCACCGATGCCGTCGGCACCGCGCTCATGGGCTATGACCCCCGCGCCACCAAGGGCACGCCCCCCTTCCACAAGTGCGACAACATGCTCCTGCTTGCCGAACAGGCCGGCCTCGGCACTGCTGACCTCAATCGCATCGAAGTCATCGGCGGCAAGATCCAGGATCTCCGCTTCCCCTTCCCCATGAGTGCCTGATGCTGCGTATTGTCGACCACATCCTGTCCGTCGCTGCCAAGCTTACTCCCATGGCGGCCCTGGACATACTCCTGGTCGCCGTTTTCATCTACATCTTCATCATCAACATCCGCGGACGCCGCGCCGCCCAAATTGCCAGCGGCCTCCTCATTCTCCTGGCCGCCTACCTCGCCAGCGTCTGGTTCCGCCTCGAGTTGCTCCGCACCCTCCTGGCCACCCTCGCCCCCTACACCGCCTTCGCCATCATCGTCATGTTCCAGTCCGAGATCCGCCGCGTTCTCGCCCGCATCGGCCGCGCCCGCATCTTCACCTTCGGCGGCCGCCTCCAGCGCCGCGAGACCGCCGACGAGATCCTTATGGCCCTCACCTACCTCTCCCAACACCGCATCGGCGCCCTCATCGTTGTCGAACGGGATACCGGCCTGAAAACCTTCGTCGAGACCGGCGTCAATCTCGACGCCCGCCTCTCCCGCGATCTCCTGCTCAGCATCTTCTACCCCGGCGGTGCTCTCCATGATGGTGCCGCCATCGTCCAGGGAGACCGCATCGCCGCCGCTGCCTGCTTCCTCCCTCTCTCGATGAACCCCGCCCGCCTCGGCAACCTCGGCACCCGCCACCGCGCCGCCATCGGCATCACCGAAGAAACCGATTCCCTCGCCATCGTCGTCTCCGAGGAATCCGGCAAAATCAGCCTCTGCGCCTTCGGTGAAATCCAGCACGGCGTCTCCGTCGAATTCGTCGAAGAGCAGATCACCCGCCACCTCGCTCAACCCCTCGCCCCCGTCATCCGGGACCGCACTCCCATCGAAATCCGCCGCTCATGATGCGCCTGTTTACCGAAAACATCACCGCCAAGCTCTTCAGCATCCTCATCGCCTTTCTCCTTTGGGCCGCCCTCGTCGATGAGCCTGAACTCATCGAAACCGTCACGGTCCCGGTCGAATACCGTAACCTCGCCAATCACCTTGACCTGTCCCCCGATGCCCCTAACCGCATCCAACTGCAGGTCCGCGGTCCGCGCGGGCGCCTCAACGAGGTTTCTCCCGATCGCACCAACATCGTGCTTGACTTGAGTGGAATGAGCGATGCCTCCTCCCGCACCTTCACCATCCAGGCCGAGTCCATCAATCTTCCCCCCACCGTCTCCCTCGTCCGCGCCATGCCCTCCCAGCTCCGCGTCAAACTCGAGCGCCGTCTCTCGAAAGACGTCCCCGTCGCCCCCGTCTTTGAAGACTCCCTCCCGGCATCCCTCAAATCGCTCCCTCTCACCATCAGTCCCGCCAACATCCGCATCGTCGGCCCCGAATCGCGCATCCTTCTCATCGAGTCCATCCCCACTGAGCCCATTAGCCGCGCCGATCTCGATGCCGCCAAACCCATCCGCCTCAATGTCCTCCTCGCCGATCCCGAACTCTCCATCGTCGGTTCCCCCGCCGTCACCTTAACCTTTCCCACAAACCCGCTACCCTAGGAGCAGCCATGTCGCGCAAACTCTTCGGGACCGACGGCATCCGGGGCCGCGCCGGCGTGCCTCCCATGGATGCTCCTACTGCCTTTGCCCTAGGTGCCTCTCTCGGGGCTTGGGCTCGCGCTCATTCCCCCGACCCCAAAGTACTCCTGGCCCTCGATACCCGCGAATCCGGCCCCTGGCTCGCCGAAGCCCTCGCCGCCGGCCTGCTTTCCTCCGACGTTGAGCCTCACTTCGCCGGCCTCCTCACCACCCCCGGCCTCGCCTGGAACACGAAGCATGGCCCCTATGCCGCCGGCGTCATGATCTCCGCCTCGCACAATCCCTACGAGGACAATGGCCTCAAAGTCTTCGATCATTCCGGCTTCAAACTCCCCGATGCCCAGGAGCTCGCCCTCGAAAAAGAGATCCTCGCCCTCTCCGTTCCCCATCCCATTCCCCCCGCTTCCCTCTCGGCCCAGGATCAATTCGCCTCCCGCTATCTCGACTTCCTCGCCTCTACCTTTCCCTATCGCCTCAACGGCCTCCGCATCGTCGCCGATTGCGCCCACGGCGCCGCCTCTCTGCTCGCCCCCCGCCTCTTCAGCTCCCTCGGCGCCGAAGTCATCGCCATCGCCAACTCCCCCAACGGCCGCAATATCAACGACGGCGTCGGCGCCCTCCACACCGATCACCTCCGCGAGGCCGTCCTCAATCACAATGCCGACTTCGGCGTCGCCTTCGACGGCGATGCCGACCGCGCCATCTTCCAGTCCCCCACCGGCCGCCTCGTCGACGGCGATGCCGTGCTCTATCTCTCCGCCCTTCGCCTCCGCGCCCAAGGCCGCCTTCCCGGTAATCGCGTCGTCGCCACCGTCATGTCCAACCTCGGCCTCGAGCTCGCCCTCCGCAAACAAGGCATACATCTCGATCGTGCCTCCGTCGGCGACAAGTATGTCCTCGAGGAAATGCTACGCACCGGCGCCTCCCTCGGCGGCGAACAGTCCGGCCATGTCATCTTCTCCGATTTCGCCACCACCGGCGATGGCCTCCTCACCACCCTGCGCGTCCTCGACGCCATGCTCTCCACCAAAAGCTCCCTCGATCAGATCACCGAAGCCTTTCAGCCCTTCCCCCAAATTCTCCTCAACGTCCGCATCCGCGAGCGCCAGCCCATCTCCAACCTCCCCGCCGTCCAGGAAGCCATCGCCGCCTGCGAACTCGATTTCGCCGGTAACGGCCGTGTCCTCGTCCGTTACTCCGGCACCGAACCCCTCGCCCGCGTCATGGTCGAAGGCCAGGACGAAGACAAGGTTCATCACCATGGCCGCCTCATTGCCCATGCCCTCCGCCAGGCGATCGGCATACAATAACAGCGATGCGTATCCTCCTCCTTTCCGCTTTCCTCGTTTCCCTCCTCCCGGCCCAGAACCTCCGGCCCGCCAAGCTCGCCGGGGAAGATTGGGTCCAGCTCTTCAATGGCAAGGACCTCTCCGGCTGGGTGGAAGTCGGCAAGGAGAAGTGGACCGTCGAAGACGGCGAGATCAAGGGCGAAGCCGTCTCCAAGGCCTACGGCTACCTGCAGACTGAAAAGGAATACAAAGACTTCCATCTCTCCATCAAGTTCAAGTGCGTCGGCAACGGCAACTCCGGCGTCTTCTTCCATACAGCCTTCAAGCCCGGCACCCCCGACATCACCCGCGGTCTCCAGTTCGAAGTCGATTGCCGCATCGGCCAGCACACCGGTGGCCTCTACGGCGACGGCCGCGGCTGGATCGTCTGGCCCGCCCCGGAAAATGAGCTCGTCGTTCGCAAGGGCGAATGGAACGAGTACACCCTAAAGGTCGAAGGCAACCGTTACACCTCGCGCCTCAATGGCGTCCTCATGGTGGATTTCACCGATCCCAATCCCAAATCGTTCGACGGCCCCATCGCACTCCAGCTTCACTCCGGCGGCGAGGGCAATATGCGCTTCAAGGATATCTGGATCCGCGATCTGTCCAAACGCTAGCCGCCCCACCGGCCCAGCCCCTAGCCTCTCCCCATGAACCGCCGACAACTGCTCGCCTCTCTCGCGGCCCCCCTCCGGGCCGCCTCCGCCCCCTCGCGCCCCAACGTTCTCCTGCTCAGCGTCGATGACCTCAACGATTGGGTCGGCTGCCTCAAGGGCTACCCCGGGGTGCAGACCCCCAATATCGATCGTCTCGCCCGCGGCGGCGTTCTCTTTACCGACGCCCACTGTCCCGCCCCGCTCTGTAATCCCTCCCGCACCGCCATTCTTACCGGCCTCCGCCCCTCCACCACCGGCATCTACAACAACGAGCAGTACTGGCGCCCCAACTACCCCAACCTCGTCACGCTCCCTATGCACTTCCGCCGCCATGGCTACCATGTCGCCGGGGCAGGGAAAATCTTTCATCATGTCGCTGGCTTCAATCCCCCCGACCAGTGGGACGAATTCCAGCTCCAGCAATTCGACGACCCCTGGTACCGCCGCGCCGATTGGTATCCCTGGAACAAACGCATCCCCGCCCCCCCGGGCCACCCCTTCAACGGCCTTTCCAACTTCGCCGGCGAATTCGATTGGGGCGTCCTCCCCACCGCCGAAAAAGACTATGGCGACCAGCACGCCGTCCGCTTCGCCCAGTCCTTCCTCGCCCGCCCTCAGTCCAAGCCTTTCTTGCTTGCCATCGGCCTCTGGCACCCCCACATCCCCCTTTACGCTCCCCAGCGCTTCTTCGACCTCTATCCCGAAGCTCGCGTTCATGTCCCTCTCACTCGCGACGACGATCTCACCGACCTCCCCCCTCTCGCGCAAAAGCTCGCCGCCTTCCGCCGCGACGAATTCGAGCGCATCCGCTCCACCGGCAAGTGGAAGCAATTCGTCCGCGCCTACCTCGCCGCCATCTCCTTTGCCGACTCCCTCGCCGGCGACGTCATCAACGCTCTCGACTCGAGCCCCCACGCCTCGAATACCATCCTTGTCTTCTGGTCCGACAACGGCTGGCACCTCGGCGAAAAACAACACGTCCACAAGTCCACCCTTTGGCAGCGCTCCACTCACGTTCCCCTCATCCTCCGTGCGCCCCAGGCCCGCTTCCACGGCGCCCCCCGCACCCAACCCGTCTCCACCATCGATCTCTATCCCACCCTTGTCGATCTCTGCGGTCTGCCCTCCCCCGATCGCCTCGACGGTATCTCCCTCCGCCCCTTGCTCGAAAACAAATCTGCCCCCCGTCCCCCTGTCGTCTCCACTCACCTGCCCGGCACTCATTGCGTCATCACCAATCGCTGGCGCTACATCACCTATCCCGACGGTGCCGCTGAACTCTACGACCGCCGCGCCGACCGCCACGAGTTCACCAACCTCGCCTCGCTCCCCCGCCACCGCGCCCTCATCGCCGGTCTCGCCCGCCATGCCCCTGCCTCGAGCATGCCTCCCGTGCCCGACAACACCCAGTTCAACTTCGACTTTAAAACCCACACCTACCAACGAAAGGCCCAGCCATGACCCTCCTGCTCCTGCTCGCCCTCGCCGCCGACCCCAAAGCCGCCCTCACCTTCCACGCCTCCTTTGACAAAGGCGTCGATGCCGACTTCGCCAAGGGCGATCAGGCCATCTACTTCGCCCCCTCCTACAAAGACCTCTCCACCGCCGTCAAAGGCCTCGGCCAAGCCCCCGTCGCTCTCGAGAACGGCGCCCTCCGCTTCAAGTCCAAACACACCACCGCCCTCTTTTACCGCATTCGCAATAACGTCAATCCCACCGAAGGCACCATCTCCTTCAAGCTCAAGCTCGATCCCGCCCTCGACCTTCCCCCCGATTATGTCGATCCCATCCAGTTCACCGACAAAGCCTATAACGATTCCGCCATCTGGGTTGACTTCACCCGCGACGACAAGCCCCGCCTCTTCCGCCTCGGCGTCTTCGGCGAACTCAAGGCCTGGAACCCCAACAATCTCCCCCCCGACAAGAACCCCAAATTCGACCAGCGCCTCGTCGCCGTCAAGAATCCCCCCTTCTCCCGCCAGCGCTGGACCCACGTCGTCATCACCTACAAGACCGGCTCCGCCAGCCTCTATCTCGACGGCAAGCTCCAGGGCAATTCGTCTCCCATCACCGAACCCTTCACTTGGAATCTCGACCAGGCCACCATCCGCCTCGGCGTCAACTATGCCGGCCTCTTCGATGACCTCTCGGTTTACAACCGCGTCCTCACCCCCGCCGAAATCGCCAAGCTCAAGTAGCGCGGCCTCCCTAGGAGTGCCGCGCGCATACCTCGCGCAACTTCCGCAAGAGCGCCGGTGTCGCCTCGAGCGCCGGCGCTTTTTCTTCGTACTCGAGCGCCAGATATCCCCGATACTGATTCTCCACCAGCATCTTCGCCACCCGGTCCCAGTCCGACGGCGCCGGGCCATTCTCGTCCCGCACCATCGCTTTCACCTGAACATTCACCGCATGCGGCGCGATCATCTCAATCTGCTCATAGATCTTCGTCTTGAAGTTCGCCGTGTCCAGATTGATCCCCACCCACGGGCTGTTCACCTTCTTGACGATCTTCACGATTGTCTCCGCCCGGTCCGTCACGCCCCCATGATTCTCCAGCCCCAGAATGATGCCGTGCTGCCCCGCGTATTCCCCCGCCGGCCCTAGCGTCTCCGCCACCCAGCCCGCCGCTTCCTCCTCCGTGCTCGTCTTCGGGATCGCCCCGCCAAACACCCGGATATGCCCCGCGCCCAGCTTCGCCGCCACATCCACCCACTTCTTCAAATCCACCAGCGCTGCCTCTCGCGTCGCCCCCGCCGGCTTGGTCAGCTCCGTCCTCACCGAGATCGAATAGATCTCAATGCCCGCCTTATACGCCGCCCGCTTCAGCGGCATCAGAAAGCTGTCTTCCGTGTTCGGAAACCAGTACACCGTCAGGTCTACCCCATCCAGCTCCTGCTCCGCCGCGATCCGGATCAGGTCCTCATACTTCAGCTTTCCCTGCTGCAGGTCGTTGCGGAATGAATACGCACACAACGCCGGCCTCAGCCTCGGCTTCAACCCCGCACCTCGCACCAGCGGCGCCGCCGCCAAACTCAGCAATGTCTCTCTTCTCGTCATCTGTATGAGCATATAGCAAAAGGCCCCGGTTTTTCGCCCGGGGCCTCTTGCCGTCTGCCTAGAATGTGACTTTCAGCCCGAGCTGAACTTCTCTCGGCCCGTTCGGCGCCCCTTGCGCCCCGGTTACCCGCCCGAAGTTCGGGCTCGTGATGTCCCCGTTCGGGTTGTTGAACTTCGGCGTATTCGTGAAATTGAAGCTCTCGAAGCGCAATTCCGCCTTCCACCGTTCCGTGATGTTGAAGCGTCGGAACAGTGAGGCGTCGACGTTGAACAACCCCGGACCCGTAAACACGTTCCGGCCAATGTTCCCAAATGTCCCCGCCAACGGTTGCGCGAACGCCGCCCGGTCAAACCACTGCGTATGCGTTCCCACGCCCTTCGGCGTCGTGTACGCCCCCACCAGATTTGGGTCGTTCGCATTGCCCGGTGCATTGATGATGCCTCCCGGAACACTCATGTTGAATGGCGTCCCCGTCTGTACCGTCAGGATTCCATTCACCTGCCAGCCCCCGGCGAGAAACGCCATCGGCCCGCTCGTCAGCATCTTCTTGCCCTTGCCGAACGGCAGTTCATAAATGTAGCTCTGCACGAACACGTGCCGCACATCGCCGTCGGCCCGTGCCCGGTTCCGCAGCGGATTGATGTAGTACCGGAAGCCGCCATTGTCCGCCCCCGTTGAATCAATCGCCTTCGCCCACGTATACGCTGTCGTCAGGGCGAAACCGTTGGTGAACCGCCGGTCCAGCTTCGTCTGCAGCGAGTGGTAGTTCGAGTTCGTCCCGAAGTAGATATTGTTGATCGCATCCCGCCGCCCGAACAGTACGTTGAACGGCTGCCCGTTGGCGCCATCGCCGATCCGCAACCCCGGGTTCATGTTCAGCACGCCCGTGATCCCCGTGCCCTTGTTGCCCACATACGCCACCTCGAGCGCCAACTGCTTCGGCAATTGCCGCTGCACCGCCAGGTTCCAGCTTTGTACGTACGCTTCTCTCACGTCCCGCCGCACATAGTTGAATACCGACGCCGGAGCCGGGTTGATGATCCCGTTCGAGGGCACCGGAAAGGGCACGAACGCCGGAAAACCCGTTCTCATCGCCCCCGCCGTCGTAAACGCGCTCACCGCCTGGAACGAATTGTTTTCCCGTACCGGGAAGTTGAACGCATACCCGTTGTCGGCCAGCGGCACCCACGAGATCCCGTATCCCGCCCGCACCACCGTCTTTTCGTTGTAGCGGTAAGCCACGCCTAGCCGCGGCGCAAAGCTCGTCTTATAGTTGATCCGTCCCATGTTCAGCGGGTTCTGCCCCACTCCCGCCACCTCAAGAGAGTTCGTGAAGGGATTGAAGTTCGACAGCCCGCCCTTGACGCGAGGCACCGCCGGCGGCCATAGCTCATGCCGCAATCCGATATTCATCGTCAGCTTCGAGTTCACCGTCCAGTTGTCCTGTATATAGCTGAACCACGGCCGTTGCAAAAACGTCGGGAAGATCAGCGGCAGGTCGCGTCCCATCTGGTTCGGTTGATCGAGGAGAAAGCTCGCGAACGAGTTCGAAAAACTCTGCGCCGATCCGTTCGTCAACTGCCCCGCCGCATTGCGCACCGCCAGAATCGTCGTGCCTTCCGTGAAGTTGAATCGCCCGCGTGGAGAAAACGTCTGGTTCTGCAGCAACTCATCGCGGTTCCGCCGGTAGTCCACGCCGAACTTGATCGTGTGGTTCCCGATAATCTTCGTGTTGTTCACAATGAAGTTCAGGTTCGTCTCCCCGCGCTCCCACGGCAGACTCGGTGAATAGCCCACAACCGGGTTCGTAAACCCGTTGATGATGATGTTCGAAATCCCGCCCGTTACATCGCTCACATTCACTCCGGGGATCCCGATCTCCGTAGACGTCTGCAGTTTGATATCCGCATTCTGCGCGTCATTGCGGTAGTACATCACTCCGATTCGCACCTCCGAAATGAGCGTCGGGTTCCACACCCGCGTATAGTTCAATGCCGCGTTTGTCGCCCTCTGTATGCCCGTTCCCGCGAAGTCGCGGAACCCGCCTCCCCTCTCCCCATAGAGCGGCGGATCGAAAATCGTTGAATCTTGCCGCGAGTAGCGCAAGCTCAACCGGTCGTTGCTCGTCGCCTGCCAGTCCACCTTGATGTCTCCCCCGTCGGTGTCCTTCTTTCGTACCGTTGCCGTTTGGAAATTCTGCAGGAATCCCTCCGTCGTCGGACTCGGAATCAACGACAGAATCCGCCCCGCGATCGGGCTGATCCGGTTGGCCGGAATCGTCCGGTTCGGAAACGGCGTCCGTCCCGTCCCATCGGCCGCCCCCGTTGCCGGATCATAAATATCGGTCCCGTTCGTCCAGTTCAAATCCCCACGCCGGAATCCCAGCGTCGGGATCGTCCCTTGATGAAAGTCCCCGCGCCGGTCCCGGATCCCCTGATAGTCACCAAAGAAAAACAATTTATTCTTGATAATCGGCCCGCCCAGCGTGAAGCCAAAATTGTTCACCGTCGTCACCGGCTTCGTGTTCGAGAAAAATGGCCTCGCCCCCAGCCTGCTCACCCGGTTGAACTCATACACGCTTCCGTGCAACTCGTTCGTTCCGGACTTGAAGTTTACATTCGTTACCGCCCCCCCGGCGCGCCCCAACTCCGCTTCATAATTCGATGTCGTCACGTCCACCGTCTGCAGCGCCTCGATCGGCGGAATCATCGCCGTCAGCAAACCTGTCCGCTGATTGTTGTCCACACCCTCCAACTGCACGTTGTTCGATAACCGGCTCTGCCCGTTTACACGCGTGGAGACCGAGTCCTGCACATTGAAAAACTCCGAATGCGGGCGAAAGGCCCGCGTCGCCCCCGGCACCAGATTGATCAGGTTCTGAAAATTCCGGTTGTAGGCCAGCGGCATATCCGCCAGTTGCTTGGTCTCGATCTTCCGCCCCGTATCCGTCCGGTCCGTCTGCAGCACCGCTGCTTCCGCCGTCACCGAAATCGATTCGCTCACCTGCCCCGGCTGCAACTCAAAGTCCGCGCGCGCCGTCGAGTTCACCAGCACATCCACGTTGTCGCGGATACTCTTGCGGAATCCCGCCACTTCCACTTCCACTTTGTAAACACCCGGCTGCAGGTTCGGAAACGCAAAGTTCCCGCTTGCATTCGTGCTCCCCAGTTGGCTGATCCCCGTGCCCTTGGCCGTGATCGTCACCTTCGCCGACGCTACCAGCGCGTTCGAGCTGTCGGTCACCGTCCCCACCAGCGTCCCGTTCACCGCCTGCCCCATCATCGTTGCTGTGCCAACGATTAGCGCGGCAATTCCTAAGCAAAACTGCTTCATGGCAATCCCCTTCTGCAAAAAAATCAACGTTTGGGGAAATTATACGTGAATCGCGCTCCGGGCGAAAGCCTCTAGGTCAGCCTCTAGGTCAGCCTCTAGGTCAGCCTCTAGGTCAGCCTCTAGGTCAGCTTCCTGAGCCGGAACGTCTGCTTCTGGTTGTTCCGGATCGTCACCGCCGCTCCCGAACCCGACCGCGTCGCCCCTTCCCGCTCCCGCGTCAGCTCCAGCTCTTCCCCCACCAGCCGTCCCGTGAATCGGATCTTCGTCTCGTTGATCTCATTACCCGCCTGCTCCTGCCGCACCAGCACAAACATCACCAGTGCTCCCGCCACTGTCCCCTTCACGATCGGTGTGCTTTCAAAGTCCCCATACTGCTTGCCTCCCAGTTGCGTCCCCTTCTGCACGAGTTGGAAGGCGATATCCTCCACCGTCCCATTGCGCCCGGGCATTTGCCCGATCCAGGTCCCGCTCAGGTCCGCGCCCCACATTGCCCCCACCAGCAAGCCCGCCACCAGTAGCAGCCTCATGTGCGCATCAGCCCCTTCAGCGGCCCCGTGCTGTCGGCAAAGCGTTCTACCGGTGCTCCAAACGCCTCGAGCATCGATACATACAGATTCGCCAGCGGCGTATCCTCGCCCGAGACGATATGCTGGCCGCCAATCACGCGTCCGCCTCCACCTCCTCCCAGCACCATCGGCAGGTTGTGCATCCAGTGCCGGTCCCCATCCTGCAGCGCCGAGCCGAATAACACCATGGAATTGTCCAGCACCGTCTTGTCCCCCTCGCGCATCCCCTCCAGCCGCCGCAGCAAATAAGCATACTGCGCCACATGCCACTGGTTGATGATCTGATACTGCCGCAGCTTGTCCGGGTCCTTGCCATGATGCGACACATCGTGATGGCCCGCGTTCACCCCTTCGAGAAAGCGGAAGCTCACATTGCTCACCGCATTGCCAAACATGAACGTCGCTACCCGCGTCGTATCCGTCTGAAATGCCACCGCGATCATGTCCAGCATCAGCTTCACATGTTCGGCATGATCCGCCGGCCGCTCCGGCGGCGCTCCTTTGGCTTCGATGGCCGACTTCGGCTTCCAGTTCCGCTTATCCCCCGCCGCGCTTCGCTCCACCCTCTGCTCGAGCGAACGCATCACGCTCAAATACTCATCGAGACGGTGCCGGTCCTCCTTGCTGATTCGCGTGCGCAGTTTACGGGCATCCTCTTGCACCCGGTCAAGCAGCAGCTTGTCCATCTGCGCCGTGTCCGCCCCCACTCCATGCGCCGCCCGGTAAAGCCGCTCGTATACCGCCCGCGGGTTCAATTCGCGCGCCAGCGGCGTCGTCGCCGAACTCCAGGCTATGTGCGAACCGTAAATGCGCGTGTACCCCACCACCGCATCCACGCCGATTGCCACCGGCGTCACTCCCAATTCAAGTGAAGCCAGCGGCGTCTCCTGGCCCGCCTGCCGCGCCGCCACTTGGTCCATCGACACCCCGTTGGCAATGTCGGCGCCCGGTGTCTTCTTGATCGTCCGGCACGTCAGAATCGCCGATTCCTTCACATAGTGCCCGTCCCCGCCCCGCGCCGCCTCATTCCATAGATTCGACAGCACCACTACCTTCTGCTTCAAGTCCCCGAGCGGCGACAGCGTCGGCGACAACTCAAAGTCCCGTCCTTCCCCCTTCGGCGTCCACATCGGTACATTTACGCCGTTCGGCATGTACAGCATCGCCATCCGCACCGGGTTCTGGCCCGCCCCCAGCGCCTCCATCCACGGCAGGCCCAGCGCCACGCCCGTACCCCGCAAAAATGTCCGGCGTTTCATTTCTTCTTCACCTCGGCTTCCCCGCGAAAGGGCGCGCTCAATACGATCGCTTCAATCCACTTCGCGGCGTTATAGTCATTCTGCTTCACTTCCGCCACAATTGCATCCACCACGCAGCCATCAGCCAGCGTCAAGCCCCGCCCCAGGGCGTAGCCCAGCATCTTACTCGTCAGGTTCCGCGCAAAAAGATCCTTGCGTTCGAGCAAGACCGTCCGCAATAGCCCCGGCCCGGCGAATTTCCGGCCGTCGTTTAATTCCCCTGTATTGTCCACCGGCTTGCCGCCGTCCTCATCGCGCCACCGTCCCAGCGGGTCATAGTTCTCGAGCGCAAAGCCCAACGGATCGATCCGGTTGTGACAACCCGCGCAACTCACATTGGCCCGGTGCTGCGTCAGCCTCTCCCGCACGCTCTTTGCTGCCGCGGTCGACTTACCCTCCTCAAGCGGCGGCACATTCGGCGGCGGTGGTGGCGGCGGTGTTCCCAGAATCGCATCCAGGATAAAAGCCCCCCGCAATACCGGGCTCGTCCGGTACGGGTACGATGCCACCGCCAGCACCGCCGGCATGCCCAGAATCCCCCCCCGGTTCGTTCCCGGCGGCAGCGCTGCCCACTGCGGCTGCTTTCTCCGCCCCGGGTCGAGCGGCATCTTAAAACCGAAATGCTTCTCCAGGTTCGATGTCCCGATCGTCGCATCCGAGTCGATCAGCGTCAGCAGGCTCAGCTTCCGGTTCAGCATCTCACGGAAGAAATAGACCGGCTGCAGCCTTATATCCCCGAGTAATTCCTCGATCTCCGTGCCCTTGGCCAGCGTCGCCGTCTCCGGCCTCTTGTCCCCGCTCAATTCCCGCGTATGCAGCCACTGCTCGATGAAGCGCTGCGCGAAATTCTGCGACCGGTCATGGCGCAGCATCCGGTCCACCAGCGCCCGCAATACCTCAGGCCGGTTCAGCTTCCGCTGCCCCGCTAAATCAAACAACAACTCGTCCGGCATGCTGCCCCACAAGAAGTACGACAGCCTCGATGCCAGCGCATACTCGCCCGGTTCGTTGCGAAACAGAAAGTGCGGGCTCACCAGCACCGCCCGCAACATATAGAAAACCGCCGGCTCAAACTCCTCTCCCTTACTCCTTGCCGTCCGGAACAGCGCCACATACTCATTGGCCTCAGCCTCCAGCACCGGCCGCCGGAACGCCTTCGGCAGGAAGTTCAGCGCGATCTTCCGCGCCGCCCCGTCCTCGCTCAATCCCTCCCCCGGCTTGGCGATCAACAACCGCTTCCGGCTCTTAAACTCCTTGGCCGCATAGTCCATAGCCTGCTTGGCCGTCTCCAGATACTTCTCGGCGTGCAGTGGCGACAGAAACAAAGTCTCCCCCGCATTGTCAAACCCCTCGCCCCCGGCTCCATCGGCCGGCAGGCTGCCCCCGATGTCCATGTGCAGGTCGAGCAGGTCCTGCACCGTCGCTGTGTATTCTTCCCGGTTCAGCCGCCGCAACGGCCGCGGCCCCACCTGAAAACCCGCCCGGCAGGCTTCCCGCTTCAGCTCCGCGTTCACAAACTTCGCGAACTCTTCCCGCGCGTCCAGACTCGGCGCCGCCGCCCCTTTCGGCGGCATCTCATGGTTCTCCACCCGCAGTCTCGCCCGCGTCCACGAATGCGCATCGCGGGCGAGGCTGCTCGCCTCCTTTACCTTGTCCAGCCCGAATCCCCCCACCGCTTTCGCCCCATGACAGCCCCCACAGTATTGCCCGAGAAAGGCCTGCGCCTGGTCAAATCGCATCGGCTCGGCTGCCAGCAACACCGCCGCAAAACTAATCAGAAGGTATGGCTTCACTGCGCTCATTATAAAGACCACTGCCCGCCCCCCGCACAATCAATATACAATCGCGCCATGCGCTGGCTTCTTCTCCTTGCTCTTCCCCTCTGTGCTCAAACCGGGCTCGACCCCGCCCGTCTCTCGCAAATCCCCGTCCGCATGAAATCCTTTGTTGACAAGGGCACCATGGCCGGTACGGTCACCCTCGTTGCCCGCAACGGCAAAGTCGTTGCCCTCGACGCCGCCGGTTATACCGACATCGAGTCCCGTCAGCCCCTCCGCACCGACGCCATTTTCCAGATCCATTCGATGACGAAACCCGTCGTCGCCATCGCCGCCATGATGCTTGCCGAAGAAGGCAAGCTCTCCCTCAATGATCCCGTCGAGAAACACCTCCCCGAGTTCCGCGGCCAAAAACTCCTCGATGGCGCTACTCTGCGTCCTCCCGCCCGCCCCATCACCATCCGCGACCTCATGACCCACACCTCCGGCCTGCCCACCAATCCCCCGGCCGGCATCGGCGAACTCCACGGCGCCCTCCACAAATCCCTCGCCGACGTCGTCCTCATCATTTCTCAAACCCCCATCGCCTTCGAGCCCGGCTCCCGCTGGCTCTATAGCAACACCGGCATCGCCACGCTCGCCCGCATCGTCGAAGTCCACGGCGGCATGCCCTTCGAGAAGTTTCTCGAGTCGCGCATCTTCCTCCCCCTCGGCATGAAGGACACTTACATCTATCCCCCCAAGGACAAGTGGCAGCGCATGCCCACCGCCTACATTCTCAAGGACGGCAAACCCCTTAAGTACACCGCCGACCCCCTCGGCGAAGGCGCCATGAAGTTCCGTGAGAACGCCCGCTATCCGCTCCCCGAAGGCGGCCTTTACTCCACCGCCAACGACCTCTTTCGCCTCTACCAGATGATGCTCAACGGCGGCCAGTTGGATGGCCAGCGCATCCTCTCCCGCCACTCTGTCGCGACCATGACGCGCGTGCATACCGGTAGTCTCTCCACCAACGGCCCCGGCATGGGCTATGGCCTTGCTTGGGCTGTCGCCCGCGATGCCGCCGCCGCTCCCTTGAGTGAAGGCGCCTACGGCCACGGCGGCCGTTACGGCACCTATGCCCTCATCGACCCGCGCTACAACCTCATCGGCGTCTTCCTCATCCACCGCGAAGGCGGCTCGGAGGAACGCAATGCCTTCCTCAACATCGTCTATGGCGCTCTGACAGACTAGTCATAGAGCTATGTCTGTCCGCCCCATCCGCCAAATCACCCAGTCCCAGCCCACCCTCGAAGGCGCCGGCGTCAAGCTTCGCCGCGCCTTCGGCTTCCGCAATCCCGAGCAGTTCGACCCCTTCCTCATGCTCGATGACTTCCGCAACGACTCTCCGGCCGATTTTGCGGCCGGTTTCCCCTGGCACCCCCACCGCGGCATCGAAACCATTACCTACGTCCTCGCCGGCGATGTTCAACACCAGGACAGCCTCGGCAACTCCGGCGTCATCTCCGCCGGTGACATCCAGTGGATGACCTCCGGCCGCGGAATCCTGCACCAGGAAATGCCCCGTGGCGACAGCCTCGGCCGCGTTCATGGCTTTCAGCTATGGGCCAACCTCCCCGCCTCGCTCAAGATGTCCGAGCCCCGCTACCAAGACGTTGCCTCGCAAGACGTACCCGTTCTAACCGATGACGATGGCGTCAGCGCCCGCATTCTCTGCGGCCGGTTCTGGGGCCGCCGCGGTCCCGTCGAAGGCATCGCCGCCGACCCCGTCTTCCTCGACATCACCCTCCCGCCCGGCGCCGAAAAACGCCTGCCCGTCGAGACCGATCGCAATGCCTTTGCCTACGTCTTCTCCGGAGCTGCCTCCTTCCGTGACTCCTCTGCCCCCAACTTCGAGGCCACCAATCACTCCTTGATCCACTTCGACCGCGGCGACGAAGTCGTTGCCCGCTCCGGCCCTGAAGGCGCCCGCTTTCTCCTCGTCTCCGGCAGGCCCTTCGCCGAACCGATCGCCTGGGCCGGCCCCATCGTCATGAACACCCAGGACGAACTCCGCCAGGCCTTCTCTGAGCTTCAGAACGGCACGTTCCTTCGCGCTTAGCCACCTCAATCCTCTGAGCGCCGCTCCGGCAGCGCGAATACCTGTATGGAAGATTGCGCCGCAATGGCGACGTATTGCTTGCCGTCAATTGCATAGGCGATCGGCGCGGCCACCAATCGTGCCCCCGTGTTGTAGTGCCAAAGATACTGGCCCGTTCGCGCGTCGAGCGCGATCAGGTTGCCATCGTCCGAGGACGCAAACGCGACCCCGCCGGCAGTGCTCAGCACTCCCGTCGCCGAGGAGCCCGTCTGGATCGGGAAGTCCCACCGCTTCTCCCCGGTCAGCGCGTCCAGCGCCCGCACTGAGCCCGGTGTGCCGTTCTTGTCGATTTCCTGGCCGCCGCCGGTATAGCCTTCTCCGGGTACCGGCGGCTTGGTGACGCTCGTATAAACCGCGCAGGCCTCGCGCACCGACACCAGCAAGAAGTTCGTGTTCGGGTCGTAGGAAGGCGCACCCCAGTTGGCAGCGCCCGCCGCATCGGGGCAAACATGATTGCCACCCGGCGTCGGAGAAGTATTCGGCAAGACTATCGGACGGCCCTGGGTGTCCAGTCCTTTCGCCCACGTTTGCTTGGCAAAGGCCTGCCCATGCAGAAACTCGCCTGTTGTGCGGTCCAGTACATAGTAGAAGGCATTGCGTTGCGCCGTGACAAGCAGTTTGCGCTGGCGGCCTTTCACCATGCCATCGATCAGTACAGGCGCTTCGTTGGCATCCCAATCATGTACATCGTGGGGTACGAATTGGAACCACCACTTCAACCGCCCCGTTTCCGGATCGAGCGCCAGCACCGAACACGAATACAAGTTGTCTCCCTCGCGCACCGGGCCATCGTAATCCGGCCCCGGATTCCCAGTCATCCAGAAAATCGTCTTCGTTTCAATATCATAGGTACCTGTCGTCCACGTGGGCGCGCCCCCATAATCCGCGGCCGTTTCCGGCTGCCATGTCTTGCGGTTCGGATCACCCGGTTGAGGCGTCGAGTGCACGCGCCACAGTCTCTTGCCCGTCTTCGAGTCATAGGCGTCAACGAAGCCCGTCAATGCGCACTCCCCCGCCGTAACCCCCACGATGATCTTGCCGTCAATCGCCAGCGGGGCATGCGTGATCGAAAACCCCTTCTTGTAATCGTCAATCGCAATGTCGAAGATTACGTTGCCCGACTTGGCGTCCAGCGCCACCAGATGCGTATCGAGCGTGGCCAGGTACAGCCGGTCTCCCAGCATCGCGAAGCCGCGGTTCGTCATCACCGTGCAGTGGCTCGCGATTTGCGGCAGCCGCCGCTTGTATTGCCAGACCGGCTTGCCCGTCCGCGCATCAAGCGCCGCCGCGTCGTTCAGCGGACCCGTCACAAACATCATGCCGTCCACCACAAGCGGCGTCGTCTCCACCGTCGACCCTCCCAGTTGATGAATCCACTGGCTTTGCAGTGCGCCCACGTTAGCGGGCGTGATCTGCTTCAGCCGCGAGTAGTGCGTCCCCCGCAGGTCGCCCCAATACGTCAGCCAGTTCTGGGGTTCAGCCGCGGCGTTCTTCAACCGTTCGAAGCTCACATTCAGGTCCGGGGCCGGCGTCCAATCCTGGGCGGGCGCATAGGCGATCGGCGCCTTCACCAGAAAGGCCAGTACATCGTCCCGCTGCCCTTGGCTCAAGGCCGGATGCGGCGACTCCGATTGCCTCAGCTTCTGCTCGCGCTTGGCCAGGAAATGCCACTTCCGCTTCTCATCGAGCAGATGCAGCGTGAACGTGTCTTCGTTCTTCTTGATGCCCTTCAGGCTCCCGGCATGCGTCCAGGCAATGGGCGCCTGCATGGCCGCGGCAATTTGCGTCTCCCGCTGACGGTCTCGCACCTGCGTCAGGTCGCGGCCCAGAATATCACCACGTCCCCCGAACATATGGCACTGGCTGCACCGGCTTTCAAACACCGCCCGTCCCGCCTCCACGTTCCCCGTGAGCTTCGCTTGCGCCGATTGCCCGTTGGTCCAGCGAAGGAACGCGAGAATCAACTTCGCGTCCCCCTCGGGCATCGCGATCGCCGGCATCTGCGTGCCGGGAATCCCCTTTACGAAATTCCGGATGATATCGGCGTCGCTGCTGCCGTGCTTCCATTGCCCCGCCGTCAAGTCCGGTCCCCGCCCGCCCTTCCCCGTGTCCCCGTGACAAGCGGAACAGTTCCGGGCAAAGAGCTTGGCTCCCGGGTCAACGGCGGCAGGATGCTGTGCCACCCCAAGAACGGTGAAGTTAACAATAAGCAGTAAGCGCATGTGAAACCTTTATGCTATCGGCTTCCGCGCTGTCGAGCGTCCGGTCCATGCCAGAAATCGCCGTCGGCGACACCGATGAAAAGTGGACTCCCTTGCACTCGATGCCCCGTGTTGGTGCTTGGCGCGACAGCACAAGTACAGCAGACTCGCCTGAAACTCTCGGCAACAGCAAGGAGGCCTGCGGGGGAACCGCAGTGAATCACCCCGCCGTCACCAAGAGAAGCCATCATTTGTCTTAGCCCCGCAAAAAATTTCGAGCGACCTCAGTGGGTCGCTCGAAATTTTCCAGCTGATGATTTTCTTGGTGCGGATGAGAGGACTTGAACCTCCACGGGGTTGCCCCCGCTAGTACCTGAAACTAGTGCGTCTGCCAATTCCGCCACATCCGCGTGTGTAACCGGCTGTTTCCATCGTCCCAAAGCCTTGACCCTGTGTCAATTGTTCGTCTTGTCCCACGCGAAGTGGATCTGAAGGCGACCAGTATCTTGGATTGTGAGTGAGAGTCGGCGCGGTTGCGCCAATTGTTACGGCGGCAGTGGCGCTTGCATGCTCAATAGACCAGCGCGGCGAGGATTGCGGCTCCTTGCGTTTGGACGGAGCGCAACAGGGTTCTTAGCTGGACTCGAGGGAGCGCACCGGAACAAAGCAGTGGGCGAGCCGTCGCAATGACAACTGGTAAGGGTGGTCGAAAAGCCGGGTGGAGAGTACGAACAGCTCGTTCCCGCACAAACAGAGGGACGATCAGTTTTTCGCCCTCAGACAAGCCGGCAACTCGCCTAGCTGCTGTTGAAAAGGGACGACGCCGCGGGAGATCCTGGCTCGGTTGCCAGATTCCAGCGCCTGTTTGCGGCCTGGACAAACCGGAGAATCATCGCAGGCCAAGACACGCTGCGAAAGCAGAGTGGAAGCTCTTGGCCAGTATCAAGACCAAGGGAAGAAGCGAAGCCAGGGGCAGACCGAAAAGCCCCGGCGGGCAACAAAGCTCACAGCGCCCCACTCGGCTGATCTTTCAAGCCGTAGAGGTCTTGCTAAGAGGGCTAGCGGATCGCGATCAGTTCCACGTCAAAGATCAGCGTGGAATGCGGCGGAATATCAGCTCCAGCGCCAGCCGCGCCATAGCCCAACTCGCTCGGTATGTACAAACGGTATTTCGCGCCGGCCGGCATCAGTTGCAGGCCTTCGGTCCAGCCGGGGATCACCCGATTGAGCGGAAAGGAGATGGTCTGATTGCGCTGGTAGCTGGAGTCGAACACTTTGCCGTTGATCAGGCGGCCCTCATAGTGCACCTCGACCGTACTCGAGGCAGCCGGCTTCGGGCCGGCGCCGTCGCGCAACACCTCGTATTGGAGGCCAGAGGGAGTGGTCTGTATGCCAGGCTTCTTGGCGTTGGCGGCGAGAAAATCTTTACCTGCTTGCATAGGGTCTTCCTCTTTATTCTGCATGAGAAGGAACAATCCCGCCGCAAGGGCAAGAACGAAAAAAAGAATAAGGAAGGGTTTCATTGGAGTTCCTTTCCGGTGATGAGCCGGCAAACGGCTGGAGTAGGTAAGCCACCAGCTTCGAGCACAGCCTTGTGATAGTCGGCAAGACGGAATGCAGCACCCTTGACCCCACGGTAAATCTCCCGCATACGCACATGATCGCGCCAGCCAGCAAAGTAAGTCACCAATTGGACACTGGACAGCTTGGCGCGTCGCAGCTTCGCCGTCGCTTCTTCAGTTTCCTGAAACGTGTCCTCCGTCATCAGGCGCAATGCCTCGGCATCGGTCATTCGCCCCTGGTGGAGTTCGATGTCCAGAATAGCGTTGGCAATCATCCGCAACTGCTGCTTGAGGAAAGTCAGCTTCAGCCCGGGATCCTGGTTGAGGTAACCCTCCTCGAGCATCATCTGCGTGGAATAAATCGCCCAGCCCTCCGCGTAAGCGCCGTTGGCGTAAACGCTGCGCAATAGGCGGCGGCCCCGGGGCTCGATGCGGTTGGAGTATTCGAACTGGACATAGTGTCCGGGCATCGCTTCGTGGATCGTAAGAAGCTTCAGCCCATAATCGTTGTACTCGCGGAGTTTCGATTCGATGCGCTCCTTGGGCCAGTCGGCGGGGATCGGCGTCAGCCAGTACTGAGCACCCAGGTCCGGGCTCATGGCCGGAGCGGGATTGAAGCCGCCAACGGCATAAATGCCGCGCATGAAGGCAGGAGTCTCAATCACGGAAAGATTCTGATTTGGCGGCAGCACGAGCAGGCTCTTGTCGCGGATAAAGTTTGTGGCCTCGACCAGATCGCGGCGGGCATTGTTGAAGTAGTTCTCCGGCGTCGTGTGCTTTTGGGCGATACGATCAAGCTGCTTGCGGATCACGGTATTCATCTCACCTTTGCCTTGCCAGCCGCAAAGACGGGCCATTTCCTCGCGAACTTTGGCGAGTTCCGCCCGGGCGGCGGCCAGAAGCTGCTCCGGCGTTTCACGCGTGCCCAAGGTAAGCTGAAACTTCTTGCGGTACTTCTCGGCGCCCAAACGCCAGTCATAATCCTTACTGGCGAGCTCTTTATCCAGAAACTCCATGTACTGCCGCAAGGACACCGTAGCGGCCGCCGCCGCTTCATCGAATTTGCGGGAAATGTCAGCGGGGCGCTCTTTCTTGAGCAATTCGATCAGTTCCAGGTTGCCTTTGGTTTCCGCGACGGCGACATCCACCCAAATCCGGGGCGCGCTCTTCAGATTGGCTTGAGCTTGCAGAACGCGAGAGGGAATTCGCTCCAAGCGCTTCAGAATGTCATAAAAGCGCTTATTGCGCGGGCCATAGTCAAGCGTATAAGGCACGAAGAGAGCATTGCCGATCACCTCGGCATAAAGCTGCGGGGCATGGTTCCAGGCTTGGATTTCGTCCAGTTCGAATCGTGCAAGTGCAAGCAGTTGCGTGACCATGTCGAAGTCGGCACGGTCTTCCGGGGCCAGCTTTTCCGGGTTGACATCGCGGCGCAAGCCGGCCGAAAAGCGCGCATAATAGGAGCGTTGACGGCTGGCGGTAGCCGGACTGAATTCATCGAGTAATTCGTCGAGCGGTACGCCGTTGTGCCGATGGTAGCCAGCAGCCGTTGCCATCGAGGGGGAGAAGGTCAGGCTATTGAGAACAAATTCTTCGGCGATGGTGGAAAAGCGCTGGGGTTTGGGAGTACAACCGGCTAGTGACAGAAGTCCGGCAAAGAGAAGCACACGGCGCATCTTTCCAGCATGTCATTGATTGAGCGCTAGTGGTGTGCTTCAAACAGTCTGCCTGTTATTCAGTGCGCTCTGTGCCCGCATGACTTTGGCAAGGATATCCTGAGCGCTGGCGGTCCAGATGAAGGGTTTGGGCTCCTCATTGTGGTGGTCTACATATCCGTCG
>JAINDK010000102.1 GCA_019931185.1 Bryobacter sp. CoA8 C33
AGACGAACCCGACGGAGACCGATGGGGTGTTGACGGCGAAGGAGATTCTGCTGTCGGGGCGCAAGCGGCTGGACACGGAGTTGAAGCAGAAGCCGGAGATTCGGGCGCGGCTGCTTGAGACGATTGGGAATTCGTTCACGGTGGTGGGACCGGTGGAGGAGGCGGTTCGGGCGTATGAGGAAAGTCTCCGCCTCCGGGGGGACCAGGATGCCCGGGCGGCCCGGAGTTTGCGGGGGTTGAGCGACGCCTACTATAACCTGGGCCGGTATGAGGAAAGTGTACGGGCGGCCCGGCGGGCGCTGGAGCTAGATCAAAAATTTCTAGATGCGGGGAGTGAGACGACATCGAAAACGATGAATGATCTTGCGCTATCGCTGGCCGCGAAGGGGGATCTGGATGAGGCAGCGACCTTGTTTGCCGCACTGGAGAAGAGAGATCAGCAATATGGGCGGCAGGAGACGGAGGCGGCGGGGGCGCATCTGGCCGGTTATGGGTCAGTCTTGCGGCGTCAGAAGAAGTACACCGAGGCGATCGAGAAATTGACGCGGGGCGTGGCCATTCTGCGAAATGGCGGGGATAAGAGCAGTGGCCTGCGCGCGATGAACGATTTGGGGTTAGCGCTAAACCTGACGAAACGCTTCGTGGAGGCCGATCGGATCTACGGAGAGCTATTGCGGGAAACGGGGCAAATTTACGGCGTGGATCATCCGAACAATGCCGTGGCGGAGCTCAACCGCATGAATAGTTGGATTGGCCTGAAGCGGTACCAGGAAGCGGCGGCGAAGCTGGAGGAGTTGCGGCCCCGCATTCGCAGGGAGATTCCACTGAAGCACCCGGTGCAGTGTGACGTTGCCAGCGCGTATGCGGAGGCGGTTTATGGAATGAATCCGGGCAAGGGGGTGAAGTTGTTGGAGGAATCAATCGTCTTTTGCAGCGAAAAGATTGGATCGGAGCATCCGAATGTCCAGCGATTGAAGGAGCGGCGCGAGGAGATAGGGCGAGGGCGGTAGCGGAGGGGGAGGAGCGGCAAAGGAGAGGAGCAGGAGGAGTACAGTTGGTACAATCGGAGTTTGATGCGGGGGCGGGAGCTATGGTGAGCGGCGGAGCGGCCAGGTGATTGAACTGGAACTGGAAACGCGGGCAAAGCTTGTTAAGGGTGGAGACGTGGAGTTTATGGACGGCGGCTCCGGGGAGGAGACCCTGGCGGGGTGGACGAGAAGGCTTTCAACCAGCGATCCGCGCGCCAGAACAAGTTGAAGGTGAGCATATGGCGGGCGGAGAGCAGATTCGGACAGGACAGGAATCCAGAAGCCAAGGGGAGAGGGATGGAAGGGAGGAACACGAAAAGGGGTACCTGTGATGGTGCTCCTCGCTTTGTGTGAATAAGCGCGAAGGAGCGGAAACCCCGATCCAGAAAAATTCGACGGCGAGGGTGCCGGACTAAAGGGCCAACATACCGGTACTGTCGCCAAAGGATTCCGCGGGGACATCGATGGCGGAGAGCAGGCGCAGGAAGAGATTGGTAGCGGGGGTTCGGGCTTCGGCAATGACGCGGCGGCCGCCCGGGATGCCGCCGGCATGGCCGGCGAGGAGGAGAGGGAGGTCATGAATGGAGTGGCCGTTGCCTTCGGAGAGAGCGCCGCCGTAGAGGATGGCAGAGTGATCGAGGAGGGAGCCATCGCCGTCGCTGGTGGCCTTGAGGCGGGCGATGAAGTGGGTGAAGAGTTGGGCATGGTGGCAGTTGATCTTGGCCACTTTTTCGATGAAATCGGGATGACCGCGGTGGTGAGTGAGGGGGTGGTGGGGGTCGGGGACGCCGATTTCCGGATAGACGCGGACGCTGCCTTCGCGGCCCATCATCATGGTGGAAACGCGGGTGAGGTCGGCCTGGAAGGCGATGACCTGAAGGTCGAACATGAGGCGGACATAGTCGCTGAAGAGGAGGGGGATGCCGCTCGGTTTTTCTCCGGGCGGGATGGCAACCGGATCTTGCTCGGCTTTGCGGATACCCTGTTCGACTTCGCGGATCGAGGAGAGATATTCGTCGAGCTTGCGCTTATCGAGGGGGCCCAGCTGGCGGGAGACGGCCTGGGTGGTGTCGCGGGTGAGGTCGAGGATGCTATTACGATAGAGAGCGCGGCGGGCGCGGGTGGCGGCATCGAGGCTGGGATCGATCGAGCCGAAGAGGCGTTCAAAGACGGAGCGGGGATTGACCTCGACGGCCATGGGGGTGTCGGGGTTTTTCCAGGACAGGGAGTTGGTGTAGGCGCAACTGGAGCCGGTGTCGCAATTACCGATCATGCGGGAATCCTCGCAGCCCAACTGAAGGGAAGCGACACGGGTCTGGCCGGCGAAGTGTTTGGCGGCTACCTGATCGAAAGTAGTGCCGGCGTGGACGTCGGCGCCGGCGGTGTATTTGGGGATGGCGCCGGACAGGAAACTGCCGCTGGCCTTGGCGTGAGCGCCGCCCTTGGCCTTTTCGCTGGCGAGGTTGGAGAGACCGGAGACGAGGGTAATGTCCTGGCGGAAGGGAGCGAGAGGGGCGAGGATGCGCTTGAATTCGAGGCCGGGGCCGTCGGGGGTCCAATCCTTCATGATGATGCCGTTGGGGACATAAACGACGGCGACGCGGCGGGGTTGCGTCTTGGGGCTGCCGCTGGCGAGGGCGGGCTGCATGGCATCGAGGAAAGGCAGGCCGATGGAGACACCGGCGCCGCGGAGAAGCTGGCGGCGGGAGAGGGCCTTACGGGTTAAGAAATTCACGATTGTCCTCCAGATCGCCGCATTTGAAACGGCAAGCTAATGATGATCTCCTCGACGAGGGCGTCGAAGCGGTAGCCGGAGTGGGGCAGTTTGGCGGCGATGCGATTGACGACGGGTTTGTCGGCGCGCTCGAGGCCGCGGCCGAGGGCGTAGATCAAGAGCTTTTCGGTGAGGCCGCGGAGGAAAGGCTGGCGGCCGTCAAGCAGCAGTTGTTTGAGTTCGCCGGGGCCGTTGAATTTTCCGGCGCCGGGCAGAGTGCCGGAGGCGTCGACGGGTGTCTGGCCATCGAGGTCGCGCCATTTGCCGATGGCATCAAAATTTTCGAGGCCGAAGCCGAGGGGATCCATGCGGCCGTGGCAACCGGCACAGGCGGGATTCTTGCGATGGGCTTCCATCTGCATGCGGAGGGTGAGGCTGCCATCGCCCTTGGCCTCCTCAAGAGGGGGGACGGCCGGGGGAGGAGGCGGGGGAGGCGCGTTGAGGAGATTTTCGAGGATCCAGCGGCCGCGCAGAACCGGGGAGGTGCGGGTGGAGTAACTGGAAGTAGTGAGCATGCTGGCATGGGCGAGGATGCCGCCGCCGCGCCGGGCGGCGGACATGTCGACGCGACGGAATTCGGGCCCGACGACGCCGGGAATGCCATAGAAGCGTGCCAGGCGTTCATTGAGAAAGGTGTGCGAAGCCGACAGGACGTCGGTGACGCGGCCATTGTTGCGGACGAGATCGAGGAGGAAGAGGGTGGTTTCCTGCTTCATGGCATGGCGCAGGCTTTCATCGAAGTCGGGGAACTTTTCGACATCGGGCTTCATGGCGTCGATGTTGCGGTATTGAAGCCACTGGCCAGCGAAATTTTCAACGAGAGCGCGGGAGCGCTGGTCCTGGAGCATGCGGCGGATTTGAGCGCGAAGGGTGGCGGGTTGGCGGAGGGTACCGAGGGCGGCGAGGCGAAGGAGCGTGGGGTCGGGGGTGCTGCTCCAGAGAAAGTAGCTGAGACGGGTGGCGAGTTCGTAGTGGCCGACGGGAGCAAAATCCTTGCCGGGCAAGGGGGGGCGATCCTGCTCGATGCGGAAGAGGAAATGGGGACTGACGAGGATGGCCTCGAGGGCGGCGGCAATGCCTTCGGCGAAGGAATCGCCGGAGTTTCTGGCCAGGGAAAAAATTTTCAGGAAGGGAGCAGCCTCACCTGGGCGCAGAGGGCGGCGGAAGGCATTGCGGGCAAAGGAGGAGACAATGCTCTGGGCGCAGGCAGGGGTTTGCTGGCGGCAGGTGAAAATCTTGGCGGTACTGAGCGTGGTGGGGCCCAACTGCTGGGTGAAAGGGCCGCCGATGTCCATCGATTCGAAGCGGTTATCGACGCGGACTTCAGCGCGGTCGGTCTTGAGCTTGGTACCGTATTTGCGCAAGAGTTCGATGTCGCGTTCGGTGAGTTGGCCGCGCGGGGAACTGAGGGTGGGGATATCCTCGGGATTGGAGGGATTGGGCCCGTTGTACTTCGGGGGAAGGCCCTCATAGACGTTGAGGTAGGAGGCGCTGACTAGGCGTTCGCCGGCCCGGACGAAGGTGCGTGTTTCGACGATGCGGCCTTCAAGATCCTCGCCCTCTTCTTTCCAATCACGGATCAGCTTGCCATCGATAAAGAGGGCGGGGGTGACGGGATTGGAGCCTTGGGGGCGATGGCCGTTGAGGGTGAAGCGGATGGAGTATTCGCCATCGACGGGGAAGCGGTGAACGACGTGGGTGGCGTGGTGGGTGCTGAGGCCGGTGGTGTCGTAGTGGAAGAGATCCTTGGGCAGGACGGGGATGCGCACGGGCGAGGGGTAATGGGTGTAGGCGGGCTTGAGTTTTTCGGGGCCGAAGATGGCGGTGCGGACGACGCGCTCGGCGGCCTGGAGGTATTTTTCGAGCAGGACGGGGGAAAGGGTAAGGGCGTCGGCAATGTTATCGAAGCCATAGGCGGCTTCATCCTGGGGGAAGCTTTCGGTGGGTTGGATGTCGACACCGAGGAGATCGCGGACGGTATTGGAGTACTCGGAGCGATTGAGGCGGCGGGCGGTTACGCGACCGGGGTCGGGTTTAGCGGTGCGGTCCTGGCGGTCGAATTCCTCTTCGAGAGAACGGACGAGGGCATCACGTTCAGAGGCGGGAGGGCGGGGGACGGTGGCGGGAGGCATTTCGCCGCTTTTGACACGGAGGAGGACACGTTCCCAGGTTTCGCGGTGGGTATCGAGATCACGGGGGTTTTGCGAGGAAGCGAGATCGACGTCACCGGAAGGATTTGCTTTGTTGTGGCAGCCGTAGCAGTTCTTCTTGGCGAAGCCGAAGATGTCGTGGGCGGGGCCGGCGCCCAGCAAAGAGGCACTGAACCCGAATGCAATCAGGGATTTGGGGAGCCTCATGCCTGAAGCTTAACATGGGGGTGCGCGCTTGACAGCGAGGGCGCGGGCATAAGAGACTGCGAAGCGATGCTGCGAATCACGACCCTGATTTTGCTTGCCCCGATGGTGGCAGCGGCGGAGGAGCCGCACCGGAACATTCCGCTTTGGCCGGCCGGCCAGGAGCCGCTGGCGGTGGGCAAGGGCCCGCTTGATCAGCCTTTTCTGACGGCTTTTTTGCCGCCGAAGGAGAAGCGCAACGGCTCGGCGGTGATCATTGCGCCGGGTGGATCGAACATCATGCTGATGTATGGGCTGGAAGGGATCGAAGTGGCTGAGCGGTTCAATGAGTGGGGGACTTGCGCGTTCGTGCTGACGTACCGGCTCGAGCCGAAGTATCACGATGATGCGCGGATCCTCGATGGGAATCGGGCGATGAGATTGTTGAAGCATCAGGCGAAGGATTTTGGGATTGACCCGAATCGCATCTTGTTTTCGGGGTATTCGGCGGGGTCGACGATGGCGCGCAATGTGATTGCGAATTCGGGGCCGGGGGACGCGAATGCGGCAGACCCGATCGACCGGCTGGATTCGACGGCGCATACGCTGCTGATGGTGTATGGGCCGGGGCGGCCGACGGCGAAGGAGAATCTGAAGAACTTTCCGCCGACGTTTCTGTTGTCGGCGGCGTGGGACCGTGGCGCGGCCAACGGGTCGGCGCAACTGTTTCTGGACATCAACCGGGCTGGGGGCGTGGCGGAGATTCATTTGTTCCAACGCGGCCGCCATGGGTTTGGAGCGGCGACAAAGAGTCCGGAGTATGGGCACTGGATGGATATTTTGAAGCACTTTCTCGAGCTGAACCAGTTCTTCGGAGGCAAGAAATAGGATGATCACGCTGGTATTGCTTTTGGCGCTGGCACAGCAGAAAACGATCCACGAGGGCTATGGGGAGATGATCCTGATCCCGGCGGGGCCGTTTACGATGGGGGACACGAAGGGGGATGGAGAGGAGCGGGAGCGGCCGGCGCACAAGGTGACGCTGGATGCTTTTTATCTGGCGAAGTTTGAGGTGACGAACGCGGACTGGCGCAAGTTTCGCGACGACGCGGACTATGCGGACCCGAAGCTATGGCCGGAGGGGCGGGTGATGCCGAAGGATCAGATTCCGTACTGGACGCAGGCGAACAATCACGGAGGGGCGACAGCGGGTTCGGATGCATACCCGGTGCTGGGGGTGAACTGGGATGGGGCGACGGCATACTGCAACTGGTTGAGCCGGAAAACGGGTAAGAAGTACCGGCTGCCGACGGAGGCGGAGTGGGAGAAGGCGGCGCGGGGGACGACGAAGAACCGTTTTCCCTGGGGAGACGAGATCAGCCATGAATATGCCAATTACGTGGGGAAGCAGCGATTCGATACGGGGATGCCGGTGGGTTCGTTTCCGAAGGGGGCGAGCCCGTATGGGGTGATGGACATGGCGGGCAACGTGATGGAGTGGACGAATGACTGGTACAGCCGCGACTATTACAAGGTGAGCCCGAGGAAGAACCCGACGGGGCCGGCGACGGGAGCCTACCGGGTGTTGCGCGGGGGGAGTTTTTTCTTTGAGCCGCAGGATCTGCGGGTTTATGCGCGCTCGGGGGCATGGCCGAGTTTTCAGAGCTTTCGGATGGTCGGGTTCCGGGTGGCGCGGAGCGTGGATTAGCTTGGCGCGGAGGTGTGGGGACGAGGGGGCTAGAATGGGGTTTTGTGCCTGATTCGCCGTCTTTTTCCATCGTAGTAGCAGCCTCCTTTACCGCCGACCCGCTGCAGCGCCCGATCGAATTCTGGCAACAACCGTTACAGACGCAGTTTGAAGTTCAGTTTGCGCCGTTCGGGCAGATACTGCAGACGCTGCTCGATCCGGGGAGCTTGTTCCGCTCGCACGGCCACGGGCTGAACGTCATCCTTTTCCGGTATGGGGATATGGGGGAGGCGAGGCGGCGGGAGGAGAACGCGCGGGCCTTGCTCGAGGCGATCGGGGGGAGCGCGCCGCAACTGGCGGCGCCGCTGCTGGTGATTCCGTTTGACGTGCCGGAGCCGTGGTGGCGGGAGATTCCGAATGCGTGGCTGCTGAGCCCGGCGCGGATTGACCGCTGGTATCCGGTGACGAACAAGATCAGCCGGCAGGGGGAACAACTGGGGGCGATCCCATTCACGGAAGACTATTTCATTGCGCTGGGAACGAGCATTGTGCGGGCGGCGCATGCCATTCACAAGAACCCGCACAAGGTATTGGCGCTGGATTGCGATAACACTTTGTGGCAGGGGATTTGCGGGGAGGACGGCCCGGAGGGGGTGAGGCTGGGGCCGGGGCATGAGGCGCTGCAGCGGTTTGCGCTGCGGCAGCGGGAGGAGGGGATGCTGCTGGCGTTGTGCAGCAAGAACAATGAGGCGGACGTGGAGGCGACGTTCGCGGCGCATGCGGAGTTTCCGCTGCAGTTGAGCGACATTACGGGGCGGCGGATCGATTGGCTGCCGAAGCCGGACGGGCTGGAGAGCTTGAGCCGGGAGTTGTCGCTTGGGTTGGACAGCTTTGTGTTTGTCGATGACAATCCGCGGGAGGTGTCGGAGGTGGACGACCGGCTGCCGGAGGTGCTGGCGCTGGCGTTGCCGGAGGAGGAGGGGGAGTTTGGGGCATTTCTCGAGCAGGTGTGGGCCTTTGACCGGCTGAAGCTGACCGAGGAGGACCGGAGGCGGGCGGCGAGCTATGAGGGGGCGCAGCAGTTCGGCAAGGCGCTGCATGAGGCGGGGAACCTGGAGGATTTTTTGGCGACGCTCGAGCTGAGCGTGGAGATCCATGAGTTGCGGGAAGAGGAGATTGCGCGGGCGGCGCAATTGACGCAGCGCACGAACCAATTCAACTTCACGACGAAGCGGCGGAGCGAGGCGGATTTGCGGAGCGGGGACGGGGAGTGGTTCACAATCGGGGTGCGGGACCGATTTGGCGACTACGGGTTGACGGGGCTGGTGTGGGGGCGGCGGGCGGGTGGGGAGTATGTGGTGGAGAATTTTCTACTGTCGTGCCGGGTGCTGGGCCGGGGCGTGGAGCACCGGGTGATGAACTGGGTGGGCGAGTATGCGGGGAAGCTGGGATGTGAGCGGGTGGTGATCCGGTTTGAGGCGAGCAGCCGGAATGCGCCGGCGGCGGCTTTTTACGGGCAACTTTCGGATACGGCGGAAGGGCTGGCGGGGCTGAAGTTCCCGGTGGTGCAAGCGGTGGGGAGCGGGACGGGGGGCCGGGGAGGGACACGATTACGGGTGGATTATGAGCGGATCGCGCGGCAGCTCGGGAGCGTGGAGGCGATCCGAGGGGCGATGCGGCGGCATGCGCGGCCGGAGTTGGCAACGGCGACGGAAAATCAACTGGCGGGGATCTGGCAGGACCTGCTGGAGGTGGAGGCGATCGAGCCGGGGAGCAATTTTTTCGATTTAGGAGGGCACTCGTTGAAGGTGGTGCTGCTGCTGATGCGGATCGAGGAAAGCTTTGGGGTAACGTTGGGGATCGAGGATGTGTACGCGGCGGATACGAACCTGGAGCGGATGGCGAGACGGATCGATGAGCGGATCACGTTTGGGGGGCTCGATCACTCGGAGTACACTCAAATTTTGCACGGGATCGAATCCATGACGGAAGAAGAAGCTTTGGCTGCGCTTGAGCGTGAAATTGCTCTCCATGCGGATCCTTCTCGCGGCTAGCGCCTCCTACGATCCGCCGAAGGGCGGCTCGACGCGCAGCAATCTGGTGTGGTTGCGGGCGCTGGCGGCGCGTGGCCATGAAGTGCGGGTGTTGTGCGGGGGGGCGGCGGATCAACAGCATAGGGTGGACGGGATTGCCGTGGAAGCGTGGCAGGGGATGGACCGATTGGCGGCGAGGGTGGCGCCGGCGGTATTGGAATTTCAGCCGGACTTTGTACTAGTGTCGAGCGAGGATTTGTCGCATGCCTTGCTGAGGCAGGTGCATTTCGCGGCACCAGACCGGTTTGTTTATCTGGCGCACACGCCGCAGTGGTTTCCGTTTGGGCCGGAGGCGTGGCACGCGGATGCGGGGGCGGCGCGGATGCTCAAGGATGCGCTGGCGATCGTTGCAATCGGGGAGCATATGGGGGCGTATATTGAGCGGCATTTGGGGCGGGCGGCGGAGGTGATCCCGCCGGCGCTGTATGGGGAGCCGCCGTGGGCGGAGTTTGACAATTTCGCGGCGGGCACGGCGCTGCTGATCAACCCGTCGGCGGTAAAGGGGATTAAGA
This sequence comes from Bryobacter sp. CoA8 C33, assembly GCA_019931185.1. Lineage (GTDB taxonomy): Bacteria > Acidobacteriota > Terriglobia > Bryobacterales > Bryobacteraceae > Bryobacter. The sequence goes on from JAINDK010000102.1 coordinate 9,428, forward strand.
TTTTCCTGGGGGTGGCGGATGCGTTGCCGCAATACCGGTTTCTGGCGCTGCGGGGGTGGGGGACGACAGCGGCTGATGAGGCGGCGCTGCGATCGCGGGCGAACGTGGAAGTGCTCGAAACGGTGCCGCGGATCGAGGATGTGTTGAAGGGGAGTTCGGTGTTGCTGGCGCCGTCGTTGTGGTACGAGGGGTTTGGGCTGGTGGCGACGGAGGCGTTGTTGCGGGGGGTTCCGGTGATTGCCAGCGATCATGGCGGGCTGACGGAGGCGGCGCTGATGCGGCTGCCGGTGAGGCCGATCCGGCGGTGGTTGAGCAGCTATGACGACACGGGGATGCCGCAGGCGGTGGTGGAGGAGCAGCCGCTTGAGGAGTGGATCGCGGCGGTGGATCGCTTGTTGAGCGACCGGGAGGAGTATGAGCGGGAGAGGGCGCGGGGGCTCGAGCATGCGCGGGAGTTTGTGAGCGGGCTGGACGCGGGGGCGCTCGAGGAGTTGCTCGAGCGGCTGAAGCCGAGGCGGCTGCGGATATTCTTGATCCACAATTCGACTTACTTTCCCGGGTCGGGAGGCGGAGACAAATCAAACCGGCTGCTGATGGAGGCGCTGGCGGCGCGTGGGCACCGGATGGGGGTGTTTACGAGGCTGGAGAAGTTCGGGGAGCAAGCGCATGGCAGGCAGGGGGAGGAGTTGCGGCGCCGGGGCATTGGGGTGGAGGAGTGGCCGCCGCTGGGGTTGCGATATCAGTTGGGGGGAGTGAGAGTGCACACGGTGACGCGGGAGAGCAATCTGCGACGGGCGCTGGCCGAGGATTTGGTTGACTTCGATCCGGATGTGATTGTGTGTTCGACGGATGACCCGGCGCATCTGCTGTATGAGACGGCGCTGGCGCACGAGGGGGGGAGGGTGGTGTATTTGGCGCGGGCGACGATAGCGTTGCCGTTTGGCCCGGACGCGAGTTCGGTGAGTGAGGAGAGGACGGCGCGATTCCGGCAGGCGGATGCGGTGGTGGGGGTGAGTGAGTATGTGGCGCGGTATTGCCGCGAGGAGGGGGGATTCGCCGAAGCGGTGCATGTTCCGATCTCGCTGGCGGATTGTGAGAATCCGCCGTATGTGGGGAGCTTCGGCAATGCTTTCGTGACGCTCGTGAATCCGAGCGCGGTGAAGGGGCTGCCGATCTTATTGGGGCTGGCGGACCGGATGCCGGAAGTGCGGTTTGCGGCGGTGCCGGGGTGGGGAACGACGGGGGAGGACATCGAGGCGATGAAGCGGCGGGGGAACATCACGTTGCTCGAGCCGGTGGAAGACATCACGGAGATCCTGAGGCGGACGCGGGTGACGCTGGTGCCGAGCTTATGGGCGGAGGCGCGGAGCCGGATGGTGGTGGAAAGCCTGTCGCGGGGGGTGCCGGTGCTGGCGGCGGCGGTGGGGGGCATCGAGGAGGCGATGTGCGGAGTGGAGCATGTGCTGCCGGTGAATCCGATTGTGCGCTACCGCAGCGGGGTGAGTGAGCAGATGGCGCCGGAGGCGGAGACGCCGGCCCAGGATCTGGCGCCTTGGGAGGCGGCGCTGCGGCCGCTGGTGGAGGATCGTGGGAAGTGGGAGGATCTGAGCCGGCGCAGCCGCGAGGCAGCGATGCGGTACTTGGGGCAACTGACGGCTGAGCCGTTTGAGGAAGTGTTGAGGCGGGCGTTACGGCAGCCGCGGCAGCGCAGCGTGACGCAGGCGGCGAGTCTGAGCCCGGTCAAGCGGAAGTTGCTGGCCTTGCGCCTGGAGCGGCACCGGGGGAAGCAGCCGGTGTTTCCGTTGCGCTGGGGCCGGGGAATGCGCGTGTTGTTGTTGCCGTGGGCGGAGGCGAGCGCGCAGAGTTGGGGCTTTCTGAATGGGCGGCGGGAGATGGAACTTTTGCCGGGGCAACTGCCGCCGCCGGGGGAGACGTTTGCGGCGTGGATCGGGCCGGTGACGGATGCGGTGGGAGGGGAGATGGATGGTCGGCCGTATGTACTGGCGGGACACTCAATGGGGGGGGGGCTGGCGTTCGAGGTGGCGCGGGAATTGCAGCGGCGGGGCTTGCCGCTGCCGGCGCGGCTGGTGTTGAGCAGTTGCCATGCGCCGGCGACAAGGAAAAGAGGGCCGGCAAGCGAGGGGCGGCAGCGGGCGTTATTCCGGGAGCATGTTTATGAGCCGGGTGCGCCGCTCGATTGTCCGATTGTCGCCGCGGCGGGGGCGGAGGAAACGTTGGATATCGATGGCTGGGGCCGGGAAACACGGGCTGGGTTTCGCGCGATGCGGTTTCCTGGGGGGCATTTCTGGCTGAAGGATGCGCCGGAGGAGTTTCTCAACCTGCTTGAATTGGATTTTTGAGCAGGCCGAGACCCTCGATTTCGACTTCGACGGAATCGCCGGGGTTCATTTTACGGGTGGTGCCGGGGGTGCCGGTATAGATGACATCACCGACCTCGAGGGTGACGTACTTGGAGATGTAGCTGACGATAGTGGGGCAATCAAAGAGGAGATCGCTGATGAATTGCTTTTGGACGACCTCGCCGTTGAGACGGGTTTGGAGGAGGGCTTTTTCGTAGGAGGCGCCGCGGATGAGCATGGGGCCGAGGGGGCCGAAAGTATCGGAGCCTTTGGCGCGCCACCACTGGAGGTCTTTTTGGGGGCCGTTTTGCCAGTCGCGTTCGCTGACGTCGTTGCCGCAGGTAGCGCCGAAGATGCTGGCGCGGGCCTGATCGAGGCTGAGGTTGCGGCCGCCGCGGGACAGGACGATGACGAGTTCGCCTTCGTAGTGGAGGTTCTGGGAGCCGGGGGGAATGAGGATGGGCTGGCCGGCGGGGATGAGGCAAGTGGTGGGTTTGTAGAAGATTTCGGGTTCCTTGGGGGCGGGGCGGGAGCCGAGGTGGCTTTTGTAATTGAGGCCGACGGCGAGGACTTTGGGAGGCTCGGCGGGGGCGAGGAGCTTGAGGTCCTTGAGGGTTTTTTTGGCGCCGCGGGGGCGGCCGTTGAGGTAGGGTGCGGCGGTGAGGGGGAGGACCTGATCGCCCTCGACGCGGCCCCAGGACTTACGGGGGCCATCCTCAAAGCGGACGTACTTTTCGATGGTGTTTGAGGCAGCGGCGGCGGCGGAGGAAATCAAAGCAAGGGAATCACGACGGGTCATGGGAGTCTCTCGGAAGCGGAAAGATAGAGTGCGTTGAGCACGAGTTTGAAGGTGCCAAAGGGTTGACCGCGGAATTGCGGCCGGAAACCATACAAGAAAACCTGGCCTTGGCCGAGTTTTGCTTCGACGGCGATGGGTTTGCCGAGGACGGCTTTTTCGCCGCTCAACCAACCGGAGGCGAGGAGATTGCTGGCGGCGTAGCGGGCGAGGACCTTGGCGTCGCGATTGGGGATGAGGCTGAAGGCCTGGCCACCGGTGGTCATGGCGACAGCGTCGGGGGGCATGCCGAAGGCGGCGGGGTGGGTGGCATCGACCTGGATGCGAATCAGGGAGCCGGGGGCGTAGAAGCCCTCGGTGGAAGCGGAACGGACGCCGATTTCGAAATTTTGGATGGCCAACTGGGAAGCGGAGTCGAAGGCGAGGAGGGTGCCGCCGGCGCGGACGAAGTCTTCGAGCGCGGCGACGCCGCGGGCGCCGATGCCGCCGGTGAATTCGGGGCGCTGGACGACCTCGCCGGCGCGGGCGCCGTGGATGATGCTTTCGGCGGATTGCTGAGCGAGGATGATGGCGTCGAAACGGGCGCGGAGACCGCCTTGTTGGACGTCGTTGTTGCGGAGGGGCTGGTGGGGGATCTGGAAGTGGTCGAGGAGCCAGGTGGTCCAGCCGGCGTCGATGTTGGCGGTGTGGGGCTCATAGACGGCAACGCGGGGCATCTTGAGCTTCCAGGCGGCGCCGGCCGGGGTGGTGCTCATGCCGCCTTGGGAGTTCCAGTAGACGGGTGTGCCGGCGTTGAGGGCGGAGGCGAGGCGAAGGAAGCTGGAGGAGTCGGCGTGATTCCAGGAAGGTTCCGGATAGGGGATGGAGTCGAGGCGAGAGAGGGGGGTATCGGAGGGAAGCGGAGAGTCGAGGCGCTCGATTTGCACACCGAGTTGGAGGGGAAGGGTCCAGCCGGCGAGATCATAGGGGCGCTTGGTGGGGCCGGATTCACCGGAGCGCAACTCGGGATATTTTTGGGGCTCGAGCAGGTCGACGAGGTAGCCACGGAAGGGCTGGGCGGTTTTGAGCACGAAGCTGCCCTCGGGGAAGGTGTGGAAGTTGAGGGTGAGGGCGCGGTTGAGGCGATGGACCTCGATGCCGGCCTGGCGGAGGCGGTCGAGCAGGACGGCGGCGGCATGGGGATCGCGCTGGGAGGCGGAAACAATATAGCCGTAGAATGTTTTGTCTTCGATGTTGCGGCGGGCGAGTTCCCAGGCCTTGAGGAGAAAATGCTGGGAGCGGGCCGAGGCGATGTCGAAGATGCCCCAATCGGCGGTGAGCATGTAATCCATGGCGTCGCGCAGGCGCCAGAGGCCGCCCTGCCAGGGGAGCGGATAGAAGACGGTGGGGAAGCGGGTGGGCATGCCGTTGGCGAAGCGGTCAGCGAATTCGCTGGCTTTGTAGTCGCGGGGGGTGGCGTAGCCGGCGCCGGCGGTTTCCGTGAGGATGCCGTGCATGTTGTGGAAGGCGGGCACGGTGCGGAGGCCGCCGTTCCACCAGGCATCAAAGCCGACATAGGAGATAGCGCCGGGCTTGTTTTCGCGATGGAAGCGTTCGCGCATGGCGGTGCCGATGAGGTTGATGCCTTCCATGACAGAGCTGGGGATGTTGGGGTTGAGGGGTTCGGCGTAGGGGGGCAGGAAGATGCGAGCGGGGAAGGGGGCGATCTGGTGCTGGTTGTAGACGATTTGGGGGAAGAACTCGTGGAAGAGCTGGCGGGAGAGGTTGCGGGTCTCCGGTAGGTTGAGCATGAACCAGTCGCGATTGTTATCGTGGCCGGCGTATTTCTGATAGAGGAAGGGCACCGGGGCCATTTCGTAGGGAGTGCCGACGTTCTTGCGGTACCAGTGGCTGACCATGGTCATGCCGTCGGGATTGGTGCAGGGGACCTGAACGAGGATGATTTTGTCGCGGATGCGGCGGGTCTCCTCGGACTCGTCGGTGAGGAATTTGTAGGCGAGAACGGGGGAATGTTGAGCGGGCGCCACCTCGGTGGCGTGCATGGAGGAATCGATCCAGACAAAGACCTTGCCGTCGCGGGCGTAGCGTTCGGCTTCCTCGCGGGTGGCGAGACCGAGGGCGAGGCGGCGATTCCATTCCTTGTACTGGTCGAGCTTACGGAGGTTTTCTTCACTCGACAGGAGGGCGAGCAGATGGGGGCGGCCCTGGCTGGTCTTGCCGGTTTCGATGAGGCGGATGCGGGGCGAGGATTTTTCGAGGGCCTGGAAGTACTTGTAGAGTTCCTCGTAATCGATGAGCTTGTAGTCGGAGCCGGGTTCGTAGCCGATGATGTCCTCGGGACGAGGGGGAGCGGCGAGGACCAGGAGGGAGGAAACGGCAAAAAAGAGCAGCCGGAGAAGCATAGAAGCGATAATGATAACAGCGATGGCAAGTATGAATGCGTTCCGCGTGGGGTTGGTGCAGATGAGCTGCTCAACGGACCCGAAAGAGAATCTGGAGAAGGCGATCGGGAAGATCCGGGAGACGGCGGCGGCCGGGGGGCAGATCATCTGCCTGCAGGAGTTGTTCCGCAGCCAGTATTTTTGCCGCGAGGAGCGGGCGGATTTGTTTGAACTGGCCGAGGAGATACCGGGGGAATCGACGCGGGAGATCGGCAAGATCGCCAAGGAGTTGGGGGTGGTGGTGGTGGCGAGCCTGTTTGAGAAGCGGGCTACGGGGCTGTATCACAATACAGCGGCGGTGATTGGGGCGGATGGGGAGATCGCGGGGCTGTTTCGCAAGATGCACATCCCGGATGATCCGCTGTTTTTTGAGAAGTTTTACTTTACGCCCGGCGACCTTGGATTTTTGAATTTCGATACGCGTTTTGGGCGGATCGGGGTGCTGGTGTGTTGGGACCAATGGTATCCGGAGGCGGCGCGGCTGACGGCGATGCAGGGAGCGAACGTATTGTTTTATCCGACAGCGATCGGCTGGCACCCGTATGAGAAGGCACAGTATGGGGCGGCGCAATTGGATGCGTGGCGGACGGTGCAGCGGGCGCACGCGATTGCCAATGGGATTTATGTTTGCGCGGTGAACCGGATCGGATTTGAAGGCACGGCGGAGGCGGGGCTGGAGTTTTGGGGCAACAGTTTTGTCGCCGATCCGTTTGGGGTGATGCTGGCAGAGGCTTCGCAGGACCGGGAGGAGAACCTGGTGGTGGAGTGTGACCCGGCGCGAATGGAGGAAGTGAGGCGGAACTGGCCGTTCTTTCGGGACCGGCGCATTGACGCTTATGGCGGGATCACGCAGAGGTGGGCAAAGTAATGGCGCTCCGGATGCCGGCGGAGTGGGCGCCGCACGAGGCGACGTGGCTGGCTTGGCCGCACGAGAAAAGTGATTGGCCGGGGAAGTTTGCGCCGATCCCGTGGCTGTATGGCGACATCGTGCGCCACCTGTCGCAGGTGGAGCGGGTGCGGATTCTGGTGCACAGCGCCGAGGCGCGGGAGCAGGCGCGCAAGGTGCTGGCCAAGAGTGGCGCGCAAATGGAGGCGGTGGAGTTTTACGAGTGTGGGAGCGACCGGAGTTGGGTGCGCGACACGATGGCGATCTTTGTGCACAACGGGCGGGGGCAGGTAGAGGCGCTGGACTGGGGCTTCAATGCGTGGGCGAAGTACCCCAACTATGAGCGGGACGATCGTATTCCGGATTTTGCGGCGCGGGCGCTGGGGATGAAGAAGCATGTACCGGCACTGCGGCGGCGGCGGATCGTGCTTGAGGGCGGTTCGATCGAGGTGAACGGGGCCGGGGTGATGCTGACGACGGAAGAGTGTCTGTTAAGCGAGGTGCAGGCGCGGAATCCGGGGTTAACGCGGCAGGATCTGGAGCGGGTGTTCGGGCAGTATCTGGGGATTGAGCGCACGCTATGGCTGAACCGGGGAATCGCGGGGGATGACACGCATGGACATGTGGATGATCTGGCGCGTTTTACCGATGAGCAGACGATTGTCATTGCCGCCGAGCAGGACAAGAGCGACGCGAACTATGAGCCGTTGCGGGAGAACCTGCAAAGGCTGAAGAAGATTGCGCCGGAGTTCCGCGTGATGCGGCTGCCGATGCCGGAGCCGGTCTATTTCGATGGGCAGCGGCTGCCGGCGAGCTATGCGAATTTCTACATCGCCAACGGGATCGTGCTGGCGCCGGTCTTCAACGATGCGCGGGACCGGGAAGCGTTGAACATATTGCAGAAAGCGATGCCCGGGCGCCGGGTGATACCGATTTACTGCCGTGATCTGGTATTGGGACTGGGGACGCTGCACTGCATGACGCAGCAGGAACCGCGTAGAATCGGGAAGAGATAGCAGGAAGTAAGATTTTGGAACACAAGAATTTGCGGCTGGAGAAGTTGGCGAAGGAAAAGTTGATCCGGGAAATCAATGAAATTGACGACGAGAAGAACAAAGTGGGGCGCTATGTGCTGGCGGTGTTTGCATTTGTTTTTATAGCGGCATCAACCCTGCTGGCGGTTGTGATTCTCAGCGCGAACTGAAGCTGGTAGTTTGGAGGACATGCACGCGAGGCTTGTACTCCTTTTGCTGGCCGCCAACTGGGTGGCGGGACAGACTTCCTTTACGCTCGAGCAGATTCGCAGCTATCCCTTTCCGAACGAGTTGACGGGAGTGGGGCGGAGGCTGGTTTGGGCGTTGAATGAAGGGGGCAAGCGGAACGTGTATGTGGCGGAGGGGCCGGGCTATGTGGCGCGGCGGCTGACGAGCTACGCCGACGACGATGGACAAGAGATCACGAGTCTTTCGATTTCGCCGGACGGGAAGTGGGTGGTGTTTGCGCGGGGTGGGGAGCATGGGTCGAACTGGGACCGGAGCGTGGGAGTGAACCCGGCTTCGATGCCGGTGGCGATGCGGGTGCAGGTGATGGCGGCGCCGTTCGCGGGCGGGGAGGTGCGGGTGCTGGGAGAGGGGGATCTGCCGCGGATTGCCCCGGGGAGCGACCGGGTTTTGTTTTCGCGCCCGGGAAGTTTTTGGGTTGCGCCGATCGACGGGAGCCGCGCGGCGAAAGTGCTGATTCAGGCACGGGGAGCACTGGGGGAGGCGGAGTGGTCACCGGACGGGGGGAGGGTGGCGTTTGTTTCCAACCGGGGTACGCATGCGCTGATCGGGGTGTTTCGGGACGAGGCGAGTCCGCTGGTGTGGTTAGGGCCGTCGACAAACCGGGACTCGAGCCCGCGGTGGTCTCCGGAGGGCAAGCGCGTCGCGTTTGTGCGGCAAGCGGCGGCGGGCGGGGAGCCACGGCCGCTGTTGACACCGGAGGCCGCACCGTGGAGTATCTTTTCCGGGGATGCCGAGACGGGGGAAGTGCGGCGGGTATGGAGCAGTGGCGCGGGGCGGCGTGATTCCCTGCCCTCGACGCAAGGCGGGGCGAATTTGCATTGGGCCGGTGGAGGGCGAATCGTTTTTTTGAGTTATGCCGACGGGTGGCCGCACCTGTACAGTGTGCCGGAGGCAGGGGGCAGCGCGGTGCAGTTGACCAAGGGAAGTTATATGAACGAGTTTGTCGGGCTGAGCGGGGATGGGCTGCGGGTTTACTCGAGTGTCAACACGGGGCCGGATGCGCAGGACATCGACCGGCGGCACATTCTGGTGACGCCGGTGGATGCGGCTGAGGGGAAGATTCTGACGCCGGGCCGGGGCCTGGAATGGTCGCCGGTGCCGCTCGAGGACGGGCTGGCTTTTATTTCCGCCACGGCACAGAGGCCGCCGATAGTGACGGTGTGGCGGGACGGCAAGGAGCAGATTGTGGGAGGGGAGACGCTGCCACGGGATTTTCCGACAGCGCAACTGGTGGCGCCGCGGCAGGTGGTGTTTCGCGCGCCGGACGGGGTGGTGGTGCACGGGCAGTTATTCGAGCCGAAGGGGGGCCCGAGTAAGAAGCCGGGGATCGTGTATGTGCATGGGGGGCCGCCGCGGCAGATGTTACTCGGATGGCACTACGGGGACCATTATGCGAATGCGTATGCGATGAACCAGTATCTGGCGAGCCGGGGGTTTGTGGTGTTGAGCGTGAACTACCGGCTGGGGATCGGCTATGGGTTTGATTTTCACCAGGCGCCGCGGACGGGACAACGGGGTGCGAGCGAGTACATGGACGTAAAGGCGGCGGGTGAGTTTTTGAAAAGGCTGGAGGGGGTAGACGGGAGGCGAATCGGGATTTATGGTGGTTCGTATGGGGGATATTTGACAGCGCTGGGGCTGGCGCGGGACTCGGCGTTGTTTGCCGCCGGGGTGGACATACATGGGGTGCACAACCGCTTTATCGGGCGGAACCGGGGAGGCGGGGAGGGCGGCTATGAGCGGGCGCCGGATGCGGCGGAGGCGCGGGAGGTGTCCTGGAAGAGTTTGCCGATCGCGGACATGGCGAAGTGGAAGTCGCCGGTGTTGGTGATCCACGGGGATGACGACCGGAACGTGGAGTTTATCCTAGAAAAAGCGGTTGTCGGTCGACCGCATGTGCAGATTGGCTCCTAAACCCCTGATAATGGGGCGCATGGCGAAGAGCGAGAAGGAATGGGCGGCTCACCCATTGGGTGAGCCGCTTTTGGACTTGCCGGAAC
>JAINDK010000033.1 GCA_019931185.1 Bryobacter sp. CoA8 C33
CGACGGATATGTAGACCACCACAATGAGGAGCCCAAACCCTTCATCTGGACCGCCAGCGCTCAGGATATCCTTGCCAAAGTCATGCGGGCACAGAGCGCACTGAATAACAGGCAGACTGTTTGAAGCACACCACTAGCGCTATCCAGGAGCCGTTAGCCAAGCGTGATCCAAACTCGGTCCCAAGAAATCATGCCCGATGTGATGGGCCAGGTTGTCATTTCCGCCTGGACTGAACTTCAAACCGAGCTTTTGAGTGGTGCTCTTGTGACAATCGACACCGACAAAAGACGAGCTCGAATTCTACCGCTCTGATTTTACTGCTCCCCACTTTCGACTCATGTTGGAGTGGGCGAACTTTCAGGAGCTACGCCGGACACATGCCAGCCTTGGACACGAGGCGGGAATTGATCCGAAGGTAGCGGCCGGCGAGCGCGGTCATGGGCTCGGGGTAGCGCTGGATGTTTATACGAAGGCCAGTCTCAACCGACGGGCCGAAGCAGCAGAAGAACTGGAAAACAGCGTCTTCGCGGCTTAATGGAGTGTAGTGGAGTGGAAGAAGTTGCTGGATCTTCGCAACTCATTGAAAAGATGGAGCGGGAGACCGGGATCGAACCGGCGACGTTCAGCTTGGGAAGCTGACATTCTACCACTGAATTACTCCCGCTCAGCTTTTCACAGCTTATCACAACGGGGCTAGCGGAGAAGCATGAGGTAGAGGTCCATGACGTTGGTTCCGGTGGGGCCGGTGACGAGGAGATCACCGAGGGGTTTGAAGAAATGATAGGAGTCGTTGCGGGCGAGAAATTCCTCCGGATCGAATTCGATCTGGCGGGCGCGCGCGAGGGTGGAGCCGGTGGCGAAAGCGCCGGCGGCCTCGGTGGGGCCGTCGGTACCGTCGGTTCCGGCGGCGAGAAAGAGGGTGCCGGGCAGCCCATCGATGCCCTTGGCGGCGGCGAGAGCCATTTCCTGGTTGCGGCCGCCGAGGCCATGGTGGTGGGAAAGCTGGACCGTGGTTTCCCCGCCGCAGAGGATGGCGAGTGGGGGCCGCGCGGGGTGGCCACTCGCGCGGACTTCGCGGGCGATGGCGGCATAGGTTTTGGCGGCCTCGCGGGCCTCGCCATCGAGGCTGGTGGACAGAAGCAGGACGCGGTAGCCGAGCTGGCGGGCCTGGTCGCGCGCGGCGTAAAGGCTGAGGCGGTTGGAGCCGACGAGATGATTGCGGACGCGGGCAAAGATGCGGTCGCCGGGTTTCGGGGTCTCGGGAATCTCGCGATTGACGCCCTGCTCGAGGTGGAGGCGCACGCTGGGCGGCAGCTTGTCGGTCAGACGGTAGCGGTAAAGGATCTCCCAGGCATCGGCGAAGGTGGTGGTGTCGGGAACCGTGGGTCCGGAGCCGATGACATCGAGGGGATCGCCGATGACATCACTGAGGATGAAGGTCTCGAGCCGGGCGGGCCAGACGATGTGGGCCAGCTGGCCACCTTTGATCGCGCTGAGGTGTTTGCGCACGCAGTTGAGCTCATGAATGGTGGCCCCGCAGGCGAGCAGGAGCTGCGTGGTTTGTTGCTTTTCCTCGAGCTTGATGCCGGAGACGGGATAAGGCAGAAGGGCGGAAGCTCCGCCGGAGATAAGACAGAGGACGAGATCGCCTTCGGCGGCGGTGGCGCAGATTTCGGCCACCTCGCGGGCGGCGGCCAGACCGGCCTCATCGGGCACGGGGTGAGCGGCCTCGAGCACCCGGACGCGCTTGAGCTTTCCGCCGTGGCCGTACTTGGTGACGACGACGCCCGCCTCGATGCGGGGGCCCAGCACTTTTTCCGCGGCGCGGGCCATGGCGAGGGCAGCCTTGCCCGCGCCGACAACGAAGACGCGCCGGACCTTGGGCCTGGGGGGTTTGAGTTTTTCGAGCGTGGCCGCATAGGGATTGGCGGCCGCCAGGGCAGCCTTGAAGATGGCGAGCGCCTCACGGCGCATCGCGGCCTCAGTCGAGGAGTCCGAGTTGGAGGATCGCGGTAACGGCATCGTTGGCCTCATCGGTATCAAATGGGATTGTATAGTCGGCTCTGGCATAGAGCGGGCGCCGCTCTTCGAATAGGCGCGCGAAGCGCTTGGGGTCTTGCGCGAGCGGCCGGTGCGGACTCGCGCCGACGCGGGCCAGGATCCGCGCGAAGGGGACATCGAGCCAGATGGTTACCCCGGCATCTTCGAGTTTTTCCCGGTTGCCGGGCCAGACGAAGGCCCCACCGCCGAGGGAGGCCACGGTGGCGCGGCCGCGCTGTGTTTCGCGGATCACGGCGGAAAGGGTTTCGGTTTCGATCCGCCGGAATTCGGACTCTCCGCGGTGGGCGAAGATTTGGGCGATGGTCGTGCCCTGTTCCTGTTCGATGCGCGTATCGAGATCGAGAAAGCGCCAGCCGATGGCTTCGGCCAGTTGAGCACCGACGGTCGACTTGCCGCATCCCATGAAACCCACGAGATAGATGCCGGGCGATCGTTTGAGCTTCAGTGTCAAGGCGCGGCTTACTCCAAGTTGCGATTGTAGCGGGCGAACTTGCGGTCGACGACACCCGGGGCGAGGAAATAAAGCAGATTCAGCAGGCGACCGGTCCAGGGGGTGATGACGGTGCGGGACTCGCGCTCGATGCCGCGGAGGATGTCGGCGGCGCACTGTTCCGGTGTGATGGCGAATTTCTTGGTGCGCTTGAGCATGAGCGGCGGCTCGCCAACGAGAGCATTGGCCTGAAAGGGGGTCTGGACATAGCCGGGGCAAACGGCGACCGTTGTCACGCCGGTGCCGCGCAGCTCCATGCGCAAGCCGTGGGTGAAGGTGAGCAGGCCGGCCTTGGCGGTGGAATAGAGAGTCAGCCAGGGCAGGGGCACCTGGGCGGCGAGACTGGCGACATTGACGATCAGGCCGCGGCGGCGCTTGAGCATGCCGGGCAAGGCAAGGCGGGTGAGGTGGATGGGGGCGTTGAGGTTTATCTCATGGAGCTGATTCCAGAGGCGATCCTCGGCGCTTACGGTAGGTGTATAGGCGCCGGCGCCAGCATTGTTGACGAGGAGGTCGATGTGGCCCAAGGCGGCCTCAGCGGCCGCGAAGGCACGCTGGCGCTCGTCGGCGCGGGTGAGGTCGGCGGGGATCCAGACGGCGCCCGGGAGCTCATAGGTGTGGGTTTGCCGGGAGAGCAGCGCGAGTCTGGCCCCGGCGGCGTGGAACTGCCGCGCGAGGGCGGCCCCGATTCCGGTGGAGGCTCCGGTCAGCAATACATTTCGTCCGTTGATCCGCACAAGAGTCAATAATAGTATTGATGCCGCAAGACGCACTGCCCCTTTTTCCGCTCGGGGTGGTTTTTTTCCCTGGCGCCGAACTTCCCCTGCACATTTTCGAGGAGCGCTACAAGGAAATGGTGGGGGACTGCCTCCGGGATCACCTGGAGTTTGGAGTGGTTTTCGCCAGTGAGAAGGGGATGTCCCCGGTTGGCTGCACGGCGGTGATCGAGAAGGTACTCAAGAAATATCCCGATGGGCGGATGGATATTCTGGCGCGGGGTTTGCGCCGCTTTGAGATCATACTGCTCGATGAGCAGCGGAGCTATCTCCGCGCCTCGGTGGCGCCTTATGGGGACGAGGAGGACGCGGAGGCCCCGAGCGATTTACTGCGCCAGCGGGCCCTCAGCGCGTGGGTGAACCTGATGATGCTCGAGCACGGCGGGCTGCCGCAGGATATGCCGGCCAGCAACCGGGATGACTTGAGCTTCCTGATCGCCGAGGCGGTACCGGAAACGGATTTCCGCCAGCGCATTCTGACCATGCGCTCCGAGCGGGAGCGGCTGGAGGCGCTGGTTCAGTTCTTGCCATCGTGGATCGAGCGGGAAAAGCAGGTGCGTCATGTGCGCCGCGTGGCGCCGCTGAACGGGCATTCGCGCCACAACCGGAGCTTTGAGGATGTCTGACGGGCGGGCCGAATCGCCGCAAGCGCTGATTATCGACGCCGACGATACGCTTTGGGAGAACAACATCTACTTCGAGCAGGCTTGGGAGGATTTTGTCCAGTTTCTCGATCACTCGCACCTGCCGGCGGAGCGAATCCGCGCCATCTTCGACGAAATTGAGATCGCCAACATCCAAATCCATGGCTACGGGGCGCGGAACTTCGCGCGCAACATGGTGCAGTGCTATGAACATCTGGTGGAGCGGGCAATCGCCCCGGGCGATGCGGATCATATTTTGTCCTTGGCGGACCGGATCTTTCACCAGCCGATTGAGATGTTGCCGGGGGTGGAAGACACGCTGGGCTATCTGCTGCACCGCTCGCATGATCTGATTCTGTTTACCAAGGGGCACCCGGAAGAACAACGGCTGAAGATCGACCGCTCACCGGTCGGGCGCTTTTTCCGGGAATTTGAAATCGTGCGGGAGAAAGACGCCGGGGCATATCGTGAGCTGGCGCGGCGGCATCAACTGGTCCCGTCCATCACGTGGATGATCGGGAATTCACCGAAGAGCGACATCAATCCGGCGCTGGCGGCGGGACTGAATGCGGTGTTTGTGCCGCACCCGCGCACTTGGTCGCTGGAGCAAACCGAGTTGGCGCCAGCCGGACCGGGGACGCTGCGCATCGTCGAAAACTTCTCGGATTTGAGAAATTTTTTCTAAAGGGACGTACTGGCGCGACGATACGTCCTTTATGGAAGTGCAATCTATTGCTCTCGCTGGGCTTGAAAAAGCACAAGAACGTCTTGCCGCGGCGGCCAAGCGGCTTTCGGGCAGTGATTCCACGACGCCAGGGTTAGCTGGTTACGCGGAAGGCGACACGATCGATCTATCGGCCACGATGGTGGCTCTGCTCGAAGCCAAGACGGCGGCCGAGGCAAATTTGAAACTAGTCGAAACGGCTAACGAACTTTCCAGTCAGACCATCAACATTCTCGGCTGAGGCAAGGCTACCGCACGTAAGAAGCCCTCTTCAATAGACAGGGGCGCACCGAGTGGATCAGTGCGCCCCTGATTTTTGTTGCCGGATACGGGTTACTTCAGCGGCTTTACGCGAATGTTCGTGTAGTAAATCGTGGAGCCGGGGTCGTGAGCCTGCAGGGCAAAGGTGCCGCTGTCGAGTTTGCGGCCAGGATTGCCTTTGGGGCCCTGCCAGTCGGCGGGTTGGGTCCAATCGCTTACTTTTTTGCCGTCCACGAAAACCGTGACTTGGTTGTCCTTGACGATGATGTGCTCGGTGAACCAGACGTTGTCCTGGAAAGGTTCCTTGTTGTCCTGGACATTGTAGAGGCCGCCCGTCTTTTTCCAGTCGCCGTGGGAGTTGTTCACCTGGACCTCAAAGCCTTTGTCGGGCCAGTTGGTTTCCTGATAGGCGGTATGGAAGTAGATGCCGCCGTTGGACTTCTCCTTGGTCATGACGTCCACCTTCAATTCAAAATTCTTGAAGTTAGCGGGCTTGCCCTTGAAGGGGCCGGTGAAATAGAGATGGCTCCTCTTGCCGTTGGCCACAATCGAGCCATCCTTGACCTGAAAGGCATCCTCGTTTTCCTTCGCCTTGGTCCAACCCTGGAGATCCTTGCCGTTGAAGATGCGGGTGAAGCCCTTTTCCGGCTTGTCGTTGGGGCCGGCGGCAAACAGGAGGCTACCGGCAACACTGAGCAATAGTGCAAATCGCATGATTTGAATGTATCAGGATGGCGCGCGCGGCGGAAAGAGGCGGCTAGCGAAGCAAACCGCTTGAGCGAGTGGCCCAGTCGAGCAGCCAGCCGGGAAAGACGCCCAATCCGATTGTGACGGCGGCGGAGAAAACCAGTGCCGCCTGAACGCTGGCCGCCGGCGCGGCCATCTCGCCGCGGCCCTCGGGGACGGGTTTGGTGTACATGACGACGATGATGCGGAGGTAATAGAAGGCGGCGACAGCGCTGGTGAGCAAGCCGAGACCGGCGAGCCAGTACAGTTCCGCGTCGATGGCGGACTTGAAGATATAGAACTTGCCGAAAAAGCCCGCCGTCAAGGGCAAGCCAATCAGGGAGGCGAGGAACACGGCCATCAAGCCGGCCGTAACCGGCTGCCGTTTGGCGAGGCCATGGAAGTCGCTCAACTCGGAGCCCTCGAGCAGAGCGACGACGGCGAAGGCGCCGAAGTTCATCACGGCGTAAACCGCGAGATAGAAGAGCACGGCGCTAATGCCGAGGGTGGAATGGGCGGCGACGGCGACGAGCACATAGCCGGCATTGGCGATCGAGGAATAGCCGAGCAGGCGTTTGACGTCGGTTTGCCAGAGCGCGGCGAGATTGCCGATCACCATCGTGGCGAGGGCTACGGCGGCGAGCAGGGGGAGCCAGCGGTCCGAGACGGGCTCGAAGGCGGTGAAGAAGACACGCAAGAGCGTGGCGAAGGCGGCGGCTTTGGGCGCGGCGCTCAAGAAGGCGCTGACGGGAGTGGGGGCGCCCTGGTAGACATCCGGGGCCCAGCTTTGGAAGGGGAAGGCCGAAACCTTGAAGCACAAGCCGGCGAGCATCAGTGCCGCGGCGACAGCCGAGAACATGGCGTTCGGGGCGATGTCGGCATTGCCGAGAATGGCGGCGATTTCGTTGAGATTGGTCGTGCCGGTCAATCCATAGATCCAGGACACGCCATAGAGGAGAAAGCCGGTGGCGAAGCTGCCGAGCAGGAAGTACTTCAGGGCGCTTTCGTTGGCGCGTTTGTCATCGCGGAGATAGCCGGCGAGCACGTAGCTGGCAATGGAGGAGATCTCAATGCCGATGAAGACCATGATCAGTTCGTTCGAGGCGGCCATGAGGCTCTGGCCGACAAGGCTGAGCAGCAGGAGCGCGTAGAACTCGCCTCCCTCGGCGCGGCGCTGCCGCAGGAAGGGGCTTGCCGACAGGACGGCCAGCGCGCCCACGGCGAGCACGAGGAGGCGGAAAAAGGTGGCGAAGGAATCGACAATGAGCATGTTGCGAAAAGCCGAGCCCGGCGCGGCGCCGGCCAGGATGGAGGCCACGGCGGCCAGACCGAGGCCGATGAGGGCGGCGGCCGGCATGCCTGGCCGCTCGTCATGCTCGTCATAGCGCGATTCCCACAACATGAGAAAGATGGCGGCCAGGGTCAGGATCATCTCCGGCAGAAAGCGCAGGAGTTCTTCGGCATTTGGCATGACATTAATCCCCACTGGCGGCCTCCGGGAGCGGCGCGGCCACTCGGAACTCGACATTCATTTTCGATTGCTGCAGGATCTTCTGGTTGACGGCGCTTTGCGGGGGCAGAAGACTCCCGCTGGCAACGCCCATCCAAACCATCAGCAGCACAAGCGGCGCCACGGCCAGCATTTCACGGCCGGACAAATCCGCCGTATCGGCTTCGGGGCGGGCGCCGAGGAAGGTTCGCTGGTACATCCACAAGAGATAAACGGCGGAGAGAACCACGCCGATGGCGGCCGTGGCGGCGTAACCGATTCCGGCAAAGGCGGCTCCCTGAAGGATGAGGTACTCGCCAACGAAGTTATTCAGGGAAGGAAGCCCGGAGCTGGCCAGTACGGCGACCAGAAAAACGGTGGCGAGCCAGGGCGTCTTCGTGGCCAGGCCGCCGAAATCGGCAATCTCCGCGGAACCCTTGCGCTGCTCGAGAAAACCGGTCAAGGCGAAGAGCGCACCGGTGGTGATGGCATGGCAAACCATCTGGTAGGCGCCGCCATCGAGCCCGTTGAGGTGGAAGGAGAAAATACCGAGCACGATGAAGCCGAGATGGCTCAGAGAACTGAATGCCAGCAAGCGCTTGATGTTCGGCTGAACAATGGCCACGAGGCCGCCGTAGAGAATCGCCACGAGCGCGAGTCCGTTGATCCAACCGGCGCATTCGCGGGCAGCGCTGGGGAACAGAGGCAGGCAGAAGCGGAGCAAACCGTAGGCTCCGAGCTTGCCCATCATGCCCGCCATGACGATGGCGAGGGGCGAGGGCGCCGTCGCGTAGGCGTCGGCCTGCCAGCCGTGGAAGGGGAAGAGCGGGGTCTTCACCGCGAAGGCGAGGAAGAAAGCGAGAAACAGGGGGAGCTGCTCGGCGGGGGAGAGGCGGAAACTGCCGGCCTGCGCCTGCGCCAGAATGTTTTGGTAGTCGAAGGTGCCGGACTTGAGAAAGAGGTAGGTGATCGCCGCCAGCATCAGCACCGAGCCGGCAAAGGTGTAGACGAAGAACTTGACCGTGGCTCCGGTGGAGGAGGCGCGTCCGCTGTCCTGGCCGAATTGGCCCATCAGGAAGAGGCAGGGCACGAGCGTCAGCTCAAAGAAGACAAAGAACAGAAAGAGATCCTGCGCGGTGAACACGCCGAGGATGGCGGTCTCGAGCAGCAGGAGCCAGGCAAAAAACTGAGCCGGACGCTCGCCCGAGACAAGGATCGCGATCAGGCTGAGCAGTGCCGTCGCCACGACCAGCCATAAAGACAAGCCGTCGGCGCCGATCGAGAAATGAATCGGCGGATAGGGAATCCAGTTGAGGCTGAGAGCCTGCGTCAATGTAGCCGGACTAGCCATCACCTCCGGGGCGATACCGAGGCTTGCCGCGAGAGCCACCCCGGCAGCGGCGAGGGCCACGGCACGGGCAGTTTTCGGGTTGGCCCGCGGAGCCAACAGGCAAATGAGAAATCCAAGGAACGGCATTGCGAGAGCAATCGCTAAGAGCATTACTGCGAACCTCCCTTGGCCACCATCAGACCCAGAAAGACGACTGCCCCGAGCAGCGCATAGACGGCATAGCTGCGGATGTTGCCGCCCTGCAGATGGCGGAAGAGACCGCCGAAGCCGCGGACCATGGCCACGGTACCCTTCAGGCCGCCTTCCACCACGACTTGCTCGACGCCATGGAGCAGGACGGCGCGCGAGCCTTGCTCGAGCGGATGAACGATGGCGGCATCATAGGCCTCGTCCACATAGAACTTGTTGGCGATGGCGCGGTATAAGCCGCCAAGGCGGGCCGCGGAGGCCTCGGCCGTGCCGGGCTTCAGAACATAGACATAGTAAGCGGCAAGGATCCCGGCCAGACCAAAGCCGACCGAGATCAGCACAAGGGTCATGTCATGCGCTTCATGCGCCTCCGGGAACAGCGGCGCGATCCAGTCCATGATGGGCAGATAACCGCCGGCGACACTCAATAGCGCGAGGATCACGAGCGGCATGTACATGATGGCGGGGGATTCATGCGGATGAGCATGGCCGCGATATTCACCGAAAAAGCACAGAAAGATGGCGCGGAATACGTAGAAGGCGGTCAGGCCCGCCGTCACGACGCCTACCCAGAACATCCAGGGGGCGTGAGCGTGCGCCGCCAGCAGAATCGCATCCTTTGAGTGGAAGCCGGCAAAGGGCCACACACCGGCAATGGCCAGCGCCGCGGCCATCAGCGTCCAGTAAGTAATGGGGATCTTCGAGCGCAGCCCGCCCATGCGGGCCAGATCCTGTTCTCCGTGCAGGGCATGGATGACTGATCCGGCGCCGAGGAAGAGCAGCGCCTTGAAAAAGGCGTGCGTCACCACATGAAAAATACCGGCCGAGAAGGCGCCAACGCCGAGGCCCACGAACATGTAGCCCAACTGCGAAACCGTCGAATAAGCAAAGACTTTTTTGATGTCGTTTTGCGCCGTTCCGATGAGGGCGGCAACGACCGCGGTCAAGAGGCCGATGACGGCCACTACCTCCATGGCCAAGGGGGCTTTGAGGAATACTTCACTCGACCGGGCGACGACATAGACGCCAGCCGTCACCATCGTCGCGGCGTGAATGAGAGCCGAGACTGGCGTCGGGCCGGCCATGGCATCGGGCAGCCAAACGTAAAGCGGCACTTGCGCGCTCTTGCCGCAGGCCCCGACGACAAGCAGGAGGGCAATCGCTGTCAGGATGCCGCTTTGCGCCTCGACCGGCATCGCCTTGGCGGCGGTAAAAACCTTCGTCATGTCGAGCGAGCCGAATTGCACCACCATCAGCAACATTGCCAGCGAGAAGCCGAAATCGCCCACGCGGTTGACGACAAAAGCTTTTTTGGCGGCATCGCCCGCGTATTTCTCGAGAAAGTAAAAGCCAATCAACAGGTATGAGCACAAGCCCACGCCTTCCCAGCCGACGAAGAGCAAGAGGAAATTCTGCGCCAGCACGAGGATCAGCATGAAAAACAGAAAGAGATTGAGATAGCTGAAGAAACGCCAGAAGCCCTTATCATGATCCATGTAGCCAACGGCGTAGACATGAATGAGGGTGCCAACGCCGGTAACCACGAGCAACATCACGCTCGACAAGCGGTCTACGGCGAGATCGAAGCCGACATTCAGGTCGCCGGAGGCGATCCAGGTAAAGTAGCGCTCGACATGAGCGGTATCAAGTTGGCCGAGTGCGCTGAGGGTCTTCACGACCCAGACGAAGGAGAGCGCCGAGGCGCCGATCGCCACGCCCGCAATCAAGCCCTTGGACCAGTTGCGCCCGAGAGTTCCATTCAAAAATGCCCCGATGAGGGGGAAAACAGGAATCAGCCAAAGCTGCAGGTCAGGTTGGTTTGGCATTAGTTTTTCAGCGAGCTGACCTCGTCAATCGTTAAGGTCTGCCGGTTCTTGAACACGGTCAGGATGATGGCGAGGCCCACGGCGGCTTCAGCGGCGGCCACCACCATGACGAAGAAGGTGTAAATCTGTCCGTCCACCTGCCGCAGTTGATGGGAGAAGGCCACGAAGCTCAGGTTGACGGCGTTCAGCATCAGCTCGATCGACATGAACACCGTAATGACGTTGCGCCGGAAGACAAATCCGGCAATCCCCAGGGCGAAGAGAATCGCGCTCAGAATGAGGTACCACGACAGCGGAACCGCGGTCAGTTGAGGCATTAATCAATCTCCTTGCGGGCCAGTACAATCGCGCCCAGAATCGCAATCAGAACCAGCACGCTGGTCACTTCGAACGGCAACAGGTAGTTGTTGAAGAGGCTGCGTCCGATCTGTTTGCCGCCGGTGGTGAAGGCACCGAAGGTGACCGTGCCAAGGGAAGGCGACATTTTGTCGAAAAGATACGCCAGCAAAGCCACGAAGACGGCGAGCAGCGGGACACCGAGCAGGCGCGACGGCCAATTGGTCTTGCGGCTCGGGGCCTCTTCGGCGGCATTGAGCAGCATGATCACAAAGACAAACAGCACCATGATCGCCCCGGCATAGACAATCAACTGCACGGCGGCGATAAACTCCGCCCCGAGCAGCAGGTACAGGACGGCAAGCGAACCCATGACGCCAATCAGGCTGAGCGCGCTTGCGATCGGGTGCTTTTGCACCACCAGCGAGATGCCGCAGCCGACGGCGATGGAGGCAAACAGTAGGAAGAAAATCAGGTCCATGGCCTTTAGCCCTTCGGTCCTTGCAGGGCCACTGCCAATGCGGTAATCAGCAAATTGACGATCGCCACGGGAAATAAGAACTTCCAGGTGAAGTTCATCAGTTGGTCGTAGCGGAAGCGCGGGAGCGTGCCGCGGATCCAGATAAACAAGAACAACAGCACGCCGGCCTTGGCTACGAACCAGAAGACCGGCACGAGCACGGGTTTGAGCGCGGGCAGGAGAAACAACAGCGACAAAGCGCCGAAGACCAGACCGGCGACGGGCATCGAGTAACGGTCCCACTTGCGTCCGCGCACCGGCTGCACGATGCCGTGAAAGAGCAGCATCGCCGAGCCGGCGGCCAGCAGGGCAAACGGCGCATAATCGCTGCCGTATTCAGCGGGCCACAGCGGATGCCAGCCACCGAGGAAGAGCACGGTGGCCATGCAGGTGACGGTGACCATGTTGGCGTACTCGGCCATGAAGAAAGCAGCGAAATTGAGCGAGCTGTATTCGGTGTGGAAGCCCGCCACGAGTTCGTTTTCCGCCTCCGGCAAGTCGAAGGGAACACGGTTGGTTTCCGCGAAGGCTGAAATCAGGAAAATCAGGAAGCTGAAGACCTGCGGGAAGGGCATTTGCAGAATCGACCACTTCGGGATCACGCCGAGATAGTAGCCGGCCTGCTCGTTGACGATCGTCCGCAGGGACAGGTCGTTGAGCAGAAGCAGAGGCGAGACCAAGGCGATCGCCATCGGCAATTCATAGCTGATCATCTGCGCCGAGCTGCGCAAGCCGCCCATCAGGGAGTATTTGTTGTTCGAGGCCCAACCGCCGAGGGCAATGCCGTAGACGCCCACGCTCGAGATCGCCAGCACGAACAAGACGCCGATGTTGAGATCGGCGAGCCCGAGATCGGTTTTGACTCCGAGGATTTCGACGCTCGGGCCGAAGGGAATCACGCAGATCGAAATCAGGGCGAAGAGCACGGCGAGGAACGGAGCCAGGACATAGAAAAAAACATTGACGTGGGAAGGGACAAAACCTTCCTTCGTGGTGAGCTTGAGCACGTCGGCGAGGGGCTGCAGAAGCCCGTGCGGGCCCACGCGGTAGGGTCCCAGACGGGACTGTATGTGGGCCAGCACCTTGCGCTCGATCCATTGCAGGTAAGCGAGGGTGGTCATGAAAGCGCCCGCCACGATACCCGTCTTGATGAGGCTGATCAGAAAGAAGTTCATCGTTTATAGAGTGCGCCCGGATACTCAGGAACGCTGGTCAGAAGTTTCGAGTACCGGCCCAACTCGCCGGAGGTAAACAAAGTGTCGCCGGCCGAGCGGATCTCGTCGACGCGCACATCCACTTTCACGCCGCCATTGACCGGCTGGGTCATCGCCGCCATGCCGGTGATCAGCAGCGGCAACGGCACCTGGTAGCCATGCACGTTCTTGTGAATTTCCTTGAAGACGGCGTCGTGGGTCCAGACACCGGCAACGGTCGCCAGACCCATTTCTTTTGCGATCAGACCGATGATTTCGAGGTCGGTCTTCGTACCCATGGTCCGGATGGCGGCCTTGAGCCGCTGCACCTGCCCGGTGACATTGGTCACCGTGCCGTTTTTCTCATAAGCGCTCGCCGAGGGGAAGACTACATCGGCCCGTTGCGCGGTCTCGTCAAGGAACATCGTCTGCGCGACGACAAAGGCCTGCTTGGCGGCCAGTTCGCGGCCACGCAGCGGGTTGGCGCCGACGGCCCAGAACACGGCAAGGTCGGCGGCGTTCAGGATTTGATCGAGACTCAGACCGGGGGCCGGGTCTGGCTGGTAGCCGGGCAGCAGATTCGGGGTCGCGCCCAAATCGACGGCGCCGCGCGAGTTTGAGTAATCGACGAGGCAAACGTATTTCACCGGGATGCCCAGCCCGTCGGCCCAGGCCACCAACTGCCTGACCCGGTCACCTTTGATGGCATCGCCAAACAGGATCACCAGTTCTTTTTCGGCCTTCAGGCTTTCCGTCAGCTTATCGAGGGCAGCGAATTCCTCGCCTGCCGGCGCCTCAAGGCTCGAGGCCGAATAATTTGCCTCGCGCACGGGCCCAGGGGTCACCGTATAGATCTTCGCCTGATGGTGCCGGGCATCGGCCCGCAACTGGAAGGCGAGCAGCGGATGCTGCTGACTCAAATCGGAGCCGATCACCAGGGCGGCCTTGGTGTTGTAAAGATCCTCGACGGTGGCCAGAACATCCTGGCGCCCGCCCAGGGCATCGATCAGCGTCACAACATCGCCCGTGCGCTGGTGATCGATGTTCGAACTCTTCAGCCCGGCGCGGGTGAACTTCGCCAGGTAATAGATCTCTTCGTTCGTCAGGTGCGTGCCGGCGGCAACACCAAAGCGGCCGCCGGCCGCGAGCACGCTCTTGAATTTTTCGGCCACGAAGCCGAGCGCCTTCGACCAGCTGACTGCCTCGAGCCGGCCATTGAGGCGGATCATCGGCGAGGTCAGCCTTTGCTCATTCGCCGTGAAGTCAAAGCCGTAGCGGCCCTTGACGCAGAGGAATTCGCCATTGATGCCCGAGCGGTCGCGGTTATTGCCGCGGACGATCTCGTCGTTGCGCACGCCCAGGGTGGTCTTGCAGCCGTTCGAACAGTGCGTGCAAACGGTGCCCACATGCTGCATCTCCCAGGGCCGCGTCTTGTAGCGGTAGGTATTGGAGGTGAGGGCGCCCACCGGGCAGATATCGATGCAGGCGCCGCATTCGTCGCAATCGAGGTGATCGACCTTGTTCGGGACGATCTCGCTGACCACGCCGCGGTTGGTAACGCCGAGCGCGCCGACACCCATGCCCTCATTGCAGGCCCGCACGCAGCGGTAGCAAAGAATGCAGCGCGCCGGGTCGTAGAACACGACTGGAGACCACTGCCGTTCCGGAGCATGGTTCTTGATCTCGGTGAAACGCGATTCCCCGGCGCCGTAGCGGAACACCATATCCTGCAGTTCGCACTCCCCACCCTTGTCGCAGACCGGACAATCGAGCGGATGGTTGGTCAGCAGAAACTCGAGCGTGCCCTTGCGCGCCTTGGCGATCTGCTCGGTCTCGCTGCGCACGATCATGCCTTCCGACACCGGCAGCGTGCAGGCCGTCTGCAGCTTCGGCATTTTCTCGACTTCGACCAGACACATGCGGCAGGCAGCCTGCAACGAGTAGCCTTCGTAATAACAAAAAGCGGGAATCTCAATGCCCGCGCGCTTGCAGGCGTCAATCAGCAGCGTGCCCGGGGGCGCCGTCAGGGGGCGGCCGTCCACGGTGAAGTTTACAAGCGCGGGGGGTGCGGTGACAGGAGTCGACATAATTTCTTATCCGATTGCAATCAACTGGTCCGGCGAGGTGACCGGAACGACCGTCTCGCGCAGACGGGCTTCAAACTCGTCGCGGAACTTTTCGACGAAGGCGATGGTGGGCATGGCCGCCGCGTCGCCCAGCGGACAGAAGGTCCGGCCCAGCATATTCTTGGCCAGTTCATGGATCAGATCGATGTCGGCGCGCCGGCCGGTGCCTTCGTCCATTCGGGTCAGAATCTTTCTCAGCCAAGTTGTGCCCTCGCGGCAGGGAATGCACCAGCCGCAGCTTTCATGGGCGTAGAAGCGCATCGTGCGCAGGGCCACTTTAACGATGTCAGTATCCTCGTCCATGACCATCATGCCACCCGATCCGGCCATCGTCTTCATGCGCGCATAGTTGTCGTAGTCCATTGGGAAGTCACATTCCTCGGCCGTCAGTACCGGGGAGCTCGACCCGCCCGGGATCACCGCCTTCAACTTCTTGCCGGCGCGAATGCCGCCGCAGACCTCATAAATCATTTTCTGCATCGGGAAGCCGAGCGGCACCTCATAGACGCCGGGCCGGTTGACATGGCCGGAGACGCACAACAGGCGCGTGCCGCCATTCTTCGGTGTTCCCAGATCGGCATAAGCCTGCCCGCCCATGCGCAGCACGGCGGGCACGGAGCAGAACGTTTCGACGTTGTTCAGAACGGTGGGCGAGGCGTACAAACCGCTGACGGCCGGAAAGGGCGGGCGAATGCGCGGCACGCCGCGTTTTCCTTCGAGGCTTTCGAGCAGGGCTGATTCTTCACCGCACTCATAGGCGCCGGCGCCGGAGTGCGTGTACAAATCAAAATCGAGGCCCGTGCCCTTGATGTTCTTTCCCAGCCAGCCGTGAGCATACGCTTCGGCCAGCGCCTTGTCCATGATGTCGATCAGGTAGCGGTACTCGCCGCGGATGTAGATGTAGCCGAGCTTGCAGCCAATCGTCCGGGCCGCGATCAGGCAGCCTTCGATCAACTGGTGCGGATCGTTCTCGATCAGCAGCCGGTCCTTGCAAGTGCCCGGTTCGCTTTCATCGGCGTTGACGACCACATACTTCGGCTTCGGGTTGTCGCGCGGGATAAAGCTCCACTTCATCCCGGTCGGGAAGCCCGCGCCGCCGCGGCCGCGCAGAGAGGAAAGCTTGAGCTCGTCGATGATCTGCTCGGGAGTCATCTCCACGGCTTTCAGGAATGCCTGATAGCCCTCGTGCGCCAGGTAGGTGTCAATCGAGGCTGAATTCGGCAAGCCGAAGCGCTTGCTGATGACCTTGACTTCCGCCGGATGGGGTTCGTTGAACATGGCGATACTCCTTATGCCTATTGAACCTTTTTCTGGATCGAGTCGAGCAATTGATCCAGTTTCTCAATCGTTACGTGATGGTGATACTCGTAGCCATCCACCACGCAGGGGGCCCAGGAGCAAGCCCCGGCGCATTCCACCTCTTCGAGCGAGATCAGCCCGTCGGCCGTCACCTGCTTATGGCCGATCCCCAGCCGTTTCACGGCGTGCTGCCACAGTTCTTCCCCGCCCGTCAGCAGACAGGCGATATTGGTGCAGATCTGCACATGGTGCTTGCCCATGCGCTCCTTGTTGAGCATCGAGTAATAGCCGACGACTTCCTCGACCTGCAGCGGGGTCACCTCGCAGCGGCGGGCCACCTCGGCGATCATCTCGGGGGTCACCTGTCCTACTTCATCCTGCGCGTACATGAGCATCGGAATCACGGCCGAGCGCTTGCGGCCTTCCGGATAACGGCTCCAGATATCCTGCAGCTTCTTCTCTGTGGCTTGTGAAAAAGTCATGGCTTAACGGTCCGTATCTCCCAGCACAAAATCCATCGAGCCCATGCTCGCGATCGTATCGGCGATCAACCCGCCCTCGCACATCAGGCCCAGCCCTTGGATGTTGCCGAAGCTGGGCGTCCGCATATGGACGCGGAATGGCTTGCTGGTTCCGTCGCTCACCACGTAGTAGCCCAACTCCCCGCGCGGGGATTCGATCACCTGGTAGACTTCCCCGGCCGGCACCCTTACGCCTTCGGTCACGATCTTGAAGTGATAGATCAGCGCCTCCATCTGCGTCTTCATTTTTTCCCGTTGCGGGAGAACGACCTTGGGCGCATCGGCTTGATGGGGACCTTCGGGCATTCCCTCAAGCGCCTGCTGCATGATGCGCACGCTCTGCCGCATCTCTTCCATGCGTACCCGGTAGCGGGCATACACATCATTCTCAGTGCGCACGGGGACGTCAAATTCGAAATTCTGGTAACCGGAATAGGGCTCATCCTTGCGCGTGTCCCAGGGAATGCCGGCGGCGCGGATCATCGGCCCGGTCAGCCCCATGGCCAGCATCGTTTCCACCGGCACCACGCCCACGCCGATCGTGCGGTTCTTCCAGATCGGATTGTTATCGAGCAGGGTCTCGTATTCGTCGATCTTGGCCGGGAAGACTTCGAGGAATTTCTGGACCGCCTCCATGCCGCCCCGCGGATGATCGAGCGCCAGCCCGCCGATGCGGAAGTAGCTCGTCATCAGACGCTGTCCGCTGAACATCTCGAAGATCTTCAGCACCTCTTCCCGCTCGCGCGTCGCGTAAAAGAACATCGACATGGCGCCGAGGTCGAGGGCGTGCGTTCCGAGCCACACCAGGTGCGAGTTGATTCGCGTCAGCTCGGTGAGTAGCACGCGGGTCCAGACCGCCTTCGGCGGGGCCTCGATGCTTAGCAGTTTTTCCACCGCCAGACAGTAGCAGAGGTTGTTCGACAGGTTCGCCAGGTAGTCGACGCGGTCCGTCAGCGGAACCACCTGTTGGTAGGTGAGCGATTCGCACTGCTTTTCGATGCCCGTGTGAAGAAAGCCAATTTCAGGCTGCGCCCGGACGACGGTCTCGCCGTCCAACTCGAGTACCACCCGCAACACCCCGTGCGTCGACGGGTGCTGCGGACCCATATTCAGGGTCATCTTCCGGGTCGTACCCGTTTCCGTATTCCTGGTTTGTTCCAGTGCCGCCGCCGGACTGATTGCTTCGCTCATCGTTCGCCCTTGCCTACTTCGTTTCCGTTCCGTAGTCGTACTTATGTCCGTGCACCGGAAAATCCTTGCGCAAGGGATGGCCCTCCCAGCCCTCGGGCATCATGATCCGGCGCGGATCCGGATGCCCGTCGAAACGGATCCCGAACAGATCGAAAACTTCCCGTTCATACCAGTTTGCCCCCGGCCAGACGCCCGTGACGGTTGCCACCACGGGGTCATCCCCGCCCACCTGCACCTTCAGCCGCAGGCGCTCGGCTTTAGCGAGAGCATGCAACAAGTACACAACCTCAAAGCGCGGCTCCCGCGGGTACCAGTCGAGGGCCGTCACGCTCGAAATCCGGTTAAAGCCGAAGTCGTCGCGCAACGCCAAGCAGACCGCAACGATGCTGCTGGCGCCAACGTAGAGGATCGTCTGTCCGTTCTGGATCGTACCGCTCAAAATGGCTTCGCCGAACCGTTCCACCAGCGCCGCAACCAGCGCATCATCCTGCAACTGTTCCGAGATCATCTTTCTAGTTTCCCTTGGCCTTCCGCACCGGCGTTACCGTCCAGTCGAGCGCACCCTTTTTCCAGACAAAGTAAAACCCGCTCAGCACCAGCACCATGAACAGCAACATCTCGATGAAGCCGAACATACCCAGTTCGCGGTAAACGACCGCCCAGGGGTAGAGAAAGACCGCTTCAATATCAAAGAGGATGAAGAGCATCGCCACCAAGTAGAATTTGACCGAGAAGCGCTCGCGCGCGCTGCCTACCGGCTTGACGCCGGATTCATACGGGGAGTCCTTGGCCGCGTTCCGCCGCCGTTTTCCGAAAAACAAGCCCGCGAAGACCAGCCCCCCGGCGACAGCCGCCGCGAAGAGAATCTGGACGAGTACCGGGAAGTACAGCTCCATGTAGTTAGTTGGCATTTTGAGAGAGCGGCAGGGTTCTTGCCTAATCTTAACTATACTGATCCTTTCCGAGGGCGGTCAAACCGCTTGCGGGGAAAGTGAGTTTCAAAACCATTGATTTCAGTTGAAGTTAACGGCCAGAGGCAAGAGATCCCGTCCGGACTGAACATCCGCACGCTTCTCGACTTCCTTGGTGTCGATCCCCAGCGCGTTGCCGTTGAACTCAATCGGGCCATCATCCGCAAGACCGAGTGGGAGGCGACTATGCTTGCGGCCAACGATCAAATCGAAGTTGTGATGTTCGTCGGCGGCGGCCGCGGCTGATGCGCTGGGCCTCCGCGATCCTATTCGCCGCCCTGGCGGCGGCCCAAACCCGCCAGGTCGCCCTCACCTTTGATGACGCCCCCCGTGGGGGGGATTCACCCTCGGGGCGTCAACTCACCGCGACGCTCACGCTCACCCAAGAACTCATCCGCCAGCTGGATCAAATCCCGGCCACGATCTTCGCCAACCCCGGGCAAGCGCGCGAGTTGAGCGAGGAGGGCGTCGACCAGATTCTTCGCCTTTGGCACGACTCGGGCTTTACGCTCGGCAATCACACCTTCTCTCACGCCGACCTCAACAAAATTCCGCTGGCTGAGTATCAGGCAGAGATCCTCCGCGCCGAACCGGCCCTGCGGCGGGGGCGCGGCGGGGCGCCCTCGCGCTACTTTCGTCATACCTTTTTGCGCACGGGGTCCAATGGGGAAATTCGCGATGCCCTGACCGCATTTCTCACCGAGCACAAGCTGATCGCCGCGCCCGTCACCATGGACGGCTCCGACTGGCTCTTTGCCCGCGTGTACGCCACTTGGGCCAGGGCGACAGCCGACCCGGCCGGCTTCCGCCGCCGCTACCTCGACTATCTCGACCAGCAGATCTCTTACGCCGAACAAGCCGCCCTAGCTCTCTTCCAACGGCCCATCGCGCACATCCTGCTGCTGCACGTCAACCAGTTGAATGCTGACTCGATGCCGGATCTTCTGGCCCTGCTCGCCCGCCGAGGCTATTCCGTAATTGCACTGGAGCAGGCCCTGCGCGATGCTGCCTACCAATCCCGCGACGACTATGCTGGCCCCGAGGGATTATCCTGGCTACGCCGCTGGGCCTACACCCGCTCGATTCCCCTACCACCCGAGCCAGTTGAACCGGCCGACATCCTATCGGCCTATCGAAAACAGCGCTAGCCCTTCGGTGCTATCTCTAGACAACTTTGCATCCTAAGCAAATTTATCGTTAAAGCTTGCCGCCCATCCTCACCGATTGTCGAGTGTGATGGAAGTGCTGCCAATCAATCATTCCCGCTTCGGTGCGCCCGCGGTGCGCTGGATCGGACGCCAACCGCAGCAATCTTGGGACCACGCACTTGATCTGCTGGGGGACCCCGGTACGGAGTGTCTAGTTGCCGCCGTGCGCCACGACCCGGGCTCTGCATTCAAGCTGCTTACGGAAGCAAAGGCACATGATATGCCGATGCCGGTGATCCTGCTGCTTGAGCCCTACGAATCTCTGCTCGCGCACAAACTGCGCCGCGCCGGGGCCTATGAGGTTCTCGATGCCGGCGTCGAGGCAGAAGAGCTGAACGCGATCATTGCCCAGGCCCGGGCGGCGTACCGCGCGTTGCTGCCCCAGCCGCAGGCCGCGCCGTGGCGCCACAATCTCGTGGGCCGGTGCGCGGCCATCGAGCGACTGGGCGAAGCCATTTCGCTGATCGCCGAGCGGCGTTCCACCGTGTTGATCACGGGGGAGACCGGCACGGGCAAGGAAGTCGTCGCCCGCGCCATCCACCAGGGCTCCGGCCGCAAGGGGGCGCTGATCACGCTCAACTGCACGGCCCTGCCGGAGTCCCTGCTCGAGGCGGAACTCTTCGGCCACACCAAAGGTGCCTTCACCGGCGCGCAACAGGCCCGTGCCGGCCGCTTTGAAGCGGCCCACAAAGGCACGATTTTCCTCGATGAGATCGGCGATATGCCGCTTGATCTGCAAGCGAAGCTGCTGCGCGTGCTGCAGGAGCGCGAGATCCAGCGCCTCGGCTCGAGCGAGACCATCCCGATCGACGTGCGCGTCATCGCCGCCACAAACGCCGACCTGCTAAGCAAGGTTGAAGATGGCCGCTTCCGCGAGGATCTGTATTTCCGCCTCAATGTCGTTCCCGTCCATCTCCCCCCGTTGCGCGAGCGCCATGGCGATCTGCCGCTGCTGGCACAGCACTTTGTTGTCAAGATCTGCAAGCTTGAGGACATCCCGGCGAAAACGCTCACCCGTGCCGCCCTTGAGCGGCTCGAGTTGCACCACTGGCCCGGCAATATCCGCGAATTGGAGAACACGATCGAGCGCGCCATCGCCCTGAGCGGACGCCGTGAGGAATTGCTGCCGGCCGATTTTCTGCTGCCGGTTCCCCTGAAGAAGCCCGCCGCGGCCCTACCCGAACTCTCGCACCTGACGCTGCCTGAATCGGGCCTGGATTTTGAGGGCATTATCGCCGGCATCGAACGCACCATGATCGAACAAGCGCTGCGACGGACGAATGGCAACAAGAGCGCCGCGGCGGAACTGCTCGGCCTCAAGCGCACGACCTTAGGCGCCAAGATGCGCACGCTCGGCACGGGCGATCAGATGCGCGCGCTCAGTGCGTAGGGGGCGTTATCGGGCTCGAAAGCCGCGAGAAGGGGAACCGTTGCCATTCACATCTGAATTCAACCTGAATTTCACTTCCAAGCCCCGGCACAGAGCAGGGAAAGCATGGCCCCAGAAGTACCGCGGGCGGGATTGGCTTTTTCC
This sequence comes from Bryobacter sp. CoA8 C33, assembly GCA_019931185.1. Lineage (GTDB taxonomy): Bacteria > Acidobacteriota > Terriglobia > Bryobacterales > Bryobacteraceae > Bryobacter. Next base: position 21,438 of record JAINDK010000033.1, read on the forward strand.
CTGTAAGCCCGCCGCCCAGCTCCCTAGCGCGTCAGCGGATCATCTTCCCAAGGCGGGGTCGCTGCGATCAGCCGGGCCAAGTCCGGCTCCACCTTGGCCAACTCCAGCTTCATTTTCCAGGCGATATCGCGGTAGCTGAAGTGTCCTTTCACGCCGCTGCGGAGCTTCGAGATGTACTCAATCTCGGCAAAATCCATTTTGAACAAGAATCGTCCATGCGCCCCGAAGGGCAGCAGATACTGGGCCGCCGGCTGCGGCAAATTGCGGTATTGCCGCAACGCCGCGGCCATCGCCGCCTGATAGGTTTCCCGAATCGGCCCTTGCGTGAAAGCCGCCGGCAACGCATAGCCCAGCTCAAAGCTGTAGTCCTGCCGCAATTGCACGCAGCGCCGGTGCCGGTGCAGATCGCGGTAAGCCCCGATATCCATCACGATATCGAAGACATACTGCCCGCCGCGGAAGGGCTTGAGCAACTCGTCGTAGCGCGCCCGCGAGCGCAGGGCGACGTCGATCACCTCATTGCGCAGGGCCGCGCTCGCCACCGCGGCCCATTCATAAAGCTCGCGGTAAGGGCGCGCCGTCACACCGTAGAGCAGCGACGCCACGATATCGACCATCGCCGCGGCAGGCCGCACCAACTCGACGCTCGCCTCCGCATAAGGCACGACGGGCGAGGCCGGCAGGTTCTCGCGCGCCCATTGCCGCAGGTCCTTGCTCGCCGTCGCCGCATGCGGGTCGGGGTCCACATACTTGGCCAGCGTCGGCGCCACCGGCCCACCGACGCTCTCATGCCACAAACAGGCCGGCGCTTCGGCCACGGCCGTGGCCGCCTCGCCGCCCACCTCGCGGATCTCGGCGAATTCACTCGCTTTCAATCGCCGGATCTGCTTTTCGAGCGTCCGGATACTGGTCACCTGCCCGACATTCGTCGGTATGCCAAAAAACAGCGCGTAGCGGGCCACATCAAAGGCCCGCGCCTTCAAATTGCGCTCGTAGGCGTCGGGCTTCATGCCCTCCGGCCGGGGCAGGCTCCCGGTCAATTCTTCAAACTTGAGGGCGTGCAATCGCTCGTAGGCAGCCAGCAGCGCCCGGCCTGCTTGCCGGTAGCGCTCCGCCTCCGCCTCATCGAACTCCGGCGGCGTGACAAAACCCAATTTGGCAAAATCCTGATAACGCGTGCTCTTGGCCTGCCCGTCCCACAACGGCTCATCCTCCACCTCGGTGGCGGCCAGTTCGCTGATGCCCTCCCAGCAGATCCCGACATGGCCGAGGTCGGCAATCGACGCATGCCCGTATTGAAAGTAGAAGCTCTCGAGGAACTTCGCCGAATCATGCGTCTTCACCCATTCGAGGCTCTCCCGAATGGAATCAGCACTGCGGCTATACCGGGCCAGCGCATAGGCGCTTTTCTCCGCCGGCATCGGACTCATGGCGATTACACGTGACATCAGCTAATCTTTGTAGTTTGCCATGACCATAAAAATTAAACGCCTCAACGAGGCAGCCAAACTTCCCACCTACATGCATGGTCCCGAGTCCGACGCGGGAATGGACCTGCGTTCGATCGAGGATGTCACGATCGCCCCGGGCCAGACTTACGCCGTCGCAACGGGCCTGGCCATCGAGCTTCCGCCGGGCTTTGAAGCACAAGTCCGCCCCCGTTCCGGCCTCGCCTTCAAGCACTCCATCACGGTTTGCAATGCCCCCGGCACGATCGACCCGAGCTACCGCGGCGAGATCAAAGTCATTCTCCATAACCTCGGCCAGCACGCCTTTGTCATCCAGCCGGGCGACCGCATCGCCCAAATGATCGTTGCCCGCTATGAAGCCATCGAGTGGCAGGAATCCGACCTCGGGGCCTCCAATCGCGGCGAAGCCGGTTTCGGCTCCTCGGGCGTCAAGTAAGCTTCAGTAGTGGTAACGGCACTGCAGAATGCGAATTTCTGTCTCGCTCACCTGATAAACCAGCCGACGCTCGGCATCGATGCGCCGTGACCATAATCCCCGGATCTGATGGCGCGGAGATTTTGGCTTTCCGACTACCCTCATAGAAAATGCCTTGGACCTCGCGAATCAGTTTCGCAAGAGCTTCCTCGAGGCTTACCCCCCGCTTCGATTCATCGCCTCCATCAAACGTGGCCGCTTCGCCGCTGTTGCCAGCAGGCAGGGACTTCCCTGCTCCGCCTCCATGAGTGTCCAGAACTTAATTGGCACAATAACGGCGGTCGCTTCACCCCATTCATTCCGTACGTAGCCAACTTCCTGCGCTGTCATGGCCTGCGATGAACGGGACTGCCATGTTCCTACATCTCCCCGGCCAGCTTGCTTGCCAGCGGGCTCTGCTGCCCCGCATACTTGTTGCCCGGCTTCTTGCGGTAGGGCATCGAACTCGGCGTCGACAACTGCTCAAAGGTCATCGAACAGATTCTCATCCCCGGATACAAGGCCACGGGCATGATCCCCAGATTCGACAATTCGAGCGTTGCCTTGCCGCTCCAGCCCGGGTCGAACAACCCGGCCGTCCCATGCACAATCACGCCAATCCGCCCCAGGCTCGAGCGGCCTTCGAGCCGGCCCAGAATGTCATCGGCCAACTCCAGGTGCTCGAGGGTAATCGCCAGGGCGAACTCGCGCGGCTGGAGGATAAAGGCCTCCCCGTCCGGCACCACGATCGGCCGCATCAGCTTGCCGATGTCCACTCTATTCCGCAGGTCGATGAAGGGATGCTTCGAGTGCTCGAAGATGCTGAACTCGTTGCCCAGCCGGAAGTCCACGCTGCAGCTTCCGATGTGCTCCTCCGGCAACTCCGGGCTCACGACAATCCGGCCATCAGCCAGAGACTTGCGAATATCGACGTCGGATAAAACCATGTGTTTCTCGGATTGTAACGAAAAGACCCGGAGCGGCAGAACCGCACCGGGTCAATCGGAATCAAATTTATTGGTGGACGAGAAGGGATTCGAACCCTCGACCCCCGCGTTGCGAACGCGGTGCTCTCCCAACTGAGCTACTCGCCCGGCCTGATTTCAGTTTAACTCCTCTTGGGGTCTAAAATCATCTCGATCTCTTTCCGGCAGTCCTTGAGGTGAATCACGGTCGCCACGTCCTTGGCTGTTGCAAGAGCCGCGCCCAAGCGCGCATTCAACTGCTCGAGTAAAGCCCGGGCCGTGCCGCGAAAGTCGGTCTGGAACCAGGTCGCGCCGAACAGGGCCATCAGATCCGGGTCAGTGCGGTCTCCTCCCCCGCGGCTGACGATGGTTGCGCTTGGCGGCGTCTGGCGCAACAGGGCTTTCATGTGATCAAGATAGTTCCGCTGCAGGGCGCGGCGGTACACATCAATCACTGCCCCCGGCTTGGCCGCTTCACTGAATAGCCCGTCCTGCACGTCCGTCATCATCTCGCGCACTGTGTACGCATCCTTGCCATCGAGCGCCTCGCTGTCGGTCAAGACCTTCAGCTTGCGCGCTGACAACAAGCTCTCCATCGTCACCTTCTGGTGGTTGATGATGATATCGGCCGCGCCAAAATACTTGAACAGGTTCGCCACCTCGGGCTTTACCCAGTTGGTCGGCGGCGTGAATTCGTTGCGATGCAGAAACTGGATCGCCTGCTTCTGCCGCGCCTTCGGCACGCGTTGAAATTGCGCCCCGCCCCGGCCGGCCAGGGTGCGGTTCTCGACGACGCCGCCGACAATCCGCACGACGCTGCCGCTCCAGTTCCGCCGCAATCCCCAAAGGGAATTGAAGGTCTCCTTCAGCAGGTCATAATCTTCACCCGGCTTCGTCGTCGCGCTCACCAGCCAGCCGTTGATCACGCGCTCCATGTTCTTGTAGCCCAGCCGCGTGGCCTCGATCGAATCGTCGCCGATGTTCTCGGTCTTCACCGTCGGGTCGACCTGCGCCGGCCCGTCCTCGCCGCCAAAAGCCAGCAGGGGATTCGTCATCTGCCGCGACGCAATGGCATCGAGCTCCTTTTTCTCCTCCTCCGGCGTCCGGGCGCCGGCGATCGGCTTATAGCCCCACTCGACGGCGAACTTGTCATACTCGGCGATCACCGGGATCAACCCGGTCACATGGTCCTCGGGCTGCGCCACGTAATTGAAACGGCCATAGGCCATAATCGAGCCCACGCTCCCGTTCTTGCGAGTAAACTCCGGGTCGCGCAGTTGCTGGATCGTATAGGCCGAACTGGCCTTGTGGTTGTGCCGCAAACCAATCGTGTGCCCCACTTCATGCGAGGCGATGTAGAGCAAGATCTCCCCCATCAGCTTCTGGTCAAGGGGCAGCTTGCGCGCCGCGTCGTTCTGCGCCGAGCACATCCCGAAATACCAGGCCTGCGACAGCTTCAAGACGTCATGCCACAGAATCAGATGGGCGCTGAGAATCTCGCCGCTCCGCGGGTCGTGCACGTGGGGCCCCATCGCGTTTTGAGTCGGCAGCGCCGCCCAGCGCACCACGCTGTGCCGCACGTCTTCGGCGTCCCAGTTTGGGTCTTCTTCCTTCGACGGCGCATCCTTGGCTACAATCGCATTCCGAAATCCCGCCTGCTCGAAAGCCACATTCCATTTCTCAATGCCCTCGCGGATATAGGGCCGCCAAACCGCCGGCACCTCCCGCGAGATGTAGAACACGATCGGCTTCACCGGCTCGCTCACGGCGGCGGCCGGGTTCTTCTTCTCCAGGCGGAATCGCGTAATGTATCCCTTGTCCTCGACGCGGTTCTCTTCATTGGCGTACTCTTCAAAGTTCTGCTGAAAATAGCCCACACGCGGATCAAAAAGCCGGCCCATCATCGGCTTTTCCGGCAGCAGCACCAGGCTGTAGTGCACCAGTACGCTCAAGCTACGCAGATTGTTTGGAATTCGTGCCGGCGGCGGCGCCGCCGGCGAGGTGGGCGGCAGCGGCGGTGTACCCAGATTCCAGGTCAGCGTCGAGCGCACCTCCACGTTCTCGGGAAACACTTTTACTTCTTCGATGAAACTCCGCAACGGGTCCACCGGCGGGGCAGTTGACAAGCGAACTTCCGACAACAGGCTCACCACCGACAACTCCGGTATGTCCCCTGAATAAAAGGCCGTCACGTCGATCACCGCGCTCTTGTCCTTGCCCTCGGCCTCCACGTTGAAGGACCGCATGATCGGCGAGTAATTCGATAGCTCGACGGATAGCCGCGTGCCCGCATCGCCATTCGTCGCGCGCTTCGTCGCCGGATTCACCCGCAACAGAATGCGGTTCCCGCGGCGTTCGAATCGCACCATGCGATCCTCGCCCGGCCGTCCGCTATAGCCCAGCTCGGGCGGCGCCGCCGCAATCTCGCTGTACATCAGCATGTCGCGGCCCAGCAGCTTTTCCGGTATTTCGTAATACCACTTGTCCTCCACCTGATGAACCTGAAACAGGCCCGCGCGCGTCTTGGCTTTCGCCGTGATCACGTCCTCATACTTCTTCGGCCCATTGGTGGCCGGGCGGGCGGCTGCCGTGGCCGCGCCATTGCGCGGCCCGGGCGCCGGGGGCGTTTCCTGCCCGCTCACAATCAACGAAAACAACAAGAAAGCCGCTCCCAAAGAGCGGCTGCTGCTCACTCTGTTCATAAAGATCCGCCTATCCTATTCTTTGACTTCGTAGCGAAACTTTTCGCTCTTGCTCGCCTTGCCCTTTTTGGCTTTCACTTCAATCTGCCAAGCACCGGCCATGATGAACTTGTGCTTCGATTCATACACGCCCGGCTTGACCATCTTCGCGGCTTCCTTGAACTCGCCATGGTCCATTTCCACCATCGTGAGCACGGTCTCCACTTCCGCCCCCGCCACCGGCTTGCCGTCGGCCCCCGTGATCTTCACCGTCAGCGGCGTCTCATAGTTCGCCTTCACCTGCTTCGGCAACTCATATTGAATCTTCCAATTCGCCTTCTCCTGCCCGAACAGGCCGAGCGCGCATACAGCCACAGCCAAGAATATTTTTGACATGCTTAAAGATTACAACTTTTGGAGGCGAATTTCCCCGTTCGAGGTTTCCAGCCGCAGCAGCGCACCACCGGTTCCTAGCTTGCCCTCCCACCGATTTCTTGCCGTGGCCGGACCGAACTCCGAGCGCACCGATCCATTCGAGGTGCTCGCCCGCACCTCCGCGTTCGCTTTCTCCGGCAGGTGCAAAGTCAAACTTCCGTTGCTTGTGATCAATTCCATCGTCTGTCCGGCATAATCCGCGAAGGCGACATCAATGCTGCCGTTCGAGGTTTCGACCTTTACCCCACGGCCCTCAGCCAGCTTCGCCACCGTCCCCTTGACGCTCCCGTTTGAGCTTTCCACAGCGATGGCCCCTTGCACATGGTCCAGTTCCACGTTGCCGTTTGAGGTTCGCAGCTGCACTCCCCCCAAGTGCCTCCGCAGATTCACACTTCCGTTTGAGGTGCGGATCTGGGTAAATCCCTGCGTATCGGCAAGGCGCACCGCTCCATTCGATGTGCTGATTTGATCAATCTCCGTCCGGCGTGGCGCCCGGATCGTCATACTCACGCCGCAATTGCGCAGCCGCTCTGGCCGAAGCACCCGCAACACCAGCGAGTTGCCCGCCTGGTCCGCTTTCATTTCCATGCGCGCCAGATCCTGCTTGCTTTCGCAACTCTTCTTGCCCAACACCTCCACCTCATCTTTGTCCCAGACGCTGATATCCACACTGCCGTTGAAAGTCTCCACGGCCAGCCGCCCTCCGGCCCGAAGCGCATACTTCGCCTGAACATATTCCGTGTAGCGGTCACCGCCGCCGGCCCCCACCAACTCACAGCCCATCAGCAACAGCGCCACCGGCGCCAACAAAAAGCAAATTCGCGGCATCATCACTCTCTCCTTTACGTATCAGAAGCAAAAGTGGTTCGAATTTTCTTACCATCAACATCATGCGCCTGCTCCCCGTACTGTTCTGTCTGGCGGCACTTGCCGTGTCCGCCCAACCGGTGCACCCGCTCGAGGATCTCTCAGCAACCGAGTACTGGACGGTCTACAACACGCTGCGGGCGGCTGGACGCCTCACACCCACGACACATTTCACCAGCGTCCTCCTGCACCCGCCCGACAAGCAGGCTGTGCTTGCCGGCCGCCCCGTCCCCCGCCAAGCCGATGTCACGCTGCTCGATGAAGGCAAGTCATTTGCAGCCCTCGTCGACATCACCAACCAGCGTGTCCTGTCGCACACCCCGCTCACGGGCGCGCATGCCTCGTTTCTTCTCGGCGAACTCCTCTCCGGCGACGCGGCCGCCAAGAAAGACCCACGCATTCTCGAAGCCCTCAAGAAGCGCGGCATCACCGACCTCCGGCACGTCCGCTGCACCGCTCTGCCCGTTGCCTACCGCGCCACCCCCGAGCAGGCCAACACCCGCATCGGCTTCGGCGCCTGCACCAGCAGCCACGGCGTCCAGCACGACTGGGGCCGCTCCATCGAAGGCCTCACCTTCCAAATGGATATGGCCAAAAACACCATCATCAAGGTCGTCGATTCCGGCGCCGTTACCATCCCCACGGCCGACAACAACTACGAGAACATCCCCGGCGTCCCCCGCCCCCACACCACACCCATCGCGACCAGCCTGCCGCTGGGGCCCGGCTTCAAAATCACCGGCAATGAAATCGAGTGGCAAAACTGGCGCTTCCGCCTCCGGCTTGACCCGCGCGTCGGCCCGATTCTCAATCTCGTCCGTTTCCTCGACCAGGGCAAGCCCCGCCACATTCTCTACGAAGCCCACACCAGCGAACTCTTCGTCCCCTACATGGACCCCGCCCTCGGCTGGAACAATCGCGCCTTCATCGACGCCGGCCAGTTCTTCTCCGTCAGCCCTTTCTTGAAGCCCCTCGCCTCCGGCGTCGATTGCCCCGCCCACGCCCACTGGCTGCCCGCCCTCCATGCCACCGATTCCGGCGCGCCCAAGACCCGCTCCAACATCGCCTGCCTCTTCGAGCGCAACCCCGAATCTCCCGCCTGGCGCCACGGCGAAGACGGCGAGATCTTCGGCCGGCCGACCCGGCAGCTCGTTCTCCGCACCGCCGCCGTCATCGGCAATTATGACTACATCCTCGATTACCGCTTCGACCCCGACGGCACCATCGAAGTCGCCGTCGGCGCCACCGGCGTCATCGAAACCAAGTCCGCCAACGAAAAGCTCCCCGGCACCTCTCCCGCTCATACCGCGCCCGACCTCGGCCAGTACGTCGCCGAACACACCATCGGCGTCAATCATGATCACTACTTCAGCTTCCGGCTCGATCTCGACGTCGACGGCCCCGCCAACAGCTTCATGATCCACCGCATGGTCCCCCAGCGCATCGAAAACGATCCCATGCGCAAATCCATCTGGGTCTCCCGCCCCGATTTGGCCAAGACCGAAAAAGAAGCCATCCTCGACATCGACCTCAGCCGCCCCTCCATGTGGATGTTCATGAACCCCGGCGTCCGTGGCCCGCTCGGCTACCCCGTCGGCTATGAAGTCATGGCCGGCAAGACCGCCCGCTCGCTCATGAGCCCCGACGACCCCACCCAGCAAATCGGCTCTTTCTCCGCCCATCAGTTCTATGTCACTCCCTACAAAGCGGATGAGCGCTATGCCTCCGGTCTCTACCCCACCGGCTCGGCGGCCAACGATGGCCTCGCCGATTGGGTCAAAGCCAATCGCCCCATCGTCAACACCGACATCGTCGGCTGGTACACACTCGGCTTTCATCACATCCCGCGCTCGGAGGATTGGCCCGTGATGCCAACCATGTGGCATCACTTCCACCTCCGCCCCTTTCACTTCTTCCCCAGGAATCCGGTGCTCGATCTCCCCCGCTCTCTCGCCACCAGACCCTAAGCCGCACCCTCGCTAAAATGGGTCTTTCCCATGAGCGAGCATAAAATCGTTTCCCTCGAGGTCCTCGACCTCCGCTACCCGACCGTGCGCCTCGGCATGGCCGGCTCCGACCCGCGCCATCTGGCGCCGAATTACTCCTGCGTCGTCCCGATCCTCCGCACCTCCTCCGGCCTCGAAGCCCGCTCGCTCATCTTCACCATCGGCGATGGCACGCAGATCCAAAAGGCCGCCGTCGAAGCCCTCTCCCGCTTCGTCATCGGCCGCGACCTCGACGACTTCATCGCCGAGCCCGGGCTCTTTGCCCAATCCCTGGCCGAGCACCACCAACTGCGCTGGCTCGCCCTCGGCGTCTATCGCATGGCTGTTGGCGGTATCGTCAATGCCCTTTGGGATCTCTGGGCCAAGTCTCTCAATGTTCCGCTCTGGCAACTCCTCACCAGCCTCACCCCGCAACAAATCGTCCGCTCGATCGACTTCCACCATCTCCGCGACTCCCTCACCGAGGATGAACTCCTCGCCCTGCTTAAAACTCGCGAATCCAGCAAAGAGGCCAACCTCGCCCGCCTGCGCTCCACCGGCGTCCGCGTCTATTCCACCGCCGGCTGGTCCGGCCGTCCGCTCGCCGAGGTCCGCGAGCTTTGCTCCGGTCTTTATGCCGCCGGTACCCGCGCCTTCAAGGCCAAGGTCGGCCGCGGCCAGCAATACGACCGCGCCCGCGCTCTCGACGAAGACCGCCGCATGCTCAACACCATCCGCGAGTCCACCGGTCCCGACGCCCTCCTGCTCACCGATGCCAATCAGAACCTCGGTGACTGGCGCAACGCCGCCTCCTACATGCTCGAGCTCGCCGAATTCAAACCGCTGTTCATCGAAGAAGCCATCGCCTATAACGACATCACCGGCTACATTGAACTCCGCAAAGCGCTCGCCCCCGCCGGCATTGGTGTCGCCGGCGGCGAACAGGCCCCCGACGCCGTCACCTTCAAGCAATTGCTGGCCGGCGGCGGTCTCACTCATTGCCAGATCGACGGCGCGCGTGTCGGCGGTGTCAACGAGCTCCTCGCCATCATCGCCATGGCCGCCAAATACAAGGTCCCCGTCTGCCCCCACTCCGGCGGCATCGGCCTCGGACAACTCGTCGGCGCGATGAGCATCTTCGATCAGACCTGGTTCGGCTCAGAAGGCCGCTGGCTCGAGTACCTCGAATTCCTCCAACAGGGCGTCTTCCTGCACCCTCTCGAAGTACGCAACGGCCACTACCAACTCCCCACCGCCTCCGGCTGGGGCCTCGAAATGCACGCCCCCTTCATCGCCAACTATCGCTTCCCCGATGGCCCGGATACCGCCGACCATCTGGAGGCCGACCGCATCGCCGCCGCCCAGCCCGGCGCTCCACTCTACGCCCGCTATTGGGTCTAGACGCGTCCTTCGCGGCGCAGCCGCGCATCAAACCAGAACGGCCCCAGCGGCAGAAAAGCCGCCAGCAGCCCCAGCCCCACCAGCTTGCCCGGCCAAGCCATCACGCGCGCCGCGGCCAGCAGCAGCGCCGCGTAAACAATGAATAATGCCCCATGCAGGGAACCAATGACCCGCACGGCCATCGGCTCCCCAATCAGGTATTTCATCGGCATCGCCACCAGCAGCAGCACAAGAAACGAGATGCCCTCGGCCCAGCCGGCCCAACGCAAATACGCAATCATTCCGCCGGCTTACTTGCCCGTCACCGCGAAGCAGTAGAACATCCCCGCTCCGCCCGTCGAGATCAGATTCGCCTGGCTGCATCCCCGCGACGGGTGCACGCTGTTCCACGAAATCCCGCCGCCATTGCGGTCGCTGTGGCCCACCTGCGCAATGCCATCGCTGTTGCTCGTCCAGTTCTTGCACGTGTGGTCCGCCCCATCCGTGTAGGCGCGCCCATCCGGCTTTGAGCCCGTCAGAATGTCGTGCATATTCGGCGTGTCGCCCACCCCGTTCACCTTATCGCCCTTCTCGGTCAGGGCATTGTTCTTCGTGATCAGGTTGCCCAACTGCGCCAGCTCGAGCGTATCCCCATGCAGATGCGCCAGATCCCGCGCCACCATCGTTCCCTTCGCGTTGTGCCACGGCCCGTTGCCAATACGATCCCGGGCGTTCTCCGCCGCCTTCCCACCCTCGGCCTGCGTGCTCAAATACGCCTTCCACGTCTTGTCCCCCGCCCCGGCCGCCGTCGCCAGCTTCGTGCAATGCGCATCGGCGCCTTCAATGCCGCCCAACTTCGCTCCATCGCCCAGGCCCACGCTGGTCACAAAAAACGTCATCGGCGCCGGCGCCGTCTTCTGTGCCGCCTGCTGGCCAAACAAGCTCGCCACACTCAACACCATCACAATCGCTTTCATATTGCTTCTCCTTTGGTCCTCCATCCTATCGCGTCCTCAGCATCCCGAGTGCGGGAATTGCCTTCTTGGGGTCGGCTTGAAGAGGGCGAATTTCCCCCACGTGACTCTTTGTCCGGCAGTTGAAGCGTCACGGTATGTAGCCCGGTAACTGATACTGAATGGGATTGGGAAAAGAAGAACTGGAAGAGTGTTCACCCACGCACGCCGCCAGGAGCTATCCGGCAAGCCGCAAGGTGGGCCGCGTGGGCGGCGTAGCGGAGGTGGAGTGGGACGAAGATGGCGCAGCAGGCTTGGATCATGGCTTGGTTGAATTCATCGAGTTTCTCAAGATCAGCGGATTGAATGGGGATTGGCGCTATGCTCACACCGCCGGAACAGGGGGAGAGGGGGTGTTACCGAAGCTGTCAGCTATCCAGCAGTCTCGGACCGAAGGCAGTATCCGGCCGTCTTTCGAGAAGCAGGATGAACAAGAGCTGACACTGCGACTGGACCGGCAACTAGACATTACCGGCTCTGCGCTGTTGCGCTATGAATGGGTGCTGCATCCGGATGCAACGGTGAAGACCAGGCAGGGCGGGAAGAAGGAGGCGAAAGTGGGTTACAACTCCTAGTACTACTGTGTCATAGACGAAGGGCGCAACATAACGGGCAACACGGGAGCCGACCGGCCAGCACTCTGGCGACCAGGATTCGCAGGGTGGCAATCGAATGCGGGTTATGACGTTGCGCTCGCCCCGCGTGGCTTCCAGTCGTGTGGAACTTCGGGTAG
>JAINDK010000115.1 GCA_019931185.1 Bryobacter sp. CoA8 C33
AGTCGGCCAGCAAAAGTATGCGGGCTCTTTCGGCCATGCGCACCGGCGTCTTGCGCCCGGTGGCCCAGGCCGCCAACGTCGCTTTTTCATCGGTGGTCAGTTCAACTTGGGGCGCAACTCGGGAATCCGGCTCCTCGATTATAAAGATGCGCCAATCCTGATTGTGGTCGCTATTTATGAAGCACTACACTAGCAGGAGCATTGCGGCCGGCGCGGAGGAGAAATTGGGAGTGGGTTGAGGGTTGTGCCGAGTGAAAAGGTGGGGTTCGCTGCCGGAGACGATGAGCCGCAGGGGTTGAATCAGGGATTGAGCCATTCGAGGGCGTAGCGGAGCCCGAATTGCTTCCTGGACGGGGATCTGCTAACCTTGCCCTCCTCCGGTTTCGCCGCCTCACTCAACTTTCTATCGCGCAAGCCGGGCATCTTCGCCAGCAGGTACTCCCGCATTTGCCGGGAAGATTGCCGGGGTGATGGCGGGCGTGCTCTGGCGGAGGTTGGAAAGCGTCCCGGTGATGATGATCTGGGTGAATGCGAGAAGGCCGCCCGATCGGGGCGGCCTCTCAGTTCGGTTTGGTGGGCGGCCTAGTTGCGGCGAAGGCGGAAGGCGGCGAGAGCAAGACCGGAAAAGCCCATCCAATAGGTGGATGGTTCTGGAATCTCGCCCCCCTGCCCGATAGCCGACTGACTGAATTTCAGGTTGTCGAGCCCGGTGTTAAAGAAGGTGCCTTCGGTGGCGATCAGGTACAAAGTGGAACCTGTGCTACCCGGCGTCAAACTGATGGAACCCGAAGCAGGCGCCGTGACCAATCCCGAGTCCCAGAGTGAGCTAAAGCTCGAATCCAAAACCTGCCAACGGACCTGCCGGGCTATTCCACTATAACCAGCGATATCGAACTGCATCAGGGTGAGTTGGTATCCAGCGTCCGCCTCGAATTTAATGCCTGGATAGTTAGAGGCACCTGCATAAACAACATCGACCAGAGATCCATAACCCGTACCCCAGGTTAAAAAGTTGTTGGCTGTCGTCCATGAGTTCAACAAGGGAGCATTGCCATAATCGAGCAGAATATTCGGAGTTGCGCCTTCCGGCCCAACAGTATAGCTACAGGATCCGGAAAAGGGAACGGTGGCGCGGTCGCCACAGGTCTGAGGCAGCGATGACAAACCAAACGGGGTCCCATCCGGTTTGCTAAAAGTAATTGTGGTAGCCCGACTGGCCTGAAAGGCCGTCAGGATCAGGCAGAGTTGCAGGATTGTTCTTGACAATTTTTCCTCCAAAGAATCAGCGGATAAGGGACAAACACAAAGAGGATAACAAACAAGCAATGAATGAACAACAGTACGAATAAAGAATTAGTTTTGCATGAGAGGGCAGAAAAGTACTAAGAGGAGCCTTGCGGGCGGGGCGGAGGAGAAATTGGGAGTGGGTTGAGGGTTGTGCCGTGTGAGAAGGTGGGGTTCGCTGCTGGAGACAATGAGCCGCAGGGGTTGAATCAGGGATTGAACTTCAACCATTCGAGGGCGTAGCGGCGCCCGAATTCCTTCATGGCCGGGGAATCGAAATGGAGGAGGTCGCCTTTGTGCCCGAGGCCTTGGCTCGAGACGAAGCCGGAGAGGGGGACATGGAGAGGGATGGTGGCGAGTTCGCGTTGGATGAGCGGTAATTGGGGGTATTTGGCGATTTCGACGAATTCACCGAGTTGGCCGATGAGGACGGGGACATTGGGGGCATCGAGGTCCTTGCGGAGGGCAGCGATGAATCGGGCGAAGCGGAGGCGGTAGGTGATGGCGCGTTCTTCGTCAATGGAATCGGCTTCGCCCTGATGCCAGAGGATGCCGCGGAGCCGGGCGCCGGGAGAAGCGGCGAGGGCGGCTTTGAGGCGGTCGACGGCATTGGTGTAATGAGTACTGCCGGGGACCCATTCGGCGAGGGCGGAACCACCGAAGGCGGCGGGAACGAGGCCGACATTCTTGGCGGCGCCGAGACGGATGAGCGTGGCGGCAAAGGTGCGGCCGAGGCCGACGCCCGTGCGGTCGGGGCGGTCGAAGTGGATGGGATCGATGGCGGGGACCCACTGGCGTTCTTTCGAGAAGGCAAAGACACCGGGGATGGGCTGGCGGTCTTCGCCGGTGACGAGGCCGCGGCCGGCCATGTTGGATTGGCCGATGAGCAGGAAAACATCGGTGGGCTGGGCGGCGAGAGCGCCGGAGAGAAGAAAGAAGAAGAGGAGCAGGGGCATGGGGTTAGGTCCGTTGGAGTTCGCGCCAGAGGAAGGAATACCAGCGGAGGAAGCGCTCGGGCTCCTTGCTTTCGAGGGCTTCGCAGAGGGTGTAGCGCTCGTATTTCATGTCGCGGAGCAGGCGGAAGAGTTCGCGATAGGGATAGGGGCCGGCGAGTTCGTTGATATGGACGTTGCGGATCCAGGGTTTGAGCAGGTCGAAGCTGGGCTTGATGGTGCCGTTGGTGATATCGGTGGGATTGGAGTTCCAGCAGAGGCCAACCTGGGGGTGTTTGGTGGCTTGCATGATGGCGGCGCTGATGGGGGGATTCTGGGTGATCCGGCCGTGGACTTCGACCCAGATTTCGACACCGTGACCGGCGCCGTAATCGCCGAGTTCGCGGAGGCAATCGGCGATGCGGCCGATGGTGGTGGATTCGGGGACGCCATCGGGCATGCCATTGGGACGGACCTTGACGCCCCAGGCGCCGGTGTCGTGAGCGAGGTCGATGAACTGTTTGGCGTCGGCGACATTTTTGCGGCGGATGGCTTCGTCAGGGGAGTGAAACTCGGCGACGGAACCGAAGCTGAGCAAACGCACCTTGGAGTTTTGGAAGCGGGCGGCAATGGCGGCGCGTTCGGACTTAGGGAGCGATGGCTCGACGCCGTGCTTGTGTTGGGTGCGGAGTTCGACGGCTTCGAATCCGGCGGCTTCGAGGTTTTTGATGATGGTGTCGACGTCCCAATCCTTGAGGACGTTGTAGGTGACGGCTCCGAGCTTCATATCGCATTCAAGCTATCACGAACATGATCGAGGACGGTGTCCATGTCGGCCAATTCGAGGTAAAAATGCGGGGAGAAGCGCACGAAGCCCTGGCGGGGAGAGGCGAGGACACGGCGGGCCTTGAGTTCGGCCTGGAGACGGTTGGAATCCTGGCCGGGGAAGCGGAAGCTGAGGATGCCGGAGCCAGAGCGGGAATCGTGGGGGCGGAGCAGTTCCCCGCCCTGAGCGAGGATGCCGTCGGCGAGGCGTGAGGTGAGGGCGAGGACTTTGGCGGAGATACGGTCGAGGCCTTCGTTGTTGAGGAGTTGGAGGGAGGCGCGGAGGCCAAAGCTGCCGGCCACGTTGAGGGTGCCGGGTTCGTAGCGGCCGGCATCGGGCCGGAGGGTCATGTCGCGGCTGGAATAATCAGCCCAGTTCTTTACATTGGTCCAACCGAATTCGACGGGGAAGATCTGGTCCTGTACGGCTTGGTCAACATAGAGAACACCCCAACCTTCGGGGCCGAGGAGCCATTTGTGGCCATCGGCGGCGAGGGCGTGGATGCCGCAGGCTTTGACATCGAGGGGAAAGACGCCGAGGCCCTGGATGGCGTCGACAAAGAAGAAAACATTGTGGCGGCGGCAGATCTCGCCGATGGCGGCCAGATCGACGCGTAAACCACTGAGGTAGTTGACCCAACTGATTGCCAGGAGACGGGCGCCGCGGCAGGCTTCGTCGATTTTCTCGAGCGGGTCGTCGAGGCTGAGCCAGCGGAGGACGCAGTTGTGGCGTTCGGCGAGGAGTTGCCAACAGTAGTAATTGGCGGGGAATTCTTCGCGGAAGGCGACGACGATATCACCGGGGCGCCAGCCGAGGCCCATCTGGATGGTGGCGATGCCTTCGCTGGTGTTTTTGACGAGGGCGACTTCCGAGGGGGAGCAGGCGATCATGCGGGAGGTTTCGGCGCGGATGCCTTCGCAGGCTTCCATCCAGCGGGGGTAATGAAAGCTGCCCCAGCTCATGGCGTCGTCGATATACCAATGCATGGCCTCGGCGGAGACACGGGGCAAGGGGGCGACGGCGGCGTGATTGAGGTAAATGAGATTTTCACGCACCGGAAAATCGAAACTCATTCTTTCCACAATACGTTATAAGCTGTAGACAGGTCGCTCATGAAGATCATCACAGTACTGCTGCTGGCCCTCAGCCTTGGATTCGCGCAAGAGGACAAGGCAACCACCGACCCCAAAGCCCAAAAGGAAGAGAAGAAGAAGAAACCTTCGAAGAAAAACCCGGATGACATCGGCGAACGCGATGTGGGCAAGGGGGTGAACTGGTATTCGATTGAGAAGGAGATTGCGCTGGGCAAGGCGCTGGCTCAGGATATTGAGCGGTCGGCGAAAGTAGTGGACGATCCGGTGGTGGCGGAGTTTATCAACCGGATGGGGCAGAACCTGGTGCGCAACTCGGATGCGAAGGTGCCATTTACGATCAAGGTGATCGATTCGGAGGAAATCAATGCGTTTGCGCTACCTGGCGGATTCTTCTTCATCAACTCGGGTTTGATTCTTGCGGCGGATACGGAGTCGGAACTGGCTGGGGTGATGGGGCATGAGATTGCGCACATCGCGGCGCGACATGGTACGCGTGGAGCGACGCGAGGGCAGATTGCGAATCTGGCGACGATCCCGCTGATCTTTATGGGTGGCTGGGCGGGATTCGGGATCCGGCAGGCGGCCTCAGTGGCGATCCCGGTGGGGTTTCTGATGTTCAGCCGGGGCTTTGAGCGGGAGGCAGACCTGTTGGGGTTGCAGTATATGTACAAGGCGGGATATGACCCAGGGGCGTTTGTAGACTTCTTTGAAAAACTGCAAGCCAAGGAAAAGCGGAAACCGGGTACGATGGCGAAGGTGTTTTCGAGCCATCCGCCGACGGACGACCGGGTGGAGGCGGCGCAGAAGAACATACAGGAATTGCTGAAGGAGCGTCCGGAGTATGTGGTAACGACGAGTGAATTCCAGGATGTGAAGGCGCGCTTGGCGGCGATGCACAACCGGCGGAAGCTGGATCCGCAGGATCCGAACCGGCCGCGGTTGCGGCGGAAACCGGGCGACGGCACGCAGACAGTGGAAGACGAAGATGGCAAGAAGACGAAGACGGACGAGGATGAGCGGCCGACGTTGAAGAGGCGGCCGACGGACTCGAACAACCCGAACTAAATTTCGCTCCATCGAGTAAAGTAGAGGGGATGCGCACTGTACTGCTGGCCGTCCTCTCTTTTTCTCTTTTGGCTCAGGAGATCAAGCCCTTGATCCCGGCGACGGGACCGAAGCCGGTGGGACCATACTCACCGGGAGTCGTGGTGGGTGATTTTGTGTTTGTGTCGGGACAGGGCGTGGCGGACGGGACGGGCAAGCGACCCGCGGACACGCGGAACCAAGCGATACAGTGCGTGAACAATGTGAGGGCGATATTAAGGGTGGGCGGGATGGATCTGGCGAATGTGTTTTCGTTGCAGATTTACATGACGGACAAGGGGCAGGAAGCGGTGATCGATCAGGTATTGAAAGATGCGTTTTCGGGTAAAGTGCCGCCGCACACGAAGCTGGTGGCGCCGAAGTTGCCGGTGGAGACGCCGCTGGAGATCACAGCGTACGCGCACAAGAGCCGGCAGAGCGGCGAGATTGAAACGCCGGCGATTGACCGGGCAGCGGGTTGTAAGGCGGTGAAGCAGTTCATTCAGTGCGGAGTGGAAGTGGCTGCCGGCGGAGCGGATGTGGAACAGCAGACGGCATCGGTGCTGGGGGCGCTCGATGCGCGGCTGAAGTTACTGGGATCGGGGATCAACAAGGTGGTGGCGACGAACGTGTATCTAGCGGATATTGGAGAGTTTCAGAAGATGAACGGAGCGTATGCGAGTTTCTTTCTGTTGCGGCCGCCGACGCGGACGACGATACAGCCGTTTGCGCTGACGCGGGGGCGAGTGGCGATCAGTGTGGTGGCGTTGCGGTAGTAAGCGGCAGCCACAAAAGCAAGCGGAGTCGGGGTTGTGCGTGACATACTTTCGAGGGTACAGATCCGCCGATGCCAATTATTGAACTACACTGGATCGACTACGCGATCCTACTCACTTATTTTGCCTTCGTGCTGGGAATCGGGTTCGCGCTACGGCGCTCGATGAACTCGGCGGAAGAGTACCTGATGTCGGGCCGCTCGATTCCAGCGTGGATCGCGGGGCTGGCGTTCTTGTCGGCGAACCTGGGGGCGCAGGAAGTGATGGGGATGGCGGCATCGGGGGCGAAGTATGGGATTGCGACGAGCCATTTTTATTGGGCGGGGGCGGTGCCGGCGATGGTGTTTGTGGGTGTATTCATGATGCCGTTCTATTACGGGTCGCGAGCGCGGTCGGCGCCGGAGTACTTGAAGTTGCGGTTTGACGAGAAGACGCGTGCGTTTAATGCGCTGACGTTCGCGGGGATGACAGTGATGTCATCGGGGATTTCGTTGTATGCGATGGGGTTGTTGCTGTCTAGCTTGTTTGGGTGGAACTTTGACGCGGCGATCGCGTTGGCGGCGATGATTGTTCTGGTGTATATCCTGCTGGGAGGGTTGACCTCGGCGATCTATAACGAGGTGCTGCAATTCTTTTTGATTTGCGCGGGTTTTCTGCCGCTGGTGCTGGTTGGGCTGGAGCGGGTGGGGGGGTGGAGTCAACTGGTGGTGAGGCTGGAGGAGGTGGCGCGATCGCGGGGCTATGTGGCGGGGGCATATACGCAGGCGTGGGCGCAGATGTCGAGTCCGCAGGCGAATCCGATGGGGATCGAGTGGTTTGGAATGGCGATGGGATTGGGGTTTGTGTTGAGCTTTGGGTATTGGTGCACGGACTTTCTGGTGGTGCAAAGGGCGATGGCGGCGGATTCGATGTTGTCGGCGCGGCGGACGCCGCTGATTGCGGCGATACCGAAGATGTTGTTTCCGGCGCTGGTGATTTTACCGGGGATGATTGCGCTGGCGATCAGTGCGACGCCGGGAGAGTTGTTTACGCTGCCATTGAAGGCAGACGGGAGCGTGAATTACGACATGACAATTCCGTTGATGCTGCAGGCGTTTTTTCCACCGGGGATGCTGGGGCTGGGGTTGACGGCGCTGATGGCGAGTTTTATGTCGGGGATGGCGGGGAACGTGACGGCATTCAACACGGTGTGGACGTATGACATCTATCAGGCGTATCTGAAGCCGAACCAGACGGATGGGCATTATCTGAACGTGGGGCGGCTGACGACGGTGTTTGGGATCCTGGCGAGTTGGGGCGCGGCGTATGCGGCGATGAAGTTCAACAACATCATGGACCTGTTGCAACTGGTGTTCGCGTTTGTGAACGCGCCGCTATTCGCAACATTTTTGCTGGGAATGTTTTGGGCGCGGACCACGGGGCATGGGGCGTTTTGGGGATTGTTGAGCGGGACGGTCGGAGCGGCGGTCCATCATGGGCTATCGTTGCCGGCGGGGGCCGTGGCGGGACTGAAGGGGGGATGGTTGGGGGCGGTGACGAGTTATCCGAGTGAGATGGCGCAGAACTTCTGGACAGCGATCTGGGCATTTGCGGTGTGTCTGACGGTGACGGTGGGCATTAGTCTGGTGACCCGGGCCAAGCCGGCGCGGGAGTTGGAAGGGCTGGTGTATGCCTATACGAAGATGCCGGAGGGGGACGCTTCCCTGCCCTGGCATCAGAGGCCGGGGACGCTGGGGCTGCTGATTCTGGGGGCGGTGCTGGCTTTGAATTTGCTGTTCTGGTAGGTGATATGGATCTGAGACTTATCATTGGGCGGATGTTGCTGGCGATCGGGCTATTGCTGGTGGCGGCGACGAAGCTGGCGCCGCAAACAGTGCGGACGCAGTTGTACGGGATGAATCTGAATTTTGCCTGGGGCGTGCTGCTGGTGGTGGCCGGAACCCTGTTTCTGTTTACGGCGCGGCGCAAATGACGAAGCGATTCTGGGCGCCCGGGCGCGTGAACCTGATTGGGGAACACACGGACTACAACGACGGCTATGTGATGCCGGTGGCGATCGAACTGGGGACGACGGTGAGCGTGACGCCGGCCGAGACGATGCGGTATACGACGGCTACGGCGGCGCCGGCGGGATGGGAAAAGTATGTGGAGGGGGTATTGGCGCAGATGCGGGCGCGGGGCCTTGAGCCGCCGCCGCTAGCATTGCATTTTGAATCGACGGTGCCGCTGGGGGCGGGGCTGAGCAGTTCGGCGGCGCTTGAGGTGAGCACGGCGTTGGCGCTATTGGAGGCAGTGGGGGTGGAGATGCCGCTCATGGACGTGGCGCGACTGTGCCAGCAGGCGGAAGTCGAGACGGTAGGGCTGGGCTGCGGCATCATGGACATGTTTATTTCGCTGCACGGGCGGGAGGGGCAGGCGATGCTGCTCGATTGCCGGACGCTTGAATACAAGGCGGCGCCGATACCGGCGGACATTGCGATGGTGATCGCGGACACAGGTGTGAGGCATGAGCTGGCCGGGAGCGAATACAACACGCGCAAGCGGGAGTGTGCCGAGGCGGCGCGGGCACTGGGAGTGAGCTCGTTGCGGGATGCGGTGGAGGATGGGGGATCGAAGCGGGCGCGGCACGTGATCGGGGAGAACCGGAGAGTGGTGGAATTCGCGGCTGCACTCGCGGCGAATGACCGGGCGGCGATGGGCGAGCTGATGGCGGCGTCGCATGCGAGCCTGCGGGACGATTATGAAGTGTCGTGCCGGGAACTGGACGAATTGGTGGAATGCGCGGCACGCTGTCCGGGAGTGATTGGGTCGCGAATGACGGGGGGAGGGTTTGGCGGCTCGACCATCAATCTGGTGGAGGAGCGGCAAACGGATGAATTTGTGGCCGCGCTGAAGGATCTGTGCCCCGGAGCGCGGCTGAGGGTTAGTCGCGCCAGTGGTGGCGCTCGGCGAATTCAATAAAGCCCTGCCAATCCCAGAGCGTGATGTCATGCTTGCCCTGGCGGAGGTGGTAGGCGAAGCGGCCATCGAAGTAGCGTTCGCCGGGGGAGAGCATGGGGTGGGGTTTCATGCCGGCGGCCTGGATGGCGGCGAATTCGCCTTCGGGGTCGGCCCAGGCGTCTTCGCTGGCGCTGGCGACGTAGAGGAGGCGGGGAGCGATGGCGTGGAGGACCCAGTGGGAATCGAAGGGGAGTTCCGATTCCTTGCCGCTGTACTTCTTGAAGTTGGCGTTGAACCAGTGGGGGAAACGTTTGTTGAGGTCTTCGGTGCGTTCGCCCTGGAGGCGGCGGGCGATGGCGGCGCCGCCTTCGCCGCTGTCGTTGGAGATGACCATGGCGAAGCGATCATCGAGGGCGCCGGCCCAGAGGGCGGCTTTGCCGATGCGGGAGTGGCCGTGGACGGCGACGCGGCGGGCATCGACGTTGGGGTCCTGGGCGAGGTAATCCATGGCGCGGCTGAGGCCCCAAGCCCAGGCGGAGATGGCGCCCCATTCGCCGGGAGCGGGTTTGCCGTAAAGGGCATGAACGCCATTGGTGTAGCCGTCGTCGAAGTCGGGGTCGAGGTCGCCGTAATAGACGATCGCGGTGCCGTAGCCGCGGGAGATGACGTAGTCGATTTCCCAACGGGAGGCGCAGCCGCCGCGGGTTTGGGGAGTGCGTTGCCAGCGGGTGGACTCAAAGATCGCCGGGTCGGGGTGAGCGCACTGGTTGCCGCCGAAACTCATGCCGAGAAAGACGGGGACGCGGCGGGGGGATTTGGGGAGGTAGAGCAGAAGCTCGAAGGAATCGCGTTTGCCGGAGGGGGCTTCGTACCAGACGCGGATCTGCTTGCGAATGGCTTTACCGCCGAGGGCATCGGAGTTGCGTTCGCGCAATTCAAAACCCTGGTGGAGGGGGCGGCCGGGGTTTTTGCCGTACATTTCGCGTTCGAGGGTGGTGAGGATTTGGCGGCGGTCGGCCGGGACGGGGGGAAGGTCCGCGGCGAGCAGAAGCAATAAGGCGAGAGTCATTGTCCGTTTCTCCGCTTCCATTCCATCACGACTCGGTCGACGGGGAGAGCCTCGACGCGGATGCCGTTGCCGACGATGGTGCGGGCGAGGAAGAGGGAGTTGAGAACGGCCTCTTCGGTGGCTTCAATGACGGCCTGGAAGAGAGGGCTGAGGAGGTCGCCGCGGAGGGGGCTGGTGGGAGTGCGGACGGTGGAAAAGGAAATGACATAATCGCCACTGCCATTGGAGCCGGTGGAGCCGGTACGGCCGAGGCCCCAGATGGCGCGGGAGGCGAGGCGGGAAAGAGCGCGATGTTCGAGGGGGGCATCGGTGGCGACGACGATCATGATGCTGCCGTCGGCGGAGGCGGGGCCGGGGCGGCCGCTGGGGAAAGGCATGCCGGCAATGCGGAGGTCACCGCCGTAGTTGGACTGGACGAGGACACCGACGGTATGGCCTGATACCTGGCGGGAGCTGGTGCCGATGCCGCCCTTCCAACCGAAGCAGATGGTGCCGGTGCCGGCGCCGACGGCACCCTCTTCGACGGGGCCAGAGCGGGCGGAGCGAATGGCGGCGAGGACTTCCGGGGCGCCGACACGGCGGGCGCGGATGTTGTTGAGCTGGCCATCATTGGTTTCGCCGACGACGACATTGATGCTGCGAACGGCTTCGTTGCCGGGCAAGGCAAGGAGATAGTCGAGAAGCGAATCGGCGACGCGGGGAACATTGAGCGTGCTGGTGAGGGCGATGGGGCTTTCGATCTCTCCGAGTTCGTTGACCTGAGTGGAGCCCATGAGTTTGCCGAAGCCATTGCCGACGTGGATGGCGGCGCGGACTTTGTCGCGGAAGAGATTGCCGGAATGGGGCAGCACGACGGTGACGCCGGTGCGGATGTCGGGGCCTTCGAGGAGGGTGGTTTGGCCAACGAGCACGCCGGGAACATCGGTGATGGCATTGAGGGGACCCGGGGGAAGCTGGCCGGAAATGATGCCGAAATCACGGGGGCGGCGGGGAGGATCGGCAAGAAAGGCGAGCAGAAGGCTTCGGCGGGAGAGCATTGGCCTTTAGAATAACGGAATGCGATTGCTTTCCCGGCGTTCTCTGCTGATGAGTATGATGCAGTATCAGCGGCGGCCTAATATTCTGTTCATCATGTCGGATGACCATGCGGCGCAGGCCATTTCGGCTTACGGCAGCAAGATCAACAAGACACCGAATATCGACCGGCTGGCGCGGGAAGGGGTGAAGGCGGAGAACTGCTTTTGCACGAATTCGATTTGCACGCCGTCGCGGGCCTCGATTCTGACGGGGCAGTATAGCCACAAGAACGGGGTGAAGACGCTGAATGACAAACTGGCGCCGGAGAGCCGGAGCGTCGCGAAGTATTTGCAGGGGAATCAGTATCAGACGGCGATGATCGGAAAGTGGCATTTGGGGACGGAGCCACAGGGGTTTGACTTCTGGCGGATCCTGCCGGGACAGGGGGCTTATTATGACCCGGTGTTTTTGGAGCAAGGTGGGAAGAAGCAGTATCAGGGCTATT
The DNA here is from genome assembly GCA_019931185.1 of Bryobacter sp. CoA8 C33. Classification (GTDB taxonomy): domain Bacteria; phylum Acidobacteriota; class Terriglobia; order Bryobacterales; family Bryobacteraceae; genus Bryobacter. The sequence goes on from JAINDK010000115.1 coordinate 11,527, forward strand.
GCACGGACCTGATCACGGACTTTACGCTCGACTGGTTGAAGGGGGCGGACCGGGAGAGGCCGTTCTTCTTGATGTGCCATCACAAGGCGCCGCACCGGGCATGGGATCCGGGGCCGAAGTATCGGGATTTTCTGAAGGATGTGCTTGTGGCGGAGCCGCGATCGCTGCATGAGGCGGTACGGCACGGAGTGAAGATGCGGGTAGGGGAGGATATGACGGAGCGGGACTTGAAGCAGAAGCCTCCGGCGGGGTTGAGCGGGAAGGGGTTGCGGGAGTGGGCTTATCAGGTTTACATCAAGGACTATTTGCGTTGTGTGCAATCGGTAGACGATTCGGTGGGGCGCATACTCGACTATCTCGATCAAAGCGGGCAGAGGGACAATACGCTGGTGGTGTATACGTCGGACCAGGGATTTTTTCTGGGCGAGCATGGGCTGTACGACAAGCGGCTGATGTATGAGGAGGCGCTGCGGATGCCATTTCTGGCACGCTATCCACAGGAGATTCCAGCGGGGAGTGTGAACCGGGATCTGCTGTTGAATGTGGACTTCGCGCACACGTTTCTCGACTTTGCGGGGCTGGGGCGGGACCAATACATGGATGGGGAGAGTTTTCGAACGAATTTGCAGGGGCGGACGGTGGACAACTGGCGGAAGTCGATGTACTACCGCTACTGGATGCATGATGATCCGGACCATCATGTGCCAGGGCATTACGGGGTGAGAACGGCGGAACATAAGCTGATTTGTTTTCCCATGAATGGGGTGAAATGGGAGCTTTACGATTTGAAGCAGGACCCGGAGGAGTTGCGCAATGTGTATGGGGAGCCGCGGTATGCCGATGTCGTCAAGCGGCTTGGAAAGGAATTGATCCGCTTGCAGCACAAGTATGGCGATGAGCCGGCGCATTTCTAGGAAGGCGAGGGGATTAGAGACGTCGCAGTTCAAGGGCTTTGATATCGCAGGGAGGGCCGTCGATGTGGAGTTTGAGCGTGGTGGGGGAGGAAGGAAGCGGGAGTGCGCCGAGACCAATGCATGACGGGGGCTTCATTGGCGTTTTGGACCCGATGGGGGAGCGAGATCACGGCGGGGTTGGTGGATATGCAAGTGCGGGCCGAGATCAAGGCAAGCTGGATGTTGGCGCCGCGGGGCCACGGTAGAGGACGGTGGCCTCGTAGCGAGCGGTGGCGTGGGGGTGGGTGGTCCAGGAGAGGGAATCGTTCGGGCTTGAGAAGCCGGTGAAGAATTCGTGAGGAAAACCCTGCCCGCTGTAGAAACGAAGGCCGTGGGTGAGCTGGCCCTGGGGAGCGGAGAGAAGAGAGGCTTCGGTTTCGATGGTGCGACCACCTCGGCTTCCGCTGCCGGGTACGGTGGATCTGGGTCAACGCCGCCGAATGCGAAGCTGCCGCGCTGGGTGCGCTTGCGGCGAAGGCTTATTCCTCGCTCGTCTTTTCCTTCGGGAAGCTGCGGGCTTGCATCAAGTACACCGTCGTCGCCGACTGTCCGTTGTTGTAGTGCGAGCCTCTCAGCTGCGCTTATAAGTTTTTCACGTATAGATCCTCCGGGCCTTGCAGAGGAGAGTCAATAGTTTTGTGTAAGCCAGTTTTTCCTGGTTAGTTGCTGTTCCAGTCCCCTGTGACGCCTTTCCCGGCGGGCGGAGAGATGAGGGGGAGGTCTTTGTATTTGCTCGCGGCCCCGCGGAGCATGCGGGCGGCCCACACGTCGATTGTCGCCGTCCAAGTGGCGCAAGGCGAGAATCAGATAGAACAGGGTCAGCAGGCGCGCGAAGATTGGATTGGTGTTGAGCCGATTCTCCAGGCCGGTAATCACATAATTCGAAGAGATAAGGATGTTCGTGAACGAGAAAGGGCTTGATGCCCAAGGGAACAGCAGCCTCGGGCGCTAGGAGCAGGGAGAGCGCGGTGACGATCAGAAACAAGCGCAAGAAAACTTCGCCCAATGTGGCCATCGAGGTGTGTGACCTCGTGCCAGAAGTCATGAGCGAGAGGGCCCCGCTAGAGATCATGAGAGCCGGCCCGTTTCTCCCCGCAGACAGGGCAGCCGACGCGGGAAATCCGGGCTCCACAGCGCAAGCACCCGATAAGGCCGTTGTCCAGGGCTACAGAGATCGCGCCAGCGTAACAGCGGGATTATTTTGAGGCGGTTCGATTCTCCCGGGGCAATCGTTTGGCGGGAATAACACGATCAGCGCAAAGCGAGAATCGTACCGGTATCGAGGGCGGCGAAGACGCCGCCGGATGGAGTGGACGATAGGGTGACGCGCTCGGCGACGGCGCGGTAATCGACGGGGAGTTTATCCCAATCGGTGAGGTTGGAGGAGAAAAGAATGGAGACTTTGGTGGGGACGGGAAGGCCGCCGAGGCGCTCGGTGCAGGCGAGATAAGCGCCGGCGCCGGGGACGTAGGCGACATCTTGGAACTCGAGGTCCTTCAGGCGGAGGAGGCGTTGGCCCTTGCCACTGCCTTTGGGATAGAAGGAGTAGAGTTCGCCACCGAAAGGGAAGCTTTTGCGGAACTTCATGAGGTTCAGGCCGGTGCCATCGGCGCCGAGGACGATGCGATGGACGTAGCCGAAACCGGAGACTTCCTGTTTGCGCCAGGAGGCGCCGGAATCGGTGGATTCGAGCGTGGCGATGACGCGGGGATTCATGCTCCTGGCGCCGGAGGTTTCGGGTTCCATGAAGTCGGGCAGATCGGGGCCGCGGCGCCGGCGGGGCTCCTCGTCCTCGACATTGCCGGCGACGAGGCCGATGCGGCCGTTCCAGAACTCGATGCAGCGGTAGACGAAGTTGTCGGCGTTGCCGGTGACTTGGGCGCCTTCGGGAACGTGGCGCCAAGTTTTGCCGCCATCCTCGGTGCGCATAAAGGTTTTGCGAGCGCCGATGAGGAAGCCACGGCGGTCATCGATAAAGGCAACGCGGAAGGCTTCGGTCTTCTTGGAGAGCTTGCGCCAGTCGCGGCCACCTTCGGCGCTGAACCAAACTTCGCCATTCAAAGATACAGCCCAAAGAACAGAGTCATTGAGGGCGAACAGGGATTGGGGCAGGAACTTGAGATCGGTGGGACTCCATTGGAGGCCACCGTTGAGGGTAGTGAGGAGAATGCCTTTGGTGCGGTCTCGTTGACTTAAGACAATGCCGGCGGCCCAGCCACGCTGGTCGGAGCCGAAGGCGAGGTCGGCGATCTTGAGCTTGGCTTCGGGGTTGAGAAAGAAGTAAGAGCGGACAAATTTCCGCGGTTGCGCGGAAAGGGTGAGTGCCGGCGAGAGGAGGAGGGAGCGGCGGGAAACCATCGTTAGAGGAGAGAACCCATATCGTATTCGGCGGTTTTCAACTCGAGCCGGGCCAGGGTAAGCAGAACGCCGACTTGTTCGCCGACGGTGGTGAGAGTTTCGAGTTCTTCGCCGGTGAAGACGTGGGGCTTGCGATGTTGGACGTTGATGACGCCGACGACTTTGTTGCGGGCGATGATGGGGGCGGAGAGAAATGCTTCGTACTGGTCTTCGGGGAGTTCGGCGAAGCTTTTGAAGCGGGGATCGAGGAAGGCTTCCTTGCTGATGGCGACGAGGCGGCGCTCACGGGCGACCCAGCCGGTAAGGCCTTCGTCGATGCGGAGGCGGATCTGGCCGAGGGTGCCGGGGGAAGGATTGTTCGAGGAGCAAAGCAGCAGGTCGCCCTTATCAAGGAGATAGAGCAGGCAGGAATCGGCGCGCATGAACTCAATGACAAGGCCATTGATGGCGGCGAGAACCTGCTTGAGGCTGAGTTCCTTGACCATGAGACGGCTGATTTTCTGAAACAGACGCAGCTGCTGTTGAGCGCGGTCGAGTTGCAGTTCCAGATCCTTTACCTTCGACACAGCTTCATTATGGCAGGAAGAGTCCGATAGGATAGCGGCATGATGAGATTGCTGATCGTGATGATGTGCGGGCTGGAATTGAGCGCACAGTTCCGTATGGAAGAAATCGCCAAGGGGCTGGGTGTTGTATATGCGGTGAGGGTGGCCGACGTCAATGGCGACCGCAAACCGGACGTGGTGGCGATCACGGGAGGGAAGGTGATCTGGTATGAGAATCCTGGGTGGAAGGAGCATGTGATCAGCGAGAAGGCGGCGCCGATGGACCATGTCGCCATTGGGGCGCATGACATCAACGGGGATGGATTGCTGGATTTTGCGTTGGCGGCGGAGTGGCAACCGCGGGAACGGGCGACGAAGGGTACGCTGCACTGGCTCGAACAGAAGAAGGACGGGAGCTGGGAGTTGCATGATGTGGCGAAGATCCCGGGGGCGCACCGGATGAAATGGGGGGACGTGACGGGGGACGGAAAGCCGGATCTGGTGGTGATGCCGCTCGAGGGCAAGGCGCTGGTGTTTCAGTTGCCGGGCTGGAAGGGGGAGGCGGCGGCGGAAGGATTGGAGTTGGCGCACAATCTGTTTCTCGAGGACATGGATGACGACGGGGTGCTTGAGATCGTGATGGCGTCCAAGCGCGGGGTGGAGACGTTGAAACGGACTGGCGAGGGTGTATGGTCGCGGACGTTGACAGGCGAAGGGCAACCGGGAGAAATCGTGATCGGCCGGGAGAACCGCTATCGCGTGGCGGCGACGATTGAGGCGTTTCATGGCGATACGCTGACGGTGTATGAAGAGCCGCGGCCGAAGCTGACGCCGCAAGGCAACCCGCCGCCCGAGAAATGGCACAGCAGCCTGGGTACGGTATGGCCGAAGGCGCTACGGGACACGACGGTGTATGGGGGGCATGCGCTCGGGTGGGCGGACTTTGATGGGGACGGGAGCGATGAGTTGGCATTCGGGTTTCGGGGAAAGGACACGGGGCTGGCGGTGCTGAAGCGGAGTGTGGAAGGCAAGTGGGAGCGAGTGGCGCGGGTGGACGAGGCGGGCATGTCGCCGGAGGATCTGACGATCGCGGATCTGAATGGTGATGGCAGGCCGGAGATCATCGCTTGTGGCCGGGCGACACAGAACGTGCGGATTTACTGGAATGAATGGAAGCCAAAGTGGGTGAGGCATGTGGTGACGGCGGGGGAGCGGGCCTATGCGGCGGTGGGGTTGAAGCTGAATGGGGGCGGGCGGGGAGTGATTACAAATCTGGGTGAGAAGACAGTGCTGTATGGGGCGGGCAAGGTGATCCATGAGGGGGTGGCGTTGATCCACGCGGCGGTAATGGATGTAGACGGAGATGGGGATGAAGACTTCGTCGGCGCGCGGTATTCGCCGGGTTTGGTGTTTTGGCTCGAGCAGCCGAAGCGGCCGCTCGCGGAGCCGTGGCGGTATCACCTGATTGACGATCAGATCGACGGGATCCATGGATTGCATGTGGCGGACATCGACGGGGACCGCAAGCCGGATCTGGTGGCGAACTCGGCGCAGCCGAAGGGACCGTTCGCGAATTCGATCGTGTGGCTGAAGGAGCGCGGGCGGGGAGACCGTTGGCAGCGCAACGTTTTTGCCGCTGGGGATGCGCCGGGGCTGACGCATTATCACGGGGCTGGGGATTTGAACGGGGATGGGCGCGTCGATATTGTAAGCGCGGCGAAGGTGGGGCGGGACGGGGAGTGGTTTGCGTGGTGGGAACAGCCGAAGGGCAAGGGGCCGTGGAAGAAGCATGTGCTGGCGACGGGGGAAGACGGGGCAACGAATCCGCTGGTGGCGGACTTAAACGGCGATGGCAAGATGGACGTAATTGCCTCGCGCGGGCATGGCCGGGGTTTGGTGTGGTTTCGGGGGCCGGGTTTTGAGAAGCAGGAGATCGACAAGACTTTGTTTGGGCCGCACTCGCTGGCGATCGGGGATGTGGACGGGGATGGGGATGTGGACGCGGTGACGTGCGCCAAGGATAGCTATGTGGTGGCGTGGTTTGAGAATGACGGGAAAGGGGGATTCCGGCAGCACTCGATTTATCGCGATCAGGCGGCCTACGACATCAGACTCTTCGATATGGATGGGGATGGGGATCTGGACGTGTTGGTGGCGGGACAGAATTCGCGCAACGTGACCTGGTATGAGAACCGGCTGAAGCCATAAAAAAAGCCACCGGAACTCGGCCTGGGCGGAGTCCGGTCATCAAGAGTTTGGGGCGAAGCGTAGGACGCGAGCCGAGTGGGGATGGGCGGAAAGGGGCTGATGCTGTTCGAGATCGGTGACGATGAGTTCACGGTTTTCGAGACGCCAATCCTGAGCCATCTCTTCGAGCTTTTTCATTACGGTGTGATCGACGAGGCGAGCCTGCGAGAGATCGATGTGGACGGTCTGGTGTTGGCGCAGGACCGCGATCTTGCGGCTGAGCGGGATCCAGTTGCTGAAAATCGCGGAATCGTAGACGGTGATTTTGGGAGTGTCGACGGTCTCGATGGAGGCGCGGATGCGGACCAGGGAGGCGGCGGGAGCGCCGTTGAGGATGTGGATGAGGATCTTGACGAAGATGCCGGCGGCGATGCCGATCAGGAGGTCGGTGGCGAGGGTGGCAACGAGGGTGGTGCAGAAGACGGCGAGTTGTTCCTTGCCGACCATGTACATGTGACGAAACTCCTTGGGCGAGGCGAGGTTATAGCCGGTAAAGACGAGCATGGCGGCGAGGGCGGCCAGGGGAATCTGATTGAGGAGGGTGGGGACGGTGGCGACCAGGAGGAGCAATAGGGAACCGTGGAAGAAGTTGGCCCAACGGGTTTTGGCGCCGTTGTTGCGGTTGGCCGAGGAGCGGACGATCTCGCTGATCATGGGGAGGCCACCGATGGAGGCGGCCAGGGTGTTGGCCAGGCCGACGGCGAGCAGGTCGCGATTCATATTGGTGCGGCGCTGGTAGGGGTCGAGGAGATCGACGGCCTTGGCGCTGAGCAGGGATTCGAGGCTACCGACGAGGGAGAACATGACGATCCACTTGAGGCTTTCCGGCGAGAAGATGACGGAGAAATCAGGGAAGCTCATGGCGCCGAGGAGGCTGCCGGGAAGATGGACGAGGTACTGGGGACCGATTTTGAATTCATGGCCGGCCCAGGTGTAGAGGTGCTGGTGGGAGATGTCGAAGAGAATGCCGAGGGGGGTGGCGATCAGGAGAACAAGCATGGGGCCGGGGATCCGCTGCACGACGGCGTTCTTGATGAGGGGACGGAGGAAGAGGATGAGGAGGCTGATGAGGCCGATGAGGGCGATTTCGGGATTGAGATTGGCGATGGAGCGTGGGATTTCGGCCAGGAGTTCGAGAGGTTCCTTGGCGTGGGGGCTAACCCCGACGGCGATGTGAGCCTGCTTGGAGATGATGATGACGCCGATGGCGGCGAGCATGCCATGGACGGCGGCAACGGGGAAGAATTCGGCGAGGGCGCCGACGCGGAGCGAGCCTAAGACGACCTGAATGAGACCGGCCACGACACCGACGGCGAGGGCGCGTTTGTAGCCGAGAATGGCGTCGCCCTGACCGAGCCCCTGAACGGCGCCGAGGGCGATGACGATGAGGCCGGCGGCGGGGCCTTTGATGGTGAGCTCGGAGTTGGACAGCAACGGGGTGATCATGCCACCCAGAATCGCGGTGAAGATGCCGGCGATGGGGGGGAAACCACTGGCAAGGGAGATGCCGAGGCAGAGCGGAAGGGCAATGAGGAAGACAAGGAATCCGCTGAGCAAGTCATCGCGCCAGTAGCGCTGAAAGCCATTTAAGTCACCGCGGGGGATGGGGCCGGCGGGTGGGGTGATGGAATTGGATTCAGGATGGGACATTTCGTGTTCCTGACCAGAATCAACGGGAAAGCGATTTGAAACCATAGCCCGTAATGGGGGGAAAGGAACCCGGCCAGAGGGGATGCCCCGTGGTGACGGGGCTAGGATCCCTTATCGAGGGGATATCTTTCGAGGGGGCGAGACTGGAGACTGGATAGGGAAGGAAAAGCATCTTCTGAGCGCTCACGATTCAACCCTCGCCAACAAGCTCCATCACTTGGCCCATTTCCTGCCTGCGCAGGGGCCGATCGGAGTCTTTGTCCATCACAATACATTGCATGCCTTTCAGCACCTGCCGTTTGAGGCGGCGGTGGTGGAGGCGGGGCGGCTGTTCGGGGCCGAGCCGTATTGGCCGGAGGAGAAGTTCCGGTATGCGCTCGACCATGGGCGGATTCGGATGGAAGACATCGAAACGGTGCTGGCGGCCGAGGGGCGCGATTTGGATGTAAGGCGGGTGATGTTGTACCCGGGGGTGAGGCGGTTTGATGCCACGACGATCCGGTGGCAGCGGGAGCAGACGGATTTGGCGATGCAGTGGCGGGACGATTTACCGCATGCGGCGCGGAAACGGCTTGAGCGGCAATCACCGGCCGAGCTGTTTGCGTTTTGGCTGGAACTGAGTCCGGAAAGGGAAGCGGAGCGGATTCGATTCGGGCGGCCGCAAGAGGGAGTGTTGTTCCATTGCGGGCAGGACTTGGATGCGGCGATTCATCCGCTGCTGATCCGGCTGTGTGGTGCTTTTCTTGATCAGGGGATGGCGTATTGGCCGATGCCGCGGCGGAGCGAAGGATTCTGGCGGGCGGCCGTGGATGTGCTAGGACAAGGGTTTTCGCTAAATGCGTATGAGATCCGGGATCTGGGACGGTGGGTGAAGCGGTGGAAGGAATATGACAGTGAGCAGGCGGTGCAGGCCGCGCTCGTGGCGCTGGGGGTAAGCGAGGCGGAATCGGACGACCTGCTGCTGGCGGAGATGTTGGCCTTGCCCGGGTGGGCGGGGATGATGAACCAATTGGAGCAGAATCCGGAGTTGGCGCCGTATGAGATGGTTCCGGCGTCGCTGATGGATTTCCTGGCGGTGCGGTTGATGTTGACGGTGGCGGGGGTATCGAGCATGTTGGGAGCGCCGGACAAGTGGCGCGGGACAGCGAAGCCGAAGGACATGGCGGAAGAGGAACGGCTGGTGGAGGCGGCGACGCTTTTCGATGTCAGCCAAATGTTGGGCTTGGGGACGAACGAGTTGTCGGCTTGGACGAAGGAGGAGCGGCGGGGATTTCAAACGAGCGTGCTGGAGTTTACGGAGTTGGAGCGGCGGCGCGTGTGGCAGGCGGCCTACGAGCGGAGGCATGAGCGCCAGGTGTTGTTGCCGCTGGCGCAGAATGCGCGGGCGAGGCAGGCGGCGGCAATTAAACGGCCGGCAGCCCAAGTGTTCTGCTGCATCGATGACCGCGAGGAGAGCCTGCGGCGGCATCTGGAGGAAGTGGACCGGGAGATCGAGACGTTTGGAGCGGCGGGCTTTTTCGGGGTAGTGATGAGCTATGCGGGCATCGACGATGCGACGCGGGCTTCGCTGTGCCCGGTGGTGGTGACGCCCCGGCATGTGGTGACGGAACAGCCGGCGCCGGGAGCGGAGGAGACAAACCGGCAAAGGCAGACGCTGCGGCGGGCGTGGTCAAGGTTTGCGCATGAATCGCTGGTGAGTTCGCGTTCGCTGGTGCGCGGTTGGGTGGGGACAAGCGTGTTGGGAGTATTCAGTATCTTTCCGCTGGCGGCGCGGGTATTGAGCCCGGCACGGTGGGGACGGTGGATGGCGTGGCTAAATGAGACTGTTTTTCCGGAGCCAAAGACCGAATTGCATTTTGTGCGGGGAGCGGAAACGGCGGCCGGCAATGATGGGATGCTGCGGGGATTCAGCATGGGGGAGAAAGTGGATATGGTGGCGGGATTGTTGAGCGTGGCGGGATTGAAAGAGAACTTCGCCCGTGTTGTGTTGGTGCTGGGGCATGGGTCAACGAGTTTGAACAATCCGCATAAGTCGGCCTATGACTGTGGGGCCTGCGGGGGTCGCCGGGGCGGGCCAAATGCGCGGTTGTTTGCGGCGATGGCAAACCTGGCTAAGGTGAGGGAGGGATTGAGGGCGAAAGGGATCGTGATCCCGGCGGATACGTGGTTTGTGGGCGGGTACCACGACACGTGCCATGACGGGGTGGAGTATTTCGATCTTGAGAAACTGCCGGCGAGGTTGAGCCTTGATTTTGAACGGCTGCGGGTATCGCTCGACGTGGCGCGCTGCCGCAGTGCCCGGGAGCGGACCAGGAGCTTTGCCAAGAGCGAGTTTGATGACGCGGAGAACGCGCTGCACCATGTGCAGGAAAGGGCGGAGCATCTGGCCGAGCCAAGGCCGGAATATGGGCACAGTACGAATGCGGTGTGCATTGTGGGGCGCAGGGCGATTACGAAGGGGCTGTTTCTGGACCGGCGGGCCTTTCTGGTGAGCTATGACGCGGCCGTTGATGAAGACGGAAAGAATCTGATGAAGCTGCTGTCGGCGGTGGTGCCGGTATGCGGTGGGATCAATCTTGAGTATTACTTTTCCACCGTGGACAACGAGAAGTATGGTTGCGGCACGAAATTGCCGCACAATCTGGCGGCGCTGGTGGGCGTGATGAATGGCAATGAGGGGGATTTGCGAACGGGACTGACGTGGCAAATGGTGGAGATTCATGAGCCGGTCCGGATCCTGTTTGTCATTGAGGCCTCGCGGGAACGAGTGAAGTCGATCATGATGGAAAACCCGCTGCTGCGGGAGTTTCTGGTGAACCGGTGGATTCGGTTGGCGGTGGTGGATCGCGAGGCGGGAGAACGAATTTGGATGTTCCGCGGCGAGGAACGGTGGGAAGAAATTCAGGGCTCCGATGAGAGCTTGCCGGTGACGGCTTCTTCCTATGACTGGTATCGCGGCCGCGCGGGACATCTGCCGGTGGCGCGGATTGAAAGTGAAAGAAAGGTGAGTGCCTAACGATGCCGATGATACTGGTGGGGATGGTTGCGGCGCCTGGATTGCTGTTGCTGCTGATGTGCGCGCACTGGCTGACAGTGGGGGGCATGGGGGAGAACCAGATCCGGCGGTCGATGGCCGTGGTGGCAACGATCGGATCTTTGCTGGCGCTGGTATTGGGATGGGGCTTGTTTGAGGATGGAGAGATTCGCTCGGGAGTCATGCACTGGATTGCGGTGGGCAGCTACCACTTTGAGCTGGAACTGGTGGTGGATCGTGTGAGTTGGCCGCTGGTGATGTTGACGAATGTGCTGGTGGCGCTGGTGGCGGCATTCTCGATTCGCTACATGCATAAGGAGCGGGGATTCTTTTGTTTTTTTGCGTGGATCACACTTTTCTGGTTTGGAGCGCTGCTGGCGTTTACGGCTTCTTCGATTGACCTGCTGCTGGGCGGGTGGGAATTGGTGGGAGTCAGTTCGGTGTTGTTGATCGGATTTTTCGATGAGCGTTTGGATCCGGTGCGGAATGCGAACCGGGTGTTTGCGACTTACCGGCTGGCGGATCTGGGATTGCTGATTGGAATCTTCGCGCTGCATTCGTTCGCGGGTACGGGTTCGCTCGACGCCATGGGAGAACTGAGCGGCGCGGGAGCAACTGTTGTCGCGCTTTTGCTGTTGATGGCGGCATCGGGCAAGAGCGCGCAAGGGCCGTTTCTTGGTTGGTTGCCGCGGGCGATGGAAGGACCGACCCCCTCGAGCGCGCTCTTCTATGGTGCGATTTCGGTGCATTTGGGCGCGTACCTGTTGTTGCGGGCGCAGCCGGCGATCGAGGCCTCGTTACTGGCGAAAGTGGCGGTAATCAGCGTTGGGCTGGGTACGGCGCTGGTGGCCACGCTGGTGCACCGGGCGAGCGCGGACGCGAAGTCTTCGTTGGCCTATGCGAGCATGGCGCAGATCGGGATTATTTTTGCCGAGATCGGTCTGGGTTTGCCGACACTGGCGCTGTTGCATATGACAGGGCATGCCGCCATGCGGACTTTGCAGTTTCTGCGGGCGCCGTCGATGCTTTATGATCACCACCATCTTCGAGCGGCGGCGGGGGGCAGCCTGACGCCCACCGGCACGCACTACGAGTGGTTGTTGCCGCAACGGGTGCGGGCGTGGCTGTATCGGGTGGCAATTGAGCGTGGATTCTATGACGCGATCGTGGATCGATGGATCCTTTACCCGGTGCTGAAAATGGCACGGTGGTGTGAAGGGTTTGAGCCGGGAAACACGCATGGAGCGAAATTTGAGATCGCGCCACAAGGCGTCGAGCGGACGCAATTGGAAGAGGTACAAGGATGAATTCCCTCGCGACAGTTCCCCTGTTTATCGTGGCGCTGATCGGGTTGCTGACCTGGAGGCTGAGCCCGAAATCGGATACGAGGCTGGTCGTGCTGGGCGCGGCGATGGCTTATCTGGCAAATACACCGGTACTGTTCTGGTTGGGCTGGACGCTGACGACACTGCCCTTGTTGAAGGGGCAGGCGAAGGCTCCGAAGCTGGTGCTGCTGGCGAGCACGGGTTTGCTGGGGGCTGGTTTTCTGATGGCGGCCTGGGGGCCGTCACCGTGGGCTTTCGGGCTGATCGCGGCGGCTGCGTTGTTGCGCAAGGGTATCTTTCCGTTTCATTTCTGGATTCCGATGGCGTTTGAAACAGCCGATTTGGGAGTGGTGAATCTAATGTTGAACAGCCATCTGGGAGCGTTCGCGCTGTTGCGTTTTGGCGTGCCGCTCGCCCCTGAGGTGGCGCGGCAGGCGATCGGATTCCTGGCCGTGCTGGCGCTGTTTACGGCGGTCTACACGGCGTTGCTGGCAACGGTGGCAAAGCGGCCACGGCGGATACTGGCTTTGTTGTGTACGAGCCAGGCGTCGTTCATACTGGCGGGAATCGAGAACCGGAACCTGGAAGGAATTACCGGGGCGCTGATTCACTGGGTGGTGGTGAGTCTGGCGACTTCGTCGCTGGTGCTGGTGTATCAGGCGCTGGAGAACCGGACGAAGGAAGTGACGGAACCGGCAGGGTATCTCGGCTTCGGATACCATGCACCGCGACTTGCAGTGTTCTTTGCGATCAACATGCTGGCGCTGGTGGGGTTGCCGGGGACGCTCGGGTTCGCGGCTGAAGATCTGCTGTTTCATGGCTCGCTTGAATCGCATCCGTTGCTTGGGATCGGGTTGCCGCTGGCGACGGCGTTGAACGCGATCACGGGATACAGATTGATGACGAAGTTGTTTCTCGGGAGGCGGAGCCAGGCGACACCGGTGATCCCGGATGCCCTGCCCCAGGAACGGTGGGCGCTGGTGGCGCCGGCGTTGATTCTGGTGGCGGGAGGACTGTTTCCGAATGTGCTGGTGGCACTGCGGGCGCCTGCGGCGGAGTCGATTCTCAGCGTGCTTGGCTCCCGATAGACTGAAAACAGAATGGCATGGTTTAACAATGCCCGAATTACCGAACGGGTTGTACTGAGGATTTTGGGTCTGGGCTTTGCGATGGTTGTGGGCTTGTTGGGTTTGGCGGGATTCATGGCGGTGCGCAGTACGCGGGCGATCGAAGACGATGCGGCGCAAGCGGGGCGGGAACAACTGTCGATGGCGCGGCTGCTAAACGATGTACAGGCGGGACAGCATACGATGGCGGCTATCCTGCACCAATTGGCGCCCGGCAGCGACCGGACGGACCGGAGTGCGCTGTTGCGGGAATTGGAAGCGGCGGACCGGGCGCTTGAGAAGGTGGCGGGGACGGGGACGGGGACGCCGGAGGCAGCGCGATGGAAAGATCTGGAGAAGGCGGTGAGGCGATTTTCGGCCGGGGTGCGCCAAGCGATCGAAAAGGGTTCGGCGCTGCAGGTGAGCGAGGTGAGCGCGCTGTTTGATCTGCACGATGTGGTGGTGAAGGTAGAGCAGGAGTTGCTGACGAACAGCGAAGCGCGGATGGAGGCAATGGAACAAAGGATTGAAAGCGAGTCGCGTGATCTGGCGGCGAATTCGCGGTTGGTATTGGGGGCTTGTCTGGTGCTGGCGCTGCTTTGCGCGGTGATCACGGTGTTGTTCGCGCTCTCGAACATTCGCAAGATCGAGGCGCAGGCTAGTGAGTTGAGCCGCGTATCGTGGCATTTGATGCAGAGCCAGGAATCGTTGGCCCGGCGGTTTTCGCATGAGTTGCATGATGAACTGGGGCAGAGCCTGGCGGCGGTGAAGGCGAATCTGACTTCGGAATCGGGGCGGGATTGGGAAGAACGGCGGCAGGACTGTATTGATCTGGTGGATACGGCGATTGCGAATGTGCGGGAATTGTCGCAACTGTTGCATCCGGTGATTTTGGACGACTTTGGGTTGGACGCGGGATTGCGCTGGCTGACGGAAGGCTTCGCGCAGCGAACGGGAATCCGCACGGAGTACGAGTCGACATTCGCGCGGCGGCTTGACGATGATGTCGAGACGCATCTGTTTCGCATCGCCCAGGAGGGGCTGACCAACATCGCGCGGCATTCGGCGGCGTCGGCGGCACGGCTGGATTTGCATGCGCGGGGCCAACATTTACGAATGGTGCTTGAGGACAATGGGCGGGGTATGCCGCGGCAAAATCCACGACCGTCGTTGGGAATGATCGGCATGAGGGCCCGGGCCCAGGAAATCGGCGGGGAGTTGCGGCTGAGCACGCCACCACAGGGCGGCTTGCGCATAGAAGTAGAAGTACCGCTTCGCGAGCGGCAGGAGGATCAGTTTGAACAAGAAGACACGCATCTTGTTGGCGGATGATCATGCCGTGGTCCGGAATGGATTCCGGATGATTCTTTCGGCACAGGAGGACCTCGAGGTAGTGGGAGAGGCGGCCAATGGGAGGGAAGCCGTGGTGATGGCCGCGTCGCTGCAACCGGACGTGATCGTGATGGATGTGACGATGCCAGAGCTGAATGGAATCGAGGCGGCGCGGCGAGTTTGTGAGAATTCGCCGCGGACGCGAGTGCTGGCGTTATCGATGCACAAGGACGCGGTTTATCCTAGAAAAAGCGGTTGTCGGTCGACCGCATGTGCAGATTGGCTCCTAAACCCCTGATAATGGGGCGCATGGCGAAGAGCGAGAAGGAATGGGCGGCTCACCCATTGGGTGAGCCGCTTTTGGACTTGCCGGAAC
>JAINDK010000041.1 GCA_019931185.1 Bryobacter sp. CoA8 C33
GTGTGGGGGCGGGCGACAATACCTGGGGCTGGGGTGGAGGGAGCTGGGGTGGAGGGAGCTGGGGCGGGCGGGAGACGATCGGTGACGGTGCCGGCGGGGGAGGCGGTGAGCGCGTTTTGGGATCTGCGCGGCATGGGTTGCGGGGGCGGGGCGGGGAAGCGGCCGGGGCGGGAATCGTTGTCGTTGTGGGCGCGGATCTGGCATCAATTGCAGGAGACGAAGTTCCAACCGGGCACATACCAATTCACTGTGCAGGGGCGGGCGTACGGGGTGGGGGCAGACGGGGTGGAGGCGAAGAGTTATCGCCTGGTGGGGCAGGCGGCGCCGGTGAACATTGCGATTTCGTTGTCGGGGCTGATGTGGGGGGCGTTTTTGGGCGGGGTGTGTGCGTTTGTGATCCGGTCGCGGGGGGAAGGTGGGCACTTCGCGCAATGGGAGTCGATTCGGATTGTTGCGCCGTGGGAGGAGGTGACGGTGAAGAAGGCGGGGAATTTTCTGGTGTCGACGCTCTATCAGTTTGGGACGGCGGGGCTGATGAGTTGTGTGATCACGATTCTGATATCGCGGCTGGGGGAGACGCAATTGCCGGTGAAGGTGGCGGTGAATGATTTCTGGGGGGCGATTGCGATCGGGGTGGTGGCGAATTATTCGGGGGAGAGCGTGTTGGCGCGGCTGAGCGGGGGAGCGGGGGAGCGGGGAGGGGGTAAGGGGAAGCCGACTTGAGGGTGGGCTTGCAAATTTGCGCGGGGTGAGTTGTAGTGTGGGGATGAAACTGAGCGCGCTGTTGTTGGTGGTGGGAGTGGGGGGATTGTGGGGGCAGAGCGTGGCGCTGCAGCCGCTGGCGCAGCAGGTAAGGCGGCTTGAGGATGCGCTGGCATTTTTGGGGCAGCCGTTGCCGGAGGAGGCACGGCGGGGGATCGCCGCGGGGGTGGCGGCGGAGGATGAGGCGGCGGGGGTGAAGCAGATTGAGGCGGCGCTGGCGCCGTTTGTGCTGGCGCGGGTGGAGATCAATGCCGAGGCGCGGGTGAAGGTGGAGCGGGGCGCGGCGCGGGCGGAGTTGGTGCAGGGGGGGACGAGGGCGTTTTTGATTCAGGTGGTGAACCTGGCGCATGTGACGTCGCCGCTGGTGGTGACGAGTCCGAACGCGGCGCCGCTGATGGAGAGCTACCGGAGGCCGGCGAGCCGGGAGCGGATCGGGGCGGCGGAGTTGCGGGACCGGTGGGCGCAGTTTACGTTTTTCCGGCGGGCGCCGTTGATGGAGCGGTTATCGGGGCTGGAACTGGAGTATGTAGTGCTGGAGGTGATGAGCCGGGACGCGGGGCAGCGGGCGGGGTTGCTGGCGTTTGACGTGGGGCAGGGGACGCAGGATATCGGGTTCCGCAATGACATTTCGATTCTGTTTGAGGCGGCGCCGGCGCGGCGGATTGGGCTCGAGATACGGGATGAGCGGGGGGCGGCGACGACGGCATCGTTGACGATACGGGATGGGCGGGGGAGGCTGTATCCGAATCCGTCGAAGCGGCTGGCGCCGGACTTTTTCTTTCAGCCGCAGGTGTACCGCAAGGATGGGGAGACGATTGAGTTGCCGCATGGAGAATACACGATGGTGTCGACGGGGGGGCCGGAGTATGTGGCGCGGACGGCGCGGTTTGTGGTGGATGGCAAGGGGCCGCGGAATCTGGCGGTGAAGCTGGAGCGGTGGATCGATCCGGCGCGGCAGTATGGATGGTATTCGGGGGACCCGCATATACACGCGGCGGGTTGTTCGCACTACCAGAAGCCGAGCGAGGGGGTGAACCCGGAGGATATGATCCGGCAGATCGCGGGGGAGAAGCTGAACCTGGCGTCGGTGTTGACGTGGGGGCCGGGGTATTACCACCAGAAGAAGTTTTTTACGGGGCAGGACGACCGGCTGAGTTCGGACGATCAACTGATGCACTATGACCTGGAGGTATCGGGTTTTCCGTCGAGCGACAGCGGGCATTTGGCGCTGTTGGGGCTGAAGGAGCAGGATTATCCGGGGACGGCGAAGTTGGAGGACTGGCCGAGCTGGAATGTGCCGATCCTCGAATGGGCGAAGAAGCAGGGGGCGGTGACGGGGTATACGCACTCGGGGTGGGGCTTGCAGGTGATGGATGGGAAGATCCCGAGTTTGGCGATGCCGGGCTTTGACGGGATCGGGGCGAACGAATACATCGTGGATGTGACGAGGCCGGGGACGATTGACTTCATTGCGGGCGGGGACACGCCGCCGGTGTGGGAATTAAGCATCTGGTATCACACGCTGAATGTGGGATACCGGACGAAGATCGCGGGGGAGACGGATTTTCCGTGTATCACGGACGAGCGGGTGGGGCTGGGGCGGACGTATGTGAAGCTGGATGCGCCGCTGACGTACCGGAAGTGGATTGATGGCCTGAAGGAGGGGCGGAGTTATTTGTCGGATGGGCGGATGCACCTGATGGACTTCGCGGTGGGGGGCAAGCAGGGGGAAGTGAAGGCGGCCAAGGGGGAGGAAGTGGAGGTGACGGTGGAGGCGGTGGGGCTGCTCGACCGGGTGCCGAACCGGGAGTTGCAGGCGCTGAGCTATGACCAGCATCCGGGGCAGCAGCGGGTGTATTGGACGATCGAGCGGGCGCGGGTGGGGGACACGAACGAGGTGCCGGTGGAGCTGGTGCGGAATGGGAAAGTGATTGCGACCGCAACGATTCCGGCGGATGGAAAGAGGCACCGGGTATCGTTTCGGGTGAAGGTGGAGGGGTCGGCGTGGCTGGCGGCGCGGGTGATGCCGGCGGCGCATACGAATCCGGTGTGGGTGAAGGTGGGGGAAGAGGAGATCGCCGAGCGGGAGAGCGCGGAGTGGTGTCTGCGGGCGGTGGAGCAGTGTTGGAGCCAGAAGGCGCGGTTTATCCGGCCGGGGGAGAAGGCGGCGGCGCGGGCGGCGTATGACGCGGCGCGGGAGGCATACCGGAAGAAGATCGAGCAGGCGCGGGACCGGTCGCGGGAGTGAGGGGGGGTTAGAGCAGGGAGGCGAGGGCGGCGGCGAGGGCAGTGATGTCGGCGGGGGTGTTGTAGAGGTGGAGGCTGAGGCGGAGGTGCGAGTGGCGGGCGGAGCAGACGATGTGGCGGGCGTTGAGTTGGGCGGCGAGGTGGTTGGAATCGTGCTGGGGGAAGCGGCAGGCGAGCAGGGGGGTATTGTCATGGAGGACGGTGGCGCCGAGGGAGGATAGGGAGGAGCGGAGTTGGGCGGCGAGGGTGAGATTATGGTCTTCGATGGCTTGGGGGCCGAGTTGGAGGAAAAGGTCGATGCTCTGTTCCATGGCGAGATAGAGGGGGACGGCGGGGAAGTAGCCTTCGTAGCGTTCGGCGGAGGAGGAGAAGACGGGGGGGCCGTGGTGGAGGTTGGACCAATCGCGCCAGGCGTGGTGGCTGCGCCAGCCGACGATGTGGGGTTCGATACGGTGGCGGGTGGCCTGATTGATATAGACGAAGCCGGCGCCGGTGGGGCTGAGAAGCCATTTATAGCCGTGGACGGCGAGGATATCGATCCCGAGTGAGGGGGCATCGAGGGTGATGCCGCCGAGGCCCTGGGTGCCGTCGACGTAGAGGATGGCATGGGGGGCGAGGGAGCGGATGAGGGAGAGGGGGGCGCGGAGGCCGGTGGCGTAGTTGAGGGCGCTGACGATGACGAGGCGGGTGCGGGGGGAGACGGAAGAGGCGAGGGAAGAGAGGGGGACTTCGCGGAAGAGGACGCCGCGGCGGGCGAGTTGGGCGGGGGCGTAGGTGTTGTTGGGGAACTCGGGGTCGAGGGTGAGGATTTCGTCGCCGGGCTGCCAGTCGAGGCCGTGGAGGGGGATGGCGAGGCCGTGGGCGGTGCTGGGGATGAAGGCGATGTCGGTGGGGGAGGCGTGGATGAGGGTGGCGAGTTTGGCGCGGAGGCGGTCGAGGGAGTCAAACCAGAGGGGGGCGTCGGTGGCGGCGGTTTGCTCGCGGTGTTGGAGGTGGCCGATGAGGGCCTGATTGGCGGTAGCGGGAAGCTGGCCCATGGTGGCCGTATTGAGAAAGGTACGGCCACTGAGCCCGGGGAAGAGGGCGGGGAGATCTAGGGACGAAGCTTCGAGCAGAGCCATGAGGCGACTTCGGTGAGGGGGACTTCGGTAACGGTTTTGGTGCGGCGTTCGGCGACTTCGACGAGACCTTGGGCGAGTTTTTTGCCGAGGGTGACGCGCCAGGGGATGCCGATGAGGTCGGCGTCCTTGAATTTGACGCCGGGGCGTTCGTCGCGGTCGTCGAGGAGGGTATCGACGCCCTGGGCGCGGAGGGAGTTGTAGAGGTCGAAGGCGGCGGTGCGCTGGGATTCGTCGGTGAGGTTGACGGGGGTGAGGACGACTTCGAAGGGGGCGATGGAGGGGGGCATGGAGATGCCGTCGGCATCGTGGAAGAGTTCGATGGCGCCGCAGAGGACGCGTTCGACGCCGATGCCGTAGGAGCCCATGATGACGCGGGTTTCCTTGCCTTCTTCGTTGAGGACGGTGAGGCCCATGGAATCGGAGTATTTATAGCCGAGCTTGAAGATGTGGCCGATTTCCATGGTTTTGAGAATTTCGAGGGGGGCGCCGGAGTGGAGTTCGGTATCGCCGGCCTCGACCTGGCGGATGTCGGCGAAGGTGGCGGAGAAGTCTTCACCGGGGGTGACGTGGAGGAGGTGGTAGTCGTCTTTATTGGCGCCGGCGACGAGGTTTTTGCGGCCTTCGAGGGCCTTGTCGGCGTAGATGGGGATATTTGTGACACCGACGGGGCCGAGGGAGCCGGGGTCGGCGCCGAAGAGGGAGCGGATTTCCTCGGGGTGGGCGGGGCGGAATTCCTTGGCGCCGGTGGCGGCGAGGAACTTGGTTTCGCTGAGCTGGTGATTGCCGCGGAGCAGGGCGATGAGGGGGGAGTGTTTGTCGCCGAAGGTGGCGATGAGGACGAGGGTTTTGATGCTGGAGGTGGTGGGGAGATTGAGGAAGGCGGCGACTTCGTCGATGGTTTTCTGATTGGGGGTGTGGACCTCGGTGGGGGAGAGGTCGGCGTCGTTGTCGGGCAGGGAGGGGGGAGTGGGGCGGGAGACGGCTTTTTCGAGATTGGCGGCGTAGCCGGTTTGGCGGCAGACGACGACATAATCTTCACCGGCATCGGTGGCGACCATGAACTCCTGGCTGGCGGAGCCGCCCATGGAGCCGGAGTCGGCTTCGACGACGACATAATCGAGGCCGCAGCGCTCGAAGATGCGGCAGTAGGCCTGGCGGTGTTTTTCGTAGGAGAGGTCGAGGCCGGAGGGGGCCAGGTCGAAGGAGTAGGAGTCCTTCATGGTGAATTGGCGGGTGCGTAGGAGGCCGGATTTGGGGCGGGGTTCGTCGCGGAATTTGGTTTGGATCTGGTACCAGATTTGGGGGAGTTGTTTGTAGGAGCGGAGTTCGCCGCGGGCGAGGGCGGTCATGACTTCTTCGTGAGTCATGCCGAGGCAGAGGTCGCGTTGGAAGCGGTCGCGGAGGCGAAACATGTTTTGGCCCATGGCGGTCCAGCGGCCGGATTCCTGCCAGACTTCGGCGGGGTTGAGGGCGGCGAGGTGGAATTCCTGGGCGCCGATGGCTTCCATTTCCTCGCGGATGATGCGTTGGATCTTGGCCAGGGAGCGCTGGGCGAGGGGGAGGTAATTGTAGATGCCGGCGCCGAGGGGGCGGACATAGCCGGCGCGGAGGAGGAGGCGGTGGCTGGCGACTTCAGCATCGGCGGGGACTTCCCGCAGGGTGGGAATGAAGAGTTTGCTCCAGAGCATGTGAGGGGTAAGTTACTGAGTTTAACATGCTAAAATTGGGCTTCTGACGACATATGAGGATCGTGATAGGGGCGGATCATGCGGGATACGAGTTGAAGGCGAAGCTGGTGGAGCAGTTGCGCGGGGAGGGGCATGAAGTGCGGGACGTGGGGACATTGGGAGGGGAAAGCGTGGATTACCCCGATTATGCGGTGCAGGTGGCCGAGGGGGTGGCGCGGGGCGAGGCGGAGCGGGGGATCCTGGTGTGTTCAAGCGGAGTGGGGATGTCGATTGCGGCGAACAAGGTGAACGGGGTGAGGGCGGCTTTGGGGATGAACGAGGACGAGGTGGGCTACAGCCGGCGGCACAATGATGCGAATGTGCTGGCGATCGGGGCGAAGTATACGGATGAAGCGAGTGCGAGGCGGATGGTGAAGGTGTTCTTGGCGACGGAATTTGAAGGGGGCCGCCATGCGCGGCGAATCGCGAAGATTGAGGCGCTCGAGAGGGCGCGGAAGGGAAGTTAGATCGATGACTGAAGAACAGCGGATGAGCCGGACGCTCGGGGAAGTGGACCCAGAGGTGGCCGAGGCGCTGCGCCATGAGACGGAGCGGCAGCAGGATTTTTTGGAGTTGATTGCGAGCGAGAACTTCACGAGCGAGGCGGTGCTCGAGGCGACGGGGAGCATCTTCACGAACAAGTATGCCGAGGGGTATCCGGGGCGGCGTTATTACGGGGGATGCGAGTACAGCGACGTAGTGGAGAATCTGGCGCGGGAGCGGGCCAAGAAGCTGTTTGGGGCGCAGTATGCGAATGTGCAGCCGCACTCGGGCTCGCAGGCGAACCAGGCGGCGTATGCGGCGGTGCTGGAGCCGGGGGACACGATATTGGGGATGAACCTGTCGCATGGGGGGCACCTGACGCATGGGCATCATCTGAATTTTTCGGGGAAGCTGTACAAGGTGGTGCCGTATGGGGTGAAGCAGAGCGATGAGCTGATCGATTATGACGAGGTGGCACGGCTGGCCGGGGAGCACAAGCCGAAGATGATCATTGCGGGGGCGAGCGCGTATCCGCGGGTGATTGACTTTAAGCGGTTCCGGGAGATTGCGGATGCGGTGGGGGCAGTGTTGCTGGTGGATATGGCGCACTATTCGGGGCTGATCGCGGGGGGTGGGTATCCGAACCCGTGCGAGCATGCGCACATCGTGACATCGACGACGCACAAGACGCTGCGGGGGCCGCGGAGCGGGATTATTCTGGCCGAGGAGCGGTTTGGCAAGGAGATTGATAAGAATGTGTTTCCGGGGGCGCAGGGCGGGCCGCTGGTGCATGTGATGGCGGCCAAGGCGGTATGTTTTCTCGAGGCGATGCAGCCGGAGTTTCGGGACTATATCGCGCGGGTGCTGGCGAATGCGAAGGCGCTGGCGGCGGGCTTGAGCGGGGAGGGCTACCGGATCATATCGGGGGGCACGGACTCGCACATTGTGCTGATGGATGTTTTCAGCAAGGGATTGAAGGGGAAAGAAGCCGAGGCGGCGCTCGACCGGGCGCATATCACGGTGAACAAGAATTCGATTCCGTTTGATGTGAATCCGCCGCTCAACCCGAGTGGGATTCGGCTGGGGACGGCGGCGTTGACGACGCGCGGATTTGGCGAGAAGGAATTTGCCGAGGTGGCGCGGCTGATCGCGGAAGTGCTGGCGGAAGTGGGAAGCGAGGAGCGGAGCGCGGTGGTGCGCAAGAAGGTGAAGGCGCTGACGGAGGGTTTTCCGCTGTATTCCTGGAAGCTGGAACCGGTGAACGCGAGCTAGAGACTGGGGCCGATGCGAATCGCGATTGACGTCCGACATGCCCGGGATTACGGGATCGGCACGTACATTCGCAACATGGTGGGGGCGCTGTCGCGGATCGACAGGGAGAACCGCTATGTGCTGGCGGGGAGGAAAGAGGATCTGCGGGAATTTGGGCATTTGCCGGACAATTTCCGGCGGGCCGTGTTTCCGCGCTCGGATGCGGGGTTATTGAACCAGATCAGTTTTCCGTTGTTTCTGAGGCGGTTGAAGCCGGATTTGTGTCATGTGCCATTGAATGCGGCGCCGCTGCTGATGCCGCGGCCGTATATTGTGACGATTCATGACATGAGCAGCCTGTTGTTTGCCGGGGCGGGAGACGGGGAGGGGGGCGCGTGGCGGCGGCAGTACCGGGTGTTCCGGTTCCGGCGGAGTTTGCTGCGGGCGGAGCGGGTGATTGCGGTATCGAAGTCGACCGAGCGGGATGTAGCGGATCTGATGCGGATACCGGAGGAGCGGATGAGGCAGATTTATTCGGCGCCGGACCCGCGGTTTCTTGAGCATTCGCATTGGGCCGAGAGTGGGAGCCCGGCGTATGAGGCCTGGGAGGAGGAGCGGCGGCGGACGCTCGAGCGGTATCAGATCGGGTATCCATTTTTGTTATATGCGGGGAGTGTGAGCCCGCGGAAGAATGTGCCGCGGCTGGTGGAGGCGTTTGCGGTGTTGCGGGGGGAGTTGGAGAATCATCCGCAGTATCAGGATCTGCGGCTGATCATCATTGGGGACGAGATGTGGAAGCATCCGCAGGTGAGGCGGATGGTGATTCAGACGCGGATGGAGCCGTTTGTGCGGTTTTTCGGGTTCGTGCCGTTTGAGACGTTGCGGGTGTTTTATTCGGCGGCGACGGCGTTTGTGTTTCCGTCGTTGTATGAGGGGTTTGGGATGCCGCCGCTCGAGGCGATGGCGATGGGGGCGCCGGTGGTGTGTTCAGGAACGAGTGCGTTGCCGGAAGTGGTGGGGGACGCGGCGGTGCTGGTGAATCCGGAGAATGTGTTCGACATTGCGCGGGGGATCCGGGAGGTGCTGGCCGAGGAGAGGTTGCGGGAAGAGTTGATCGCGCGGGGGCACCGGCAGGCGCGGAGCTACAACTGGGAGCGGACGGCGCGGGAGGTGATGGGGGTGTATGCGGAGGCGCGGGATAAAGTGGGGAATAATTTCCGTAATTCTCAATAATTTTCGGCTATAACAATTTATTTTAGCGAGCGCTATTCTTCAAGTAAACCTTTCATTCAATGGGCTTTATCTGTTTTTTTGTTTTGTACAATTGTTTTCATTTAAAAAATAATTGTTGAATAATTCGAATTTAAATCGGATTATTTACACATGCAGTGCCGGAGGGGAATCTGGCCTGTCGCAGTTGGAAAAAGAACAAAAAACAGAGGAAGAAGGGAAAAAACCCATGGAATGGACACGGAGTGAAACGATAGGATTGGCGAGCGCATCGTGCGTGTTTTGCCGCGGACTGGGATTGCGGCGGACGCCTGTGCGAGGAAAAGAGAAGCCGTGCGGGTGTGTGTTCCGCGCGATCTTTCGGGCGTGTTTTACGCGCTACCGGCACTGCTGCGGGAAAGCGGGGGTGACGAGCACCTTGACGTTGGATACGGTGCAAGGGCCGCGAGGATACCGGACGTGGGGGCGGCGGAACGAGGAGTACATCGCGGATTTTGAGCTGGTGTGCAAGCGGACGCTGGACCAGGAGGAGTATGAAGTGTTTGAATGGCACTTTCTGAAGGGGGCGGACTGGAAGGCGTGCATTGAGAAGATCGGGCTGGACAAGGGGACGTTTTTCCACCGTGTGTACATTGTGCAGGAGAAACTGGGGAGGGTATTCCGGGAGTTGCAGCCGCACAGCCTGTTTCCACTGGATGAGTATTTTGGCGGGGCGCCAGTGAGGAAGGTGGTGGCGATTCGGACGGAAGGCGGAGAGCAGCGGCGGCTGGTGGAAGAGGACCGGACGGTGGTGGCGCGGACGAATGTGATCGAGATGCCGCGGGGGAACGACCGGGTGTCGCGACGGTTTCCGTTGCGGGGAAAGGAGCCGAAAGCGGCCTGATAGCAAGTTTAGTGGGAGACTTGGGGTCTGCCGTTGGCAGGCCCTGAGTTTTTTTGGGGGGGGAGGGCGGAGCGCGCGTGTCCAAATTAGCCTTATAAAGTGAGCCTGAGGGCGGCCTACTGGTCGGTTAGAGAAGTTCCTGCAAGAACACATCTCAACCCCCGAAGGAGACCGCCCATGGCTCAAGGATCCAGCATTTTCAGCCAGCTTTTGGGCATGGCGCCACGGCGGCTTTTCGATGCAGCCGTGGCCCGGCATGGTGGGATGCGGCACGCTCGGGGCTTCTCTTGTTGGGATCAGTTTGTAGCGATGCTGTTCTGCCAGTTGGGGCAGGCGCACAGCTTGCGTGAGATTCGCGAGGGGTTGCAAGCCTGCGAAGGCAAACTGGTGCATTTGGGCATGGCCCAGGCA
>JAINDK010000128.1 GCA_019931185.1 Bryobacter sp. CoA8 C33
AAGGCGAAGGTCCTCAAACCGGCAAGCAGCGATCTCCTGTTCCAGAGCCGCGGTCGTTCCGGTTGGCAGTGGCAGGGAACCGCCGTCGCCGGGCCGCCGAAACAATTCTTGCGTTTTTTGTTTCGGCATACTGGCTATTCACTCCATGGCTTATCTCCCCCTGATCCAACAGATTTGTGGGTAATTGAAAGGTTGAAGCGACGCTTACAGTCAAAGAATGCCTGAATGCGACCGGCGAGTGTTTCTTGTGCCGAATTCCTCCGTGCCGGCAACATTACCCAAAAAGCTGTTTGACCATGACGGCGCCAAAGCGTCGTTTGCACAGCGATAAATTTGTACAGAAGATCCGCGATCAGTCGCGCCGTGTTGCGCTATCTCGTCTGGCTGGCGCGAGATTCGCCAATTGACGGATCGCCGACCGACCGGACACGATTCGCAAACGCTATGCCATTTCTCAGGCGTCACAACCTCATTCACAGCCAGAGCCTCCAATCCCAGCTTGCGCCAGACACTCGCCATTTCTGAATGCTGCGTGAACACTGCCAGACGGCTATGGAGAGAGTAGCGTGATCTCTTGTCTACTCTTGGTTGCATTCGGCGACACCTCGAATGCCGCTTCGGCGAAGCGGAGTTCATACTTTCCAGGCTTGCCGTTGGAGAACCCATAGGGTTCCTTGGGAATTCCAAGGAGATTCTCATCGAGCTCGCCGTTACCATTTTTGTCGCAGTAGGCCAGGATCGCGTACTTGCCGGGAGGCAAGTTCATCACTTGCACCGTTCCGGCTCCTGCCTTCATTTCACCTTTCTCGAACCGAAACGGCTTTTCACTCAGCCATGTGCGCGGGTCGCGATAGACTGCCAGGTAGACTTGGCAGTTCGATCGCCGCTCGTCCTTGACGGCAACCTCGAGATTCGCGGGCTCGGTCGCCCAGCACTGCATCGTCGCAAACAGCGTCCAGAAACGGATGTTCATTGTTGGGCCTCATCGATCAACTGGTGCAGCCTCTGCTTGAGTCTTGCGATTTCGGTGGACGAGGCCGAAAGATAGGCTCGTTCCATCCACACCGAGTCGGCGGCAAGGCGCACGATCGTATTCGTCGCCGCGTCCCGGCCATCGGCATTTGCACGTTCTTTCCATCTCGCGGCAAAGCGGCGGTACGGTCCGGCCCGTTCGTCATTCACCGGGATTCCCGCAAGCAGAGTCGCCACGGCCTTGTCGTAGTCGGTCGTCGATCCAAGGCTCAAATCCACGTAGGCGTGCAGCCACGTTCCGGGTTTCGATCCAGGCGGTGCCTTTTCCTCCAACGCCAGATCGAATAGGCGCAAGGCATAGTCAAGCAGTTCCTCATAGAGAACATCCTTGGAGCGGAAGTGATACTGCACGCCACCTTTGGTGACACCAGCCGCCGCAGCCAAAGACTCAATCGTCAGTGCCTCGATACCGCCCTGTGCGGCGACATGAATCGCTGCTTCGAGCAGTTGTTTTTTCTTGCTAGGGCGCCTTAATTTCTGTACCATACGGATAGTATAGTATTTGGAGGATCTCACATGTCAACCGGAGTAAAAACCGCGCCCAGGCTCCGCCTTTTGGATCTGATTCGCGGCATTGGCCTCTTTGGCATCTTCGTTGTCAATCTGCCCTTCATGGCGAACACCATCTATCTCGAACCGCAACTGGCCTCGCTCGGCCGGGTCGACCGTTTTGTGACCCTCCTCGTTTCCGCACTGTTCCAACTCAAGTTCTATCTCCTCTTTTCGTTCGTATTTGGCTATAGCTTTGGTTTGCAAATCGAGTCTGAACAAGAAGAGCCATCGAAGATCCAAGCCTTCCGGCGCCGCCTCGCTGGGCTGTTCGCCTTTGGCCTGTTGGACGGCGTTTTTCTCTTCGTGGGTGACATCTTGACTTCTTATGCTCTGCTTGGGGTTTTACTGCTCAAGGTGCGTTTGTCCCCACCGCGCAGACTTTGGCGCATGGGCCTAGGCGCTGTTCTGCTGGCCATCCTCAGTTACGGCGGCGCAATTCTTGCCATGGGCGGCGACGATCTTTCCCCTTCGAAGGAGATTCTGGAGCAGGCAACCAAGGCTTACGCTGGTTCCTTTTGGCAGGGCGCGATTCAACGGTCTGGTGACCTTCTGCTTGTTCTGCCTTTTCTGGCGATCACACAATGGCTGCCGGCTTTTGGCATGTTCTGCTGGGGACTTGCTGCTGCCAAGACGGGCGCCTTTGAAAACATCTCCGAATTCTTAAGCCGGCACAGCAGCCGCGCCCGAATGTGTTTGGCTATCGGTCTGCCAGCCAACTTGCTCTGCGCCATTGCCGTCACGGATCGGTCAGTCGGCATTTGGGTCAGGTTTTTCTCGATTGCTCTCAGTCCCGCCTCCGCCGTCTGTCTGTCGTTTGCCTATCTGTATGGACTGGCCTGGCTACACTTTCGCTGGCCGGCACGCACGGCTCCGCTCGAGAGTGCCGGACGCCTCTCCCTAAGCAACTACTTTTGTCAGAATCTCTTCGGTTGCTTCCTCTTTTGCGGTTGGGGTTTGGGCCAACTGGGACGCTTCGGACCCGCACACTTGTTCTTGATCGCGGCCGGTTGGTTCCTCGTGCAAGGGATCGTCAGCGTTTACTACCGGCGATGGTTCCTGCTCGGCCCGGATGAGTGGCTGCTCCGCTCATTCAGCAAAGGACGTTGGCAGCCCTTCCGGCGGATCCGAGCAGCAGTTCCAGCAAGCGGTCACCACTAGCTTTGCTGAGCTTGCCATAGCCGTTCAGTCACATTTCGCATCGGGGCTGCTTGGCATGTACCGCACCCGATTGTTTAGATACACGTTTGTTCAAGCTGCAATCGCCTGAAAGTACTCCCGGCGAGCTTGGGCTGGGGAGCGGTACCCCAGTTTTCCAACCAGGCACTGCTGGTTGTACTTGGTGAGGAAAGCGGCCACGGCCAAGCGGACGTCCTCGATGTGTGAAAACACCCGTCCATGGACGATTCGGGCTTAGCTGCGCCGCGAGAAGGTTTGAGTTTAGCGGTAAAGGTCTTTCTGGCGCTCATCGCGAAAAAGAGGGAGGCAGCTACTGCAAATCGGCGAAATCGCGGCGGACTTGTTCGATGCGTTGGGCGTAGGACTGGGCATCTCCGTAGGGGAAGAATTTTCCGTAGCGGGAGTGGGGGGCACGCAGGGGGAGTTCATGTTGGACGGGGCACCAATGCTGTTCAGTGCGGGCGACGATTTCGGTGGCGTAGGCGCAAAGGCCGTTGACATAAGAGCAGTAAAAACAGTGGATCTTCTCGATGGCATTGAGATAGGGCAGGCGGCCGCGGTCGAAGATGAGGTACTGGCTGCGCCTGACGCGGGGGATACCGTAGAGCGGGAAGCAGACCGACTCATAGAGGCGCAGGGACAAATCGAGCAGAGCAAAGGGAATGAGGCAGCCGTAGATGAAGGGGACGGTAAGTAAGGCGGTGATGCGAGACTGGCGCAGATATTGAAGTAAGCAGAGTTTGAGTTCGGCGCCGGCCGGGTGGTGGCGGCTGAAGCTGGCTTCGAGTTCATCTTCGATGGCGCGAATTTCGCGCAGTAATTGAATCTTGGCGGCCCGGACATCCATTTCGCTAATACGCTATCACCGCCGGGGCCGAGAGTCAGCATGGGGAACGGGAAGCGAGGAGGGGCTGCGTGGAGCTTAGTCGACGTATTGGATGGTACGGAGTTGGCCGCGCTGTTGGTCGCCGGAGGGTTTGGCGTAGGTGATTTTGACTTTGCGGCTTTGGGGGCCGCATTGGAGTTCGAGGGGCTTGAGTTGTTCGCCGGGCAGTAGGAGTTGAAGATTGACTTTTTGGGGGTCGCGCATTTCGATCTCGAGGCCCTTATGGGAATCGGAATCAAAGCGAAGGATGGGGAAGGAACCGGAGCACTCCATATGAACGAGCAGGCCATCCAGGGGGGTGGAATCAGCGGGGCGCATGAGGATTTCCCTGCTGGGGGAGTCTTCGGCCATAGCCAATTCGGTGCGCTGGATGCGGGGGCGGCGGTCGGGGTCGGCTGTGACGACGCCATCCTCGTAGCTGGCGGATTCGGCGCGGTCGGCGCTTTCACGAATGGAGCGCATTTGCTCGGCGAGAGTCGTGCGGGTACCGTGCTGGTAGAGTTGAACAAATTTTTCGAGGCGGTCGCACTCGGAGCGGTCGAAGTCGGAGCGGGCGGATTCGCGGGCGCGGCGCATGGTTTGGGAGGCGGGGGCGGGGCCATTGACGAGGAGTTCGGCGTAGGCGAGGGCGCGGAAGAGGCGGCTGGCCTGGGCGGGGCTGATTTTCTTGAATTCGCGGCCGACGTCGAGGGCTTTTTCGTTTTCACCGACATAGAGGTATTGTTCGATGAGTTGGAGTTTGGCATCGACCCATTCGGGATAGAGGCTGATCGCTTTTTGCAGGTAGGCGAGGGAGTCGTGATTGCGATCGGCGGCGTACATAGCGGCGCGAGCGGCGTCGTAGTGCAACTTGGCGCTGGTGGCGCCGAGGCGGATGGCGGTAGAGAGGTGTTGCCGGGCGGCGGCAAGATCGCCGTTGCGCCATTGCCAGTAGCCGAGGGCTTCGTGGCCCTCCCAGGTGTCGCGGTCGAGCTTGGCGATGCGGGCGGCGATCTGGTCTTTTTTGAGCGGCTGATTGAGCAGCAGGAGCGTGAGCGTGGCTTCGACCTGGGAGGGGGATAGGCGCTCGGCAGTGCTTTCGGACTTGGTTTTGGTGGGCGTGAAGGGGATGAGGGAAGCGTAGAAGCGGTCGTTGCGCTTCATGTAGTTTTGGAGATCGGACTCGAGCCGGCGCAGGTCGAGGCTGGCGGCCGAGAGGGACTCCTCGAGGTTGGCGCCGCGCACCAATTGGGACAGCAGGGGGGCATAGATTTTGCGGTTGGACTGCTCGAGCATGAGCATGTGGGTCAAGCCCCAGGACTGGGCATAGAACTGTGCGGCAAGCTTACCGCTGTATTCCGGGGAATCATGTTTTACCTGGACGAGGGAGGGCAGGGGAATCCAGCCGGTTTGCACGGCCTGGAAATGACCGGGGATCAGATCGCCGATCTGAATTTTGGCTCCGAGCGGCTTGAAGGTGGAATAGATTTCGGCCAGGCCCTCGTTGAGCCAGAGCGGAACGGAGATGCCCGCCTGGCGGACCATGAGGTGGGTGTACTCGTGGCAGACGATGCGCTCCCAGCCGGGGAGATAGCCGCTGATGACGATCCAGTCGCGGTCGATGCCATGGGTGAAGTAACCGGCCGCCTGTTCATGGGGGCGGAAGGGTGCATACTGCTTTTCGTTCCCGAATAGGATGATGCGGACGGGGGTACCAGGGTCGGCTCTCGTGCCCCAGTAAGTGAGGAAGAACTCGCGTAAGTGTTCAAAGTACTGTGCCGTCTCGCGGGCCTTTTTTTCGCCCTGTGGGGTATAGACCTCGAAGTTTTCCGTGCGCAGGCGCAGCCATTTTTCTTCGGCTGATGCTGCCTGGAAAGAGAGGAAGACGGAGAGCAGGAAGCGGAAACAAGACACAATCATCATGGATTGTAATAAAAGTTTTCCGCCGGAGAGCGGCGGATCACGCGGGCTTAGCGGAGGCGGGCGGCGGCGAGGGCGCGGGACATGGCGGCGTAAGAGCGGCGGGCGGCGGAGGTGGGGTCGTAGCCGGGGGCGGTTTGTAGCTGGCGGCTGATTTCGACGAGGATCCAGCCGCGGTAATGGCGCTGGCGGAGGTGATGGA
>JAINDK010000095.1 GCA_019931185.1 Bryobacter sp. CoA8 C33
ACTCGCTGTTTCGAAAAGCGGCCTCACGAGTTGAAAATTCTTGGCCCACAAACGGCCCAGAATCGATCGGCAGCGGGCTGGCAATGGTTTGCTGACCCCCGTGAAAGGGTTGAAATCGGCAAGAGGGGATTTTTTCAACAGACTCCTAGACCGATGATTCAATAGAGGGGCATGCGAACAGCGAAAGCAGCGGTGCTCACCGCTTATCAGGCTCCTTTGGAAATCCGGGAATTTCCCCTCAACGAAGACCTGGGTCCAGGAGAAGCCTTGGCCCGGGTAGAAATGGCGGGCATCTGCGGCACGGATGTTCACTTGTGGAAGGGGGAGTTGCCCATTCCCGTGCCGGTCATCCTGGGACACGAAAGCGCCGGCACCATCCATAAGCTGGGCCCGGGCCTTGAGCGGGACTGGACCGGCCAGGAGTTACGCGCCGGGGACCGCGTCGTGTGGGCGAGCAGTATCGTCTGCGGTGAATGCTATTACTGCCGCATCAAGCGCACTCCGACGCGCTGCCTGAAGCGCAAAGCTTATGGCATTTCCTATTGTTGTGAAGAGGCGCCGCATTTGCGCGGCGGCTATAGTGAATGGATCCTGCTGCGGCCGGGATCCTCGATTTTCCGTCTGCCGGACGAAGTGAGTTTTGCCTCGATTGTCGGCGCGGGTTGTGCCCTTAATACCGCGTTGCATGGTATCGAGCGCATTGGCATCGACCGGGGCGACACGGTTGTGGTTCAGGGCGCCGGGCCGGTGGGGCTGGCGGCGCTCGCCGTGGCCATTGCCAGCGGGGCGGGAAAGACGATCCTGGTCGGAGGACCGGCGCACCGTTTGAAGATGGCGGTCGAATTCGGGGCCGACGCCGTTGTGAGTCTCGAGGATTATCCCGAGGCGGAGGCCCGCCGCCAAGCGGTGTTGCGCGAGACCGGAGAACACGGGGCTGATGTTGTGCTGGAATGCGTGGGACATCCCTCTGCCGTGCCTGAAGGCATGGAGCTTTGCCGCGACGGCGGCCGCTATCTGGTTCTGGGGCAATACGCCAACGCCGGCAATGTCGAGTTCAATCCGCATGTCATCACGCGGAAGCAGTTGACTGTCATGGGCAGTTGGGCTTTTGAGGCACGCCATGTCTGGGGGGCCGTTGAATTCCTGGCCGGGTCCGCGCGCTGGCGGCAGCTTTTTGAAAAGCAGGTGACGCACCGCTTTTCTCTGGACCAGGCCGACGAGGCGCTGGCCACGGTCAGGCGGCTCGAGGCCGGCAAAGCAGTGATTCTGCCCTGACGGCTGAATGTTAACATTCGTTCTTGGGGTTTGAATGTTCGGCGCACGAGGGGCGCTTGTATTTATGGGCGTCTGGTGGAGCCGGTGAGCTAAATTCACTGCTCGACGCAATTGGTCTCGGCAACGTCAAGCGGGAGCGGGCTTATGTCTGGACGCCCGAGGCGAGCGGGTTATTTGAGCAAAGGACAGAGCCGGTGGTGCCACTGGGGGTTGACACGTGGGCGCGCTTGTGGCCGGAATGGCTGGACGGGGCGCCGGCTGTAGGCGATAGCGCGGTGTTTTGGGCGCACAGCGCGCTTTTCGTTTGGCGGCTGATGGCGAATTGGGGGTATCTGCCCGTGCTTGAACGAGGCCGCGAGGGTTATGAAGCGCGTTGGGCTCCACGCTTCACGGGTGAATCGCGCCGTTACTTTGAAGAGCTGCTTGCGGCGATGCCGGAATCGGCGCGGGCGCTTTGCTGGGATGCAGACCGCAGACCGGAGACGCCGCGCCGCGCCGTTCTGGAAGGCGTGCTGGGGTGGATGCTCGACGCGCACGCGAGGCGGATTGCGGGCAAGGTGGGGCAGCGCTTTCCGGCCTCCTCGCTTTACAGCAAATGGCAGACCGCGCTCAGCCATCCCATCGCCGTGATCCAGGCGGACCGCAATACGCTGGAGCGTTTTCAGTCTGGCATCCTCGACTGGCAGAAGGGCGTGGATCTCGAGGGGGTGTGCGGCTACCGGCTGATCTTCCGTGTGCTCGAACCGCCCGCGGGACAGACGGAAGGATGGATGGTGCAACCGCTCATCGAGGATCTTCTCGAGCCGGGGCGGCAGTATCCGTTACAAGGCATCGAAAAGCTGGCATTGCGGGGCGGAGAATTGGCCGCCGACGGAGCTTGGCGCAATTTTGAGCTCGCCATGAACATTTACCCGCCGCTGCAGGCCTATGAAGATCATGGCGGGGAAGGCATCTACCTGCAGGCCAACCGCGTGATTGAGTTTCTGACGCGCTTCGCGCCGCTGCTCGAACAAGCCGGCTTTGGCGTCGAGCGTCCCGCTTGGTGGATGGACGGAGCCAGCTTGCATGTCGGTCTGGCGTGCACCTTGCGCTCGGCGAAGAAGGCTCCCGGCGAGCGAAAGGCGATGGGCACGCGCGTACGGCTGGATTGGGCGGCTTTGCTGGGCGATATGCCCGTGACGATTGATGAGCTGAACGAGTTGACAAAGCTTCCCGGCGAGATGCAGCAATTGGGGGGGCGGTGGCTGCGCATCGACACGGTCAGCTTGCGGGATGCCGTCAAGTTTCTCAAGCAGGGTACGGGGCGTGAAATCGCTGCCCGTGACGCTTTGCGCGAGGTATTGGGGCTTGGGGGCCGCAGTCTCGAGATTCGGGAAGTTCGCTCCGAGGGGTGGATTGGAGATCTGCTCCGGCGGCTGCGGGACCCTGGCCAGATCAAGGAACTGGCGCCGCCGCCGGGGCTGCGCGGGGAGATGCGGCCCTACCAGTGCCGCGGATATTCCTGGCTGCATTTTCTCAGCAGCTTTGGGCTGGGTGCTTGTCTGGCGGACGACATGGGCCTTGGGAAATCGCTGCAACTTTTGGCGCTGCTCGCCGCCCGCCATGGCACTGAGCGCCCCACGCTGCTGGTTTGTCCGACCTCGGTGATCGGCAACTGGGAAAGGGAAGTGCAGAAGTTTTTCCCCGCCCTTCGCGCCATGGTGCATCATGGCGCGCAAAGGGCCAAGGAAGGGGAATTCGCCGCCCTCGCCACCCAGCACGATCTGGTGTTGACCAGCTACAGCCTGCTGCACCGGGACATGCCCACCTTCGCCGCCGTGGAGTGGGATGGGATCGTGCTCGACGAGGCGCAGAACATCAAGAACTTTGAGACTAAGCAATCCCGTGCTGCGCGGCAGATTGCCGCCGGGTTCCGCGTGGCCCTCACCGGCACGCCGGTGGAGAATCACGTCGGCGACCTGTATTCACTCATGGAGTTTCTCAATCCCGGATTACTTGGCAGCCATAAGGATTTCCAGCAGCGCTACTACAAGCCGATCCAGAACCAGCAGAGCCAGCGGGCCACGGCCCAATTGCGCAGCCTGACGGCGCCCTTTGTTCTCCGCCGTCTGAAGACGGATCGCAGCATTCTCACCGACCTGCCGGAGAAGATGGAGTTGAAGACATACTGCAGGCTGACGCGGGAGCAGGCGCGGCTGTACGAGGACGTTAAGAACGGCTTTTTCGTCGACGTGGAGGGCAAGAGCGAGATGGAGCGCCGCGGCCTGATCCTTGCCACGATTTCGCGCCTCAAGCAGGTCTGCAATCATCCCGCGCAACTGCTCAAGGACGGCAGCGATCTGGACGGGCGCAGCGGCAAGCTGACACGGCTGACGGAGATCCTGGAAGAGGTGCTGGCGGCCGGGGAGAAAGCGCTCATCTTCTCGCAGTTCGCCGAGATGGGCAGGCTGCTCGAGCAGCATTGCGCGGCGCATTTTGGCCGCGAGGTTTTGTTTCTGCATGGCGGCGTGCCGCGCAAGGACCGTGACCGGATGGTGGCGCAATTCGAACGGCCCGATGGCGCCAGCCTGTTCGTGCTGTCTCTCAAGGCAGGCGGCACGGGGCTCAACCTGACCGCGGCGAACCATGTTTTTCACTTTGACCGGTGGTGGAACCCCGCCGTGGAGAACCAGGCTACGGATCGCGCCTTCCGCATCGGACAAACCCGCGCCGTGCAGGTGCACAAGTTTATCTGCATGGGCACGCTCGAAGAGCACATCGACCAGATGGTGGAGCAGAAGCAGATGCTCGCCGACCGGGTAGTCGAGGCGGGTGAAGTATGGTTGACGGAGATGTCCAATCAGCAACTGCGAGACTTGTTTTCGCTTTCGCGCGAGGCTTGGGAGGACTGATGGCACGCCGTCAACGGCTCCGGCTGCAACCCCGCACCCCGCTGGGCCTGCTCTGGGCAGACTGGATCAACGGCTACGCTGTCGGGCACGAGCGGTTGGCAAAGAGTCTTGATTATGCCGAAGGCGGCGCGGTCTCGGACCTTCGCATCGACGGGAGCACGGTTGAGGCAATTGTCCGAGGGAATAGCCCGCAGCCCTACCAGGTTATCTGGCAGTTCTCACCGATAGACAAGCAGAGATGGAAATTGTTCTGGAGCGCCATGTCGCCCGAGGCGATTCGCGAATACCGCAAAGGCGCCCCCGGACTTGCCACCGAGGCGGCTCTGGCCGCGGCCGATATTCATCTGCTGCCTGAGCGCTACAAACATCTCCGGCCCGCCTGCACATGTCCGGACTGGATCCGGCCCTGTAAGCATGCCCTGGCCGTACTTCGTATACTCGGCCTCGCCGTCGAGGAAGACCCGATGCTGTTGCTGAGCCTGCGCGACGGCATTGAGCGGGAGGGCGAGACGCCGCCGGAGCCGCAAGCAGCCGGGCCGCCCGGCGAGGCGCTTGACGCGGGCCGCTTCTGGAAAGGGAGCATCGATTGGGAACCCTGGCGCGCGGCCATGCTGACCGCCGGCAGCCCGGCCCGGTTGCTCAAGAGGCTCGGCCCCGTGTCGGTGTATGGTATCAAGATGGATCCGGATGCGATCTTCAAGCCCGTTTATGAAGGTGTCGCCTCTGAAGCCAGGCAAGTTGTGGAATCGATACTTCGGAAGGACAAGAAACCATGAGAGCATCTTGCCTCGTGCTGCTGGCCGGCGTGCTGGGCGCACAGGATAACCCTGAACTCGAGAGGGCCCGCAAGACGTTGGCCGACTGGCCGAACCTCACCCGGTACGCGCAGGAAAACGCCAAGCTGAGCCCGGTCGAAGGGCGCGTGGTGTTCTTGGGGGATTCGATTACCGATGCCTGGGGACGCCGCGCCGGAAAGTTTTGGCCCGATCGCCCCTATGTCAACCGCGGCATCAGCGGACAGACCACG
The DNA here is from genome assembly GCA_019931185.1 of Bryobacter sp. CoA8 C33. GTDB lineage: Bacteria > Acidobacteriota > Terriglobia > Bryobacterales > Bryobacteraceae > Bryobacter. Next base: position 5,194 of record JAINDK010000095.1, read on the forward strand.
CCGCAGATGCTGATTCGCTTTCGTCCCGACGTGATCGCTCTCGCTCCCAAGGCAGTCGTGATCCTGGCTGGTACGAATGATCTGGCGGGGAATACGGGGCCGATGACTCTTGAGCAGATCGAGGGCAATCTGCAGTCGATGGCCGAGTTGGCCACCGCCAACGGCATCCGTGTCGTATTCGCCAGCGTGCTTCCCGTCTGCGACTATTACCGGCCGCAAACCGAACGCCGGCCGCCTGCGAAAATCCTCGCCCTCAATGCCTGGCTCGAGGAGTACTGCCGCAAGCACGGCCATGTCTACCTCGACCATTATTCGTCCATGCTCGACGAGGCCAAGATGCTCAAGAAGGAGCTCACCAACGATGGCCTGCATCCGAACGCCGAAGGCTACGCCGTGATGGAGCCGCTGGTTGAGAAGGCGCTGGCCAAGGTGCTTCGCTGACCGCGCTGGCGCACCTTGGGTGCAGGCTCCAGCATGCCCCATCCCCTCGTGCCATCGGACTCTGATACCCCCATATCTAGCGCCTTGACCCCGTTCTGGTTCTGACTCATATTTATAAGGTCACTCTGCGTCAGAACGGAAAGGGGTATTTATGGTTAAAACAAAAAAGACGAAATTTGATTTACTGGTTCCGTCTCCCTCCTTTACTTCCGCCGACGTGGCTGAGTTGACCGGTGTCAGCCTGCGGCAGCTGCAGTGGTGGGACGAGAAAAAGGTGGTCTCGCCGCGGCAGGAAGGACACCGGCGTCTTTATTTGACCGAAGAAGTGCTGGAAATTTCGGTCATCGCCGAGTTGCGGCGCAAGGGTTTCTCGCTGCAAAAGATCCGCCGGGTTTTGCGCTTTCTGCAGCGCAACATCGGCAAGCGGTTGGCCGAGGTGCTGGATGTGCGCTCGGACCTGCATCTGGTTACCGACGGCAAGAGCATTTATCTCGAAGACAACACGCACGTCATCATCGATATCTTCAAGAACGCCGACCAGCCGCTGTTTTTGGTCTCGGTCTCTGACCAGGTGCGCCGCATTCAGGGCAGCCTGCCGGCGGCGCGCAAGCCCGTCGGACGCGAATCGGCCCCGCCGGCGGCGGTATCCCGCAAAGCCCGCTAAGTTTTTTGAAGCCTTTCGTCAGCCGTCTCCGTCCTGTTGACAGTGACGTATACTGAAGGCATCATTGGAGGCCCCATCACTTATGGCGCGTAGTCGGACATCCTGGCTGATCATCCCTTTTTTAGTGGCACTTTGTTCCGTGCTTGGCGGCGTTTTCGGCCCTGAGTTGGACGAAGTAAACGCCGCGACCACCGAGGATGACATCAAGGCAGGCTTGCGCGTCTTCTCGAAAGTCTACGAGACGGTGGAAAACAACTTCGCCGAGAAAATTACGGCCGACCGGGCAATCTACCAGGGTGCGATTCCGGGTATGTTGCGGACTCTCGACCCGCACTCCAATTTTTACGACCCCAAGATGTATGCGCAGATGCGGGAAGACCAGCGTGGGCGCTACTTTGGTGTCGGCATGGTGATCAGCGCCCGCAACGGCCGAATCATTGTGCAAGCCCCCTTTCCCGGCTCACCGGCTTACAAGGCGGGCATCCGCCCGGGGGATGTCATTGCCGTCGTGAACGACAAGAAAACGGATAACCTCACGACGTCCGAGGTGGCTGACCTGCTTCGGGGACCGCGTGGCACGCAAGCTCAGATTGTTCTGCGCCGGGAAGGCGTGGATGCTCCGCTGACCGTGAACGTGACGCGCGACGAGATCCCGCGCAAGAGCGTCAAGGACGCCTTCTGGCTGAAGCCGGGCATCATGTATATCGATATCGAGTCCTTCAACGAGAACACCAGCACCGAGGTGAACGATAACTTCAAGCGGCTCGGGGAACAGAATGTCAGGGGTTTGGTGCTCGACCTGCGCTCAAATCCGGGCGGATTGTTAAACGAAGGAGTTGCGGTAGCCGGCCGATTCTTGCAAAAGGGGCAACTGGTCGTGAGCCATCGTGGCCGGGCTAATCCGGAGCGCACCTACACGGAGCGCCGCGGCTCCGGTCCTTATGATTATCCGATTGTCGTTGTGGTCAACAAGTTTTCCGCCTCGGCGGCTGAGATCGTCGCTGGCGCTTTGCAGGATCATGACCGCGCCTGGGTGATTGGGGAAGATACCTTCGGCAAGGGTTTGGTCCAGACCGTATATCCGTTGAGCGAGAATAGCGGGCTGGCGTTGACGACGGCCAAGTATTACACCCCCAGCGGCCGCCTGATCCAGCGTGACTACTCCAATATCAGCTTCTTCGACTATTACTACCGCAAGGAAACCGAGCAGAAGAATCCGAAGGACGTCAAGATGACGGATTCCGGGCGGGCAGTGTTTGGTGGCAATGGCATTGCGCCGGACGAAAAATTCACAGCGGCGCCTCTCAATAAGTTCCAAATCGAGCTGCTGCGCCGCGCTGCGTTCTTCGGCTTCACCCCCGTGTACTTCGGCGGCAAGGAAGCAAAGCTTCCCACGGGCTGGAGCCCGGACGCCAAGGTCATCGAGGAATTCAAGGCCTATCTGAAAAAATCGAACGCTACCTTCACGGAAGAAGAATTCAAGGACAATCTGGAGTGGGTGCGCAATACGTTGCAAGCCGAGTTCTACAAGACGGCTTTCGACATTGACGAAGCCGCCAAGTATGAAGTGGAAATCGATCCCGAAGTCAGACGCGCGGTGGAAGCCCTTCCCAAGGCACGCGAGTTGGTTGAAAAGGCGCGCAAGATGATCGTGCAGCGCATGGCGGAGCCGCAACGCTAAGCCTTATCCTGTTAGTTTGAGCAAAACACCACAAATCACAGTGCTTGACGCGGGTGGCCAGTATTGTCACCTGATTGCCCGCCGTGTGCGCGAAATGGGCGTTTACGCGGAAGTCCGTCCGAGCGAAACTCCCGCCAGCGAACTCGAAGGACGGCGTGGCATCATCATTTCCGGCGGTCCGGCCAGTGTGTATGAAGTTGGCAGCCCGACAGTCGATCCTGCCCTGTTTTCCCTTGGAATTCCGGTTCTGGGCATCTGCTATGGAATGCAGCTGATGGCTCATCGGATCGAGGGCGGCAAGGTGATCAAGGGCTCCCGCGGCGAGTACGGCATGGCTACTCTCGAGACCACGGCCCAAGACCGTCTGTTCGAGGGTTTTCAGCCTGTTTCCGAAGTTTGGATGAGCCATCGCGACCGCGTGGGAGAAACGCCCGATGGGTTTGTGGCCACGGCCACCACCGCTTCCTGCCCCGTGGCCGCCATGGCCAACGACTGGCAAAAGCTTTACGGAATCCAGTTTCATCCCGAGGTTGTGCACACCCAGGGCGGCAAGATCATTTTGGGTAATTTTCTATTCTCGATCGCTGGCTGCGCGCAGGACTGGGAGCCGACCCGCCAGATCGAGGAGATCGAGGAAGAAATCCGCCACACCGCCCGCGGGCGCAATGTATTCTTCTTTGCCTCCGGTGGCGTTGATTCCACTGTCGCCTTCTCTCTTTGTCTGCGCGCTCTCGGCAAGGACCGTGTCCATGCCGCTTATGTCGATACCGGTTTGATGCGTGAAGGCGAGACCGAATTCGTGAGAGAAGTCTTTACCAGCATGGCCGGCGATAGCTTCGAGGTCGTCGATGCGCGCCAGCAATTTCTCGCCCATCTCAAGGATGTCGTCGAGCCCGAGACCAAACGAAAGTTGATCGGCGAGGAATTCGTCGCTGTCCAGAGCCGTGTGCTTGAGACCGGTCACTTTCTCAACGGCAACTGGATTCTCGGACAGGGCACGATTTATCCCGACACCATCGAAAGCGGTGGCACGGCCAAGGCCGAAGTCATCAAGACGCACCACAACCGTGTGGCCGGCATCCAGCGCCTGGTCGAAAAAGGCCGTTTGGTCGAACCTCTCGCGCAGCTTTATAAGGACGAGGTGCGCAGCGTTGGCCGGGCCATCGGTCTGCCGGACGCACTGCTCGACCGTCATCCCTTTCCCGGGCCAGGACTTGCCATTCGTTGCCTCGGTTCGGCCCGCGTCGAGCCCGCGCGCCGCGCCAGTAGCGGATGGATTTTGCCCGTTTTAAGCGTCGGCGTTCAGGGCGATAGCCGCACTTACCGGCAGACGCTGGCTCTTGAAAAATACAGCGAAGATGCCTTTCAGGCCGCCACCGAGCTCATCAATCATCTCTCCGATGTCAATCGTGTTGTTGCCTTCGTAGCCGGCAATCCGGCTCTCGAAAACTATGCGTCCTCCGTATGTGCTGTCGATAGCCTCCGCCTCGAACGCTTGCGCCGCGCCGATGCTATCGTCCGCCGCCTCTCCGTCGAAAGTGGGTTTGAAGATCGCATCTGGCAATTCCCGATCGTGCTGCTTCCCTGTGGCCTGCCCGGTCAGCCCGACAGCATTGTGCTCCGCCCCATCGATAGTGTCGACGGCATGACCGCCCGTGCGGTCCCCATGCCCGCCGGTCTGCTCGAGCAGATGAGCCAGCAGCTCCTCACCATCGAGGGCATCGCCGCTGTCTTCCACGACCTCACCAACAAGCCACCCGCGACCATCGAGTGGGAGTGATTTTAGCTTCGTTCGGGATGTTCGCGCGGCAGGCTCAGCGTGCGGTTGCTGGGGCCCCGGGCTGGGATCGTTTCTTTCTTCGTCAATCCTTCATGAGAATTTCACTGGAAACCAACAATCCCCCAATAGTGTGAAGAGTATATGCTTCCGCGATGGCATTGGAAGGCAGCTACCTTCAGCGCCCTCATCCGTTGTTCGTTGTTCTTCGCCGTGAATGCAACATCCGGCTGGGAAGCCGCCAGTGGCGCCGCGCTTGCCGAGTTTGCTTATCGATTTGCCGCCTCCGGCTACTACAGCGCGATCACGCAACGGCTCTCGCGCCTTGAGCCGGCCTGGAAGGCGAATCTGCTCGCCATCCTCGCGCTCCCCCTGCTGCAGCACGCCATTGAGTACGCCATGCACTGGGCCCGTTCGACGCCCCGTCTAAATGCCTCGATTGCTGTCAGCTACGGCTTCACGATTCTCTCGACGCTGTTCAACCTGTATTCGATGCGGCGTGGATCACTCATCGTAGGTGAGCATGGCCGCCCCGTTATGCAGGACATTCTCGCTTTCCCCCAATTGCTGGCGGGCTTTCTGCTTTACGGGCCGCAACAGATTGTCCGCGCCTGTTCACGATGAAATCGCTACATATGACAAATGCCTGGCACGCCACCTCCGGCGGCATCGCCACGCACTACCGGTCGCTGCTGGCCGAGGCGCGGCGCACCGGGCGGCAGATGGTCCTGATTGTCCCTGGCGAGCGGGACTCGCTTGTGGAGGATGGCTCCACCCGCATCTACTCGCTTCAGTCTTCCCCCTCCCCGTTCAACTGCGCATACCGCAGCATCATGCCGGACCGCTGGCCGGGCGTCAATTCGCGCGCCGTCGAGATCGTGCTCCGCGAGCAACCCGATCTCATCGAGATCTGTGACAAATACAGTCTGCACTACTTTGCCGGCGCTCTGCGCAAAGGCTATTTGCCGGAGCTTCGCCGCCGGCCAGTGCTGATCGGGCTTTCATGTGAACGCAGGGACGACAACTTGAGCGTTTACCTCACTCGCCTCCCGGTGGGCCGCGCCTTTGCCCGCTGGTACATGAAGTGGATCTACTTCGCATTCTTTGATCACCACATCGCGCACTCCCATCACGTAGCCAAGGAATTGCGTCTTGCTTCCCGCGGGCACATCCGCGAGCGGGGCGTCTGGGTGCGCCCGCCCGGGGTAGATCTGTCCTGCTTTACCACCGCGGCCCGACCCACATCGGAACGCTCTTCATCCGACCGTCTGGTGCTCTATGCCGGACGCCTGGCGCCGGAAAAGAATCTCGATCTCCTCGTGGATGCTTTTGCTGAACTCTGCCGGGATGGCGAAGCCTGGCGGCTAATTGTGGCCGGCGATGGCGTCGAGCGCAAGCGACTTTCAGCCCGCGCGGAAAATCTCTTTCCCGGGCGTTACCTCTTCCTTGGTCATATCGCCGACCGCGAACAATTGGCAAAACTCTTTGCCAGTTGCGACGTATTTGTGCACCCCAATCCCGCCGAACCCTTTGGCATCGCGCCGCTCGAGGCCATGGCGAGCGGGCTCGCCTTTGTCGGGCCGAGGAGCGGCGGCATACTGACTTATGCGAATTCCACCAACTCCTGGCTAGCTCCTCCAAGCCCGCACCCTTCGCCGTCGCGATCCGTCAAGCATTTTCATGCCCGGAAAGGGAAGAAAAACTGCTTGCCGCACAGCAGACCGTCAAACGCTTTCATGCTAACGATATCGCAGCCCAATACCTGAGTCTTTACGAGGAGTTCATACGCAAAGGCATTGCCTGCAATCCCGATTTTCTTTCGACACCCGGCTCCTGGCTGGGTGCTGAGCTTTAGGCCGAAGGCGCGCTCGGCGGCTTCGGTCCGGCTGCCTTATCCTTCTCTTTCGGTTTGGCGGCTGGCACAGCCACCTTTACCGGGCTCAGAATGATGTGAGCATTTCGCCCTTCGAGTTTGGGCTGACCTTCTACTGCGCCTACTTCTTTGAGGTCCTCGGAAAACCGCAACAGCAGCTTCTTGCCCAGATCGACGTGGGCAATTTCACGCCCGCGGAACTGCACCACCGCCTTCACGCGATTGCCTTCCTTAAGAAACCGCACCGCATTGTTTTTCTTGAACTCGTAGTCGTGATCATCCGTGTTCGGACGGAATTTCACTTCCTTCACCTGGATGATGTGCTGTTTCTTCTTGGCGTCGTGCGATTTCTTCTTCTGCTCGTATTGCCACTGGCCATAGTCCATGGCTTTGGCGACAGGCGGCTCCGCGGTGGGCGAGACCAGAATCAAATCCAGACCAAGTTCCTGAGCGCGCCGGATCGCCGCGGGGGTCGGCATGACTTCCACAACGCCATCGGGAAACACCGCGCGCACTTCTTTTGCGCGGATTGCTTCATTCACGTTCTCTCTGATTTTGGGTAAGCGCCGGAAGGGAGGTCGATTCGTGTTCGGGAACATGCGCTAGAAGGAGGGGACCGTTTCCGGCCGTTGGCAGAAGAAGTTCTGCTTGTGGATACAATTAGTCACTATTGGCATGCTAACAGAGTTTTTCATTTTTTGTATCCTAGTACCAGACCGAGCGTACCAACGAAGTCGTAACGATTGATCTATTTTCTACAAATCCCCAAAGAGCCGACAATAAAGCGGCTTAGCCCAACGAGTTCATGACAATCACAGCAAGGCCCGGTCTCTGGCTGATCATTCTGATGGTATTCGTGTTTTCTGCGGGAGCATCCAGCGTAATCTGGGTTTTCTTGCGAGGTCAGGAATCGCGCCGGACCCAAACCCAACTGACCCAGGCTGCCGCCAGTCTGCAGGACCGCGTTCAGGCTGAGCTCAAATCAGAGGTGTCAGCTCTGGAGAGGATGGCCGGCAAATGGCAGATTCGTCCGGAAATGTCCCGCCTCGAATGGGAGTATGACACACGGCAGTTGCTCGAACAGCACCCGAGCCTGCTTTCCATTGCCTGGATGGAGTCTGCGCCAGCCCGGAATACACTCAACATCACCTGGTCGCTACCCACGGTTTATGAGCCCGCCGTGCTGAAACTTCACGGTCTGATCGAGGACAATCGATCCGACCTCATTACCACGGTTGTCGAGAAGCGTCGCCTTGCTATCTCTAAGCCGATCATCGTCGCCGACCGTGGCAAGTCTTTCGCCGTCTATGTGCCCAGTGTTGTCGATGGCCGAATCAAAGGGGCTATCCTGGGTGTCTTTCACCTGCAGGTGCTGCTCGATTCTGTATTCGACCGTCTTCTCTCGACCGACTACAGCGTTCAGCTTTTCGATGGCGACCAGCAGATCTACACTCGCGGTCTGGCTAAGAACTCCGCCTTTGACTGGGAGTATGCAGGGACGCTTGAGGTCTTCTCCGAGCGCTGGCGGCTCCAAATGTGGCCCAGCCCTGATCCCCAGCGTTCCAATGAAAAACTTGCCGACATGCTGCTGCTCGGCGGCATTCTAGTCTCCCTTGCGCTGAGCGTACTCATTTATTACGTGGCTAAGCACCCCAAGCGAAAATTTATCCGGCAGGTGAGCCTTGCTCCTGAGGTCCGATTGCGTCCAGAGGACCGTCTCGCCATCCTTGAATCGGTCTTTGCCCAGTTGCCGAATCCGCTGGTTGTTGTGGAAGCTGAGCCGGCGCCAGGCGCCGGACCACTTTTGCGTTATGCCAACCAGGCATTTTGCCAGCTTACCGGCTACGGCAGGACGGAGATTACGGGCAAATCGCCCCGGGTGCTTTTTTCCGCCGAAGCCTTTGCCCAAGCTAAGCTTTCCGGCCCTTTCCGGCTTTCGATCCAGTGCAAGTCGGGCACGATTCTGGAACGCGAAGTGTTTCCGCATCCGATCCTCGATGATACACAGCAGGCGAGGTATTGGGTGATCTCCCTCGGGGGCGCCACGGGTCCAGCGGCGGAGGCGCCACTCGAGACGCTTCTGCGCGAGGCTCCGCTTGCCGCCCAGGTTCTCGACGCGCAAGGGCAGGTACTATTCTGGAATGCTCATGCCGAAGCGCTTACCGGCTATGCCGCCGCCGCGGTCATCGGAAAGCCGACGCCGCTGGGTGTGGAGCATCCGCAGCCGGGCTTTTGGGCTCGGACGGAACTGAATGTGCGGCGCCAGAATGGAGATCCCCTGCGGTTGCTTGTCTTCACGGCTCCCTTGAACTCTTCCGGCCGGGAACGCTACCTCAGCTTCGCCGTTGACATCACAAAGGACCGGCTGCAGAATGAGCAACGCGACGCGCGGCTGCGCGCTTTTCATGCCTTGACAGAGCAAGCATCCGACATTCTCGCCATCCTGGATCGCAGTTCCACCATTCAGTACATCAACCCTGCCGTTGAGGCCATTCTCGGCATTCAACCCACCGCATTGACTGGATCGCCCGTGCAGGACCTGATCGCCGAAATTCCTCCGGCTGCCAGCGACCCTTCGCAATTGCGGCTTCGTCATCACGATGGCGGCTTCCGAAGGCTGGAAAGCAAACTGCTCCCCCTTGAAGGAACGCGACTGTTGCTGCTGTCGGCCCGCCCTGACCATTCCTTTCCAAGCCTGCTTAGGAAGCTTGACGAACCGATTCTCACCTTCGACCGGGAACAGCGCCTGCTCAGCGCTAACGAGGCCGCCTTGCGGCTGTTTGGCGTCAGCCTTGAATCGGCGGGCCGGAGTCTGGCGGAATTACTGCCCAATTGGCTGCAGTCCCCGTCCCGCGAGCACATCACCGCCGCGATTGACCAGAGCGGATCCTGGAAGGGGGAAATTTCCTTTTTCTCTCCGTCTGGACGTGAACTCGTCGTCGAAGCTTCGCTGGCCCTGACAACCGATGGCGCTCGAATCGTAGCCCTGTATCGAGATATCTCCAGCCGCCGACTGGCCGTCGAGGCGCTTACGCTGGATGATGCAGAGCGCACTCTCAATTTGATCGGCTCGACCGAAGGGCTATGGGATTGGAACCTGCTGACCGACGAGGTATACTTTTCTCCCCGCTGGCGGGAGATGCTAGGCCTGCGAGGAGACGAGATCGAGCCAACGCCGAAGGCGTGGTTCACCCGCATTCATGCCGACGACTTACCGGGTGTGCGGCACTCGATTGATTCCTACCTGCGAGGGCACCAGCCGCATCTGGAAGTCGAATACCGAGCCCGGTTTAGTTCAGGAGACTACCGTTGGATGCTGGCCCGCGCGGTTGCGGTGCGCTCCGAACAGGGACAGCCCCGGCGCCTAGTAGGTCTACAGATCGATATCCACGACCAGAAGCAACGCGAAGAGATACTTTTGTTCGAGGCCTTCCACGACTCACTCACTGGTCTTGAGAATCGCACATTGTTCCTCGACCGTCTTGAGGGCTTACTGCTCGGCGGCAGTCCACCGGTCGCACTCGCTTTCCTCGATATGGAATCCTTCTCCTCCGTCAATCGCGATCTGGGCGCCCGCGGCGGAGACCGGGCTTTGGCCGAGATGGGCCGCCGTTTGCGCGAGACCGTGGCTCCTGGCAGTTACGTGGCCCGGCATGGCAGTGACGAATTTCTGGTCCTGCTGCCGGCTCCCGCGCGGGAACAGCTCAGTGCACTCAAACTGCTTTGGCAATCCCGGCTTTCCGCCCCCTTCGCCTGGCAAGGCAAGGAAGTCAGTATTCATGCCCGGGTTGGCTTCGCACTGTCGGCCGAATTGGAGCCGGGGGCATCCGCCGAAGCATTGCTGCAGGCCGCTACGCGTGATCTAACAGGTTCGACTGGCGCTACACCCTTGAAATTACCTGCCTTCCCCGCATCTCAATTTCGCGTCTTCTACCACCCCATCATCGAACTCTCCACGGGCGAGATCAGTGGTTTCGAGGCCCTGCTCCGCTGGCAGCATCCCGAACAAGGACTCCTGGTGCCCGGCCAGTTCCTCCCCGCCGCGGAAGCATCCGGCCAAATCCTCGATATGGACCGTTGGATGCTGTCCGAGGCAGTTGCCTGGATTCAGGTGCTCAACGTGCGTCTGCCTCACCCCGAGCCGCTATCGTTGACAGTTAACTTATCGAGCCGCCACTTCCTGCATGCCGAGGATACGGCCGCTCTCGCCGCCCTGCTTCAATCTTCGCGCTTGGCTCCCTCCAGCCTCCGCGTGGAGCTCAATGATCTGCCCGATCCAGTACCCCCTGGTTTTCTAACGAATCTCCGCGGACTGGGCGTTCGCTGTAATCTCAGAGGATCTTCCAGCGAATCGCTGCCCGATGCCACCTCCTTTTCCACCGACCGCATCAAGCTGCCCCGGGCGCTCGTGCGCGGTCTCTCCTCGGGTCGCAATCTAGACAAGGTCCGCGCGATTATCGGAATGGCCCGTCGCCAGAATCTCCAAGTGGTCGCTGAAGGGGTCGAAACTCTCGAGCAACTCGCCGTTCTACGCGAATTGCAGTGCCACCTCGCCCAGGGATTTTACTTCACGCAACCCTCCACGGCATCGGATTCCGAACGCCTGCTTGCCCGTTCTCCCCGCTGGTAGGCCATACTAATCAAGAATGGCTATCAGTCAGGAACTCCTAGAAATTCTTATCTGCCCCGCCTGCCGCGGTGAACTGGAACTCAAGCGCGACGGCAGCGGCCTCAAGTGTATCGCCTGCAAGCGTGTCTACCCCATTCGCGAGGACATACCCGTGATGCTGGTCGACGAAGCGAAGATCGAAGAAGAGTGAATGATTCGCATTCTTGAGCGCCTGCCCGCGGGCGCGCGCGTCAGCGCGGTTCGTCTCCGTTCTCTTGGAGACTGCGTCCTGTCCACTCCCGCTCTCCACCTGCTCAAGACCTATCGTCCCGACCTCCGCCTATCCGTCGTCGCCGAGCCTGCCTTCATCCCGCTGTTTGAAGAGAACCCTGACATCGACGACATCATCCATCCCAGTGCCTCCCTGCTGCGCCACTGGCGTCCGCAATTGGTCATCAATCTGCACGGCGGGACCCGCAGCCTCGTTCTTACGACGGCTTCGCTTGCCCGCTGGCGCGCCGGTTTTGCTCATTACCGCTACTCCTTCGCCTACAACATCCGCATCCCCCGGGCGCAGGAAATTCTCGGCCAGGAGCGCGTCGTGCACACCGCCGAACATGCCGCCAGCGCTATGTTCTATCTTGGCGTCCCCCTCCAGCCCGTCCCCCGCGCTCGCCTGTTTAACTCCCGCCGCTGGCGCGATTCCCGCTACGCCGTCATTCATCCCTACGCTTCGGCGCCGGATAAAGCCTGGCCCGCGCAACGCTTCCATGATGTAGCCGAGTATCTCCGCCGCGCTCTGGGCCTCGAACCCGTTTTTGTCGGCGGCCCCGGCGACGATCCCGCTCCCTTTGCTCCCTGGCAAGTCGAAATCTCGCGTGATCTCAGGCGCACGAAGTCACTGCTCGCCTCCGCCTCGCTCTTTTTCGGCAACGATAGCGGCCCGGCCCACATGGCTGCCGCTTTCGGCCTTCCGGTTGCCGTCCTCTACGGCCCCTCCGATCCGGTGGTATGGGCTCCGTGGCGCACGGATTCCGAGGTGCTCCATTGCCCCGCCGGTATGGCCGGCATCTCCACCACCCAGGCCGTCGAGGCCCTTGCCCGCTTGAAGGTTGCCGCATGAAACGCGTTCTCCGCCTCGGCCTTCACTACTGGCCCTCGCTTCTGCTCAGCGTGTTCTTCATGGCCTTGGTCGGGCTTTGCCAGGCGTGCATGGCCCTTCTCATCAAACCCCTGCTTGACCGTGTCCTGGCCCCGGCCGGCGCCGACCCCCATATCGCCCTCATCGAGATCCCCATCCTGGCCTGGCGCATTTCCCTCGATCAATTTCTGCCCCACCAAGCACAGAACATTTGGGCTCTCGTCGGCGGCGGCATCCTCGCCGTCTTCGCCCTCAAGGGCATCTGCGATTATCTCGGCAATTATCTGGTCAACTACGTCGGCCTGCACGCCATCACCGATCTCCGCCAGCGCGTCTTCGATCATGTCCTCCGCCAGGACACCAGCTTCTTTGAGGCTCACTCCACCGGCCGCCTGATGTCCTCCGTGATGAACGACATCGAAAAGATCCAGGTCGCCGTCTCCCACATGCTCGCCGACTGGCTGCGGCAAACCTTCTCGGCCATCGGCCTCATGGCCGTCCTCCTCCAGCAGGATTGGAAGCTCGCGCTCTTCTCTCTCACTGTCCTGCCCTTCGTCATGATCCCCACCGCCCGCCTCGGCCGCCGCATCCGCCGCTCCACCCGCACCGCGCAGGACGACGCAGCCCAGGTCAACCATATCCTCCAGGAGGCCATCACCGGGCAGGTCCTTGTGCGCTCCTTCAACGCCGAAGCCGTCGAATCCGCCCGCTTTCAGGCCGCCGCCGATCTCCTGCGCAAATCCAACCTCCGCTATGTCGCCCAGCAGGCCCTGCCCTCTCCCGTCATTGAATTCCTGGGCGCCTGCACCATCGTGGGCCTCATCGGTTATGCCCGCACTCAGATCCAGGCCGGTCAAATGACCGCCGGTGAGTTCACCAGCTTCGTAATCGCCCTGCTCATGCTCTATGAGCCGGTGAAGCGCCTCACCGGCATCCACAACATCTTCCAGCAGGCCACCGGCTCGGCCCAGCGTGTCTTCGAATATCTCGATCTCTCCCCCCGCGTCGCCGATGCTCCAACGGCCCGGCCCTTGTCTGGGTTCTCCCGCGAGATCCGCTTCGAGGACGTCAGTTTCCGCTATCCCAATTCCCCCGCTGGCCAGCCCGACGTTCTGCAACATCTCGATTTCACGGTGCATGCCGGCGAGGTCATTGCCCTCGTGGGCCCCAGCGGCGCGGGCAAGTCCACCATCGCCAGCCTTCTGCCGCGGCTCTATGACCCAACCGGCGGCCGCATCGTCATCGATGGCCATGACCTCCGCCGACTCACCCTCCACAGCCTGCGCGCACAGATCTCCACCGTCGCTCAGGATACCTTTCTGTTCGACGACACCGTGGCGAATAACATCCGCTACGGCCGTCCCTCCGCCACCGGTGCGGAAGTCGAAGCCGCCGCCCGCATGGCCCTCGCCGACGAATTCATCGACCGCCTCCCGGGCGCCTACCAGGCGCGCATCGGCGAGCGCGGCCAAAAGCTTTCCGGCGGACAACGCCAGCGCCTCGCCATCGCCCGCGCCATCCTGCGCAATGCCCCCATCTTGATCCTCGATGAGGCCACCAGCCACCTCGACGCTGAATCCGAAGTCCTCGTTCAACAGGCTCTCTCGAACCTCATGACCCAGCGCACCGTCATCGTCATCGCCCACCGCCTGTCCACGATCCGCCACGCCACCCGCATCCTCGTGCTCGATCGCGGCCGCGCCGTCGAATCCGGCGCCCACGACGAATTACTCGCCCAGGGTGGCCTTTATGCGCGGCTTCATGAGCTGCAGTTTCAGGAATCCGCTACACTCGATAACTCATGAGTATTCGCAGCATGACCGGCTATGCCCGCCTCCGGTGTTCCTTGCCCGAGGGGGAATTGACCCTCGCCGTCAAATCCGTCAACCACCGCGCCCTCGATCTCCACTTCCACATGAGCAGCTTCTTCGATCCGCTCGAAGCTCCCATGCGCAACCTCATCCGCCAGCACTTGCACCGTGGCCACATCGACATCCGCTGCTCGCTCTCCCGCGAAGCGGCCCAGCAGGGGCTTCAGGTCAATCCCGCTCTTCTTGACGCCTACCAGCAACTCTTCACCCAACACCCCGGTCTCGGCCATCCGAATCTCAATGAGGCGCTCCGCCTGCCCGGCATGCTCGTCGAAACCCGTGAAGACGAGATCTCCGACACCCTCCAGGACGCGATCCTTTCCACCCTCGCCGCCGTACTGGCTGATCTCAACCTCCAGCGTGAACGCGAAGGTTCCTCCCTGGCCGCGCAAATGCTCGACTACAACAGCAATATTCATGAACTCGCCCGTCAGGTGCGTGGCTTCCGCGAGGGCATGCTGCCCTTGCTGCGCCAGCGCATCGAGACGCGCATTGCCGAACTTCTCAACGGCCAGCCCATCGACGCCGCCCGCCTCGCTCAGGAAGCCGCCTTCCTCGCCGACCGTGGGGATGTCGAAGAAGAAGTCACGCGTCTGCTCACCCACTCTGCCCAACTCGAATCCCTGCTCAAACAGGGTGGCGAAACCGGCAAGAAGCTTGATTTCCTGCTCCAGGAGATGAATCGCGAAGCTAACACCATCCTGTCGAAGTCAAATAATGCCGGTGATTACGGCCTCCGCGTGACCGATATCGGCTTGGCCATCAAGACCGGAATCGAGCGCATTCGCGAACAATCCTTGAACCTGGAGTAGCCCTTGACTGATAACGCCTCCCGTGAGACTTTCATGAAGCGCGCCATCGAGCTGGCTGCAAACGTCCCCCAGTTTCCCTTCGGCGCCGTCCTGGTCGACGAGCGGGACGGCCGCATCGTCGCCGAGGGCTGGAACCAGTCCCGCCTCAACCCGGCCTTTCACGGCGAGATCGATGTCATCAACAATTGCGCACGCCTGCACGCCGGCATCGATTGGTCACAGCTCACGCTCTACACCACCGCCGAGCCCTGTCCGATGTGCCAGTCCGCCGTTTCCTGGGCCGGGATTCCGCGCGTCGTCTACGGCACTTCGATCCCTTTCCTTCAATCCCTTGGCTGGTGGCAGATCGATATCCGCGCCGCCGAGATCATCCGCCGCACCCCCTTCCGCCAATGCGAACTCATCGGCGGCGTTCTCGAGGCGGAATGCAACGCTCTCTTCACGGCTGCCCGCAAGCTCGCTGAGGCGCGTTAGCGGCCACACCCTATCGCTTCGCGATAGAATCATCTCGCCATGCTTCGCCGCCATGCTCTCGGTCTGCTTACCGCTCACGCCGCGGCATCCCCTCTGCTGCGCGCCGCCGGGGACGGCCTCCTCGGTCCGGTCAATGTCCATGAATTCGAGGACATCGCCCGGCGCAAGCTACACAAACTGGCCTACGACTTCATCGCCGGTGGCGTCGAAGACGAACGCACCCTTCAGGCCAACCGCGAAGCCTATGGCCACTGGGACCTCGTTCCCCGTGTCATGGTCGATGTCACCAACATCGATACCTCTGTTGAACTCTTCGGTAGCCGCCTGCCCAGCCCGATCCTGATCGCCCCCACTGGTGGCAAGGAACTTGTACTTCCCGGCGCCGACGAAATCGTTGCCAAAGCCGCCCTCAAGACAAACACGCTCTTTTGCTCAGCGACCGGCGCAAAAAAACTGCTCGATGACGGCGAGCCGCTGCACTGGTGGATCAATGGAATCGGCCAGCCATCGCGCGAACAAGCCGCCAGCTTCGCCCGCCGCACCGAAGACTCCGGCGGCAAGGCCATCGTACTGACCGTCGATAATCCTTACCAATCCAATCGCGACCGCAATAATCGCAACCGCTTCGATTACGGCATGATGTCCCGCGGCGTACCCCAGCCCGGAGAAGAGCGCAAACCCGTCAATCCCGCGACCCCCGCCATGTGGAAGCCCCACACTCCCAACCTCACCTGGGATTACATCGACTGGGTCCGCGGCTCCAGCAAGCTTCCCGTGATCCTCAAAGGCATTCTCGCGCCCGAAGATGCCGCCCTCGCCGTGGCCCGCGGCGCCTCTGGCATCGTCGTCTCCAACCACGGCGGCCGCCAGCTCGATGGCGTCATTGGTACGCTCGATGCCCTCCCCGATGTGGTCGATGCCGCCGCTGGAAAGATTCCTGTCCTGATGGACGGCGGGATCCGCCGCGGCAGCGACATCCTCAAGGCGCTGGCCCTCGGCGCCAAAGCCGTGCTCGTTGGCCGGCCCCCTCTTTGGGGCCTCGCCGCATTTGGCCAGCCCGGCGTCGAACGCGTGCTCTGGATGCTCTCCGCCGAACTCAAGCTCTCGCTGGGCCTGGCCGGGCAGACCAGCCTTGCCACCCTCAACCGGCGCCTCGTGCGCAAACGCGCATGAGCCTGCTCCTCCTGCTTCTGCTCACCCAGCAGACCCCTGTCCACACTCTCTGTCAGCAGTGCCACACCGAAGCCGCCGCCGGCGTCGAATCCCATCCCCACTTCGCCAAGTCCGTCTCCTGCGACGCCTGCCATGGTGCCAGTGAAAAGCACCGTGCCGCTTCCGGTCATGTTGCCCCCGATCGCGTCGCCGTGCGCGAACAGGTGCCGCCCCTTTGCGGCGCCTGTCACCCCACACAGCGCAAAGCCTATGATAGCTCCCCGCACGCCGCCGCCCTCCGGGCTGGATCGAAGCCTGTCCACTGTGCCTCCTGCCACGGCAACCACGCACCGCGCCCCACCCGCGCCATCGAGTCTTCCTGTCAGAAATGCCACAACGCCTTGCCCGCCGCTTGCGCGGCCAACTCGCCGCGCGTGGCGAAAGTCCGCTGTGCCGGCTGCCACAATCCACATAGTTTGAGTCGCAACTAAATGATCACTACCCTTCTCCTCCTTACACTCGCTCAGCAACACAACTTCGATCTCGTCGTATACGGCGGTACAGCCGGCGGTGTGACCACCGCCGTCTCCGCGGCCCGCCATGGCCTCAAGGTCGCCCTGCTCGAGCCACGCGATCATATCGGCGGCATGGTCTCCGGCGGTCTGTCCGGCACCGACACCGGCCGCCGCGAAGTCATCGGCGGAATGGCCCTTGAGTTCTACTTCCGCGCCGGCATCAAATACAACCTCAACCGCCACCTCCAGGAACTCGCCTGGATGCCCGAGCCCAAGGTCGCTGAAGCCATCTTCCGCGAGATGCTGCGCGAGGCCGGCGTCATCCTCCTCGAGCGCCATCGCCTGCGCCAACCGGACGGCGTTGTCCGCCAAGGTGGCCGCATCGCCAGCCTCTCCACGGAGAACGGCGCCACCTTCTCGGCCCGCTACTTTGCCGACACCTCTTATGAGGGCGACCTCATGGCGCAGGCCAAAGTTTCCTATACCTATGGCCGCGAGGGCATTGCTCAGTACAACGAGTCGCTCGCCGGCATCCGGGCCGTTACCGAACAGCACCAGTTCGCAGTCGACATCCCCGCGCGCGATTCCTCCGGCAAGCTTTACCCGGAAGTCTCCGGCGCTCCCCGCGGCACACCCGGCGAGGGCGACAAACGCATCCAGGCTTACAACTTCCGCGTCATCGCCACCAATGTTGCGGAAAACCGCATCCCCTGGCCACGCCCCGCCAACTACGACCCCGCGCGCTACGAAATCCTGGCCCGCTATCTCAACGCCATGACCCCGTATCTCGGCCGCCCCCTCACCTTCAATGAAGTCAATCTCCTCCGTGTCATCCCCAACGGCAAGGTCGACATCAATAACCGCAATGGCTTCTCCTCCGACTACATCGGCAAGAACTACGACTATCCCGAAGGCTCCTACGCCGTGCGCGAGCGCATCTGGAAAGAACACGAAGACTACCAGAAAGGGCTTTATTTCTTCCTCGCCAACGACCCTCGTGTCCCACCCTCCCTACAGGAAGAAGCACGTTCCTATGGTCTCGCCCGTGACGAGTACACCGACACCGGCCATTGGCCTCATCAGCTCTATGTCCGCGAAGCCCGCCGCATGGTCGGCGATTTCGTCGCCTCGCAGAAGGATCTTCAGACCGATCGCTCTAAACCCGACGTCATCGGCATGGGCAGCTACAACTCCGACTCACACAACGTCCAGCGCTTCGTCAACAGCCGCGGCTTTGTCGAAAACGAAGGCGACGTTCAGGTCCCCGTACAGCCTTACCAGATTCCCTATCGCGTGCTCACACCCAAGGCTTCCGAGGTGGACAATCTCCTGGTCCCCGTCTGCTTCTCTTCGAGTCACATTGCCTACTCCTCCATGCGCATGGAGCCTCAGTACATGATTCTTGGCCATGCGGCGGGCGTCGCCGCGGCGCTGGCCGCCCGCGCCTCGAGCCCCGTGCAAAAGGTCGATGTGCCGGCTCTCCAGCGCATCCTGCGCGAAGAAGGCGCCGTGTTTGAGTATTCGCCCGATGACTATCAGCGCGCGCTCACGGCGATTCGCCGCCGCTTCGCCGCCCCGCCCCGCACCGGTCCCAGCCCGTGGGGGCGTCCCGCGAAAAAGGATTAGCGCGCCGGCGGCCAACCCCGCGCCGCGATCAGGCCGCTTACATTCGCCACCGCGAAGCTCACCCCACTCAAGTTCCGCTCCCGCGGCACTCCGGGGATCTCCCGCGGATAAGGGCTCGCATACACTTCCCATTCTCCGTTCCAGCGCCACTGATCCCGCTCGAGGCTCGCGTCGGACTCAACTCCCACCACGCCTTCGATCTGCCCTGGATAGCGCCCCGCCGCGCTCACCCATACCCCACCCCGCTTCACCCACTCGGCAAACCGCCCGGCATGTTCCGGGTTCCCGGTTCCCAGGCTCAGATTGATCACATCGACTCCTTGCTCGAGGGCCCATTCGACCCCCCGCAACACAATGTCGATATTCGTCCGCAGCCCCCCCCGGAAGATCTTCACAACATAGAGCTGAGCTCCCGGCGCATGGCTGCGTATCGCCCCCGCCACCGCCGTGCCATGCCCCGTGCGATCCACCCAGTCTTCTGTCGATCCTGTCGCGTCAAAGCCCGCCGCAATCGCCCCCACATGAGGATGCTCCGCGTGCACGCCGCTATCGAGGATCGCGATCTTCATACCAGCTCGAGCACCGTATCGGCCAGTTCCCGCAGCCGCGGCCGGTGCGTGATCAGAATCAGCGTCGCCTCCGGCAGCGCCCGGCGAATCCCGCTCGTCACCAGCGTTTCGCTAGCCTCATCGAGCGCCGCCGTCGGCTCGTCCAGCACCAGCACCCGCGGCCGGCGCAACAGCGCCCGCGCGATCGCCAGCCGCTGCCGCTGCCCCGCGCTCAGCGCCAGGCCCCGCTCGCCCACTTTCTCCCGCAGATCTCCGAACACCCCCTTCAAGCCCACCGCCTCGAGCGCCTGCCACATCTGCTCCTCCGTCGCCGCCTCATCCCCGTAGCGCAGGTTCTCGGCCACGCTTGCCGGAAACAGCCACGGCGTCTGCTCCACCACGCAAACATGCCGCCGCAGGTCCGCCAGCCGCCACTCACGCAAGTCCACTCCATCCAGCCGCACGCTTCCCTCCGCCGGATCATAGAAGCGCAACAGCAAATCTCCTAACGTACTCTTGCCGCGCCCGCTCGGCCCCATCACCAGCCCCGTCCGTCCCGCCTCCACGCGCCAGCTCACTTCCCGCAACACCGGCCGGCCTTCGCTATAACCAAACCGCACCCGCTCGATCTCCACTTCCCCCCTCACCACCGCGGGGCCGCGCGCCACCGCCGGCTCCCTCACCTCGGGCGCGATCGCAAACAGTGCCTCGACACGCTCGAGCGACACCTGCGCCGTCACCAGATTCGTGTACAGGCCCATCAATGCCTGCACCGGCGGCAACAACCGCATGTGGTACGCCAGAAAGGCCATTAGCGTACCGATCGTCATCGTGCCCGCGATCACCGCCGAGCCTCCCACCCAGAACACCACCGCTGTCGATAACGCGATCACCATGCCCGGCATACCGCTGCCCAGATAGGACATCCATTGCATCCGCAACAACGCCCCCAGATAACCCTCATTCTGGCGGTCAAATTCCTCGCCCTCCCGCGCCCCGCGCCCATATGCCATCACCACCCGGTGTCCCAACAGCGTGTTCAACAGAAAACTGCCAATCTCCGCCGACCGCTCCCGCAACTCCCGTACCCGCTCCACCAGCATCCGCCGGAACCACCAGGCCATCGCCACCGCTACCGGCAACGATGCCACCGCCACGGCAAACAACCCAAAGTCCATGCGCACCAGAATCACCACACTCCCCACCAGAAATCCCACATTGCCCAATATGCTCAAAAGCCCATCGGCCACCACCCGCTGGATCTCGCTGATGTCGTTGTTCAGCCGCGACAGCACATCGCCCGTCTTCCACTCCGCGTGAAACCGCGGTGAAAGCGCGTGCAGATGCCGCAACAAGTCGCGCCGCATCGCGAACAGCACCCGGGCTGAGATTTTCGTGTAGCAATAACCCGCCGCCACATTCAGCGCAAACGCCACCACGCTCACTGCCACCATCAAGCCCGCCACCAGCGCCAGTGCCTGCCGGTTCTTTTGCATCAGCGCATCATCCACTAGCAGCTTCGTCAGGTACGGCTGCACCAGGCTCAGCGCCGTCGAGGCAATACTGATCGCCGTCACAAAGAGAAGCCCCGCCAGATGCGGGGCAAGATACGGCAAACAAAAACGGTATCGTCCGAGCGGCGGCATCAGCCCGGCAACACCAGCATGTTCGAGGTCATATCGGTATTGACGTCGAGATCGCGCACTTGGCGCAATGTCGCCGTGTCAAACATCTCCACCGTGTTTCCCGCACCGTAGATGTAGATCGTCTTGCCGTCGGAGCTCAAGGAAAACTCAAAACGGCTCCGCCCTTCAAACTCCTGCATTTTCGTAATCCGGCGTGAAGCAATATCGAAGATCCAGAATTCGCAACGCCGGTTCGCCCCCATGCCGTTGAAGGCAACCGTGTAGCCGGTCTTGCGGTCCGGCGTCAGCCTGAGCCCCAGCGTCGCCGATGTGGACGGCCCCACGGGCGTGAACTCGAAGGTCCGCTTCGTCAGATCAAATTCAGCGAATCCAAACGTCGTCTTATGCACCACTGTGTCGGTCGAATTAAAGAAGCCCAGTACTTTGCCCTTCGGCTCATGCGGGTCATCACCCGGCCCCAGCGTCACCCGTTCGAGCCCTGGAAACAGCGGCTTCGACAGTTCAATCTTGTCCACTTCCTTGAAGTCTTCCGTCGAGTATATGGCGACGTTTTCACGAAACAGATAGATGTACTTGCCGTCCGGCGACACGCGCATGCCGCCGCCCCGGCCCCCTCCGCGAATCCGCTGCAACTCCTTCGGCAACTCTACAAACTTCTCGAACTTCCCGCCCGCCAGATCCACGACCGCCCACTGTGGCTTGCCCACCTCAAAGCGGTCGATCTTGCGATCCACGGCATACACGTGCGAGTACAGGCGCTTGTTGTCAGGAGATATGGCCAGCCCCGACGTACGGTAATTCTTGCCGCCCGTATCGAGCGAAAAGCTCCGCTCCAGCTTCCGCGTCGCCACATCCACGATCTCGAAGCTGCAGCCCTTCGTCGCATGCACGAGAATCTTGCTGCGGTCTTCGTTGAACATCAGGCTCCGCGGGACATCGATCTTCAAATCGATTTCCCCGGTCACCTTTTGCGTGGCTTCGTCAATGACGACGATCTTCTTTTGCCAGGCGCCGACAAAAAGCGTGCCCAGCCGTGCTGTCTGGGCCGGGGCTGCGGCCGCGGCCCCGAGAGCGGTCAGAAAATTGCGCCGCTGCATTATGGAAACACCAGATCGATATTGCGCCAGTCCTTGGTCGCCGCCGCGCACTTGCTCGTCCATTCCGGGTAGTTATTCAAGTGATCCGGCACCTGCGCCGGCCAGTAACAACTGATATAGCAGTCATACAGGTCCCGCTCGACCGGCTGGCACAAACCCGCCGTGCCGCCCGATGAGTCCACTTCCCATCCCGGCGAAAACACGATCGAACAGCCCATCGGATAATGCGGCCGCTCCGCCCCTCCCGATTGTTGCAGCCCTTCGATGTCGCCTTCTGTCCCGCTCAGCAGATCATCGATCCGCCGTGCCTTCTGGTTGATGGCCTTGATATGCCTCATGCCGCTTTCCTCTGATCAAAATGTTTGAGAAAGCCAGGGTTTTGCGTGGCGATCTCGCCGTAAATTCGCAGGCAAAGATCGGTCCATCCGCGGATCCAGTCACAATAATGCAGGTTGGCGTGCCCGGTGTCGCCATAGCGCACAAAGGCTTCGTGGTAACAACCACCCGCGCACAGCGGCCGCGCCCAACAACTATGGCAGTCATACTTGGCATGGATGTGGCCGTGCTTCAAAAATTCCTGTTGCTTTTCCCGGTCCAGCCCCTCGCTCACGTGCCCCAGCTTGTGCGTGTCGCTGTCGACAAAGCGATGGCAGGGAGAGATATCGCCCGACGGGCCAACCCCCAGCAGCCCCAGCCCCGCCCCGCAGGGATGCGATTTCGAGATCCCCTGGTGCAACTCGCTCAAGGTGTCGCTCACGTTTGAAAACCCGTGCAGTTCCCCTCTGAGCGCATAGTCGCGGTACTCATACGCCAGTTGTTCAAACTGCGCCAGTACGTCATCAAGCCCCTTTTCCCCAATCGCATAAAGCCGGTTCGGCGATGTCGTCACGGGCGCAAACCCTACCTCGTGAAATCCGATCTCTTCCTTCAGATGGCGGAAGATCCCGATCACGTCCCGCACTCCGCTCGTCAGCGTCACCCGCGCCGCGATCGGCCGCGTCCGATGCTGCCGCAGCAATTCCTTCACCTTCGGCACGATGATGTCGTAGCTGCCCTTGCCGTTGGCGAACACCCGCAGTTGATCGTTCAACTCCTTCGGCCCGTCCATCGACACCGTCACCCCGATCGCATTCTCACTCAAATACTCAATGATCTCCGGCCGCAGCAGCGTCGCGTTCGTCGTCAGCGAATAGTCGATGGCCACCCCGCGTTGCGCCGCCTCCTGCCGCGAATAATCCACAATCCGCTTCAGCAGCGGAAAATTCATCAGCGTCTCGCCCCCGAAGAACGTGATGTGCACCTGTTTGCGGCTACCCGCTTCGGCAAACAAAAAGTCGACACTTTGTTTCGCCGTTTCAAACTCCATGAACTTCGGCTTGCCTTCCGGCGTCGCCACTTTATCCTCGCCGAACTCGTAGCAGTACTGGCAGCTCAAGTTGCACTGATTCGTCAGATTGATCACCAGCGTCTGCAGCGGAAACGCGGCCGGGGCTTCATCAACCGCCGCCTGGCGTCCCCCCGCCGGCTCGAGCGCCCGCGTCGCCACCAGTTCCTCTATGCAATTGCGGGCTTGTTCCCGCCCCGCCCCGCCCGCCACCAGTTCCTCCAGCAGATCGACAGCTTCTCGCGGTCGTTGCTTCAGCACCTCAATCGTCCGGCGCGAAAGATCGTCGAGGGCAAAGATCCCCCCGCTCGGCACGAGATAAACAAAGGGGTTGCCCCCGGCCTCGAACTGATGCAACTCCGACAACTGCAACTGCATGTTTACTGCGCTACCTCAGGCTGGTCCCACCGCATGTATTGCGGTACGGTCACCAGCAAATAACATTTCGCCGTCAGTGGCTTGCCATCCTTTTGTGGCGCCGCGTCAGCTCCCTTGTAGGTCGCCACCGCCCAAACCTCGCCATAATTGTTCCGGCTGAACTTCCTTTTGGGATTCGGCCCCTCCACGTTCGGCGTAAAAAATCCATTGCGGTCCATCTGCCCCACGTATTGCAGATCGTCATCGCCATAAACAGCAAAGAATTCTTCCATCGACCATTCCGCCTTCAGCGGACCCAGGCGAATGTCATCCGCCGTGTTCGGCTTCCCGTCAAGCCCCCGATTGAACCCGATCGCCTCAAACTGCATATAGCCTTTCTGGAAGGCCCCACTGCCGCCGCCCAACCTTGCAATAGCCGTGTCCGTCGCCGTCCTGATGTAGTCCACCGTGTCGTAAATCACCATCGCTCCCGCCGACACGCTTCGTTTCACCGCCACATCCCGCGGGCCAACAGCCGCTTTGGCCGCAACGCTCACCTGCACCTCGATCAGCCCCGGGCCCTGCTGCGTTACTTTATCCACCGTCACGCCCGCCCCGAAGTCCAAATCCCCCGCCGCCAGCCGCGCCGGAAACTGATCCCCATGAATGCGCACCGTCGCCGTCTGCCCCGTGCGTAAAACGCCCGGAGTCGCCGACAGAATCACCGGCCGCTCCTCGGCCCGCACCAGTTTCACGTCATAGCCAAACTCATCATAGGCGCCCCAAAACCAACGGCCTTCGATCTGGTTCTGATCCCTCGACACCAGCATGACTTCGCGCAACGCCGTGTCCTTGGCCCCGCTGCGGCCCCGCCACGAATAGCCCGTGTAGATTACACTGCGTCCCTCGCGCGTTACCGTCTGCCCGTTCTCTACACTCGTCATCTTCGAGCGCGTCACCCACTCATTCGGATTGGCGCCCGGCTCAATACTCACCTCGCCCACGAATTGCCCCTTGCCCGCCTGCGCGGCGCTCAACAGCCAGCGCCCCGCCAGCTTGGCCTGCCGCCGCGACGCAGTCCATTCGGCCCACTCTTTCGTCTCGAGCGGAAAGTCTTTCTTCATCTGCTCGATGGCCCGCTCCACCGGCGTCCGAGCATCCGCTGTGTTGGCGGCTGCCGCCGGACCTCCTCCCTCGCGCCTCATCCCCGTGAAGCTATTCCATTGCACCACCGGAAAGTAGCCGATATGCATGTTCACCAGCAGATCCCATTCCTCGGCCGTCCGCCGCCAATTCATCGACTGCCCGTATGGGTGGCAACTCACACAAGCATCCCGTACCGCCTCCGGATACTTCTCCTGATCGAGATGCCGCTTTTCGAAGTAGTAAATCCCCGGCTTGGCTTCCTCCGGCGCCAGCCCGTGCTGGTCGCTCAGATACTGCACCACGCGGCGCGCCTCCTCCGGCGTCAGTTGCACTCCGTGCAGCCGCACCATCCGCTTCAGGGCTTGCTGCCATCCCTCCGGCGCGCTGCGCACAAAGGAGATTCGGCTGAGGTTCCCTTTGTCATCCTTGCGATGGCATCCAGAACATTTCGCAACTACGAGAGGATCGGCAACCGGGATCTGGGCGAAGAGTCCAGATGCGAAAGCAACAATTCCCAAGAGCTTTCGCATAGATTAACAGGTATACCATAAAGGCCAAAACTCATGAAACTCTCACGCCGTAACTTCCTTTCGGGCGCCGCCGCCCTCTCCCTTCCCCTCGTCGAGAAGGCCCAAGCCGAGCTCAAACGAATGAAGATTACCCGCATTCGCTATTACGAATCCTCCATCACCCGCCCGATGGTCAACCAGAGTTTTCACATCGTCACCGTTGAAACCGATGCCGGCCTGACCGGAATTGGCGAAGGCGGCTCCCCTGACCTCGTCCGCCAGGTTGCCACTCAACTGATTGGCCAGGACCCCACCCGTATCGAGCACCTCTGGCAACTGATGTTCCGCGGCCTCTTCTATCCCGCCGGCCGCGAGAAAACCCACTCCATCGGAGCCCTCGACCTCGCTCTCTGGGATCTCAAGGGCAAAGCCCTCGGCGTCCCCGTCCACCAACTGCTCGGCGGCCTTTCCCGCGATTACATCGAGTGCTATTGCACCGGCTTTCCCAATCCCCAGAAGCTCAGTCTCAAGGAGAACGCCCGCGCCTGCGTCGAATATGGCTTCCGCGCCTTCCGCACCTCCGTGTCCGATCCCGGCGGCGACCAGCCCTTCCAGAACCGCGCCATGGTCCTCAAGACCCTCGAGCAATGCCAGCAAATCCGCGAAGGCGTCGGCAAGGCCGGCGACTGGGCCATTGACTATCACACCCGGCTTGACTTCCCCGATGCCGTCAAGCTCAGCGCCCTGCTCGAACCGCTCGAGCCCTATTTCTGCGAAGACCTCGTCCGCAGCGAAAACAATGGCGTCTATCGCCAGCTCCGGCCCATGGTCAAGGTCCCCATCGCCGTCGGCGAACAGCACAGCCACCGTTGGGACATCAACGAATTGATCGAAAACCGCCTCATCGACTACAACCGTGTCTCCATTCCCAACTGCGGCGGCATCACCGAGTACATGAAACTCGCCGCCCTCTGTGAAACCCACTACGTCGGCCAGACCCCTCACTTCACCGGCCCCGTCGGCGAAGCCGCGCTCGTGCACTGCACCGGCGTCTTCCCTGGCCCCGTCATGATGGAGATGACCGGCACCGCCATCGAGTTGCCCCACCAGTTCTATCTCCCGCAGTGCTTCGACTTCAAAGCCGGCAAGCTCTACCCCAACAACCGCCCTGGCCTCGGTGTCACCTTCGATGCCTCCAAGCTCAAGATGTTCTGGGAAGTCACCCGGCACGACCAGCCCATTCAGCTCTTCCGCCGCCCCGACGGCAGTCTGACAAACTGGTAACTCCCCCTATGGATCGCCGCGATTTTCTCTCCGCTGTTCCCGCCCCGGCCCTGGCCGCGCAAGCTGGCCCGGGCCCCGCGCTGCTCAAGCCCCGCATGCCCAAGCCGGGTGATACCGTCGGCCTGATCAGCCCCAGCACCTTCGTCGCCGACCCCGATCAATTGCAAACCATGCAACTCACCGCCCGCATGTTCGGCTGGAGAACGAAGACCGGCGCCCAGGTGGGTAAGCGCGAAGCCGCTCTCGGCGATAGCATTCCCGCCCGGGTCGCTGACATTCACACCATGTTCGCCGACCCGGACGTCAAGGCCGTCATCTGCGTTCGCGGCGGCTACGGCACCCCCCAGTTGCTCGACGCACTCGACTATGACCTCATCCGCCGCAATCCGAAGCTCCTGCTCGGCTACAGCGACATCACCGGCCTCCACCTCGCCATCCACCAGAAGACCGGCCTCGTCACCTTCCATGGCCCCACCGGCCTTTCACCCTTCACCGAGTTCTCGCAAAACTGGTTTCGCCGTTCCCTCGAGCCCCGCCCCATGGGGCCCCTCTCGAACCCCACCGAGCGCAATCCCTTCCGCCCCCAGCATCCCCTGCGCACCATTCGCCCCGGCCAGGCCCGCGGCCGCCTCATCGGCGGCAATCTCACCCTCATCAGTTGCCTCATGGGCACGCCTTACGAGCCCGATGTCCGCGGCAAAATTCTCTTTCTCGAAGACGTCGGCGAAGAGCCCTACCGCATGGACCGCATGCTCCAGCAGTTGGCCCTCGCCGGCAAGTTCGACCAGTGCGCCGGCGTCGTCTTCGGCGAATGCGTCGACTGCGGCCCCCGCGACTTTCAGCCCTCCATTACCTTCAACTACACCTTGGGCGAGGTCCTCGATCGCGTCTTCTCGAAAGTCAAGGTCCCCGTCTTCCATGGCCTGCTCATCGGCCACACCGCCGATCAGATCACGCTCCCCCTCGGTGTCATGGCCTCTCTCGACGCCGGCAAAAAAGAACTCATCATCGAAGAAGCCGCAACCCTCTGACGGTGAATCAGGACCAGCACATTCCCTACGAAACCCTCGCCCGCTTTCTCGACCGCCGCATCGACGAGGACGAAAAAGCCAGCGTCGAACGCCATCTCCAAGACTGCCCCTTTTGCCGTCAGGACGTCGCCGACGCTCAGGCTTGGCGCGCCGAACAGGAAGCCAAAAACAAACCCGCCGGCTGGCGCCGCTTCATCCCCTGGCTTTAGTCCGCACCGCTTGGCGGAAGCCAGTGGGAGTCGAACCCACCAGAGACGCGGAGCGCCTCTCACTGGTTTTGAAGACCAGGCCCAACACCGGCTGAAATTGGCTTCCGTCACAATAATGACATGCGCCGCCGCACCCTGCTCGCCTCCCTTGCCGGCTTCACCCGCCTCTACGGCTCCACCCCCGTTCTCACTTCCGGCAGCTTCTCCTACGAAGCCACCCACGACTGGGCTCAGCCCCCCGCCCGCATCCAGTTCGGCAATACCCACGGCATTATCGTCACGGCCGACCGCCGCGTCGTCGTCGCCCATACCGTCCACAAAAGCTCCGAGTCCCCTGACGCCATCTGCATCTTCGATGACCAGGGCAAGTTCATCAAGAGTTGGGGCGCCGATCTCCGCGGCGGCGCCCACGGCCTCGTCCTCCACCGCGAAGGCAATACCGAGTTTCTCTACCACTGCGACAACGTCAAGGGCTTCGTGCGCAAGACCACGCTCGATGGCGAAGTTGTTTGGATCCTCCACGCTCCCCACATCAGCGGTCTCTACTCCCGCGCAAGCGAGTTCAAGCCCTCCACTCTCGCCATCGCTCCGAACGGACACATCTACATCGCCGATGGCTACGGCAAGTTCTACATCCATCAATTCGATGAGAAACTCCGCTGGGTCCGCTCCTTCGGCGGCTCACGCGAGTTGATGGATCGCAACCGCGACACCGAGACTCCCGCCGGCACCACCATCTGGCCCCACGCCATCGCCATCGATCCACGCGGCGAACAACCTCTTCTGATGGTCGGCGAGCGCGGCGCCAACAGCCGCATTCAGTATTTTTCTCTCGACGGCAAGCCGCTCCACTCCCTTCACGAGGGCGTCCGCTGGCCCAGCACCTTCGACTTCCACAACGGCCTCCTCCTCATGCCCGACCTCAAAGCCGTCGTCACTCTCTTCGATCGCGCCAATCGGCCCGTCGCCCATCTCGGCGACGGCCGCCAACCCGATGGCAAGACTTACGAAAACCTCCGCAACCTCAATCGCGACGCCTTCACCCCCGGCAAATTCATCGCCCCCCACGCTGCCTGCTTCGACCCCGATGGCAACATCTTCGTCGCCGAATGGGTCGAGGTCGGCCGCATCACCCGCCTCCGCCGCGTCGGTTGAACTTCCGCCTAACCGGAGATCAGCGAAAGCATGTTGCTCGACATCGGCCGAAAGCCGAGTTGCACCGAAATCTTTAAGGCCGCCTCGCGGATCCGCGCCGCCTCGGTTTCGAGTACCCCATTCGTTAAAACCTGTGCCGGTGCGCTCATGCTCAAGGCCGCCACGCTCAAACCAGTCGCATCAAAAATCGGCGCCGCCACGCAACGCAGGCCGATCACTCCCTCCTCGTTGTCTACCGCATAGCCCCGCTGTCGCACGGCCTTCAATTCTTCCTTCAGTTCGCTTACCGAACAGATCGTGTGCTGGGTGAACCGTTGCAGCTTCTGCGCGCCGACACGGCTTACCAGCTCCGCCGGTTGCCACGCCAGAATCGCCTTGCCCAGCCCGGTGGCATGCAGCGGCCGCCGCTCTCCCGCGTCCGCGTACAGGTAAAGCCGGCTCGGACTCCCCACCGTATGCAAATACAGCACCCACTCCCCGTGCAACACCCCCAGATGCACTAACCCCGGGCTCTTCCGCGCCGTCTCCTGCATCACCAGAAACGAGGCCCGGTACACCGGCGAGTGCCGCAGATAACCCGTACCCATCCAAAGCGCCTTCCCCGCCAGCCGGTAGCGCCGGCTCGCTCCATCCTGCTCCACGAATCCCGCCTCCCCCAGCGTCGCCACCAGCCGGTGCACCGACGCCAGTGGCTGCTCAAGCCGCGCCGCCAACTCCGACAGCGGGAATTCAAAAGGCTCCTGCGCCAATACCTCGAGCGCTTGAAAACACTTCAGCGCCGAAGACATGCTCTCCCGCCGCGCCTCTTCCTTCTTGGGACGAATCACGTCGTCACTTTATCATCTTCCGCATTGCGGAAACCGATTCTATTGACAACCTCTGCCGTGGTCGATAAACTCCATTCGGCTTTACCTGAATCACATTCCGCATTGCGGAAGGAGAACATCGCCATGCGCTCTGTCGCCATTTCTTTCCTGCTCTTCGCTTCCGGTCTTGCTCTGGCCCAAGGAACTGCTTCCCTCAGCGGCTCCATTCTCGACCCCGGCGGCGCCGCCGTCCCCGGGGCGAAGCTCACGCTGCGGGATATGCGCAACAATACCTCTCGCCAGGCCTCGGCCAATAGCCAAGGCCAGTACTCTATCACCCCGCTGCCGGCGGGACTCTATCAATTGGAAGTGGAAGCCAACGGCTTCCAGCGCTTCCTCCAACGCGATATCCGCCTCCAGGTCGATGAACGTCTCCGCGTCGATGCCACACTCCTAATCGGCGCCGTCACCGAGACCGTACAGGTCACCGGACAAGGCACGGCCGTCAATACCCAGGATGCCGTGCTGCGAAATGTCGTCGACGCCAAACGCATGGTCGACCTGCCGCTCAACGGCCGCAACGCACTTCAGCTCGCCGTGCTCACTCCCGGCGTTCTTCCCATCCGCGGCGACGTCGGCACCTCCTTTCAACCCGCCGACCAGGTCAGCGTCTCGGTCAGCGGCAGCCGTTCCAATGGCCTCAACTATGTCATGGACGGCGGCGACAACATGGATACCTACCGTTCCGTGGCCAACTCCTTTCCCAATCCCGACCTCCTGCAGGAATTCAGCGTCCAGACCAACAGCTATTCCGCCGAGTTCGGCGGACGCGCTGGCGGGGTTCTCAACGTCGTCACCCGGGCCGGTACGAACGACTACCACGGCTCCTTCTTCAACTTCCTTCGCAACTACCGCCTCAATGCCCGCAACTTCTTTGCCCCCACCCACGATGGTCTGAAGCGGAACCAGTATGGCATGGCCTTCGGCGGCCCCCTACGCATCCCCAAGCTCTACAACGGCCGCAACAAAACCTTCTTCTTCGGCGGCTTTCAAAAAACTCCCATCCGCTCCGCGCCCGCCAATCTCATCACCCAGGTCCTCCGCACTGGCCAACGCGCCGGCGATTACAGCAACGTCCTCGACGGCCGCGGCAATCTCATCCTCATCCGCGACCCCGCCGCCGGAAACACCCCCTTTGCGGCCAACCGGATTCCCACCAGCCGCCTCGATCCCGTCTTTCAACGCTTCCTCTCCCAGGGCATCCCCACCACCGACGATCCCGCCGGACTCCTCCGCTACCAGCGCCCCAACTTCTCCAACAACGATGAATGGAGCCTCCGCGTCGACCAGGTCCTCAACGACCGCAACCGGCTCTACGGCCGCATCTTCCGCGAAGACAACACCGTTCCCAATCTCGGCGTCCCCGGAAACATCATCAGCTTTACCAATTCCCTGATCCAGAAAGCCACCAACGCCACCCTCAACTACACCCGCATCTTCACCCCCTCCCTCGTCGGTGAATTCGGGACTACTTTCAACCGCTCCTGGGGCATCCGCGGTGAGGCCGCCCCCTTCACCTGGGCCGATCTCGGCGCCCGCCTCACCCCCGCCGCCGGCAGCCGTGACTTTATCCTTAATAGCGTCCCGGGCTACTTCGCCGTCAATCTCTTCGGCGACACGACCCTCGTCCGCAACAACTTCCAGTACAAAGGCTCCCTCACCTGGATCCGCGGGCGGCACACCATCAAGTTCGGCCTCGATACCATCCGCCGCCAGTTCAATCTTCCCCATGTCAACACCAACGGCAACGGCGCCTACGCCTTCGGCCAGACCACCGGCGACGCCGCCGCCGATGCCCTCCTCGGACTCCCCAGCAGCTTCTCCCAGTCCGACGGCTTCCGCGTCGAAGTTCGCCAGACCGACTGGATCGGCTTCCTGCAGGACGACTATAGAATCAGCCGCCGCGTCACCCTCAACCTCGGCCTCCGTTATGAACCCTTCCGCCCGTGGGAAGACCAGTGGCTCCCCAACCTGCCTCAGGCCGCCTACTTCGTGCCCGGCCAGAAATCACGCGTCTTTACCGACGCCCCCACCGGCATGCTCTTCTTCGGCGACCCCGGCATCGTCCGGCCCCTCGCCCCCCGCCGCAATCTCCGTCTTGCCCCGCGGCTCGGCCTCGCCATCGATCCCTTCGGCGACGGCAAAAGCAGTATCCGCCTCGGCTACGGCATCTTCTACGACAACCTCCTGCCCACCGAGCAGGTCCAGCAACCCGCTAACCTGCCCATGTTCGCCACCGCCATCACCTTCCCCTTTCCCCGCTCCACCGCCGATCCCTACGCCGGCCGCGTCTCCCCGTTTCCCGGCCCCTCCCCCAAGCCGGCTAACTTCCCCATCCCCCGCCCGCTCGGTTGGCCTGCCATGGACCCGGCGTTCAACAACCCTTACATCCAGCAATGGAACGTCACCCTCGAACGGCAGATCTTCGGCGCCGCCAACATCCTGCGCGCCACCTACCAGGGCTCAAAGGGCACCCGCCTGCCCCTCGTCTACACGGAAAATGCCGCCCGCTATATTCCCGGCGCCTCCACCCGCGCCAATTTCAACGACCGCCGCCCCTACTGGCCTGACTTCGGCGGCATCCGGCTCATGAAGTCCATCGCCAACAGCACCTACCACGCTGCCATCTTCACCCTCGAGCGCCGCTTCACCCGCGATTGGAGCCTGACCGGTTCCTACACTTGGTCGAAGAGCATCGATAACGCCATCAATTCCGCCAGTTCCAACTCGGGTGTCATCAACAACCCCTCCAATTGGAACAGCGATCGTGGCCGCGCCGACTCCGATCGCCCCCATGCCCTCGTCGTCTCTTATCTCTGGGATATGCCCCGGCTCAAGAGCTGGCACCCCGTCCTGCGCCACACCCTCGGAGGCTGGCAGAACAATGGCATCGTCAGCGCCTACTCCGGCGTTACTTTTTCCATCGCCGCCGGCATCGATCAATCCCTCACCGCCAATGGCGCGGACCGCGCCGACCTCGCCGGCAACTGGCAGTTGCCCTCCGGCAGGCCGAAGGCGGAGCAGATCCTGCGCTGGTTCAACCCCGCCGCCTTCGTGCTTCAGCCCGAGGGCAGCTTCGGCAATAGCGGCCGCAATAACATGCGCGGCCCCCGCAGCGCAAATTTCGACTGGGGCCTGTTCAAGCTCATCCCCATCCGCGAGCGCCATACACTTCA
Organism: Bryobacter sp. CoA8 C33; assembly: GCA_019931185.1. Lineage (GTDB taxonomy): Bacteria > Acidobacteriota > Terriglobia > Bryobacterales > Bryobacteraceae > Bryobacter. The sequence goes on from JAINDK010000095.1 coordinate 38,238, forward strand.
GTTCCGCGCCGAATTCTTCAACCTCTTCAACCGCGCCAACCTCGGCCTGCCTAACAACAATCTCCAATCGGCCCAGTTCGGACGCATCACCAGCGCCGGCTCGCCGCGGGTGATCCAGTTCGCTCTCAAATACGCCTTCTGACCCGCGCCCCGCTTCGCTTACCATGACGCTAAGAGCCCTTCCCAGGAGTTTCCCCTCATGACCGCTGTTGTCTGCCTTCTTCTCGCCGCCAGTGTCCACGAGGTCCGGCCCGGGCAAAACGCCCAAGCCATCGTCGATGCCGCCCGGCCTGGCGACCACATCATCTTCCGCCCGGGCCTTCATGTCCAGCCTCTGCGGAAACACCGCTCCATGGTCTACGTCGACAAGCCGCTCGATATCGAACTCGAAGCCGGCGCCACCTTGAAGCTGGCCGACCGCCAATCCCAACTTGAACGCGAACCCGAAATCACCACCGACCACGGCGCCCCCAAATCCATCGACGATTTTGAGGCAGGCGGCAGCTACGACCTCGCCCTCGGCGCCGTCATCTACACCATCCGCATCGACGGCGAGGGTACCTTCACCTGGGGCAGCGGCGGCACCTTCGACTACCAGCACTCCAAGGTGCCCATCACCGGCGACTGGCAGGACCTCAGCCATGGCGTCAAAATCCGCTTTCCCAGCAAACGCGGCTACAGCATCGGCAGCTTGTGGTTTCTCTCCTATGACGGCCCTGAAGCCTACGGCATCCGCATCGGCCATGGCACGCAAAAAGACTATATCGAAGGCGTCCGCCTCTTCGGCCGCGGCACGATTGACCTCAACAGCCACAATAATGCCCTACCCAGTGGTCTCGTCAAGAACATCAACGCCTGCGTGCTCGTTCATGGGCGCGTTCGCAACGTCAGTATTGAAGGCATTACGATGACCAACACCATGCGTTCCGTCATGCTCTACGGCGAACACACCGGCAAGTTCCTCCAGGGGGGCGCCGTCGGCCCGGGTGAAAGCTTCGATGCCGAAAACATCTCCATTATTCACACCCGCACCATCAACCCCAACGGCAGCGGCTATCTGCTCGGGCATCCCTCCCACCGCGGCTGGCTGCGCAAGGTCCGCTGCAACTTTAACTACATGGAGACGGCAACCACTTCGATCGAGCCGAACTTCCAACTCGACCAGTATGAGGTCATCGACAACGTCATCAAAAGCGCGGGAAGGGCCATCCACTGCTGGCGCCGCTCAACCAACGGCCTCATCTCCGGCAACGTCCGTATCGATGATCCCACCGGCAAGGAGGTCGTCATGGTCAACGCCCCGGGCGCCTGGCAGTCCCCGGAAAATATCATCCTGCGCGACAATCGCAATCATTTAAGTGAGCCGCTCGGCTTCTGGGCCAATGTCGGCGGCGGCCAGGACAATCGCGCCACCGGAGCTTTTGCCTCCGTCACCGGCGGCCAGGCCAGCCTCGCTTCCTCCGCTTATTCCCGGGCTCAAGGCCACCAGGCAAGAACCAAGCGTGTCGCCGAAGACGCCCTCGCCGCCGGCGCCTTCCAATCCCCCGGCGATGCCCAAACCAGCGTGCTCGTCGCTCGCGGCGTCACCCATAACGATTCCTCCACCGAACTCCGCCCCGGCGCCGGTCTGATCTCAATCGATCCCCACTCCTCGGTCGCCTTCCGCATCCTCGCCGTCGCCCGTTCCGATTCCGGCGCCGTCGACGCCGTCTTCGATCTCGCCGGCATCGCCTCCCGCTCGAGCGGAGAGGTCAGCGTCAAGCTCCAACGCACCACGCCCGCGAGCCAGTCCGCCCCCGCCCTCACCCTGTCCGGCTCGAGCGACCGTCTCCGGCTCGAAGCCCGCGGTGTCCCTGGTGAGGTGCTCCGCTGGGTCGCCCGCGTCGAACTCGTCGAGGTCGTCTCCGGCCCCTCGCCCCGCTAGCTCCAATTACTTCCAGTCCCTGCCGTCTTCTACCAGAGAATCTTCAATCCCAACTGCATGCGCCGCGGGGCTACCCGCGTGCTCGTGATCGCGCCAAACGTCGGGCTCTGTGTATTTGTGTTTGCGTTGCCGAATTGCGTGTGGTTGAAGGTGTTGAAGGTTTCCCAGCGCAGTTGCGCCGTGAATCGCTCCGTTGCCCGGAAATTCTTGAACACGCTCGCATCCCAGTTCGCGATTCCCGGCTGTTGGTATGTGTTCCGTCCCGCATTGCCTACCACGCGAATTCGATTTCCTTGTGCATCCCGCGGAAAGTCGAACGCCGTCGCATTCCAGAACCGGTCCGGCAGGGAACGTCCGCTGTACGGGTCACCAATTACATTGGGAATGCTGCGCGAGAAGCTTCCCACCAGAATCCAATCCGTGCCAAGTCCCAGCGTTTGAAATTGCCCTTGCGCCAGTGTGAGAATCCCATTCGTCTGCCAGCCGCCCACCACAAAGTCCAGAGCCTTGCTCATGTTCGAGCCGAACTTCTTGCCCCGGCCGAAAGGCAGGTCATAAACGAAACTCGTTACAAATCGATGTGGTACGTCAAAGGTGCTTCGCCCTTTGTCCCATTTGCGGAATTCCGTCGAGATGGTTGAGAATTCGTCCGTCGCCCCCAAGTCCAGACTCTTCTGCCAGGTGTAGGAGGCCAGCAGAAATAGACCACTCGACAGCCGCCTTTCCACCTTCGCCGTAAGCGCGTTGTAGCTCGACCAACCTCCGTTGTACGTCAGCAGCATGCCCGGCCCAAAACCCGCAAAGGGAATCCGCTGCGCGATCGGAATTGTGCCCGTCGGGTCGATGGTCCCGGCGTTCAGGTTCCGCCGTTGTGGCAGCTTGCTGCCGGTGCTGCCCGCGTATTCCGCCTCGATCAGCCAGTTGGCTCCGAAGCTCTTTTGAATTCCAAAGCTCCACTGCCCAAGATACGGCGTCCGGTTCAGCCGGTCGAAACTGAATGGACTGATTGCCGGCGACGTGCTGAAGGACGGCAGCATATCCCGCAAGAACAAATTCGGCGTCCGTGCGTCGCCAATCAATGTCTGCGCCTGGAAAAACGGTGGGCCGTTCACCTTGAACTGTTCCTCGTTGAAGTTGTCGGTTGAATAAAAAATTCCCGCTCCGCCTCGCACCACGAAGTTTTTCAGAAAGCCCGGATTCCAGCTGAACCCAACACGCGGCGCCCAATTGTTGTAATCCGGATCCACAATTTCCGGCCGTACCCCCTGGCCGGCCAAAACCACCCGTCTCAGTTCCGTGCTGAAAAACAGGCTCCGATTGTTGATCTCGCGCGGTGCCGCCGCGAACTCATAGCGGATTCCAAAGTTGAGCGTCAGGTTCGGCAATATCCGCCAATCATCCTGGATGTAAGCCCCGTAGAAAGTCGTCCGCATGTCTTGCGCACCGTCACCCACCGCCCCTCCCGCTTGCCCCGGTACGCCCAGCAGAAAATCCGCAAGACCCGTGCCGGCCGTCGTCTGCAGACCGCTGTAGCGGCCGTCGAATGTGAACGACGGATTGCCGTTGAAGTTCGTGATCTGGAAGTACTGCTGATGGCTGATCTGCACCCCGCTGCGGATATTGTGCTTGCCTCGGATCACACTGAAGTTGTCGGTGAACTGGTAGTTCTGGTCTGTCGCCCCGATCGCTTGTGAAATCGAACCAATCGCCCCAAAGCCCGATACGCCGAAGGACGGCACGCCGAATACGATCGGTTGCGTGTTGATGTTCTTCAGGTTGAATACCTCGCGCGCATAGTCCCGGGTAAATGAAGTTTCCGACAACCGGTAGGTCACGCTGCGGTTATAGCCGAAGCGGGCTTCGTTCAGAATCGTCGGGCTAAAAGTGTGGTTCCAGGTGGCCGTGACCAGCCGGTTCGATAATGGAAAACCTTCTCCCCCTAACGGCCGCAGTACTTTGACGTCACGCGTTTCATCGGAATGCGAATACGTTCCAAAAATCTGGTCGCGCGCCGTCAACTGGTGGTCGATGCGCGCGTTGTATTGATCCCAGTCGTTGATCTGACCCGGCGTGGCCACCGTATTGAATGTCGGGAAAAGCGCCTGCCCTCCCGGTATCGCGACATTCGGCGTGGGTATGAATTGAAACGCCAAACGCGAGGTCGGATCAATGCGGCTCGCCGGGATGATGTTGTTCGGAAACGGCGCCCCACCGAAAGGATCCAGTACGTCCGCGCAACGCCGCGCCGCGGGATTCGCCTGGCATAGTGCCGAGCCCCGTGGCAGGATGCCCGTACCCGCGCTATCGTCCGCCAAATTCCCCTCCAATTGCGCGCGGGAAGGATAGAGCGCCGTCGCCGCGGAACTGATTCGTTGACGCTGTCCTTCGTAATTGAAGAACCAGAATGTGCGATTCCGCCCGTTATACAGCTTGGGGATCATCACCGGTCCACCGATCGCCGTGCCAAAGTTGTGAAAGTTCAGCGGCGGCTTCACTCGCCCCGTCCGGTTCAAGAAGAAATCCGTCGCGTTCATCACCCGGTTCTGCCAGAAATTGAATACGCTTCCATGCAGTTCGTTCGTCCCGTTGCGCAATGTCGTGTTGATGATCGAAGCGCTGCGGCCGAACTCCGCGCCAAACGTCGATCTTTGAATCTTGAATTCTTGAATCGCCTCGATCGAAGGCCGGATCCCGACGCTCCCAAACCGCGCATTGCGCGTTTCGATCCCATTCAACAAAAAGCTGTTGTTTGATTCCCGCCCCCCCGCGATCGAAAGCGTCATGTCACTGCGGCCGGTCCAGGATGTCGCCGGCGAGGTGCCGATGCCGATCGGCACTGCCCCCGCCGTAATGGCCGCCAGTTGCATGAAGTTCCGTCCACTCAACGGCAGGTTCACAATCGCCGTTTGGTCCAGCACCTGCCCGATCGCCGCGCTCTCCCGGTTCAGCAATGTTTCACTCGCCGCCGATACCGTGATCGATTCCGTAACCTGCCCCAATTTCATTTCCACGTCCACGCGAGCCCGCTGGCCCACTTGGATCCGCATGTCCTTCACGGTTTGCGTTTGAAATCCAGCCTGCGCAATCTCTGCCTGATATTGCCCCGGCTTCAGGTTCTGAAACAGCACGAGCCCCAGCCCATCCGTCGCCGCTTCCTGCCGGATGCTCGTCGCTACCTCAATCAGAGCGACTTTCGCTCCCACTATGTTGGCGCCATTGGGGTCCGTGACTCTGACCACCAAATCTCCTGAAATCGATTGCCCCCACGCTGAGGACGCATCCCCCATCACCAGTGCGACGAGAAGACCCAATATTGCTCTTTGCATGAGGAAACATTCTCATAGCCGTCATACGCTTGTCAATTCCTGTCCGGCCAAATCAGAATCATGCACAATTTGCGCTCAAATTATCTCTCCCGCACCTGCATGCGTTGCTTCCCCTACCTCTTACAATCAGGCCTCAAAAGGCACTCTCCGTGCGATCGTGCCTGCCCGGCCCACCCGGCCTACTTCATCCTATATTTCCGAGTATTTCTCAAAGCAATCACGCCTTACTCTCCCCAACTCCCCTTCACCCCCAATTCCTCCGCCCTCCCCTTCATCGCCTCAATGCAGAACTGTATGTGCTCCTCGAGATCCACTCCCATCTCCGCCGCCCCGCGCGTAATGTCCTCACGGTTCACCGCGCGGGCAAATCCTTTGTCCTTCATCTTCTTCAGCACCCCCTTTGGCTCCACCTCGAAGATGCTCCGGCTCGGCTTCACATAAGCCACCGCCGTCAAAAATCCCGCCAGCTCATCACAGGCAAACAACGCCTTCTCGAGCGCGGAAACTCGCGGCACCCCCGTAAAATCCGCATGCGACAGAATCGCCCGCCGGATCTCCTCGCTCACGCCCCGCTCGATCAGAATCGCCTCCCCCTTCACCGGGTGGTCCGGCAGTTGCGGGTGGATCTCCCAGTCGAAATCATGCAGCATCCCCACCACCGCCCACTTCTCCGCATCCTCACCCAGCCTCCGCGCATAAGCCTCCAGGCACGTGCTCACCGCCAGCATGTGCCGCCGCAGCCCATCGTTGCTCACAAACTCACAAACCGTCTTCCACGCTTCTTCTCTTGTCATAATGCTGCCAGTTTATCCACCCACTCCCCAGGCACCACCACATTCCCCCCCACACCCCGTCCCAACTCCACCCGCGGCTTGATCGTCCCATGAAAATCGCTGCCCCCGCTCGGGGCCAGCCCGTAGCGCTCCGCCAGCCGCATATAGCGCCCCCGCGCCGCCTCATCCTGATCCGAGTGCATCACCTCGAGCCCCAATAATCCCGCCTCTACCTGCTCCCGCACAAATCCCTCCTCCACTTCCTCGTCCCTCATACCCAACCGGATCGGATGCGCCAACACCGGCACGCCCCCATGCTCCCGCACCTTCTCAATCGCCAGCGGCGTCTTCGGATCCTCCATCATCACATAGCCCGGCGCCTCCTCCCCGATGTAGCGGTCAAAGGCCTCCGGGATCGTACCCACATAACCCTTCTCCACCAATACCCGCGCGATATGCACCCGCCCCGTTACCGTCCGCCCCAGCCGCTCGGCTTCTCCCAGTTCAATCGCCAGCCCCAACTCACGCAGCCGCGCCGTCAGCTTCCGGTTCCGCTCCCGCCGGATCTCCAGCATCCCCCGCAGCCACTCGACAAAGCTCTCCGGCGCCTCCCCGCCAAACCAATACGCCAGCAAATGCACGCTCCGCCCCCGCGCCTTCGTGCTGATTTCCACTCCCCGGATCAATCGCAGCCCCAACTCCCCGGCCCGCCCCCACGCCATCCCCACCCCGCTCAACGTGTCATGGTCGGTGATCGCCAGCGTCTTCACCCCCACTCCCCAAGCCTTCTCCACCAATTCCACCGGGCTGTCGGTTCCATCGCTCTCGTTTGTGTGCGTGTGCAGGTCGACCACCCTTCAGCATAGCCTCCCGCTCAGTTCATCGTGCCGATCGTCACGGCATCAAACTCAAAGGTCTCCCCGCCAAAACGCACCACCAGCCGCCCCGGCCCCAATCCCTTGCGATCCGTCAAAAAGAAAATCGCCCCATCGGTCGACTCCCCCGCCTGCAGCTTCGAGCGCACAAACGCAATCGCGCTCGCCGCTGCCGCCGCCTTCAGCCGCGCCTGTCCAAATTCCCCGATCGCGCTTTGCCGCCTCTGCTCATAGCCGTTAGTCGACTGCATTCGTTGCAGTCCATACAATCCCACTTCATACGTCCCCACCAGCTTGATCACATCATCCCGATTCGCCTTGTCCAGCATCCGCCTCACCACCTGCCGCGCCGGGATCGCCTTCTCCACCGTTCCGTCCTGCCGCTGCCAGGCAAAATCCTCCGGATCCACCGTGTACAAATACCGCGATCCGTTCGACACGGCCACCTGCAACACCGTGTAGCCCTTCAGGTTCGACGGCAGTTGCGCAAACATCACCGTCACCCCGCTCCGCGTCAGCGTCTGATACTTCAACCCATTCGATTCAAATTCGATTACCTGCGCCAAAACCGGCCTCGGCGCGCACCACAGGGCGCACACCATCCCGAGCGTCCACGCGGCAATCCTCTTCACAACCTAATGATAGACCCTAGCTCTTCGGCAGCTTCGCAATTTCCTTCCGGATGATCTCATTGTCCGGATGATCCGCCGCGAATGCCTCCAGCATCACCCGGCACTCCTTCATCCGCTTGTCCTTCTGATAGATACTCGCCAACATCATCTGCGCGAACGGCTTCAAGTGCTTGCCCCCCCGCGCGCACTTCTCCATCAACTCCACGCCCTTCTTCTTGTCTCCCGTCGCCTGCTCGATTTTCATCAGCCAGCGGATCACAAATGGCACACTTCCGATCAGATACTCGCTGAAGCCCCGCGTAAACCAAACATCCTCGATCGCCGGGTCGATCGCCTGCAGTCGCAGCGCATACTCCTGGCTCGCTCGCGCCGCATAGTAGCTGTCCTTGTATCGCTTCTCCACCAGCGCCGCGAAATCCCGCTCCGCCCCGGTCGCAATCAACAGCGCCAGCAGCGCGTTCGTGTCCTTATCGTTTTTCTTTAACGCCTCCGCCCCCGCGTTCTTCGCCCGGTTCAACGCATCCTCAAAATTCCGCTTCGCCTCCGCTCCGATCCGCTTGGCCTGCTCCCCCTTCATCTTCTCTTCCTTGAACATGTCCTTGCTGAATACCTGCAGCCGGTTCATCTCGCTGAATAGATACGAAGCCGACAGCGCCGCATACCCAAGCGGATCCCCCGGATGCTTCTGCACAAACGCCCGCGCTACATTCTGGCTCTCTTCAAACTCAAAGCTATAAAGCCGGTTGAACGACCGCTCGACGCTCGCTTCCTGCCCAGCCAGAGCCGTCGCCGTCAATATCCATGAGAAAAACGATTTCATCTTCTTGCATTTTCGCAAACCTCCCCTTCCTTCATGCAAACAGCCGCTCAAAGGTCTCCCGCGTCCGCTCCCGCATCCGCTCCAGTTCCGTCTCGAGGTTCCCGTCCCTCCTCCGCCCTGGCATCCATTTCCGCAACAACACCTCCAGCGCCTCCCGCCCCGCCGTCGCCCCGGGCAGATGATGCGGGCGCTGACCCGAATGCAACCGCAGCCCATGATCGATCGAGCGGTAGAACAGCGTCGCCTCGCGCAGAAACGCCGCATCCTCGGCCTCCAGATGCCCCATCTGCTCGATCACCTCAATCCGCTCCAGCGTGTTCAATACCCTAAAGAAGATTCCCGCGCTCCGCAGCCGCAAATACAACAACAAGAAATCGATATCGTAAAACCCGCCCCGCCCCGCTTTCAGCGGATTGTCCCGCCCCTGCTCCCGCTCGAGCCGCGCCCGCATCTCCCCCAGTTGCTTCTTCGAGCGCTGGCTCTGCCCGTAACGCCGCCAGTCCACCCGCTGCAACTCCGCCAAAAACTCCGTGGCCCTCTCCCCCGGACCCGCCACCCCCCGCGCCTTCATATACGCAATCCCTTCCCATGCCTCCGCCTGGTGCGAAAAATACTCGATAAACGACTTCTTCGTCTGCACCAGATCCCCCTCCCGCCCATACGGCCTCAGCCGCGCATCCACGCTGAAGATCACTCCCTCCCCCGTGTACGCCGTCAGTAACTCGATCATCCGCGAGGCCACTCGCGTCCACGCCTCCATCTCCCCGGCCGCCTCGTTCGGCAAAACAAACACCAAATCCGCATCGCTCGCCACATCGAACTCCCGCAACCCCAGCCTCCCCAGCGCCACCACCAGCATCGGATGCCCGCTGCCCCGCAGCCATTCCCCCTGCTCCGCCATCGCCAGCTCATGGCAGTGCCCAATCACCCCGTCGGCCAGATCGCTCATCGCTCCCATCGTTTCAAACACTCCCCGCCCCCGCAGCGCGCTCTCGCACAAAATGCGGAATTGCCGCCGCCGGTAGGCCTTGCGCAAACTCACTTCCTCGCTCCAGCGCACCGGCCCCGGCTCCGCCTGCCCCAACGCCCGCAACTCCTCTAGCCACTCCGGCTCCCGGATCAATTCATCAGCCAGCCACGGGCTCAGCGCCGCCAACTCCTGCCAGTCCCGCTCTAATTGCCGCTCCCCCAGCACCCCCACACCCCACCGCCCCGCCAATTGCTCCTCGAGCCGCTGCAACTGCGTCCGGTTCGCATGACTGCTGATTTCCTCCACCGGCTCCGGCTCAATGCTATGTCCATGGATGATCCGGTTGTAAATCGATTCCACCGCCCCCAAATGCCCCTTCAGCTTCTCGAGCAGCCGCGCCGCCGTATTCTCCACACCCAATTGCAGCCGCGGCATCCGCCGCGCTAGCGACTCGATCTCACTCCACTCCTCCGGCATCACATGAGTCTGCCGGTCTTCCATCACCTGCAGCCGGTGCTCCAGGTGCCGCAAGAACACATATGCCTCCATCAGCGCATCAAACTCGCTCCCCTTGATCAGCCCCTTGTCGTGCAGCCGCGACAGCGCGATCATCGTCCCCGGCTTCCTCACCCACTTCTCCCTCCCCCCATGCAGACGCTGCAAACACTGCACCAGAAACTCGATATCCCGTATCCCCCCCCGCGTCAGCTTGATCTCCGTCGCTCCCCCCTGCAGACGCCGGTTCGCCAGCTTTTCATTCCACCGTACCCGCGTCGCGCTTACCGCCTCAATCGCCGAAAAATCCGTCGTCGTCCGGTATGTCAGCGGTTCTACCATCTCAATCAGGGCCTCTCCCGGCTCCGCCTCCCCCGCCACCACCCGCGCCTTGATCATCATCTGCAATTCCCAATCCCGCGCCCGCAGCCGGTAATATGCCTCCGCACTCTCCCGCGAGATCGCAATTTCCCCCAGGCTCCCCTCCGGCCGCAGCCGCAGATCCACCCGGTAGCAAATCCCCTCCCCTGTATACGCCCCCAAAAATTGCGCCTGCCGCTGCGCAATCTTGGCAAAAAACTCCCGATGGCTCACCCCGCTCGGCCCCTCCGTCTCCCCGCCCGCCTCATACACATACATCAAATCGATGTCCGAGCTGTAATTCAACTCCTCCCCACCCAACTTCCCCAACGCCAGGATGCTTAGCCCGCACCGCCGCCCATCCTCCCGCCGCGCCTCCCCATATTGGCCCACCACCTCCCCACGGATCCGCTCATAGCTCCACCCTAATATCGCCTCCGCCAGCGCCGAAATCTCCCCCGTAATCTCCCCCAAACTCCCGTACCCCAGCACATCCCGCAGCAATACCCTCACCAAGCTCCGCCGCCGAAACTCCGCCACCGCCTCCTCCCGAAATTCAATCCCTTCCAGTGCCTCGCGGTAATGCTCCCGGGTGCAGGCCCCCTCCAGCCGCAGCCCTCTTAACCAGTTCTCATGTTTGCGCGCCTCCTCGGCCCACACCCGGCTATGCTGCGCCAGAATCTCTTCCCACCCTCTAGACGGTTTCAGCAACAAGCTCGATCCTGTCCCCCGCAAACAGATGCCCCCCACGCAATACCCGCGCGTACCACCCCCCGCGCCCCTCCTGCTTCAATATCTTCTGAATCTTCCCCATCCCGCCACGATTGTATACATCAAGCGTCCGGCAAGGCTCGCGCAGCTTCGTCAGCTCAATCTCACACTCCTGCCCCAGCCGAAACCGCTGCCCCGCCCGCAATTTCTCATAATCCAGCCCCCGCGTCGTGAGGTTTTCCCCCAGCGCGCCCGCATAAACTTCATAGCCCTGCTGCCGTAATTCCCCGATCACTTCCTCCCCAATCAACAACAACGCCTGCTCCGGCCCTCCGTGATACTTCGGATGCGCCCAGTCATCCCCCTCCAGCCCCAGCGCCGTCAGCCGCGCCGGATTCAACTCCCGCTTCGGAATTCCTCCCCGCGACACATTCAAATGGCAAATTTTCCCTGTCATCTCTTCTCTCTCTATTATCGGTTTCAATCGGCTCGATAAAATAAACCGTCACTGCCCGGCTTGGATTCACCCTTTTCGACGGACTATAATCGAGCATCGGCCCTGTGCCGGGGTTTGTCTATTGTTGGGTTTTCACCACTTCTTCGCTCAACAGCCAGCATCCTATCTAATAATCTGAGGCAAAGAATGTCGAACGATTTGCGAAACTTTTTGACGCTCTCCTATGGGGAGCTGGAAGACCTTAACTTGGCTGCCAAGGAGCAGCGCAAGAACCGTGTCGCCCCTGATGTCATCCAGGAGCAGCGCCTCAAGTACCTCACCGACGAAAAGGGCATCAAGGCTGTCACCGTTCTGTTCAGTGACCTTGAAGGCCGTCTCCACATGCTCGACTACGATAAGAAGTTCCTGATCAACAGTTGGGATAACCTTACCTTCGACGGCTCTTCGATTCGTGGCTTTACCGCCCAGCGTGAATCCGATCTCCGCCTCTCGATGGATTGGGGCTCCTTTTACTGGGCCCCGGCCGATATCTTCGGCTCCGGCAAGGTTCTCGTCTTCGGTGAAGTCATCGACAAGGACGGCTCTCCCTATGGGGCCGATATCCGTGGCGTCCTCAAACAGTTCGCCAAGAATCAGTTCACCAAGAACGGCTACACCCTAAACGCCGCCAACGAAATCGAAGGCTTCCTGTTTGAGGGCGTCGATGCCGAGCGCCGTTTCCATGAGACCGGTAAGTTCGAATACGTCAACAAGGGCGGCTACTACCATTCCCTCCCCGGTGACCCCCTCCGCAGCTTCATCGATACCAGTGCCGAAGTCCAGCGCGCCATGGGCTTCCAGAACGAAAAGGATCACCCCGAAGTCGCTCCCTCTCAGTTTGAAATCAATTACAGCTACGGTGAGGTCGTCGCCGCCGCCGACCAGATCCAGCTCTACAAGCTGATCTGCCGCCAGGTCGCCACCAAGATGGGCATGACCGCCAGCTTCCTTCCCAAACCCGTCGTCGGCGTCAACGGCAATGGCATGCACACCAACGTCTCCATCACCAAGGGCGGCAAAAACATCTTCCACGATCCCAAGGGCGAAGAGAACATGTCCAAAACCGCCTGGCAGTTCATTGACCGCATCCTCAGCCACGGCAACGATATCTGCCTCATGCTCAACGCCAGCGTCAACGCCTACCGCCGCCTCGACCCCCACTTCGAGGCCCCCAATCAGATCAAGGCTTCCGCCACCGACCGCGGCTCCATGATCCGCATCCCCATCGGCAACGAAAAAAGCGCGCGCGTCGAAGTCCGCTCCGTCGGCCCCGATGCCAACCCCTACATGGTCCTCTACTCGGTCTTCAAGACCGGCATCGACGGCGAAATCGCCAAGATCAAAAACCTCCGTCAGGCCGAACGCTATCTTCCCGATAACGTCTACACCGCGCTCGACAACTTCCGCGCCGCCACCTGGACCACCGAACTGCTCGGCGCCGACGTCAAGGGCCGCTTCGGCGATCTCAAACAAGCCTCCGCCGACCGTTGCCCTCGCCTGCTCGGCACCGTCGTTAAGGCCCCTGAAGTTCAGTTCCACCACGAGGTCTACAACCAATACCTCTGGAACCAGTTCTAGAGCCCGCCCACTCGGGCACAAAAAAGCCTCCGCCCATCGGGCGGAGGCTTTTTTGCTTTCCCGCGGATTTAGATCGCGCTCTCGCCCCGGTCTCCGTTCCGGATCCGGATCGCCTCCACCACCTCATAAACGAAGATCTTGCCGTCGCCAATCCGCCCCGTCCGCGCTGCCTTCATGACCGTTTCGATCACTTCTTCCAGCCGCTCGTCCGGCACCACGATCTCCAGTTTGATCTTCGCCAGCAAGTCCACCTTGTACTCCTGCCCGCGATATACCTCCGTGTGGCCCTTCTGGCGTCCATGTCCACGCACTTCCGTCACGGTCATCCCGTCCACGCCAATGCTCTTGATTGCCTCCTTCACCTCATCCAGTTTGAAGGGTTGGATCACTGCCTCGATTTTCTTCATTGCTTTTTCTCCGTTCTCTTAGCCTTCGAGTGAGTAGCCTTCTTCACCATGCTGGCTCAGGTCGAGACCGTCCACTTCTTCCTGCGGGCTCACCCGCACTCCGCCGCAGACAATATCACAAACCTTCAGGATGAACAGTGTGCCCACGATGCCCAGACCCCAGGCAATCGCCACTCCAATGCCCTGATTCAGCAATTGGCCCGGATTGCCGTCAATCCATCCCGCCTTGCCTTCCCCGATCGCGCTGTTCACCGTCCGCGTCGCGAAAATACCCGTCAGCAGCGCTCCCAGCGTTCCCCCCGCTCCATGCACCCCAAAAGCGTCAAGTGCGTCATCGTAGCCGAACTTCGACTTCACCTTCACTACCATGTAATAGCAAACCACCCCACCGGCGAATCCCATCAGCAACGATGCTCCCGGAGTCACAAATCCCGCCGCGGGAGTAATCACCACCAGCCCCGCCACCGCACCCGAGATCGCCCCCAGCACAGTCGCCTTGCCATGCAGCCATTCCATCACCGTCCAGCCCAACGCCGCCGAGGCCGCTCCCAGATGCGTCGTCACAAACGCCGCCGATGCCAGCGTCCCCGCGCTCAACGCACTCCCCGCGTTAAACCCAAACCAACCTACCCACAACAAACACGCTCCCACTACGCTCAATACCAGCGAGTGCGGCCGGATCACCTCCTGCCCATAGCCAATCCGCTTGCCCATGTACAGCGCGCAAACCAGCGCCGAAACTCCCGATGTGATGTGTACCACCGTACCGCCCGCGAAGTCGTAGCACGGTACCGTTCCCCCCAAAAACGCGTTCAGCATCCCGCCCTTGCCCCACACCATGTGCGCCATTGGGTAGTACACCAGAAATGACCACAACACCATGAATAATACCATCGCGTTGAACTTCATCCGCTCCGCGAATGCCCCCGTGATCAGCGCCGGCGTGATGATCGAAAACATCATCTGGAACATCATCCACGTCTGGTGCGGAATCGTCGCCGCATAATCCGTCTGCGCGTCCCCTCCCACTCCATTCAGCATCAGATATCGCAAATCCCCGATCACCGCGTTCCCTTCACCAAACGAAAGGCTATACCCCACCACCGCCCATAACACCGACGCCAGTCCCATCAGCAAAAAACTCTGCATCAGCACCGACAATACGTTCTTCTTCCTGACCAGCCCCCCATAAAACAACGCCAGCCCTGGACCCGTCATCAGCAGCACCAGCAACGTACTGGTTAGCATCCACGCATTGTCCCCAGCCGACTGCGCCGCTTTCACACTCGCTTCCAGCGCCTTGATTCGCGCCTCTGCATCGGGAATAGCCTGTTGGCCACTCAGCACTCCCGCACAAAAAAAACTACACGTAAACATTAAGTATTTTCTGTTCATATTGGTCCAGGTTACCGTCGATATTGCCCGGAGAACAAAAGTCTCCAGCTCGCTTTCATAATGCAATTGAAATGGCGCTATAAGGAAACAGATATTTTCTATTCGCTCAATTGTAATTTTCGATTGGATCTTCAATGCGACTGACGGCTATCGTTACAGCAGTAATCGTCGACGCGGTGAGATCCACTTCGGCTAACAAAACCAAAAGCGAAAGATGAGGAGCTTTTATGTCTCATACAAGGATACTTCTCTGCTTCGGGCTCGTCAGCGCCATGTTCGCTCAGGACTCGTCCACAGTGGCACCCCCATCACTCTTCCCCCAATCCCCCCTCTCCTTCAAGTCCATTCGCTTTTCCGGCTTGATCGATACTTATGCGGACTACAACCCCGATCACCCTGCTTCCGGCTTCAATGCCTTGCGTAACTTCGATGTCCGCAGCAATAGTTTTCAGCTCAACATGGCCCGCATCATGATTGAATCCGACCCCGCTCCAGTCGGCTTCAAACTCGATCTCGGCTTCGGTCGTGCCATGGACTATCTCAACTTCCAGGACAAAGCCAACGGCTTTAACGCCATGCGCGACATCCCCCAGGCTTACGTCAGTTTCAAACCAAAAAACGGCAAAGGCCTCCAACTCGACTTCGGCAAGTTCTACACCAGTGCTGGTGCGGAGCCCACGGAAACTCACCTCAATTGGAACTACACCCGCTCTCTGCTCTTTACCAATGGTCCCTACTACCACTTCGGCCTTCGCTCCGCCATGCCACTCAATAAGTACCTGACTGTCGGCTTTCAATTGGTCAACGGCTGGAACAATGTCCGAGACAACAATGGCGGCAAAACCATGGGATTCACCACCGCGCTCACCGTCGGCAAGATGACTCTTACTGAGAACTACTACACCGGCCCTGAGCAAAACAATACGAACAAGGGCTGGCGTAACTTCTCCGATACGGTTCTCCTCTACACCTTCAATACAAAATCTTCCGCCTATCTCAACTTCGATTACGGCACACAGCGCTTTGCCGCCTCCCGTGGCTCCAACGACTGGCTCGGTTTCGCCGCTGCCTACCGCTATCAGATTTCCAAGAAATTCGCTTTCTCCCCGCGTGTCGAGTATTACTACGACAAGGATGGCTTCATCACCGGAACCGCACAAAAGATCAAAGCGGTTACACTTACCGGCGAGTACAAACTTTCCGATCTTTTCTTCAGCCGTCTCGAGTACTGCAGTGATTTCTCCAATCAGCCCTTCTTCGAGCGCGGCGCCCTCCCGAATTCCTACACTCGTCAACCCAGCTTCCTGATTGGTTTGGTCGCCCTCCTCGGCGTCAAACGCTAACCCGATCCACACACAAACCGGGCGGCGCGGCTCTCTACAGGGTCCCGCCGCCCTTTCCTTTTCACCCCGCCCCCGCTCCCATACAATAAAGAGCGCTTTGACTCGCCGCACCGCTTTCCTCTCCGCTGCCGCTTACTCCCAGCTTCACGGCGCCAACAGCCGGATCTCCGTCGGCCTCATCGGCTGCGGCAATCTCGGCCTGCGCCACCTCCGCATCTACCAAAAGCCCATGCTCGAGCAAGGCCTCATTCGCATTGCCGCTGTCAGTGACATCTACTCCGGAGCCAAGCGCCGCGCCCAGGACGAACTCCGCCTCGAGCCCAAAGACCTCCACCACGAATACGAAGCCTTACTCGCCCGCCCCGATCTGGACGCCGTCCTCGTCGTCACCCCCGAACATTGGCACCACCGCATGACCATCGCCGCCCTCCGCGCCGGCAAGGACGTCTACCTCGAAAAACCCATGTCCTTCACCCTCGCCGAAGCCCGCGACATCGACGCGACCGTCCGCCGCACCGGCCGCGTCCTCCAAATCGGCGCCCAATGGTGCTCCGATCCCCGCTACACCATCGCCCGCGACCTCATCGGCAGTGGCGCCATCGGCCCCGTCCTCTGGGCCCAGTCCACTTACTCCATGAACTCCGTCTTCGGTCTCTGGCAATATGACATCGAGCCCGAAGCCAACCCCCGCAACATCGACTGGCCCCGCTTCCTCGGCCCCGCTCCCTCCCGCCCCTTCAGCGCCGAGCGCTACTTCCGCTGGCGCAAATACTGGGATTATTCCAATGGCGTCGTCGCCGACTTCCACTACCACCGCCTCGCCCCCCTCCTGCTCGCCCTCGGCGGCCGCTTCCCCTCTCTCGTCAGCGCCAACGGCGGCATCTACCAGTTCAAAGACCGCGAAACCCCCGACACCTTCACCATGACCGCCGAGTATGGCGACTTCTTCCTCACCATCGCCTCCTCAGCCGCCTCCCAGGGCCCCGAGCGCCACCATGCCCCCGCCATCTACGGCCACGAAGGCACCCTCTCCTTCCACGACGGCTACCTCACCCTCACCCCCGATCGCCAGTTCCGCAAAAAACAACAGGAGCGCCGCATCGATGCCCCCCTCAAGGACCTCAACGCCATCCGCATCGAGCACGCCCGTAACTTCTACGACTGCATGCGCACCCGCAAGGCCCCCGTGCTCGACTCCCGCCTCGGCTACCAGACCATGGCCGCCATCAAACTCGCCGCCGACTCCTACCGCCAGCGCCGCATGATCGCCTTCGACCCCGCCACCGAAAAGATCCTCACCCAATCCCCTCCCCGTCCCGGCTACGAAGGCGACGGTCAGAATTTCAAGGAACCAACCAACTAACCCATGCCCCATAAAGTCCTCATCATCATTGGCGACGCCGCCGAAGCCCTCGATACTCTCTATCCCTTCTTCCGCCTCAAGGAAGCCGGCTACGAAGTCGTCGTCGCCGGCCCCCAGGCTCGCCTCTACCACCTCGTCATGCACGAAATCCCTCCCGGCTGGGACATCACTCGCGAAGGCCCCAGCTACCACCTCGCCGCCGACATCGCCTTCTCCGATGTCCAGCCCGAGCAGTACCTCGGCCTCTTCATCACCGGCGGCCGCGCCCCCGAATACCTCCGCTACGACCAGCACCTCCTGGCCATCACCCGCCACTTCTTCACTCACAACAAACCCGTCGCCAGCGTCTGTCACGGCGTCGAAATCATCGCCGCCGCCGACGTCATCCGCGGCCGCCGCGTCGCCACCGTCGCCAAGTGCGCCCTCGACGTCACCTTCTCCGGCGGCACTTTCGTCAACGAAGGCTGCGTCCGCGATGGCAACCTCGTCAGCGGCCGTACCTGGCACGACAACCACCTCTTCATGCGCGAGTTCATGCTCATGCTCGCCGCCGCGGAGTCCCCCTCATGACCCGCCGCTCCCTGCTCGCTCTCGCTGCCGCCCCCCGCCGCTCCTCCCCCGTCCGCCTCTCCCTCGGCACCTACGGCCTCCAATCCCTATCCACCGATCAAGCCCTCTCCCTCATCCGCTCCACCGGCTACGATGGCGCCGAACTCTGCCTCATGCCCGGCTGGCCC
>JAINDK010000032.1 GCA_019931185.1 Bryobacter sp. CoA8 C33
CAACTCGGGTACGGTGAGCGACTCTTCGCGCTCAAACAGCGCCAGCCAGCAATTCAAGTTATAGGCGATAAGTGAGCTGTCAGCCCGATATCGTTGTTCGCTTCCTGGATCAGGTTCTCCACCGCCGCCCGCTTGTTGTAGAACGCCACCACCTCCGCTGGACTCCACTGCCCACTGTCCATATTGGTCACAAATACCCGATAGCGGCATGCAAGGTCATCGAAGAGTCCGATCTGATCCGGGTCCGCCGCGTCCGGTTCCGGCTGATCGTAGCGCAAGCCCACGAAGCGGTACTCCTTTTCCCACCCTTCCGGTTGGTAACTAAACTGACACTCGAAGTCAGCATCGGTGTGCGGGGAACGTCGCCACGGCGCGGCTTGCAACTCACTTAGTAGCCGTTCCGTTTTCCGGGCAACGATCACAAACTCGCATTTCAGGTGCGTATACGCCCTCACCGCCTCCCAACAATAAAAGCCCGCATCCGCTCTGGCCCGCACCGTTTCCACGGTGTTGGGCAAGGTCTCGATCACTCGTGCCAGATGCAATGCGATATCCTCTCCGCTCGGCTTGTCGCCATTGTGCAACTGTCCTCCCGCATACTCGCGCGTCTCCGCGATGAACGTCAGCATCGGCTGATCGCTCGGCTTGCCTCTGTTCTTGCGGTTGTAACTCACGCGGCCGCCCATCTGACCGCCATACAGCGTATGAACCGTCGTGTCCGTGTCCAGCGTCACCTCCGTCAGCCGCACAGGCGCCGCCGCCCAAACCCGCTCCCGCAAGCGAGCGTTCAATCGCCCCAGTTGCCGCTCCACCGTCAAATGCAAGGAGGACAAGAAGCGCCAAAACGTGCTTTACACGGGTAATCGCGCCACCCGCAATATCCCCAGCAGCATCGGCTCGCGTTCCAGATACTGTAAGTGGTTCAGCCGGGAGAATCCAACATAAACAGCCAGGATCATGCCGAGTAGAAATCCGCTGGGTTCCATTGCTCTCGGCATCCGTTTCCGATCCAGATTCACCGGCTCGCTCACGAGTTGCTGAAACTCCAGCTTCTCCAGCATCGCCGCCATGGGCAGCAGACCACCGTAAGCCGTCAGATTCTTACCTGTAAAGCTGTACTTTGTCGCGGCACTGATTTTATTAGGCCCCCGCGACGCTTCGCCACGATCCCGCCCTTCAACGTCCCCACGAACTTCTTGCGAATCCGCCTTCACCATTTTGGTGACTCCTGTCGAGGCCGCAAGCCTCTGTGGCCAACACGACCTCACACTGTTTTAGCCCAATGTTGATCAGTGTGCGCTCATCAATCCCATTCAATGCTCGCTGTTTGTCAGGCTCCCAAGCACCACCCGCGTGCATAATCTAGGCATAGGCGAGCGTGGAGTGACTGCGTGCCTGGGCCATGCCCAAATGCACCAGTTTGCCTTCGCAGGCTTGCAACCCCTCGCGAATCTCACGCAAGCTGTGCGCCTGCCCCAACTGGCAGAACAGCATCGCTACAAACTGATCCCAACAGGAAAAACCCCGGGCGAGCCGCATCCCGTCATGCCGGGCCACTGCTGCATCGAAAAGCCGGCGTGGCGCCAAGCCCAAAAGCTGGCTGAAAATGTTGGATACTTGATCCAAGGGCGGTCTCCTTCGGGAGTTGAGATGTGTTCTTGCAGGAACTTCTCTAACCGACCAGTAGGCTGCCCTCAGGCTCAATTTATAAGGCTAATTTGGACACGCGTGATTGGAGATCTCAAACGGGAGAAGGGTGAGGGCCCCGCCGCGTTTCCTGGCGGAATTGCGGTCATGTGCATGCGCCAGAAAATGGTTCAGGGAGCCGAGCAAGAAGCTGCGAAAGCGGCCGCGGGAGCGGTCTGCCCGTTCAAAAAAATTCCCGGATAACAAATGAAGGAAGAAGTCCTGAGTGAGGTCAGGGGCGGCCTCGGGAGCTTGGCCTTTGCGGCGGATGAAGGCGTAGATCGGGTACCAATAACTGGGGCAAAGGCTTTCGAGGGCTGCTTGCGCGTCCGGGCGTGCTTCCCTGCCAGCGGCAACCACCAGAGTCCAGCGGGTGCTGGGAAAAGCAGAGTTGCCCGCGGCGGTGGCCAGAGTTTATCCGGCCAAAGTTCGGGAACCGTATCAGTTGCTCACGGGGGTAGAGCTATCGGTAAACATTTTTACACGAGGTACTCCGGAAAAGAAGGCACAAAGTTTCGCGGCTGAGAAAAAATTATCGGAAAAATAGGCGGAGGGTCGCAGCGACATTGAGTGGCGTGCCGGGATAAACCTGGCCGTCATAGATGCCGGCGACGAAGTAGCGGTCACGGCCGAGGAGATTGTCGGCGTTGAGGCCGAGATGATAGAAGGAGCGGCGGTAGGAGAGAGCGCCGGAAAAGGTGGAGTAGCCGCCGAGGCGCCAGTTCTGGGTGTTGGCGTTATCGACAAACATGGAACTGAGGTAACGCTGGCCGACGGAGGCGGTCCAGCCATTGTTCCAGGCCTTGGTCAGCCAGAGGTTGGAAGCATGGCGCTGGGTGAAGCGGGGGCGGAAGCCGCTTAAGTTGAGCGTGCGGTTGTTGGCAAAGAAGGTGTCAAAGCGGGGAAGCGTATAGCCGTAGTTCGCAATGAGGCGGAAGCCTTTGCCGATGTTGCCATTGATGTCGAGATCGAGGCCGCGCGCGGATTGCTGGCCCGCCTGTTCAAAGTTGGCGTTGGGCAGAGCGATGACGACGTTCTGACGGCGGATCTGATAGAGGGCGGTGTCGACCTTGAAGCGTCCGCCGAAGGCCTGGATGCGGTGGCCAAGCTCGAAGCTGCGCCCAGTTTCCGGTACGAGT
Organism: Bryobacter sp. CoA8 C33; assembly: GCA_019931185.1. Lineage (GTDB taxonomy): Bacteria > Acidobacteriota > Terriglobia > Bryobacterales > Bryobacteraceae > Bryobacter. The sequence goes on from JAINDK010000032.1 coordinate 2,826, forward strand.
TCGCGCCCGTCGGCTGGAACGTTGGTGACGGGCTGAAAGGAAGAGGCGGAGCTGAAATAGAGCTGCTGGTTTTCCGCGAGTAGGTAGGTGAGGCCGGCCCGGTAAGTATAAGCAGTCTGGTTGCGGCGGAATTCAACGCCGCGGGAGGTGGCGGCGCCATTGGCCCAGGGGTCGTTGCGGGTGATGCGGCCGAAGTCATCGAAACGGCCACCGACATTGAGGCGGAGGCGCTTGCTGATTTGAACGAAATCCTGCCAGAAGAAGGCATGGATGGCGTTGGTGAAGTAGTCGCGGCGGCTGATGGGAAAATTGGGGAAGGGCTGGAAGCTTTCCGTGCGCGTGGCGAGGCTGATGGGAGCAATGTTGACGCTGCGCGTGGCGGAACGGTCGGTGAAATTGTAAAAGTCCTGGTATTCGTAGCCGCCAACGACGGTGTGCTTCATGCCGAAGAGGTTGAAGTGGCCGAGGACATCGGTCTGGTTCAGCACGGGACGGCGGTGGTGGTGGAAATAAAGCGTACCGCGGTTTACCTGATTGAGAGCGGGGGCATAAGTTAGAGTTTCGGCCGAGAAATATTCGTCATTGGTATAGCGGTAGAGGAAGCCGTTGCGGAATTCCCAGTTCGGGTTGAGGTTGATGTTGAGCAGGACATGGGTTTGCGAGTCATCGACGCGGCCGAAGTCCTGGGGCGTGTTGAAGCGGAAGCTAAGGGGGATGCCAGCGGCGATGGCGCCGACGGGAACGCCACCGTCCGTGGTGAAGCGGTCGCGATTGAAGGCTTGATGGAGAGTGACGCGGGCGCGGTCGCTGAAGAGATAGGTAAGAGAAGGAGAGAAGTTGAGGCGGCGGGCTGCGGCGGCGCGCCAGCCGTCGGAATCCTCGAAGCTGACATCGGCGCGGTAGAGGAGGCGCTGCCAATTGCCGACCGGGCCTGTGGCCCCAAGACCCACCTGGTGGGTGTTGAAACGACCGCCACGGTAAAAGACATCGTAGGCGCGATTGGCGGCCGGTTTCTTGCGGATGATGTTGATGGCGCCGCTTAAGGCTTGACCGCCGTAGAGGATGGAACTGGGGCCTTTGAGCACGTCGACCTGCTCGACGTTGTTCAATTGTGTGTTGATGCGGTTGCCCTCAAGGCGCATGCCATCAACTAGTTGGACATCGGCGACATTGAAGCCGCGGATGGTGTAGTACTCATACATGCCATACCAGCGGGTCGCCGAGACACCGGAGGCATTCTGCAGGGCATTGACGAGGTCATTGACTCCGCGTTGCTCGAGCACTTGGGAGGTGATGGAAGAAACCTGAATGGGAACCTCCAGATTGGGAACATCCATGCGGGTGGCCGTGGTTTTGCCGGCAACATCCTCGACGGTGACGGTGGTGGAAACTTCGGCGAGAGCAAGAGTAAAGTCCAGGTTGTCGATCGCGGCGCGGAGATTGATGTTCTGGGTGAGTTCGGCGAAACCGGGTTTCAGGATCCGGACGGAGTATGAACCGGCGGGAAGGGAGGCAAAAGAGTATCGGCCGTCGCTGGCGGTTTGCGCGTACTGCGGTTTTCGACCTGTCTGGGTGAGGGAGACGGTGGCGGCGTCGATCGGGAGTTGATTGGCGTCGAGGACGCGCCCGGCGAGGGAGAGAGTCTGGGCAGGGAGACTGGCAGCGCAAAAGCTCAAAATCAAGAGAGAGCGAAGCATTTCGTTTTCATGGTGGCAAGGGTTGAATCGGGCTTGCAAAAGTTTTCGATGAGCGGGCGGAACCAGGAAGTGAACGGGCAGATTTGCAGTTGGAGGAAGGAAGCGGAAGCTGAGAAGCTAAAAAGCATGAAGAACACGGTCATTGCGTTGCGGAAGAATGTGATTCTTTACCACCGTTGGTTGGGCGTAGTATTTTGCGTGCTGTTTGCGATGTGGTTTGTTTCGGGAATCGTGCTGATGTATTGGCCTTATCCTGGGGTGTCGGCCGAGCAGCGGCTGGACAAGAGTGCGGAAGTGGATGCGAGCCGGGTAGCGGTGGCGCTCGAGCAGGCCCAAGAGATTTCCGGAGTCGCCAAGCCGGACAAGGTGCGATTGACGATGCTCGATGGCAGGCCGGTTTACCGCTTCCATCAGGGGCGCCAGCAGAAACTGGTTTATGCCGACCGGCTGGAGGTGTTCCCTGGATTGACGCGAGAGGCTGCGCTTCGGGAGGCTAGCCGTTGGACGGGGAAAGTTGCGGAAGAAGCCATCTTTGAAGGGGCCATGACGGAGGAGGACCAGTGGACGCTGAACAAGGCGGTGCGCCCTCTGCGGCCGTTCTTAAAGTTCAGTTGGAGCGATGGAGAAGAAGTGTATGTATCGAAGGTGAGCGGCGAGGTGATGCAGCACACGACGCGGGTCGATCGGATTGGAGCGTGGTTTGGGGCGATTCCGCACTGGTTGTACTTCACGGTGCTGCGCAAGGAAACGGCGGTTTGGCGGCTGATTGTAATTGCATTGTCGGCGGTGGGGACGGTCATGACCCTGTTGGGGATCGTTGTAGGGATCTGGTTGTATTCCCCATCGAAGCGATACCGTTTCGCGACCGGGCCATCGAGTATTCCCTACGCCGGCTGGAAGCGCTGGCATACGATGCTGGGTTTGGGCTTCGGGTTGGTTACCTTCACCTGGATCCTGAGTGGGATGTTCAGCATGAATCCGTTCGGCTGGAGCCCGGAGTTTGGCCCGGATGGGCAGACGGCGGCAAAGCTGGCGGGGGCGCGATGGGAGGGGAAATTGTTTTCCGGTGAGGGCCCGGGAGCGGTGTTGAGGCGGGCGGGGCTGAAGGGGGTAAAGGAGGTGGAACTGGCTGTGGCCGAGGGGCGTGGCGTCTATTTCTTACGTGCGGGACGGCGGGAATTATTGCGCGTGGAGCCGGGTCAGGAACCGAGCCGCGGGGTTACTCTTGAGTGGGCGCGGCAACAATTACAGCGAGCTCATCCGGGGGTAGTGGTGGAAGAGGCGCGGCTGGTAAACGCCTATGAGAACTACTACATCGACCGCAACGGAAAACTACCTCTGCCCGCTTTGTATTTCCGGCTGGGCGACTCGGAACGGACGATGCATTACTTTGACGCCGCGACGGGAAAGCTAGTAGAAAGCTATGTCGGTCGAACGAGGTGGAACCGGTGGCTGTATCACGGTTTGCATTCCTGGGATCTGCCCTGGCTGTATGCTAACCGGCCGGGTTGGGACTTGGCGATGATTCCTACGATGCTCGGCGGATTGGCCCTCTCGGTAACGAGCGTGTGGATTGGCTGGCTGCGCTTACGCCGCAAGGCGGCACAAGCTCGATGGAGCCCTGCTAGCGCACCAGTAGGCGTACCGAATTCGAGTCTTTCCCATTCACGCGAACGCGCAAGCTTGTAGACTGGCCGACAGGGAATTGAGGACCGACACGGAACTGGATGCTGGTGAGACCAACAAAGCCGGGCATGGCGAATACGCGCAGGGGTTGGATGGATTGATCCCCGGCAAGGATTTCGACCGGGTCAGTGAGGGCGACTTCGAAGCCTTGCGGGAGGGCGAAGCCGGCAGGCAGAATCGAGCGGAAGGGACCGAGACCCGTACCTGTGAGGGAGAGGACTTCATTTGGCAGTGCAGGGGCCGCTTCGGTAACGATACTGCCGTCAGCGCGGAAGGCCAAAGCCAAGGGCGGCTGAGAATCTGACTCCGTACCCTGCTGACCAAAGAGCCCGGGGGCGTTTCGGATTAATTCAAAATCCGCACCAACTTCGGCTTGTCCATTGCGAACGATCGTAAGGCGGCTCGGGCCGAGTGGCAGATCAAATGGAAGTTGCGCATTGATCTGGTTGGCCGAGGCGAAGCTGAGGGGCAGAAAACGTTCACCAACACGAACAGCCACCTCAGCCAAGGATTGCAATTGCGGGGAACGAGGGCCAATTTCCTCTTTTGGAGTGAGGTTGGCGCCGTAGATGGTGATCAGGGAGCCGGGCGCTACCTTGCCGGTTGGACCCTCATCTTGAGGTCCGGTTCCCGCTGCATTCTTGATGCCGGCGGAATCGAGAAATGGGACGCGGCTCAGTTCCGCAACAACACCGCGGGGACCGCTAATCGTGATAGTGGTGCTCGGAAACATGCCGGCTGTGTCGCCCCCCCAGCGCAGGAAGCGAAAGCCATTGTTTGCACGAGCAGTGATGTTGACTTGAGCGCCCAGGGCGTAGAAGCCGTCGGCGCTGGTAGGATTGAAGACAAAACTCGCCCCTTCGGGTGGGTTACCGAGCGCGGATAAGCGGTATAGCTGGCGGTAATTCGCAACCAGACGCCGGGAGTCGACATTCAGCGGAACGCTGCGCGCGCCGGAGCCGCCATCGGACCAGTTATCAAATTCCAAGCGCAGAACATCGGCTTGGGTTACGCTGGGCGCCGGGGCCACCACAACGGATTCAGTTGCAAGTCTTTCCACCATACAAGGGGCGGGACAGTCCTGCCCGTCGACCGTGATGGGAAGGCCGGGAGGATTGGTTTCAATCGTCAAACGGTTGAGTGGTTCGTATTGTGCAATCAGGTATAAACCCTTGTTAACCATTTCTTGCGAGACGCGAAGAGTTTGGGCGGCGGGACCTCCATTAGACCAGCCACGAAAACGCCAGCGGCGGCCGTTCGCGTCGACGGTTTCCAAAGGGGCAGCGAATGTTACATCGCGGTTGATACCAAACCAGAAGTTGTAAGCCGGCCAAGTGCGATTGTTGACGATCAGGGGAAGGTTGATTTGAGGTTGTGTAACAAACGTGATGCCCGCTGCCGGCAGGAAGCGGGCTGTAATGACATCGGTTGAGAGATTGGCGCCAGTAACCGAAAAGATGGCATTTTGAGTCCCACCGAAAGACCAGGCGTCAAAGACAAGATTCCTGCCTACTTGGTCCCGTTGCAGTTCTGGAGCGCTCAGAAGCCGCGTTCCGCCTATTAACCAAACGGTACAGAAGTCGGACGTCGATGCCGCCCCGCCTTGTCCGACTGGAACGTTTTGTCCGGATGAATTGCTAAAGGATTGATACTCATTGCAGATTGACCGGTTCGAATCGGGAAGCAATCCCGTTCTAACCAGAGAGCGGTCAATAATGACGTCGAGACCGGGAGGATCAGTGTTGATCCGGTAAAATTTGCCGGGGCCGAAGTTCACTTGTATGTGTAGGGGACTGTTGAGGGTGAAACGCAGCGAACCCATCGAACCGGTGGAGGAAGCGCTGGGTAAGCCGGGGTTGCTGGACCAGTCACGAAAAGCGTATCCAACCGCGGGCACGGCGGTGAACTCCGTAATTCCCGGAGGACACCAAAAATCACCCACGGTAGCGTTAAACGAGGTCGCATCGGCGCAGCGAATAACCGTAAATCCAGGTACATCATTACAGGCGCCAGCAGGAATCTGACCCGTAGCCGTGGGGGTGCAGCCGGAGGCAGGGGTATTGACGCGAATTTGGTGATAAAGCGCGCTGGTGAAATCAATGCCTTGTAAGAAACTCCAGACCTGAACGCGATAGACGTAATCCAAGGAAGTGGGGCTGGAAAGGTCTTGTATGGTGCCTGCTGGAGCGTTTTGCCCACCCTCTGTCAACACAGCATAAAGACCGGAATAGAGAACGCGGGATCGAATCGCCAAATTCCCACCGGAGCCAGTGGAAGAACCAACATTGCTCAAGCTGCTACTACGAGGAATTCGAATCGTATGCACATCTCCCACCTGCCATCTGAACACTTGTGAAGTCTCGTAGGCAACTCCGTCCACGTAAAAGAGGACACCGGGGGTGGTGAAGTTGACTCGAACCTGACGGGTGGCTGCACTCTGCGCACGCAGGTGGGCTGGGCTGAGGGTGAACATGAGGATGCCCAGGATGCAAAAAAAGCGGCAATAAGCTTTCATGGTTTCGTGCTTCTCCAGGACAGATCGTCTGAAGTGGCCAGAATCTTTACGTGAGACTCGCAGCGAGTGGATGAGGTCGTCGCCTTAGGGCCTTCTCGGGTGAAAGACTGAACAAAAATGGGGCGGGAAAACACTAGGTGCCTTCAGCCCCAAAACCCGCAGGAATGTTTAGTTCAAGAAGGGGATCGGCTGGCTGTCGGGGGTACTTTATGGATTCGAAGAGGATAAAGCGGTTCGGAAGATATGAAACCCAGGGCTTGGCAGGGAATCGATGGGAACCAGGTTTTGCGAAGGCAGTTGCTGTCGAAGTCGAATGAAATGCGGGGTCTCGGCAAACCAGGGCCAGGGTGTTTCAACCAGGAATCGGACACGATAGTGGCGTAGGGTGGACTCAAACTCACGGGGGGAGCCTAGTGGCTCGGGGTGATTCAGATAGGCCTGCAGCATGGCGTTGCGATGGGAGCCGCGTACGGCATGGCGGCCTGTGAACAGGAAGATCGTGGGATCGACATTGGATTGGAGGATGTCGCCCGGCTGGGTGTTGGCGCGGATCCATTGAAGCTGAGCCGCGAAGGCGGACCAGGATTGAGGGGGGATGGAGTCTGGGTACCAGCAACCGGAGGAGAGGGCAGCACGGGAGTAGTTCGCCGATTGGTAGCCAGCCAACAGGGAAGCGGAGAACAGCAGGGCTGGAGCCCAGGGATGAACCCGTAATGGCAGACCCAGGTAGCAAGCTGCCAGCGCCAGAGGAAGCAAGGGAATCAGGAAGCGCAATGGCGGCCAAGCCCAGAGCAGAATCAGGCAGGCGGAGGTCAGCAGAGGGAAGCGAATGAGGGCCGACAGGCGCGAGGAGAAGAGCGAGCGAAGCAGAAAAGGAAAGGCGAGTAGGCCGAGAAAGCCCGCGGCGGCGGCGCCCACGATGTTCTGGAGGGAAAATGTGATGAACAAGAAATTCAACGCGATGATCTTCAGTTTTTCCGGAAGGGAGAAATTGAGGATCACGTTGTACCCGGAATAGTAGTTGGCGGCGGAAAGGTACGGGTCAGTCTGGTATCGGTGGAGCCATTGCCAGAGGGGCCAGGGAGCGCAGAGGCTGAAGGAGAAGGTCGAGAAGAGCAGCAAGGTGCGCCACTGGCGGCTGAGCGCCCAGTGCAGAACGAGACCGAGAATCAGGGCGAGGCCGATGGTGCGCGTGTGAAAGGCGGCAGCGGCGAGGATCGCTGTGGTGAGGATTTGGCCGCGGGAGGGAGTTGCAGGCAAAGTGAAGGCGCGCCAGAGGCAAAGCGTGAGCAAGAGGGCGAATGTGGTTTCGCTGAGGACGGCAGTGCTGAGAAAGATAACCTGGGGGCTGGCAGCAAGCAGACAGACGACGGCCGTGGCGGCCAGTGGGGGAAGGGAAAGAGTCAGCAGGAGGCGGAAGCTGGCGTAGAACCAGCCAAGAGCGGCGAGCAGGGGGATGAGTTTGAGAAAAGGCAAGTTGGCAGGGAAATCCGGGGCCATGCGCCAGACGAGGCTAAGCAGGGCGGGGAAGAGAACCGGGTATTTTGTTTGCGGCAAAACAGCCGGCAGGCTTTCAATCAAGTAGCCGTGGCCCTGGGCGAGCGAGCGCGCGGTGATGAGGTAGATCGAGTCGTCATGATAGATCCCGGTGGCGGGAGTGAGCAGGGCGATCCAGTACTGGGGGGCGAGCAGGAGGAAGGCGATGCCGGCCATCAGCAGGGGTGCGTGGCGCATAGGAATTTCCAGTTTATGCGGATTGGGAGTTCACAAGGAAAAGAATTGAAGCATGATGTTATAAGTGCCTTTTGGGGTTCCCATCCGGCTGGACCGGAAATCGAAGATTACGCTCGCGGTGGCAATCGTGCTGGCGGCGGTACTGTTGTACTTTTCGTTTCGGGGAATCGACTTCGCCGAATTGGGCCGAATGCTGGCCGGGGCCAGGCTGGCGCCGCTCGGCTGGGCGGGGCTGCTGAGTTGCGTGGCGCTATGGCTGCGAAGCGTGCGGTGGCGCGTGTTGTTGAACTCCGGGGCGGAGTTGCAGTTGGGAACGGTGTTCTGGGCGAATGCCCTGGGTTATTTGGGGAACAATGTGCTGCCGGCGCGCATGGGTGAACTGATGCGAGTGGAGGCGCTGAAGCGCCGGCATGAGATCTCACGCAGCTATTTGCTGGCGACGGCATTGATCGAGCGGGTGATGGATGCGGGGGTATTGGTGTTGTTCACCGCTGTGGCGCTGCTTACGATACCGGGCCTGCCGGACTGGCTGCACCGGGCGAGCCGGACCTTCAGTGTGCTCAGCGGAATTGGGATTTTGACGCTATTCCTATTGCCGCATGCGGAGCGCCAAGTGGAGGGTTTGCTCAAAAAAGCGCCGGCAGTGGCGGGTGTGGCGGCGCGGTTTCTGGACGGTTTGCGGAGCCTGCATAGCTGGTGGCGGTCGACGCAGTTTCTCTTGTTGACGCTCGTGATCTGGCCTCTCGACTCATTTACGGGCGTGTTGGTAGCCGATTCGATCGGGCTCCATCTCGAGTTGCAGACATCGATGGTCGTGCTGGCCGCGCTGGGGCTGTCGAGCGCCGTGCCCTCGACACCGGGATACGTTGGCGTGTTTCAGTTTGTCGCCGTACAAGTCTTGAAGCCATTTGGAGTGGAGAATTCCGCGGCGCTGGCTTGGATTCTGCTCTATCAGGCTACGAATTACATCACGCAGGCGGGCTTTGGGTTAGTGGGTTTTGGGATCCTGTCCAAGCCGGTCGATCAAAAGAGCTGATCAAGCGAGAGGGGACTGTCGGCGAGGCTCCAGGCGCGCTCATAGAGCGGTCTCACTTGAGCGGCGGCTTCGTGCTTGTTCTGGGCGAGTAGGGATTGCCAGAGACCGAAGAGGGCGCGGCCGCTGCGGCGGTTATTTTCGAGTTCCTGGCGGAAGACAGCTTCTGCTTCCGCTGGTTGTTCAGAGCGAAGGAGCATGCCGCCGAGTGTTTCGCGGCTGGGCGGATAATACCAGCCGGCCGGCTCATCGTAATGGAGTTTATCTTCGGCGGCAACCGCGCGGCGGGCAAGCGAGATGGCCGAGGGGCGATCTCCGGCGAGCCAGGTGATGCGGGCATCCAGGATATCGGCGGCGATGCGCATGATCGCCAGTTCCTGATTGAGACCGAAGCCGCGCTCGGGCGACAGGGCAGCAATGGCTTTGGCGAAGAGATCCCTCTCGCGGCGGGCCTCGGCCAGCTTTTCTTTGCCGGTGAAGGCCATGGCCCGGGCAAAGCGCCACACATTTTGCACCGTGAGGCTGAAGCTTGCCGGTTCGGGGGCGGCGAGAATGCGGTCCCACTGGGCGAAGCGGACCTCCGTGAACCAGGGCATGGCGAGGGAGGCTTCGAGGCCGGCTTCGATGCGGGCGACGGGTTCGAGGGCGGAAGCGGCATCGAGAATGGCCAGGCGGGCTTCTCCATAGCGGCCGAGCATCGTGAGGGAGGAGGAGAGAAAGTGCAGATTGTGGTACCAATACGGCGTATACCAGGTGGGGTTGCCGACGGCGGCGAAGTAGGCCCGGTCGAGGGCGGCGGCTTTGCGGTTGGCTTCGGCTGATTTGGCGTAGTCGCCGGTCCGCTGATAGATGTGGGCGGGCATGTGGACGAGATGGCCGCTTTCGGGGGCCAGGCCGGCGAGAAGGTCGGCGCTGGGCAGGGCGCGCTCGGGGGTGAGGGAAGCCTCGACGGCGTGGATGTAGAGGTGATTGGCGCCCATGTGGAGGGGATTGCGCTGGAGTACTGCTTCGAGAAGGCCCACCAGCTCCAGGGTGTAAGTGTTCGGTTTGCCGTCACGCGACCAAAGTTGCCATGGGGTGAGATTCATGAGCGCGTCGGCGGCGAGGGTCAGGGCGTCGAGATCATCCGGATAGCTACGGGCCAGTTTCCGCATCGCCTCGGCATAGGCAAGATCGAGGCTCGAGCGATCCTTGGGGTTTTCCTTCCGGTAGCGCTGGGCGAGAGCGTCGATGAAAGCAGCCTCGCGCGGAGTGGCTTTGTTTCTGAGGGCCAGAGCCCTCCCGGTGGCCTCCCAGGCCGGACCGGCGTTTTCCGGTTGCAAGGGAGCATTGATGTTGTTACCGAGGGCCAGGCCGAGGCCCCACCAGCACAGGGGACAATCGGGGTCGATTTCGGTGGCGCGGCGGAAGCTGGCGGCGGCTTCCGGGTGATTGAAAGCGTAGATGAGGCGCAGGCCCTGGTTGGCCCAGGGCCGGGCTTCTGGCCGGGCCGTGCGGATTTCAAAGTGCAGTTCACCGTAGCCGGGCCAGAGGCGGGGCTGTAATTGCGGATTCCGCGGGCCGGGGTGTTGCGCGGAAAGCGTCAGAGCGAGAAAGAAGGAAAATCGCACCATGCTTAACAGCTTAAGCGGTGCTAGTGTAGTGCTTCGCTAATGGTAACCAGTATCGAATTTCCGACGCCTCTACAATTGAGGTGCTGGACTTTCATGCGCGTTGCTCCGCCAATTGAACTCTCCGCTGAACAGCGAACGACCCTGGAGGCGTGGGCCAACG
>JAINDK010000126.1 GCA_019931185.1 Bryobacter sp. CoA8 C33
CCAGAGCATGCATGCCAAAGCGGGCAAAGTGGCGCACTTACTGGCGAGGATAAGTGGGTGGTTCAAAAGGTTCAAGATAATGGCGGAGCAGTTGGCGCTGAGTCAGAGGTGGTGCGTGATGCTGCGCTGGATTTTTCAATATTTCACCGCGGAAAAGCGGTCAGGGAAGCTGCTGGAGGGGACTGCGTGAGGGGGGCAACTGCCGTTTTCAGGGTGAAACCCAATTTTTCACGGGTGGTGGCACGATCTCATTTGATCCTCTCCAACCGAGAGTTCGAGTAGGGCAGGGCGACTTCGACATGCAGCTTGTCGTTCTTTAGCAACGTTGGCCAGAACCCGCTCTACCTCTTCCTGGTTGCCGTTTGGCAGCATCGGCGGGAAAACGACCACTCACCGGAAATCAGTACCTCTCAAGAATCCAACAGCGATAGACTCGGAAGCATGCTCCAAGCCATAGGATTGACAAAGACATACGGCACGCAAACAGCGCTTCATCCCTTGGATCTCGAAGTGAAGCCGGGGGAGATTTTCTGTTTGTTGGGGGCGAACGGGGCCGGGAAGACGACGACGATCAATCTGTTTTTGAACTTTATTGAGCCGAGCGGGGGGCGAGCGCTGATCAACGGCCGGGATGTGGCGGAATATCCGCTGGAGACGAAGAAGGAGATCGCCTACATTCCCGAGCAGGTTAGTCTGTACCGGAACCTGACGGGGATGGAGAACCTGGAATACTTCGCGACGCTGGCCAACGGAAGGGAATTGGGCCGAGCCAAGCTGATGGAGTATCTGCGGGAGGTGGACTTGCCCGCTGGGGCGGAGGATCGAAAGGTGAGCGGCTATTCCAAGGGGATGCGGCAGAAGATCGTGATCGCCATGGCGATGGCGAAGCAGGCCAAGGCGCTGCTGCTTGATGAGCCGACCTCGGGGCTGGACCCGAAGGCGTCGAACGAGTTTTCGCGCCTGATTGGGCGCCTGGCGGGACAGGGAACGGCGGTGCTGATGGCGACCCACGATTTATTCCGGGCCAAGGAGGATGGATCACGAGTGGGTATCATGCGGCAGGGTAAGCTGCGGCAGGTGCTGAACACGGACGAATTTGGCCATGCCGACCTCGAGCGGATCTATCTCGAGCACATGCACGACTAAGGAGGAAGACAAGTCATGATCGGATACATTGCCCACAAAGAAATGCGGGAAATGCGGCGGGACGGACGATTTCAGGTGGCGGCGGGGATTGTGATGACGTTGTTGGTGGTCTCGGTGGCGATCGGCTGGGAGCAGTACGTAACGGTGAGCCGCCAGCACGAACAGGCGCGGGCCGAGACGCGAGAACAGTGGTTGACGCAAGGCAAGAAAAATCCGCACTCGGCGGCGCACTATGGGGTATATGCCTTCAAGCCCAAGTCGCCGCTGTCGCTGGTGGACCGGGGGGCGGATCCCTATACGGGCGTGGCGGTGTGGCTGGAGGCCCACAAGCAGAACGAGTTCAAGTACAAGCCGGCGCGGGATGCGAATACCCTGGCGCGTTTTGGAGACCTGACGGCGAGCAGCGTGATGCAGTTGCTGATTCCCTTGCTGATCATTTTGATGAGTTTTTCGGCGTTTGCCGGAGAGAAGGAGCAAGGCACGTTGCGGCTGTTGTTGTCGATGGGGGTAGCGCGGGAAAAACTGGCGATCGGCAAGGCGCTGGGTATCGCGGGGGGCTTGGGCACGCTGCTGGTTCCGGCAGCGGTAATGGGATCGGCGGCGTTGATGCTGGGCAGCGAGGAAGGCGCGTTCAGCGCGAACCTGCCGCGGCTGGCGTGGATGACGGCCAGCTATTTGCTTTATTTCGCGGCATTCATAGGACTGTCGCTGACGGTGTCGGCGATGGCTCGGACGGGGCGGTTGGCACTGGTATGTTTGCTAGGCTTTTGGATCTTCAACGGGCTGGCGGCGCCGCGGCTGATGAGCGACGTGTCGCGGACGATTTACCGCACGCCATCGTCCTTCGCGTTTGCCCGGGAAATGGAATCGGAACTGAAAAAAGAGCAAAGCGAAGAAGCACTGAAGCGAAAAGTAATGGCGCAATACAAGGTGGAGAAGATGGAAGATCTTCCCGTGAACTTTCAAGGCATCGCGCTGCAGGCCAGCGAGGAGCATGGCAACGAGGTATACGACCGGCTCTATGGGCAATTATGGGACACCTTTGAGGCGCAGAACCGGCTGCAGCAGCAGGGGGCCGTGGTGGCTCCGCTGCTGGCCATGCGGAGCGTATCGATGGGGTTGAGTGGGACGGATTTCGCGCAGTTTCGCGATTTCAGCGTGGCGGCGGAACAGTACCGGCGGCAATTGATTGAAGTGCTGAACGATGACATTACGAAAGCGGGCAAGCAGGAAGGGCCGCATCTGGGCGATGAGCGGTTATGGGCCAAGGCGCCACCTTTTGTGTATGAGGCGCCGGGGGTAGGCCGCGTATTGAGTCAGCAGTGCTGGAGCCTGAGTCTGCTAGCGGTCTGGGCGACGAGTGGAGCGGCGCTGGCGGGCTGGGCGGCAACACGGAGGCTGCGCGCGGAATGATTTCGACGATTGTCAAACAGGAATGGCGGCTGCTGCAGGCGGACCGCACGCTGGGGGCCGTGGTGTTGCTGATGGGGCTGCTGGTGGGCTACAGCCTGTACAACGGCAGCGCGTGGGTGGGTTTTCAACGCGAGACGCTGGCCGGGGCGGAAGCCGAGCAAAGCAAGAGGCTGGCGAAGCTGAAGCAAGATCTCGAAGACTTCGAGGCAGGCCGCAAGGAACCCAAGGGGTTTCAGGATCCGCGCAGTGCCGGCGCGATCGGCGGCGTCACTGCCGCGCCCCATGTTGCGATGCCACCGGCGCCGCTGGCCACGCTGGCTATTGGCCAGAGCGATCTATATCCCTATTACTTCAAGCTGAATCCGCGATCGAAGCAAGCCATTCTCGCCAACGACGAAATTGAGAATCCCACCAATCTGCTTGCCGGGCGATTCGATCTCGCCTTCGTTCTGATCTATCTGTTTCCCTTGCTGATTCTGGCGCTGGGCTACAACATGGTGGCCAGCGAGCGCGAGCAAGGCACGCTGTTGCTGGCCCTATCGCAACCGGTGACGATGGGACAACTGGTTGCGGGGAAGGTTCTGTTGCGGGGGGGGCTGCTGCTTGGCCTGGTGGTAGCGTTTACCTTGGCGGGTGCGTTGGTGACGGGTGTCGATCTTGGCTCCGGCACAGTGTGGCTGCGCCTTGGCCTGTGGATTGCGATGATGACTTTGTACGCCGGGTTCTGGTTCGGGTTGGCCGTGCTGGTCAACAGCTGGCAGTCAAGTTCGGCGACAAACGCGCTGACGTTGGCCGGATGCTGGCTGGGGCTGGTGCTGGTGGCCCCGAGCGTGGCGAACCTGCTGGCGACCAGCCTGTATCCCGTGCCCAGCCGCGTCGAAATGGTACAGGCAATGCGCCGGGCGGGAAAAGAAGCGCAATTGAAAGGCAGCACCCTGTTGGCGAAATACATGGAGGATCACCCGGAACTGATGCCGGAAGGGGAAAAGACGCAACCGGATTTCGCGAGCATCACTTACGCAGTGCAAATGGAAGTGGACAAGCAGGTGCAGCCGGTGCTCGATCAGTTTGACAGGCAGGTCACGCGGCAGCAGGAATTTGCCGACCGCTTTCGGTTTATATCCCCGGCGATTCTGGCACAGTCGGCCATGAACGATCTGGCGGGCACCTCACTGGGGCGCTATCAGCATTTTTCACGTCAGGTGGATGGTTTTTTCGAAGAGTGGAGGGCGTATTTCTTGCCGAAGATATTTCAAAAAACGAAGCTGAAAGCGGCGGATTTGGAGAGCTTTCCGCGTTACAGCTTCCGCGAGGAGGAAGACGCGGCCATTACGGGCCGCGTGGGGGTGGTGTTGGCGGGGATGGCGGCTTTCAGCAGCGTTGTGCTGATGGTAGGCTTCGGGCGCATAAAATCGGCCCGCGCGGCGGGCTAAGCAGCGCGAGATAAATCCCGCGCGCGGCGGGCGTCTTCATAGCCGCGGGTCACGCGATAAATCACGAAGTCCCAATAGCCGGCCAAGGCGCGGAGCAATTCCAGTTCCTCGTAAATTTCAATCGGGGTGAGGCTCAAATTCTGTTCGGTGGCAAAGCCGCGGATAGCCCGTTTGATCGTTGTGATCTTCAAGACTAACTCCGGCAGAGGCACGCCTTCGGCGAAGCGGCGCCGGCCCAATTGCTCAAAGTGATAACCGAGAACGGCTTCGTCCCGGGAAATCAGCCATTGCGCGAGGTTGGTGGAAAGATCACGGACCCGATCGCGAATTTCGGCGTTGGAAAGATCGCGGTAGTGTGGCAGCTCGGGGTCAGTGTCGCGGGCCGCGATCACGGTGGCGGCGATGCGTTCCCAGTTTGCTTCGATTCTTTGGATCATGCGGGCGGCAATCATTTGATGTTTCTCCTAAAAAAAACGCGCGGGGATTGGGGCCCCCGCGCGAACTAAGCGTCAGGTAAGAGCATTGAGCCAAGGGGCCTCAAGACTCATGCGCGATAGAGGACTCGCATGGCTTAACGATACTTCATGAAAAGCTATTGGACAAATAGATGTTTTGAGGCAAACAGACCGGTTTTCCCGATGATTCAGATGCGAGCGAAGAGATTATCGCGGGCCGCCTCGCACAGGGCGACAACGGCGGGATGCTTGAGGCGGCGCTCAATGGAGACCGCATAAAAGCTTTCGCGCAGAGCCGGGATGTGGCCAATGCGCTGGACTCCATAGCGGGCGACGATATCGGATTCAATGGCGCGCGGAGCGGCGAAGAGGCCTTTACCGGCGCTGGCGAAGATCTTGACCAGGGCACTGTCCTTGAACTCACCGATCACGGCAGGTTGGATCTGATGAGAGTGAAACCAGAGATCGAGAGAGCGGCGGAGGCTCGAGGAGGGGCTTGGAAGGAGAAAGGGCGCGTCTACGAGGGAGTGAGGAAACTGGCGGCGGTAGCGGCGCGCCAGGGGGGCGGCGCCAAAAATCGTTACTTGCGAGGAACCGAGCAGATGGTTGAAATGGCGGCGGGAGTCCGTCGCGCTGACGGGCGTATCGGTAAGGACGACATCGAGGCTGTGTTCGACCAGAGCGGCAATGAGCTCGCTGGGCGAGCCCTCCTCGCAGACCAATTTAACTGGAGAAGGCAGGGCGAGAACGGGGGCGAGAACGCGGTAGGCAATCAATTTGGGAACCGCATCGGAGATGCCGACGTGGAGCCGCCGTGGCTTCCCCGCCGGTTGCTGGCCAATGGTGTCCTGGAGTTCGCGACCGAGGGAAAAAATCTGTTCGGCGTAGTCGTAGATGATCTGGCCCAATTCGGTCAAGGCGAGACCGCGCCCCTGCTTGAAGAACAGCTTGCCGCCGCAGGTTGATTCCAATTGGCGCAATTGACCGGAGATGGTGGGTTGGGCCAAGTGGAGCTTTTCGCAGGCGCGGGCGATGGAGCCCTCGCGGGCGACCGTGAAGAAGTAAAACAGGTGGTGGTAATTCAGCCAATCCATGGAGCTGGCCCTGAAGCGAGTTTACACTCAGGGCATGGATATCCGACATATGTTTCCGGCGGCGGCGATGCTGGCCCTGAGCAGTTGCGTGACGCTGGTGGCGCCGGATACCGGATTGCGCGCCAACTCCGCGCGGAGTGACCGCACGGCGGCGCCCCAGCCGGCACTGGGGCGGGGCCAAGTCGTTAGCGCCTTTTTCGGGGTGGACAACCGTTTGCCGCTGCTGGCGCGGTTTCGGGTCTGCGAGGGCGCCGGCCAGCGCGATGGAATCGTGCTGGTGTTTGACCGGGAACTGGATCCCGCGACGATCGAGGCCGGGGACATCGCCGTGCGGACGCAAAGCGGGCGCGCCGGCGAGATGGTATGCGTGACCTTGATGCCAGCCGCTGATGAAGGGGAGCGGCGGAGCCTGCTGCTTGTTGGGGAATTTGGGAACGCGGGACAGGACCCACCGGCGGAGGTCGAGATCGTGGGCCATCTGCTTTCGCGCGACAAAGAGATCGATTACCGGGGGGGCAAGCGGAATGTGATGCCGCTCGAGGCCGGACCGATGCTGGTTTGGGCCGAGCGTGTCACAACGAGCGGAGCGCGTCCGGGTAAGGGATTGTGGGCACGCGGCAGTGCTTGCCCGGCCGGCACGGCGCAGGCCTTGCTGGTGACATGGAGCGGCGCCGTGCGGCGCCGTGATGGGGACGAGTTGACTTCGCTCGAGCGCAGCCTGTATGAAGTGGTGATGGAGGATGGACGCCGCGTTGAGCCCTTTGCGCTGGGAGATCTTGACGACGGCGACAACCATCATTTGTTGTGCCTGCGCGAGACGGGGCAGCCGGTGCAAGTGCAATTTCCGGCCGGGCCGCTTGGGGATGCCAACCAGGACGCGAATCCCGCCACGCAGGTGGTGGTGCGGGATCCCCGATAGAAGGCCGGCAAGGGGTGCACGGGCTGGACAGAAGCGCTCAATCGCCGGGTTCCGGGAGAAGGACAGTTGCGTTGGCGGCTGCTGCTCGCAGCGAGCGGACATCGCGAATGGGAGATTGCCCGAAGAAGCGGCGATACTCACGGCTGAACTGGCTAGCGCTCTCGTAGCCCACGGCAAAGGCAGCGCTGGCGGCATCCATGTGGTGAGTCAGCAGGAGCGCGCGGGCAATTTGCAGGCGAAACTGTTTCTGGAATTGCAAGGGGCTCATCGCCGTGAGGCCGCGGAAGTGGTGGTGAAAAGTGGAAACGCCCATGCCGGCCAATCCAGCCAGATCTTGCACCCGCAGGGGCTCGGCATAATGAGTTCGAATCCAGTGGATCACGCGCGCCATGCGATGGCATGGGTCATCGAGGGTGGCGATGGCGCGGAGACGGGCGCCGGCCGGGCCTTGCAGGACGCGATAGATGATTTCGCGTTGAAACAGATCCGCGAGCACCGGAATCTCGCGGGGCTGGCTCAGCAGGCCAACGAGACGATAACAGGCGTCGAGGATTTCCGGCGTCGTTTCGGCGGTGGCCATGGCAGGCCGAAGAGGGGGCGAATGGGAAACGGGAAACTGGGACCGGCTGAGGATCTCGCGCACGGTGGGAATGTCAAGGCGCAGGGCGAGGGCGATGAAGGGTTTGGCCGCGGAGGCCGCGCGGATGCGGCTGAGGATGGGCAGGTCGACGGAGGTGAGCAGGTAGCGGGATTGATCGTAAATCAGAGTTTGGTCTCCCAGAATAACCTCCTTCCGGCCCTGAGCGATAAGGGCAAGACTGGGCTCATAGGTGATGCAGGAAGGCGCGGTGGGGCGAACACGCCGGATGAGCGTGAGGCCGGCAATGGCAGTATGCAGTTTCTCCTGGCGGCCAAGCAGAGCGTCAATGCGGCGGCAGAGGGCAGCGCGGAGTTCAGTGGTTTGCTGCATCTGTTTTTGAGAGTACAGGCGAGGTCCCGGGAAGGGAAGCAAAATGATGCGAGCGCGACAGAATCAGGCAATTATTTGGCAGAATCGGGATATCTGGAAAGCGGAGAGCTGTCTAGACTGAAAGAGCAATGCAAAAGCGGCAACTGGGAACGAGTGAACTGAGTGTGTCGGCCTTGGGCTTGGGATGCATGGGGATGAGTTTTGGCTATGGTCCCGCGGGTGACCGGGAGGAGATGAAGGGGCTGATCCGGGCGGCGGTCGAGCAGGGCGTGACCTTCTTCGATACGGCGGAAGTGTATGGGCCCTACACCAATGAAGAGCTGGCCGGGGAAGCGCTCGAACCCTTTGGGCAGGAAGTGGTGATCGCCACTAAGTTCGGCTTTCGCCTCGATCCGGCAAGCGGAAAGCATGTGGGGCTCGACAGCCGGCCGGAGCGCATTCGCGAGGCGGTGGAGGGCTCGCTGAAGCGTCTGCGGCGTGAGATGATCGATCTGCTCTACCAGCACCGGGTAGACCCGAAAGTGCCGATCGAGGATGTCGCGGGAACCGTGGGGGATTTGATCCGCGAGGGTAAGGCGCGGCACTTCGGCTTGTCGGAAGCGGGTGTGAAAACGATCCGGCGGGCGCACGCAGTGCAACCCGTGACAGCACTGCAGAGCGAATACTCGTTGTGGTGGCGGGAACCGGAGGCCGAGATTCTTCCGGCGCTCGAGGAATTGGGGATTGGCTTGGTGCCCTTCAGCCCACTGGGGAAAGGTTTTCTCACCGGGAAGATCGATGAGACGACGCAGTTCGACAGCAGTGATTTTCGCGGCGTGGTGCCGCGATTCACGCCGGAGGCACGCAAGGCGAACCGCGGCATCGTCGAGTTGCTTGAGCGAATCGGGCAAGACAAGGGAGCGACGCCGGCGCAGGTGGCGCTCGCCTGGGTGATGCAGCAGAGGCCCTGGATCGTGGCGATTCCGGGGACGACGAAACGGCACCGGCTGGAGGAAAACCTGAAGGCAGCAGAACTCACACTCACCGCGCAGGACCTCAGCAGCATTGAAACGGCGACCGCCGCGATGGTGATTAGCGGCGAGCGCTACCCGGAGGCGGCGCAAAAGTGGATCGACCGTTAAGGAAGGAACTGATGAGCAAGCAAGATACGAAGGGTTTGACCGGCCGCAGAGCCTTCTTCTTAAAGGGAACACTGGCGGTAGCCGTGGGCTCGGCCCAGGCCGAGGGGAGACTAAGGATTTTGGGAAGCGGCCGGCACAGCCTGAAGATGCCGGCGATCGGTTTGGGGTGCATGGGCATGACCTATCACCGGAGCTTTATCCCGGAGCGCAAGGTGATGATCACGCTGCTGCGGCAGGCGGTGGATGAAGGGGTCGTTCTCTTCGACACGGCGGAAGTGTATGGGCCATACACGAACGAGTCGCTTGTTGGGGAAGCGCTCGAGCCGGTGAGAAAGAAAATCCTGATTTGCAGCAAGTTCGGCTTTCAGATTCAGAACGGGGCCATGGCCGGACTGAATAGCAGGCCGGAGCACATCCGCAAGGTCGTGGAAGCGTCGCTCAAGAGACTGCGGACGGATTATATCGATCTGCTCTACCAACATCGCGTGGACCCGCAGGTGCCGATTGAAGATGTTGCCGGAACCGTGCGGGATTTGATCGCGGAAGGGAAAGTGCGGCGCTTTGGCTTGAGCGAGGCCAAGGAGGAAACAATCCGCAAGGCGCATGCGGTACAACCCTTGACGGCCGTGCAAAGCGAATACTCGCTGATGTGGCGGCCAGTGGAAGACTCAGTACTGAAGACGTGTGAGGATCTGGGCATCGGCTTTGTTGCGTATAGCCCGCTCTGCCGGGGCTATTTGTCGGGGTACATCAACGAGAGAAGCCGCTTTCATCCGAAGAACGACAATCGGGCAACTCTACCGCGCTATCAGCCGGAGGCGATTCGGGCTAACTGGCCGATGATTGATCATTTGACGGCTTATGGAAATCAGCGCGGGCTGACGGCCGCGCAAGTGGCGCTGAGTTGGCTCCGCGCACAAAAGCCATGGGTGGTGGCGATCCCGGGAACGACCAAGCTTGCGCACCTGAGGGAAAATCTGCTCGCCGCCATGCACCGGTTTGAAGGCAGCGAATTGAAGGAGTTCAGTGACGCGGCAGAGCGGATCCCGCTGCTCGGTGAGCGCTATACGGGAGAATCGGCGGCGCAAGTAAACCGCTAGGCAAGGCTAGCAGTTGAGCACTCCTTCGACGGCGTGGGCCTGACGCTTGGAGACGACAAATTCCTGGCCGCCGGACAGGGTGAGCAGCCAGCGTCCGCTCGACAGGGGCACCATTTTGCGGATGTGATCGAGGTTGACCAGGGCGTTGCGATGGATGCGGTGGAAGCGCAGCCCAGTGAGTTTTTCCTGAATGGCCTTCAAGGTTTGATTGGCCAGGAATTTCTGTTTCCGCGTGAGGATCCAGACGAGTTCGCCTTCGGCCTGGAAGGCGAGGACTTCTTCGGCATCGAGCAGATAGTATTCCTTGCGGAAGCGGCCGACGATGCGGCGGAGCGGGGCGGGGGAAGCTGGCGAGGAACCCAAGGCGCTTTGCGCGCGGGCGATGGCCTCCAGGGAGCCGGCCGGATGACGATAGAGCCGGCGCGCTTTATCGAGGGCGCGCTCGAGCCGTGGTTGGGATACGGGTTTGAGCAGGTAATCGACGGCGCCGGCCTCGAGCGCGGGGAGGGCGTGTTCATCAAAGGCAGTGACAAAAACGAAGACCGGGATATGCTCTCCGCCGTTGTAGGCGCGCAGCACGTCGAGCCCTGACATGCCGGGCATCTGGATGTCGAGAAAAACCAGATCCGGCTTGCGCGAAGCAATGGCGGCTAGGGCGCTGTGGCCGTCCTCGGCCTCGCCGATTATGGAAATGCCGCCGAGGGCCACGAGTTCTTCGCGGAGGATTTGCCGGGCCAGGGGTTCGTCGTCAACGATGAGCGCGTTCATCGGCAGTCACCATTGTCGCCTGCGAATCCGGCAAGGGTAAAGTGAGCGTGGCACAGGCGCCGTTGGCGGTGGCGGTCAGGTCCAGTGTGGCGCGGGCGCCGTAATGGAGGGCGAGGCGGCGGCGGACATTTTCCAGGCCAACCCGGTTGGAATCATTTGTGCCGGCGGGGAGGGGCCCGGGGCCGGTGTCTTGCACGGTGAGCACAACGCTTGGACCCTGGCGGGCGGCCGACAGGGTGAGGATGCCGGGACCGGGCTGGGGGGCGATGCCGTGTTTGATCGCGTTTTCAACCAGCGGTTCGAGGCTGAGCAAGGGGATGGGAACACAGCGCAAGTCCTCGGGGATTACAATTCGAGTGCTTAGGCGGGGCCCCAAGCGGGCTTTTTCGATTTCGAGATAGGCTTCAATGATCGCGAGTTCTTCCTCGAGCCGGACGGTGGAGCGGGAGGTGTTGAGGAAGTAGCGCAGCACCTCGCTCAGGCTGAGCACGAGGCGGCGGGCATCGGCGGCCGAGCGTGGGATGCTGCCATAAAGCGCATTGAGGGCGTTGAAGAGAAAGTGGGGGTGGATCTGGGCCTGGAGGGCTTGCAATTCGGCGCGGGTCATGAGGCGTTCGAGCTCGCGGGTGCGGGCGCGGTCGATTTCCCGCTCGAGGAGCGGCGCGAGGCGATCGAGGGCCTCGAAGTCCTCGGAGAGAAAGCGGCGCCCGGAAAAGCAGAGCCAGGCTTCGTCGCCTTTGAGAAAGCGGAGTGGGAGGGCGGCATCGGCGGGGGCGGTTGGCGGAGTGAGTGAGACGGTGCCGCGGTCGGCGTGAAAGTAGGTGGCAATCAGGGAGGCGGCGCGATCGAGCACGGCCGCTTCGTCGCCATCGAGATTCGCCAGCGCGTGGGTGAGATATTGCGGATCCCGGCGGAGGAAAACGCGCCGGGTGAGCCAGCCCTGCAACTGGTCCCGCGCATGGGCGAAAGCAAACAGTGTGAGTGCCCCCAGCACCAGAAAAATGCCAAACCAGAAAGGGTCGGGCGAGGTGGTGAGCCGGGCGAGCCAAGGCCGGCACTGCCACAACAGCCCGACAAAGAGACTGGCCAGCGCGCCAGAGGCCGCCAGGCGCAAGAACGCATCGAGCAGGAGGAAGCGATAGTCACGCAGCACGACGAACAAGGCAATGGGGATCCCGGCGTGGTGCAGAACGATCTCCCGGGCGAGGTGATGCGCCTCGGCCGCATCGCGGAAATGTAGAAAGGAGATGGACAACAGAAACAGGCACAGGGAAGCCGCCGCCGATGTTTTGCGCAATCGCACAAAGCTGATGGCGGCGAGCCCGGCGAAGCCCGCGGACAACACAATGAGCGCCGCGCTGTGTATGTCGGGACCCTCCAGGAAGATCTCACTCAGGTGCAGGACCGCGCAACTCGCCCCAAGAATGTAGCCGGCGAGGCGCAGTGCCGGCAGCCGCCCGAGCAGGCCAAGGTCGAGCAGCACGGCGGGCAGAAGGCTGAGGCAGGCAAAAGCGATCGCCGCGCTCGTGTTGGCCCAGAACGGACTCGATGTCCGCACGGCCAGACCGAACAGCAGGGCCAGATCCCAGCCCAGGGCGAGAAGCGTTGAGGCCAGGGGCAACAGACGGGGGCGGGTGCGGGCGCGCCGGGCGTCGCGGTAGATCAGGGCGAAGAGGGTGGCGAAGACAATGATCCCCGCGCAGTGGCCAATCGTGTTGACCCAATGGTGCCCGTGCAGGTCAATTTCGGGCGTGGGCATGGCGGTATAGCGCCCAGGCTTCGCGGGCCCGGACGGCGTCGAGCCGGGCAAAATCCCCCCGGCCGGCTTCGTGCAATAGCACTTGTTCGAGCCTCGCTTCGAGCTTGGCCCGGATCAAGGAATCGAGGCCCTGCACCACGCGCGACAGCATCAGATAAGAGAGTGGATATTCAAACACGCGCGTCTTGAGGTTGAGCTTCTTGAGCGGGTGGGGCGAGGAAAAGTCGCGGCTGAAGCTCGAATCGCCCTTGATCGGCCGCGGCAGCGGCTCCTCATCGGCGAAGGTGAGATAGCGGACGGCGGCCTCGATCGCATTCCGGATCCGGCGCTGAGTCGATTCGCTCCAGGACGCTTCGACGTCGGGCTTGTGGTCCATTTCATTCATCACATGCTGCAGTTGCAGAGCCGAGCGCGTTTCGTAGTTGAGGCGGGCCAGGTAGTTGTGCCCTGTTGCCTGATGGGCGAGCACCAGGTGGGCAACGATGTCGGATGTGGGCGCGGGCCAGGACGGGGAGTCAAAGGGCCGCAGCGGATGACTCGTCTCGAGGGTGGGAAAGAGCCGGTTGCCCAGGTGCGTAAAGCTCACGGGAGTTGAAACATACCAGCCTCCCCAGCGCTCGGCCCAAGGGCTGCGCTGGTCAGTGAAATAGCTGGAAGTGTTGGTGTGGATCTGTCCGCTCGGCTGCGTATAGACGCTGCGGAGAATGTGCCCGGGAACACCGGCGGTACGCGCGGAGTGATGGCACTGCAGGCAGTCGTCATGACGGGTAAGCCGCGGATTCGCTCGCGGTTCCTGCTCGACTACATAAAACACGGCGCCGAGCTTCGCGTCAGCCGTCGAGATCTCGAGATAATCGGCCCCTTTCACCCAGCCCACGTAAGTGTCGTCGTTAAAGAAGATGGCCCGCGGGGCGGACGGAAAGATGAGTGGGGCCTGAAAGGAAGTTTTCGAAAAGACGAGAGTCTGGCTTGACAGGGGAATGTTGAGGGCTCGCAGCAGGCTCAGCAGATAACCGTGGCGCGGCTCATGGCTGAGGCGCGCCCGCAGCTTCGAGATCTCGTTATCCGGCGGCTGCTCATACTTCACCGGCCCATTTGCCACGTCGTAGACCATGGAGCCTTCGAAGGTGGCCGTGCTTTGTGCGAACAGGGCGAGAACCACGGCTAAGTTCACCACGCTCTGATTATACGCGCGTCCGATATTACGCGGCCTGCTGCTCCATTGCGGGGCCGGCCCCCGCGTCGCGGTTCATTTTGCCTGCCAGATTTCTTTTCAATCGAGTCAGCCTCACCCGCACACCGACGGCCGACAGGCCCATGCTTTCCGATAGCTCCCGCGAGGTGAAGCCCTCGACGTAATAGAGCTGCAACAATTCCCGCTCGGTCTCCGAGCAACCCGCGAAGACACGCTGGGCGTCGATGGGCTCGGATTCCAGCGGATCGGCAACGAGCGTGTTGTCGAGCAGTTCGGCCGACAGCTGGCGCTTGCGGCAGTCCGAGCGCAGCAGATTCTTGGCGATCGAGTTGATCCAGAAAGGAAGCGCCTGCGCTTGCCGCAGTTGCCCGAGACGTTCCCAGCCCCGGGCCCAGGCCGCCTGCGCGACTTCTTCGGCCAGGTCGGGCGGAGCGCCGGTGGAGGCGAGAAAGCGCACGGTTTTCGCATAACCCTCCTGGTAGGAGGCTGCGTAATCTTCCCTGGTCAGGGGGCGGACGTCAGGCAGGCTTTGGGCAGTCATGCCCATTCGGGTTGCAGTCTCCCTGCCAAAGTTTCGCCGTGAGAGAAGTAATTGATAATAGGGAGGATCTGGTGGCGGCCCGCCGGTGGCGGGCAGGTAGAAAATGCCGGGTGCGGAAAAAAGTACTTGGCAGGAGAGAAAGTGCAATGATGTCGATCCGGTTTCGCTTGAGCGTAATGATGTTCCTCGAATACATGGTCTGGGGCAGCTGGTATCCCGACTTTTCGGCCTACATGGGCAAGGTCCTTGGCTTTTCCGATGGCCAGGTGGGGGCCATCTACGCGCTGCTCCCCATCGGTTGCATGGTGGCGCCCTTTCTCGCCGGACAGATCGCCGACCGCTACCTGGCGACAGACCGCCTGTTGGCGATTCTCCATCTCGCCGGCGCGGTGCCGCTTTTGGTAATGGCCACAGCGCGGAGCTATGAAAACGTCTGGATCTGGATGTGCGTCTGGGCGATGCTCTTCGGCCCAACGCTGGCGCTGACCAATTCGATCTGCTTCCACCACATGCCCGCGGCCGAGGGCGATTTCGGTCTGGTGCGGGTCTGGGGCACGATCGGCTGGATTGTAGTGGGATTGCTGCTGGGCGTGGGGCTGCGCGAATGGATGCCGTCCCTGCTTGGGCCCTTGGGTGGATTCGACGGCATGTGGCTGGGCTGCGGCCTGTCGGTGCTCATGGGTCTCTGGTGCCTGCTGCTGCCGGGGACTCCTCCGGCGGCAAAGGGCGAAAGCCCACTCGCCTTCCTTGGCGCCCTCAAGATGCTGAAGGACCCACAATTCGCCATCTTCCTCGGCATCGCCTTTGTTGTCGCCACGGAACTGATGTTTTACTTCGTGCTCACCGGGCCCTTCCTTTATAAGATCGGCATCGCCCCGGGCAGCGCCCCGGCCTGGATGGCGATTGCGCAGGCGGCCGAGATTGCCACCATGCTCTTTCTTCCGCGCATGCTCAAGCAATGGGGCATTCGCGGCACCATGATGGTCGGCATTCTTGCCTGGCCCTTGCGCTATGCCATCTTCGCTCTCGGCGGCCCGCTCTGGCTGGTACTCGCCTCGCTTTCACTGCACGGGCTGTGCTACGTATGCTTCTTTACCGCCAGCTATATCTATGTCGATCAGATCGCCCCGCCCGATGTACGGGCCAGCGCTCAGGGCCTGATCGCCTTCGTGCTGCTTGGGGCGGGTCTAGTGGTCGGCAGTTGGTTTGCCGGCGCGGTCAGCGATTGGAGCCGTGTGGGCTCGGAAGTAGATTACACGCGCGTGTTTCTGGTGCCGCTGGTGCTCACCGTGCTTTGCGCGGCCCTGTTCGTTGCGCTGTTCCGCGTGCGCGAAGCACGGGCCTAGATTCGCCCCGGCCCCGCCGCCCCGCCATTGGTACAATCGCTGCCATGAGCGAAACCATCCAGCCCATGCCGAAGATTGGCGACCTCGCCCCGGACTTCACGGCCATCACCACGCATTCCGCCGCCATGCAGTTCAGCGAGTGGCAGGAGGGCAAATGGGTTGTGCTCTTCTCCCACCCCGCCGATTTCACCCCCGTCTGTTCGACGGAGTTGACCGAGTTTGCGCGCCGTGAGAACGAATTCGCCGCTCTCAACGCGAAGCTGATTGGCCTGAGTGTCGACAGCATCCACTCCCACTTGGCCTGGATCGAAAACCTCAAGCAAATTCTCGGCGTGGAGATCCCCTACCCGATGATCGCCGATCTCGACATGAAGGTGAGCCGCCTGTACGGCATGCTGCATCCCGGCGCCAGCGCTACCGCCACGGTACGCGCTGTTTTCCTGATCGATCCCAAGCGAGTCGTCCGTGCGCTCGTGTACTACCCCATGAATGTTGGGCGGAATATCGATGAGGTGCTGCGCCTACTCACAGCCCTGCAAACCGCTGACCGGAATGCCTGCGCCACGCCGGTTAACTGGAAGCCGGGCGAAAAAGTTGTCGTACCTCCGCCCAAGACTGTCACGGAAGTCGCGGAGCGCTTAAGCCATAAGGGCGGCGACCGCGAAGTCAAGGATTTCTACCTTTCCCTCAAGACGCTCTAGGAGCTTGTTGAAAAAACTCGCCGGGGGCTGTGACGCGGGAACATTTCCGAGCATCTATGGTTTAGGCGCGGAGACGACCAGAACCAGGCATCGCTGATCAGCTACGTGAGTCTTGAAGAACGGATTGCCCAGGACCATCCTTTACGGAAAGTTCGGCAACTGGTGGATGGGTTGCTGAAGAGTATGGACGGGGAGTTCTCGCGGATGTATTCCCAGGTGGGGCGCCCATCGATTCCGCCGGAGCGATTGCTGCGGGCACTGTTGCTGCAGATCTTCTACTCCGTGCGCGGCGAGCGGATGTTGATGGAGCAGCTGGATTACAACTTGCTGTTCCGTTGGTTTATCGGCTTGGAGATCGATGAACCGGTGTGGAACCATGCGGTGTTCAGCAAGAACCGGGAACGGTTGCTGAATGAAGAGGTGGCGCAACAGTTTTTCGCTCGCGTGAACCAGTTAGCATCCGGCTTCATGTCCGACGAACACTTTACGGTGGATGGAACGCTGATCGAAGCCTGGGCTGGACAGAAAAGCTTCCAGCGGAAGGATGGGAAAGGTCCCCAGGATGGCGGCAAGTTCCACGGCGAGAAGCGGAGCAACGAAACGCACGAATCCAAGACCGGCCCGGAGGCGAGGCCGTATAAGAAGGGACATGGGCAAGAAGCCAAGCTGAGCTACCTTGGCCATATCGTGATCGAGAATCGCAATGGTTTGATCCGCGAAGAAATGAGCACCCAGGCCGATGGACATGCGGAGGCGGATGCCGCTTTGTTGATGGCGGCCAAGATTGCGCGATCCGGCAAGCGCGTCACGCTGGGAGCCGACAAGGCTTATGACCGCAAAGACTTCGTGACGACGGTTCGTGAATTGGGTGTGACACCGCCTGTGGCACAAAACAACAAGGGTAGGACAAGCGCCATCGATGGCCGCACGACAAGGCATGAGGGCTATCGGATGAGCCTCAGCAAGCGATGGCTGGTCGAGAAGGCCTTTGGATGGATGAAGCAGACTGGTGGACTGAAGAAGGTCAAACTGCGC
>JAINDK010000059.1 GCA_019931185.1 Bryobacter sp. CoA8 C33
ACGTTATCTGCGGAGCAGTTAGCCAAAGACCAGCGATGGCCTGAAATGCTGCGCTGGATCTTTCGGGATTTTACGGCTCAGCGGGGGCGCGACAAGCTGATGCCAGAGGCGGGATGAGGTTCCAACTGCTTTTTTTAGGTTCATAGTAGATTCGGTGTCTTTAGCAAACAGATGTACGTTGTCCGCACACGCTGAATCAGCGGCATACTGGTACAAGGGCAAGCCCGACCGACGTAGCCCTTGATAACATCACCTTACGGGAGCGGCAGCGGCGAAGAGTCCCGTTGCAAGCGATGCGGCTGACTCCAGGGGCTGCGTGGTCGAAAGATCGGAAATGAACCTCACATTTCGCACTGCGCTGGGAATGGGGCCGTCGATTTTCGGAATACCCGCGGCGTCGAAAAACTGTAGAGAATCGCGCGCCAGTTCCAGGTCGAAGCATTCATCCATTGCGTCACTCCAGCCAGCACCCAATGTCGCATAAAATATCGCGTCAAACCTCGTAACCATGACGGGATCAGACGCGATGGCGACGCGTATTTCATCAGACAGGCGCCGCAGCGATAGCCCGCCACCCACCGCCTCCACGAAGACCGACACGATCACCACCCTAGTGCCTGTGGGCGGAACAAGTTGGGCGAGCGAGAAGTGATGCACGCGCTCCCGAGTGCTACTGCTCTTTACTTCAAGCCGCTCACCCCCACTCACGAAATCGATATGTTCCTGCGGGGTTCCGTGCCATGCCGCTACCACCTCCAGCGGATTGCTCGCATACCGAATCAATAGAAGCTCAGCCCATAGACCTTGAACAGATTTTTTCGCGGGCGTAGTCAGCGCCTGAAAGAGATCCACCAGACCTGAAATTGCAAGGCGTACGGCAGCGCCGGAAGGGGCCGGACCAAGCGTTACGACAATTGGCGACAAGATTTTAAGAAAGTGCTGGAACAGCGACGGGTCCGAACTGGAGCATTTGATGATCGTGAAAACGCCGTCCTCTTGCATTCCACCCGGTTGGGCGACTACGCACGGCGTGCAGTAAGTGACCATCAGATTCTGTAGACGTGTAGGCGGGGCAATATGGGGCGACGGCACCTGGCGGAGCAGCAAGTACGGCGCTCCGCTCGCATCCTTTGCTAACCGGTGGGTTTCAGCTCCAGGAACCGGAACAGCCGACAGGCTCCGGCTTGCCGGTCGCTCCAGTGGGAGTACCAGCGACTCGAAGAGGTCGATGAGGCTGGTGCTTGCCGGTTGCTTCAAGCCTCCTCCTGCACAAGCCATTCGTTAGCCATGCTTTGTGGAATCCAAACGGCAACCGCCGGAACATTGTCGGCAATCAAGGCCCCCCGATTTGGCTGCCGCACTTCCAGCGTATGAATCTGAATCGTCACGCCCTGGGGTGCGCGCTCACGTTCGTCGCCGGGATAGACCATGTCTTTGCGTCCAGGGTCGGCGTAGTTAGCACCCTGAAAGAGCGTTGGGATTACTTGTTCGTCGTTCACGCTTCGCAGGCGGCTTTTTCCACGGCTCATTCGGTAGACCGTGCAAGTTGAGTCGGGGTGTCGCTCCAAATAGGCTTCAAGCTGAAGGAGCATCCCCGTGAAATACTGCGAGTCCACTTCGTCTGTCAGCCGGAGGTCAATGAGGAGATCTTCATATGCGCGGCTGAGTGGCACATCCTCGGAAATGAGATGGATCTGGTCTAGCGTTCGGCGCGGGTCACCGGGCGCATCGGTCCACGTCAACTTCGACACGAAGTTACTCACCGAGGTTCGATTTGCGTCCAGCAATTCGGCGGTGCCATGTGGAACCTTTGGCCAGAACCAATCATTGGATACGGTGTCTTGGCGATAATCCAAATCCAGGACTTGGCGGCGCGTGGGCCTGAGGCTGCCATCCAGAAAGAATGCGCGCCTCCATTCACTGAGCGGCTTGCCCGCATCGCGGTGCTCCGTCAGGCGAGTCCGAATGTCGCGTTCGTGCTCGACATAAAACTGAAAGGCATCGCGAACACTTGTTTCCAGGAACACGCGGCAGTACCCCAAAAACTTTCGTTTGTAGCCGAAAAATCGGGCGCGCTGCTCAATGGTGTCGGCATTGCCGACGCCCATGTCGCGCGGCATGTACGTGACGGTTAAGCCTTCAACGGTAAATCCGCGGTCCATAGCCTGGCCGCCAACGAGAATCCAGGGATAGGCACTTTTCCAGTCCGGTTGAGGCGTTTGTGGCCGTGCATTCACTTCGAGCAACTGGGTTGAACGGATCGAATATTCCAATTCGCTTATCAGGGTGTCGAAGTCTGGAAGATCGACGACGGTTGCTTTTAGATCGGCGTAGTCCGCTTGAAAATCGTTGATGAAGTCGATCCGCTCATGGTCATCGGCGGGTAACTGTAACAGATCCAACCATTGCTGACGAATCTGGGTGATCCAGTGGAAGAACTGGCTGTGGCCAGTCGTTTCCCGAGATGGATGAACCAGCATGGACCGATTCTTGCGGCCTCGCAGTTGATCTTCGCCGCGCACGAATGCCGATGAAACCCCCAAAAAGAACAATCGGAGCGCATTCAGCAGCGATGGAGGAACTTGTGTCAATTGGTTCGCGCGACTCGGCAGTTCGTTGGCCGGTATGACCCGGATCAGTGGCTGCGGCGCTTCGAAGAATTTCTCTCCGCCAATATAGTCGTCGCCGGGAGTGAGCAACTCCACAAAGCGCGGCGACAGCACATCGACAATGTTAATGAGCAGCGGTGCCTGCGGCGTTGCCGTGTACTGAAGATACGTGTGGTGAGGCAGATTCTGCCGGAGAGTGACGAGGCGCTGGTAGGTTGTGCTTTGTGCGCTTCGGTTGACGGCGGTATTCAGTCCGGCTTGATCGGCCTCGTCATCGATAACGAGAACCGGCAGGTTCGCCAGATCCAGGCGTTCGAGAACCAGATTCAGCTTTCTCAGCCAACTTGTGTTTTTGAGTACGGTGATGAGTACGGTCTTTCTACGGTGGTCGGCAATTCGGTTGTTGCGCCAGTCGGCGAGCACGTCATCGATGCTTTGGCGATCCTCCAGTTTTGGATTGCGGAACAATCGCCACTTTCGATTGTCATGAAGTCGAAGGTCCTGCTCCAGTCGCTGAGTGGATTGGTCAAGTAGCGGCGTGCTAACCCCTGTAATGACGATCACCATGGGGTAGCTGTTGTCGCGGGCAAGGGCGGCGACCGTGGTGAAAGATAGGGTCTTGCCACTCTGGACATAGCCAAGCACTAACCCGGTGGTCGAATCGGCCGGCGACTGCGGCGGTATGCATTTGCTAAGAATGCTCGTAGCTTCGCTGACAATGCGTTCGTTGCTGACTGCATCCAGTTTCAGATGGTCAACGAGTTCGCGAACCTCTGCACCCTGAAGCGGAATCCAGTGACTTCCTTTTGGCAGTTCATCCTGCGGTGTTATCGTTTCGCCGTTACTCATGACCTTTACTCCTATGGCTTTGAAAGCGCCTCGCGCAGCAGTTGATTCACATTACGCCTGATCGTGCCGTACTGCTGAACTCCGGCATCCCGCGCCGTAATCTCGGCCAGGCCAAAAGCTGCTGCGACGCGCGTGAGCGCCTCAATCTCGCCCGAGTCAACCCGGCAATATTGCTGCATGAAAGGATGGTTGAGCGACATACGAACCGTTATTTCGCGAGGATCGCCGCCTTTGGTTGCGGGTTTGTCGCTAATGCTGAGCCAGTCTTCTATGGCCGCATCCATCGCGAGTTCGATTGTGATTCGCCACTTCGCGCCGCGATGGTCAACCTCGATAACTTTCGAAACGGCAGTCTGGTCCGGCGGAACCGTTTCCGGGAAGGGTTCTAAAACGGGCGTTGCCGCGCTTTGCTCTTCCAGTACGCGCGGAACTTCTTTTTGCAGCGTTTCTACGACGCGCGTGCTGGCTTTCTCTGCCTCTGCTTTCAACTCCCGCTGAGCGGCGCGGGCACGGAAGCCTTCCGCCTGGGAAAGGAGCTTGAGATTTTCATTCTCCAACTCGTCGCGGAGTAACTCCAGGAACGGCTGTTCATGGTCGTTCCACTGGAAGCCGTCTTTGGTATGGCTGACCTCGAAACCTTCGAGGTGGATTTCTCCAATCAGGCGTTGTCTACGATAAGAGTTCCCGGTGCCGAAGATGAACTCGG
The DNA here is from genome assembly GCA_019931185.1 of Bryobacter sp. CoA8 C33. Lineage (GTDB taxonomy): Bacteria > Acidobacteriota > Terriglobia > Bryobacterales > Bryobacteraceae > Bryobacter. The sequence goes on from JAINDK010000059.1 coordinate 4,165, forward strand.
GCCGGTAGGGCTCATCGAGACTCCCCTCAATCAGACGTCCTCGCCGGAATAGCGCGAAACCAGCTGTAGAGGTGCTGGCGACCTCCCTGAGCGCGGCAAATCCCCAGGCCTTGAGATCTAGGCCGAAATCGAATTCGAACTCCCGAAGCCAAGTTTGCGGAGGCTCGGCTGGAGTTTTGAAGTAGGGTGCGACAAGTATTTTCGGGGATTCGTATACAAGCTTCTCCCTGTTGACCCACAACTCGATGGTCTGCTCGCGCAGGAAAATCCGGTAGATGCTAGCCAGGTGATCTTTGATCTTGCCGCCGGTCTTGGTCTGAAGCTTATCGTAAGGTTCGATGAGCGTGATTTCCGTGAAGTGGTCGTTTGCCCTTGCCGGAGCTTCGACGACGTCGAGCTCCTGAATGTCGTCACGGACGATACTGTCGATGTCGAGCGAGATCGTCTTTTCAACGGACTCGCCGAGGGCGGAAGTACGCACCTTCCAGCGAGGCGCAAACCAACATGCTGCGCTTTTCATTCCCATCCCGAACTCTGAAAGTCCGGTGCGATCATTTGGAAGTTCAGCAGGACGGAAAGCGCGAGCGTAGTCTGCCTTCGCGATTCCGGCGGCGTTATCGCGAATCCTGATGAGCACTTGATCCGAACGCTCGATTTCGATCTCAACCTTGAGCCGGAAGTTCTTGCCGTGGAGAGCCTCCAGCTTCTCGCGGTTGTGAAGGTAACTTTGAACGGAGTTATCGACGAACTCCGCCATCGCAAACCAGGGCTTGTAATTCAGGTGCCGGAGCACCGAGAGAATGCCGACTCCCGGCCTGATACTGACGCGGGTGTTGCCGCTTGCTGGGTTGATCTCAGGCTGTCGCATAGGCGGCGGGCTCCGGTCGCTTCACTTGCACAAGGGTCGGGGTTTTCGCCGGTATTTGGCCTATAGGCGATGAGAGCAGGGCCGCCGCGATGCGTTGAACGACGCTCGCGTTGACCGCGTTGCCCAGGGCTTTGAATGCTCTCGTTGGGACCTCGGGAAGATGTACAAGATCGCCCATGCTTTGGAGGCGGGCACATTCGCGCGGCGTCATATAGCGGCGCTGCCATCCGATGATCGGAACCTGCGTCGTCGTCATCGCGATGAGTGAAGGCGCGGTCGTGGGCCGCTTGACTCTCACGCCAGAAGCGCGGAACTGAATGACGTAGTCCCAGATGTTGCGCTTTTCGCCCTTGCAGTTCCATTCCAGTTTTTGAAGACTGGGCGGAAACTCAAGAATGCTGGGCAACCAGGGCTTAATCCATTTCTTGTGGCGCTGGTAGAAGTCGCGGTTCTGCTGAATGAACTGAATTTTCCAATGCGGAAATTCCTCATCGGGGTAGCGAGCGTATGAAGGCAGGCCCTCAAAACGGATTGCCGGAGGATATTCAGCAAGGTCGATTCCGTGGCTTCCGCGATATTGACAGAGCTTCCGGGTGCCAAGCGCGTGGGGAGTTTCTTCTTCAAACGGGTATGTCGCACCGAACTCCATCGACCAGATCGGAAACGATGGAAGCTCTTCATCTTTCGGAAAAGCCTTTATGAAAGCCTGCCATACCTGAAGGCATTTCTTGACCTGGGCAGAGAGTGGCTTTGCATCATCGGGCGCATCGTCCAGAACGGTCCTGATCGATAGATCCGACTCAGGTAATTGCTCCGGCCACTCAAAGTGCGAAAGTCCAGAGCGACTGCCGACGATAAAAACGCGCTCACGAATCTGCGGAACGCCATACTGATGCGGGGACAGGTGCTTGGTGCTGATTACGTATCCGGCCTTCTCAAGATCGCGCTTCAGCGCATTCCAGGTTTCGCCCTTGGCATGCCGCTCAAGGTTGGGAACATTTTCAAGGATGATATGTGCTGGTTTGTGATGTTCCAGAATGCGAATGACGTGTCCGAATAAGTCGCCCCACTTAGGGCAATCAAATCCCTGTTGATCCCCGGCCTTTGAGAAGGGCTGGCACGGCGACCCCGCACACAAAACGTCATGGGGCGGAATGTCCTCGACTTCTATCTTGCGGATGTCGCCATGGGGCCTGATGCCGAAGTTCTTTTGATAGAGGGCTTGGAGATTGGGATCGAGTTCGCTGGCGAACACACACTCATGCCCGAGCCGGGTTAGTCCTACATGAAATCCGCCGAGCCCGGCGAATAAATCGATGAAGCGCATTACCACTCTCCGCGCTGCGTGCGAAGACGCCTCGTCCGCGCATAGCAATCTAAGTCCTCAGCATGAGAACTACCCGTCAATGCGGGCGCTAGCCTGCGGTATGAAGGCGTTGGCACGTAGCGTTCTCCCATTATGACCCTCGGAATATGAAACATTTAGCATACGTCCTGTTTTGCATAGTTTGCAACTCGCAGTCACTCCTGTCCAAATTAGGCCGAAAGTGGATTGTGGACGCGCACAATGATTCGTCTTTGGCGCAGTTTTTCTTTCTTACTCAAATGAGGTTGTCCCTCTGGAGGCAGATCGCCTGGCTTGAAAAGGGGCACTTGGCCAGG
>JAINDK010000026.1 GCA_019931185.1 Bryobacter sp. CoA8 C33
CCAGAGCATGCATGCCAAAGCGGGCAAAGTGGCGCACTTACTGGCGAGGATAAGTGGGTGGTTCAAAAGGTTCAAGATAATGGCGGAGCAGTTGGCGCTGAGTCAGAGGTGGTGCGTGATGCTGCGCTGGATTTTTCAATACTTCACCGCGGAAAAGCGGTCAGGGAAGCTGCTGGAGGAGACTGCGTGAGGGGGGCAACTGCCGTTTTCAGGTTAATAGAACAAGTATTTGCGCCACTGTTCGTCGCTGCGGGCGAGCAGGCGCATGAGGTGGCGGGAGGTGTGGAGGCTGAAGGGTTTGGGGGGGCGGAGGAGGCGGAAGTTTGCTTCCTCGGGGGTACGGTTGCCTTTGCGGTTATTGCAGGGGTGGCAGCAGGCGACGAGGTTTTCCCAACTGGTGGCGCCGCCGCGGGAGCGGGGCATGACGTGGTCGAGGGTGAGTTCACCGGCGGGGAGAACTTTCTGACAGTACTGGCAGGTGTAGCGATCGCGCATGAGGATGTTTTTGCGCGAGAGGGAGCGGGTTTGGTGGGGGATGCGGCGGTAGTCGTGGAGGCGGATGACGCTGGGCAGGCGCAGTTCCTTACGGCTGGAGTGGACATGGGACTGGGTGTGCTCCTCGGCGCTGGCGACTCCCTTGAGAATCAGTACCAGGGCGCGGCGGGCGGCACACACGTTGATCGGCTCGAAGCTGGCGTTGAGGACCAGCACGGGCTTATGGAGTCGATCGAGGGTGTTTCGATCGTGCATTCGTTCGATCATCAAGGGCTCCTTAGACAAACTGCAATAGGGCGAGAGCAGCCTCTGGCCCCATGCCGATGCGGCGGTCGGCACGGGCCAGAGCCAGAAGAGAAACGGTCGACGCGCCGGCTTGTTTGAGGGCCAGCGCGCAGGCATTGGCGGACGCGCCCGTGGTGAGCACGTCATCGATCAGCAGAATTCTTTTCCCGCGGACGCGGCCGGGATGGGGTACGGCAAAGGCGTCGCGGACATTGAGCCGGCGCTGCTTGCCAGACAGGCCAGCCTGGCGGGGCGTGTTTTTGACGCGTTTGACGAGGGCTTCGACGGGGAGGCCGCTTAAGGGAGCCACGGCGCGGGCAAGGACTTCGGCCTGGTTGAAGCCGCGATCCTGGTAGCGCCAGAAGTGGATGGGCATGGGCACGATGGCATCGAAGACGGCTTCGCGCGGGTAGCCGGTGCGGAGGAACCGGCCGAGGGGGACGCCGAGGCGCTGCATGCGGGAGTACTTGAAGAGGTGGATGAGTTCGCGGAGGCGGCCATCATAGGCGCCGACGCAGTAGAGCGCGTCGAAGTGGGTTTGGCCGGAGCGGCACAGACGGCAACGCCCATCTAGATCGAGAACCGCTTCGCTCTGAAAGGGGGCGTGGCACTGGATACAGAAGGCCTCCGCGGAGAGAGGGGCAGGGGGGGCCAGGCAGGAAGAACAGACAGGGTAGGGAGGGAAACCGGTTAAGCGGGTGTAGCAAATGCGGCAATCGTCGGGATACGTAAGCGCAAGAACACCCGCGGCGGCTTGTCTGGCTTTGTCGTGCGCCGCCGTCCACCATCCTCGCCTCAATCGCGCCAAGGCTCGAGGGCGAGGTTTGATCGCATCCATGAGGCCGCGAAAGAGGATTCCCGCGAAAACTCACCTCCTCGAAGTTATGATTGTATCTTAAGATGTGTGCTTGGCAAGAGCCCCGGGCAACAAGACCGGGCGCCCGCGAGCGGGCGCGGCTGGAGGTTCTGGGGCGTCTGACGGGTCCGGTGCTGCATGATCTGAATAACCTGCTGATGCTGATTGGCGGGGAGGCGGAGATTCTGCTCGCAGAAGGGGAGCCAAGCAGCGCAAGCGAGGCGGGGCTGCGCCGGATCGTGGCGGCCATCGAGGAAGCGACGCAGTTGTCGCAGGCCTTGCTCAGCGGGGCGCGGACCAACCCCGGACCGGTGGTGGAGGTGGATCTCGACGCGCGTCTGGACGAACTGATGCCGCTGCTGCGGCGATTGGGCGGAGGGGCAATTGAATGCCGCAGGGTGCGCTCGCAGCGGACGCTGCGGGCGCGGGTACGCACCCCCGAACTCGATCAGGTGATCCTAAATCTATTCACGAACGCTGTGCATGCTCTCGGTGGTAAGGGAACCGTGACGGTGGAGACCGATGGGGAGCAACAGCGATTCTCGATTGAGGATAACGGACCCGGCATCGACAGGGAAATCGCGGCACGAATCTTTGAACCCTACTTTACGACCAAGCCGGCTGGGGAGGGTACGGGTATGGGTTTGGCGCTGGCAGCCGAAGCCGTCCGCGGCTGGGGAGCGGAGTTACGTCACGAGCCGGGCCAGGAGGACGGAGCGCGGTTTACGGTCAGCTGGAATTGGCAGGCGGCCAAGCCCGCACGAGTGTTGCTGGTCGAGGACGAACGGGCGCTGCGGTACTTGCTGGCGCGGGCGCTGCGGCTAGCAGGCTATCAGGTGACTGAGGCAGGCAGTGCCGCCGCGGCTCTGGAGCGTTTCCAGAAGGCGGCAGGGGACTTCGATTTGCTCATTACCGATCTGAGCCTGCCGGACCGCCCGGGTGAGCAACTGCGGCAAGACTTGTCGGCGATGCCGGCCCTGCTGATTTCCGGATATCCAGCTCAGCCGCGCGGTAAGCGAGAGGCCGTGCTGACGAAGCCTTTTTCCACCGCCGAGCTGATGCGGGCAGTACAGGGACTACTGAGACACGGCTAAGAACTTGTTGAAAAACTCGCTGATTCGAAAAGCGGCCTCACGAGTTGAAAATTCTTGGCCCACAAACGGCACAGAATCGATCGGCAGCGGGCTGGCAATGGTTTGCGGCCCCCGTGAAAGGGTTGAAATCGGCAAGAGGGGATTTTTTCAACAGGCTCCTAGAGCGCTACAATTGCGCTAAAGAGTGCGGCTCCTACAGTCGATTGACTCCTTGAGGCAAAGTTCAACGTGCAGACACAGCTTTTTGACCGGGAAGCAGCCCTAGCGAGAGTCGGTGACGACGAGGAATTGTTGACTGAGCTAATACGGATCTTCCTCGACGATTATCCCAATAGCCTGTCGGTAATAGACGAAGCCGTCGCCAAGCAGGACCCGCCACGGCTTGAGAAGGCCGCACATACCCTCAAGGGAGCAGTGGCTAACTTTGGGGCGCACGCCGTGGTGAAGGAAGCCTTCGAGTTGGAGAGATTGGCGCGAAGCGGAGACCTAAGCCTCGCCTCGGAAAGCCTGAGTCGGCTGCATGTAGTATTAGAGCAACTCGACTATGAGTTGCGGCCAATCGCGGAAATGGCTTAACAAGCAAGCCTCCTCGAGGGGTTGCTTTGTTAAACTGAAGTAGTATCTTTATGGAAGAATCTTCATTACGGGAAATCGTGTGCGCACACAGCCCGGACTCCGACGATGCCTATATGTTTTACGCGCTGGCAACGCGGAAGCTGCGCAGTTCTCTCGTCCACTTCGTCCATAAACTGTCGGATATCCAGTTGTTGAACCAGAAGGCGCTGGCCGGGGAATACGAGCTGACGGCGATCAGCTACCATGCCTATCCCTATGTGGCGGACAAATACCAGTTGATGGCTTCGGGATCAAGCATTGGGGATGGCTACGGGCCGATGATCGTGGCGACCACGCCGATGGCGCCGGAGGATTTGAAGGGGAAGCGGATCGCGGTGCCGGGAAAGATGACGACGGCCTATCTGACGATGCGGTTGTTTGAGCCGGACTTCACGGAAGTGGTGGTGCCGTTTGACAAGATTCTCGACGCGGTGAGTGACGGGGTAGCCGACGCTGGGTTAGTTATCCATGAGGCGCAGCTGACCTACGGACGCAGCGGCTATCACAAGGTGATCGACCTGGGGGTGTGGTGGAAGAATACGCAGGGACTGCCCCTGCCGCTGGGGGCGAATGCCATATTGCGCTCGCTGCCGGAGGACATCAAGACCGAGTGCTGCCGGTTGATGCGCGAGAGCATTGAGTATGCCATTGAACACAAGGACGAGGCGCTCCCGTATGCAATGCAGTTTGCCCGCGATATGGAGCAACCGCTGGCCGAGAAGTTTGTCGGAATGTATGTGAACCATTACACCGTGGATTGTGGCGAGATCATTCCGCGCGCGGCGCAGTTGCTTCTCGACATGGGCCATGAGCGAGGATTAATCCCCCATCGTGTCGAAGTTGAATTTGTGCGCTAGATACGCGTTCGTTCTGTTGGCCTTGGCCGCAACCGGCCAAGACAAACCGAAGGACAAGATCAAGAACCTGGAAGCGCTGGCCAAACAGGGACGGGCGGCGGTGCCTTCGATTCGGCCCTGGCAGCAGGATGCGGACGCGAGCGTGCGCTACGCGGCGGTGGAGGCGCTGATTGAGGCCGGCGGTGTGGAGAGCGTGGATGCGCTGCAGGCAAGCCTGGCCGATACCACCCCCGAGGTGCAGCGGTTGGCGGTGGCGGGAATCGTGAATTTTTACCGCCCGGGTTATGTCCGCAAGGGTATACGGGCGAAGCTGAACGCGGTGGGGGAGAAAATTAGCCGGTCGGGCATGGAGCCTGTGGTGGACCCCTGGGTGGCGGTGCGGAGCCAAGACATCGAAGCCGTGCGCAAGGCGCTGCGCGAGTCCGGCAACCGGGACGTGAAATTGCAGGCGGCCGAGGCTTTGGCGACATTGCGGGCGCGCGGGGCGCTCGGGGACATTTATCCGCTGTTGAAGACCAAGGACGATGGCCTGATGCTGGCGGCATTACGGGCTATCGAGACGGCCGGCGACAAGGCGGCGGCGCAGGAGACGGTGTTTCTGCTGCGGGATCTGAACAACCGGATCCAGTCGCGGGCGATTCTGGTGAACGGAATCTTCCGCAATGAGAAGGCGTTACCGGATCTGGCCGAGGTGTTCGCGCGGAGCCGCAATGCGCAAAGCCAGGCAGCGGCGCTGGAGGCCATCGCGATGATCGCCGCGCCGGAGAGCCGGGGCTTGTTTGAACAGAATCTGGAAAACAGGGAAGAGCGCTTGCGGGGCTTGGCCGCCGAGGGGCTGGGCCGGGTAGGAGACGGGGCGGCGCGTCAACGGCTGGCTGAGCTGTTTGCGGCTGAGAAGACGCCGCGCGGCCGGCTGGGGCAAGCCTTTGCGCTTGTGAAGCTGGGCGACCGGGAGGCGTCGCAGTTCAGCCCGTTTCAGTATCTGTTTGATTCGCTGAATTCAGCGGCCTGGCATGACTATGCCGAGGCTTATTTGCTTGAGCTGGGGCGGCATCGTGAGGTGAGAAAGCTATTGCGGGAGAAGGCGCCGACGGGGACGAGAGCGGAAAAGGTGGGAATCGCGCGCATTCTGGCGCGAGAGGGGACAGCCGAGGACCGGGCGATCGTAGATGCACTGGCGAACGACCGGGACCGGATTGTAGCTGAAGAAGGCATAAAGGCAGCCCGAGCGCTGGGCTCGCGGCTGCCTTAAGGGTTCGGATCGACGGAAGGGAAGCTTTACTTAGCCTTCTTCTGTTTCTGCTGACCGACGCGGACTTTGAACTGCCGGGCTTGCGCATCGGCATAGGCTTTCCAGTCGAAACGCTTGGCGGCGTCAGACAGGTATGCATTCACGTCGGCTTCCTTGGGGAGAACAGCCATGATGGTGGCCGTTTGGGTGCCATCGGGATTGGAGATCCGATAGCGCTTTACGTTCGGGATAGCCATAGCATTTCTAGTATAGCAAGGAGCGGAGGGCGGGCTCGAGGGTGGGGTGCTGAAAACGGTAGTCTTGGGCGATGAGTGAGGCGGGGAGCACGCGCTGGCTGGACAGGATGATGGCGCTCATCTCGCCGAGCAGGAAGCGAAGCGCGATTTCGGGGACGGGAAGGAACGCAGGACGGTGCAATACTTTACCGAGGGTCCGAGTGAAATCGGCATTACGGGCGGGTTCGGGAGCAGTGAGATTGAGAGGACCGGAGGGGAGACCGGGACCGAGCAGGAAGGCAACGGCGGCAGTCCAGTCATCGATGTGAATCCAGCTCATCCATTGCTGTCCGCTGCCCAGTTTGCCGCCGATGCCGAGGCGAAAGACCGGCAACATGCTGGCCAGAGCGCCGCCCTCGCGGCCGAGCACGACACCAGTGCGGAGACAGTTGACGCGGATGCCGAGCGAGCGGGCGAGGTTGGCTTCTTTTTCCCATTCGAGGGTGAGGCCAGAGAGAAAGCCAGAGCCGGGAGCGGAATCCTCCGTCAAGGTTTCGTCACCGCGGTCTCCATAAATACCGACGGCGGAGGCGCAGAGAAAGATACCGGGGCGGGCCGAAAGGGTCGACAGAGAGTGAACGAGGGAGCGGGTGGTGTCGAGACGGCTCGCGCGCAAGAGGGCTTTGGTTTCGGGGGTCCAGCGCTGGTTGACCGAAGCGCCGCTCAAGTGAATGAGGGCATCGGCGCCGGATAGGGCTTCGGGGGGAGCATCGAGGCGGGGCGGGTTCCAGAGAAAGGTTTCCACACCCGGCGGCAGGCCGGTGACGGGACGGCGGACGAGGAGGCGGAGTTCATGACCGGCGGCATGAAGGCGCCGCACGAGGCGATCACCAAGAAAGCCGGTTGCGCCGCTGAGAGTGATGCGCATCGAGGACCTATTGTAGGGGATGCGGCTCGCAGCCGGTAGACTCGAGCCAGGCAATCTCGCGGAGGTAGGCGGCTGAATCGGTCTTGCGCTTCATACCGTCGTAGGACATAAAGCGGATCTGGCCGAAGATGGAGCGTTCGCCCCAGGGCCGGTCATGGAGGCCAAAACACCAGAGAATGCCGGTGTAGGTATTGGGGTCGCGGCCATCGAGGGCATATTTGTCGTGTAAGTAGATCATGGTTTCGAGGGCGTCCTGGCAGGTGGGAGACCACTCGATGATCTTCTTACCCCAGTACATGCGGTAGTAGCCATGCATCTTGCCGCGCAATAGAAGCTCTTTCTGGGTGGCGTTCCAAATGTCGTCGTGGGTGAGGGCTCGCTCGAACTGCTCGCGGGAGTAGCAGGGCTTGCGCTCGTCGGTAGCGTGCGCGAGTAGGGTACGGCGGGCCCAGTCTGGCAGACTCGAGAGGCATTCAGTCTGACGGCCGGCATAGCGGGCGAAGTTGAAGGCGAGTTCGCGGCGGACGATCATCTCCTCGAGGAATTCGGCGCTCGAGAGGTTGTTTTCAAGGCCGTGCCGCTCGACGGCAAGGGCAACATCGAGAGCACTGATCATGCCGAAATGAAGATAGGGGCTGAGGTTGGAGGTGGCGTGGGCAGCAGGGTGGTTGCGGTCGGTCGAGTAGCGGCGGAGATTGCGGTCGAGAAAAACAGCAAGGCGCTTTTCGGCCTCGAGGGCGCCGCCGCGAAAGGTGAGCGAGGGAGCGACGGAATGGTCAATTTCACAGGAGGCGACGAGGGCATCGATGTTGCCGGCGGTCACTTCGGTGTGAAAGGCGGGCAGGGGCAGGTTCCAGCGTTGGCGCAGGACCGGCATATCCCAGGGTTTGAGATATTCGGGCAGGAGGCGGTGGACCTTGGGCCGAATCGTGTAGGCGGCGTACTCGCGCTTCTCGAAACGATTCATGGGAATTACGCAACTGGAATCGACGGCGAGGTAGGGGATGGAAAGCTTGGCGGGGACCGAAGAGTTATGTTGGGCGGCGATAAAGGTGGGGTAATCGTCGGTGATAAGGGCGGCGGCGTTTTCGGCCAGACGATAGAGCGTGTTGTTGGAGTCGGACTTGCGGGCGCGGAGGTAGAAGACGTAGCCCGCGCCGAGAGCGGCGAGGCGTTTGGCGGTTTCCGGCACTCCTTCGAGGATAAAGGTGTGGAGGCGGCGGTTCGCCTGGCGGTAGGTGCAGGTAAGGGCTTCGTAAACCAGAAGGGGGAGCTTGAGGCTGTTGGCCAAGGAGATGGCGTGGGCGAGGGCGTGATTGCCGCTGACGCGGCGGTTCATCTGGCTCCAATAGAGCACGTATTGGGCATGGGGACGCAGTGGCGCCTGATTCAAACCGCGGACGCGGTCGTGGAAGAGAGAATTCAATTCGTTTCTACAGATGAGTGTTGTTTGACCAACGCTACAATAAAACAAACGATGCGAGCATGGAACCGCGCTCGCCTGTTGTGGGGATATCTGACGCGGAAGCCGCGGCTGAACGCCCTGCCCGTCGAGTACATCGTCGAAACTACGGCTAAATGTAACATCTACTGCCCGATGTGCCCGCGTGAGACGCACAAGCAGCCGAAGGAAGACATGACGGATGCCGTCTTCGAACGGCTCGTGCGGGAAAGCGGGGAATCCGCCGAGCACATGATGTTGATTGGGCTGGGAGAACCTTTGCTCGATCCGAAGATCTATGACCGGATCGAGTTTTGCGAGAAGCACCGGATTTCAACGCTGTTGTCGACCAATGGAACGCTGCTCGACGAGAAGGCGGCTGCGCGGCTGCTTGCGACCCCGCTCGAGCATATTACGCTGAGCTTTGACGGGGCGACGGCGGAGAGTTTTGAGTTCTACCGCAAGGGGGCGCGCTATGAGCGGGTGCGGGACAACTTTGTGCGTTTCGCCGGCATGAAGGCGCGCTTGAAGTCGAAGCTGCAGGTGGTGGTGCAGATGGTTCGGATGGAGAAGAATTGGGACGAGGTGGAGGACTTTGAGCGGTACTGGCGGTCGGTGCCGGGCGTCGATCAGACGCGAGTAAAGGCCGATGAGACGAACCTGATGAACCCTGAGGGAGGACACGCGCCGGCCGACTTTGCGCATCCTTGTCACTATCTATGGCGCGGGCCGATGTACATTAAGCATAACGGGGACGCCTATCCGTGCTGTCAAAGTTATATGCTCGACGGGGCGCCCGTGGGGCGAATCGGGGAGCAGCCGCTGGCGGAGATTTTCAATTCGCCGGCCATGCAGGAGATGAGAAAGCTCCATGCGGAGGGCCGGGCGGGAGAGATCGGGATTTGCGCGAAGTGCCGGACGTCGATTCCGCATCCGGTGCTGGTGGCGGGGAGTTTAATATTCCACGGACGGACGGTGAGAAAACTGCTGCCGCTGGTGGAGAAGCTCGCGTATTGGACGCGGATGCCGTTACGGCTCCTGCGGCCGGCCAAGCAGGCGCGACCGCAGGCGCGGGATCTGGTGCGGATCAACGGACAGAAAGACTGAATTCGCGGACAACACTCTCACCCTGCTTGAGGCGAATCCAGAATTGGCCGGAGGGAAGTCCCTCGAGTTCAATGTGGCCGTCTCGCAAAGCACCTTCCTCGAGCTTTTCGCCAGAGGCCGAGACAAGTTCCCAGGAGACCGTACCGGCAGGCAGACCAGTGAGATCCGTCTTGAGGTGGAGCTTGCGGCCGGCGGGGGCTTGCGTGCGGTTTTCATTGCGCACCGCAACGAGTTCGAGATCGGCGGGATTTGAGTACCGCTCGAGGGCGGCGGGGATCAGCAGAAGGCCAACAGCACCGGCGGCGATGGCTGCGGGCAGGTAGCCGCGAGGCTGGCCGGATGAGGGCCGGTCGAGTACAGCTTGGGCCGCCGACTTAGTGGCGGTGGTAAAGGCATCGATCTTCTCCAGTCGGGTCTGGCACCAGGAGCAGAGCAGCAAGTGCTCTTCGAGAACCGCAACATCCTCCTCGCAGGACAGACGTCCGAGGGAATACGCTTCAAGAGCTTCCTCAATGAGGTGTGAGTTTTCGATGATCCGCGGCGCGGACGCTTCCCGCTCAGGCAAACGCCTATCCATAAAGCCTCCAATACGAGCAGTCAAGGGCGGGGGAGGTGGTTCCTTGTCTCACTCGAGAGTATGAGTTAAGAGTGGGCGGCGCCGGAACTTTTTCTCACAAAAAATGCACGAAAATTGTTTTTTGCCATTCGGCGGCGGCCTTCGTCGCTAAAGCGCTGCTTGGCGCGAGACTTAAGCAGACGGAATTGGGTATCGTTGAGACCCATTTCGGCGCAGATTTGCTCCTGGGATTGTTCGAGGAGGTAGAAGCGGGTGAGAATTTCGCGGTCCCGGCGGGAACAGTCACGGAGAATCTCCTCCATGATCCGCGAGTTTTGGGTCCGGATGGCGGCTTCCTCGGGGCTGATGTTGCGATCGGCGACGCGGACTCCGCTATCGATGTCGAGCTCATCGCGGCGCCGCGTGTAGATTTTTTCGATGAAATTCGCGATCTGGCGGCGGACGATCGTGCGGACAAACCCCATCAGGCGTTCTGGTTCGCGAAGTTCACCGCGCTGAATCGCTTGGACCACAATGACAAATGTGTCATGGACGCGGTCGTCGATATCCTGACGGCCCAACTGGCGGACGATCATGAACTTGATGCCGCGGGAGAAGAGGCCGTAGAGTTGCTCGAGGGCAGCGGATTCGTTGCGTTGGATACGCGCGACAAGCTCATGCCAGTCAACGGATTGAGCGGGATCGGGAGGAGCATTGGCGGGGACTGGACCCTGCCGCGGCTCAGCCCTGTCAGCGGACTTGTCTTGATTATCGATGGCGCGGGGCTCATCCATGGTGTGGATCAAAAGCATCGACCTTATCCTTTCCCCAACAAGATGAAGCTGGCCCAGTAGACGGGCCGGGCGCTCCAATCGGAGCGCTGTAGGAGTTGCAGTTGAGCATGGCGAAGGGCGGAGGCGACATCGCGGGAGCTGCCAGGGCGGTCGAGGACATGCTGGTAAAAAAGCGGAAACAGGGGGCCGTCGGTGTCCTGAAGAGGCCAAAGCGTGGCCAGGACATTGCTGGCGCCGGAAATCAGGAAGGCTCGGGCAAGGCTATTGATGGCAATGCCGGAGTGGGATACGCCCTGCGCCGAGGCGCAGCCGGAGAGCACAACAAGCTTGGCGGTGGTACGAACGGAGTTGAGGTCTTCCAGACCGAACAGACCAGCCTCGTCGGAGGATCCATTTGGGCTGAGAGCGATTTGGGTGGATTGTGCGCCGCTGCCTTGGCTGATGACGTGCGCAGAGATGTGAAGGATGCCAGAGGATTGACCTAGTGCGTTGCGCAGATTGGCTGGGGTTGCTTCGGCGCCCGTGCGCGAGAAGCGGCGCCAGTGGCGGCGCTCGAAAATCGCCCCGGTTTGTTCCCACTCCCGCGCGGAAGCAACGAGCCGGTTCAGACCAAGGAGAGCCTTTGTCTTTCCGCGTTCGTCAGCCGTATTGTAGACCGGGTCGACGAAGCCAGTGATTGAGGGCGTCCAACTCCAGGCGGAATCACGGCCCAGCATCATCGCCGAGGGCAGGAAGCGTAATGTTTTGTCTTCGACGAGATATCGCGACGGGTTCTCGGGGCTGGGCAGTGCGGCAAATGCCAGCTTGGCCAAGTCCTGGTCTATAACCATGGTCCAGAAAGGGGTAGTCGGTCTAGAACGGGAAAAATCTCCAAACAATTGCCGGGAGAGTTCCATTCCGGAACGGCTACACTGGGCCGGGGAGCGAGAGACGAGGGCGCGCGAGAATTCTTCAATGAGTTTTCCCAGTTTGGCGCGGCCGGCGAGACGGTGAACGGTGACTTGGCCACGGCGGACGATCCAGACGAGGGAATTGGGTTCACTGAGGTAGTAAGAGAAGAGCGTTTCATCCCCGGGGAGGCGACGCAGCCAAGAGGAGATCTGACCGGAACCGACGGCTTCGGGACGAGGCAACTCTAGGCCGACGGCGATTTCGGCCATTTTCAGATGGTGCTCGAGGTCGGCCAGCTCGTGGGGGGAGACAGGTTTACCCGCGGCGGAAAGGGTTTGGAGTTGTTGAAAGCGGGCTAGTTTGGCCCAATAGGTGGAATCGAGCTGGCCGGCGAACTGAGTTTGGGACCACTGGGCGGCGCGCATGCTGCCGAAGCGGGCTTCTTCGGCGATCTGGAGGGACTCTTCGGCTACTCCGGATTGGTTGAGGTTGAAGTCATTGCGGGCGAGGATGTCGAGAAAGGCGTGTTGGATTTCGCTGTCGAGGTTGGCTTCGAAGTTGAGAAAAGTTGAATTGGCTGGCAGAACCTCCATGCGCCAGCTGCGGGCGCGCCGGAGAGCGGAGCGAAGATAGGGAAGCGAGCCGCTAAAGCTACCTCGGGCGAGTTCAATCCGGGCGCGTTCACGGTCGAGCAGAAACAGGAGCATGGGGCTGCGGTTGCCGGGATCGAGAGCTTGTGCGGTGGCCAGCAGGCGGATGGCCTCGGGGAAGCGTTTGCGGCCGCGCTCAACCATGGCGAGGTGCAGAACTTCCCGCAACCGGTTTTGATCACGATAGGTAGCGCGGATACGGTAGGCCTCGAGGCAGTACTTTTCGGCCGCCTCGAAACGTCCCTCATGGAGGAGCAACTGGGAGTACATTGCCATGGCGTAGGCGCGACGCAATTCCCTGGCACTTTCGGGCCACTTGCCGATGGTGTGCTGATAGGCGGCGAGAACGGCGGGGGGCGGATCACGATCAGCCTCAGTCAAGGCGAGCAGAAATGCGCGATGGGCCCCGTCGTGGTCCTTCAGGCGGGCCCGGATGCTGGCCAGCAGCATCAGACCCTGGAGCCGTACGGAGGGGATTATGTGGGAACCGTCTTCGGGGTAACGGTTGACAACGCGCGCGGCGCCCGCAATCTCGCCCATTTCGAGCAGGATGCTGGCAACGTTGAGGGCAGCCGTATTTTCGAGTTCGCGCAGGCCATTTTTCCGGGCCAGTTCCAAGGCCTCGCTATAGTAGCGCATGGCTTCCCGGTAGCTTGAGATGGCCTGGTGGCAACCCGCCAGATTATTCGTCAGTTGCACGAGGAGTTTGGTGTCGCCGCTCAAGCGCGCTTCGGATCGAGCCTGCTGGTAAAGATCAATGGCAGTTTCGTAGTTCTGCTCGACCGTTTTCTGGTAGGCCTCTGCTTTGAGAGCAGACAGTTTAGGAGGGGGAGCTTTGCCGGCAGGGTAGGTTTCGTTTAGCCAGACCTGCTGAGTGGGGGACTTGCATCCTCCCAGTAGAAGAATCAGGATGCCGAAATAAAGAAAGCGCGTTTCCTGGAGCATTTTATTTCGTCCTAGGAGTACCAAAGCTCAGTACTCCTAGGAATATATCAGAGTTTCGACTTAGGCAATAAAGTTTTCACTTTTTCCACAATATAGCTAGAGCTTTGTTGCCGGATTGGGGCGATGCCCCGCGAACTAGAACAGGTCAGGGATGATGATGATGATGGGTTCCATGAGCGGTATCCTTTTGAGCAAACAGAGTTTGTGTGACACTTGGTCAACGGATTGAGGGTAAAGAACAGCGGGACGGACCCCGGCGGTTTAACGCGCGAAACGCACGCAAGCTGTTCAAAACGTTGTGGAAAAAATATTTCCGAAACGTGCGAACCCGGTTTTCGGTCTGGATAAGTGGGACCTGCTAATCTGAAGAGGGTTGATGCGCCGCGCCTCACCTTACCTGTTGTTGACCGTCATCCTGGGGATCGGCGGAGTTGTCTGGTACAGCTACCAGCAGCGAGTGGCTGTACAAAAACGAAACAGAATAGCGGCACCACAACCCCTATCAAGCACGCTGAATTCCAAAGCAGAGGGCTTTGTTTATGCAACGAGCGAGGGGAACCGCACGGTGGCGGAATTGCGGGCGCGGGATTACCGGGAGATCAAGGATCCGCCCCACATGCAACTGGAGGAAATGGAGTTGCGACTCTTCCATCCCGACGGGAAGACGTTTGACTTGGTGAAGGCGGCGCGGGGAAGTTTTTATCCGGCGGAAAGCCGGCTCTCGAGCGAAGAACGGGTGGAAGTACAAATGGCTATGAGTACTGAGGGTCCGGTAGCTGGGCGAATTCTGAACATTGTGGCGAAGGGGGCAAGTTTAGAGATCAAGACGGGCAAAATGATGAGTCAAGGGGATGTGGAGTTTCGATTTGAACAGGAGGGTGGTATTGGACAGGGACAGGCGCGCGGGGCCGAGTACGATCCGGGGACGAAAGAGCTACGGCTGTTGGCAGCATCGAGGTTAAGCTGGAACGCGAAGGGGCCTGGCGTGGAGGCCATTGAGGTGGAAAGTGAACAGGTGTTGTACCAGGAACGGGAGGCTAAGGTGTATCTGTCTCCCTGGTCGAAGATGCGCAAGGGAGGCTTTGAGTTGGCTGGGACGCAAAGCGAAGTCAAGCTGGAAAAGGGAGTGATCCGGCACGTAACGGCAAATGAAGCGCGGGGAGTGGACCGGGGACCGAGGCGGGTGGTGAACTATGCGGCACGGTTGTTGAATGTGGACTTTAATGAAAACGGGCAGATTGAGAAAGTGATCGCCGAGCAGGATGCGCGGCTCGAAACGACTGGGGATAGTGGAGTTACGAAGTCGGCGGCACAAAGGATGGATTTGTTTTTTCTGACGGTGGCGAAGGGATCGCAATTGGAAAAGGCGCTGGCGAATGGAAAGGCTTCGATCGTCTCGACACCGCCGGCGCGGGAAGGCAGGCCGGTTGGGGAGACGAAGATTCTGCGGAGTGAAGCGATTGAGATGAAGATGCGGCGGGGCGGAGAGGAATTGGAAGTGGTGGAGACACATGCGCCGGGAACGCTGGAGTTTGTACCGAACCGGACGGGACAGCGGCGGCGCCGGCTGGCTGCGGAACGGATGGTGATACAGTATGCGGCGAACAATCAACTGGAGCGTTACCGGGCCGTTGGTGTGGAGACGCGCACGGAGCCGGCCGAGGGCGCGCCCAAGGGATCGACAGCAATGCTGACATCCAGCCGGGACCTGGAGGCGTACTTTGAGCCGAAAACGGGCGAATTGAAGCGGCTCGAGCAGTGGAACGATTTTCGTTATCAGGAAGGAGAACGGTACGCGCGGGCCGAACAGGCGGTGCAGCAGGGCCCGGAACAGTGGATTACACTGACGACGAAGGCGCGAGTATGGGACACAAGTGGTTCGACCGAGGCGCGGGAAATCACACTCGAGCAGCGAACAGGGGAATTTGTGGCTGTGGGGCAAGTGAGATCGACGCGGGAGCCTGAGCGAGGGCAGAAGGGGGCAGTGCCGACACAGGCGACGGCGGAGCGGATGGAGGCGCGCGAGGCGAACACCAAAATTCGTTATGAGGGCAATGCGGTGATGTGGCAGGCAGAGAATCGGCTGCGGGCCCCGCGCATTGACATTGACCGCAAGGCGGCACAATTGAGGGCTTTCGGGGGCCTCACGCATCAGATGGTGGATGAGCGCTCGGCGCAGGCGCGAAAGTCCGGAGGGGTGCTGACGACGGTGACTGCAGCCGAGATGTTCTATGATGACCGGGAGCGCCTGGTGGAATACCGCGGTGGGGTGCGGATGAACCGGCCGGGGCTTGAAGTTTTGTCGAGTCTGTTGCGCTCGTATCTGGAGCCGGAAGACACAGAGCGATTCAATGAGCAGCCGTCTGGAGGGATTGAAAAAGCCTTTGCCTACGGAAATGTGCGCATCACCGAGACGGGCATGGAGAGAGTCCGGAAGGGTGTGGGGGACTCTGGTGAGTATTACACGGCGGAAGGGCGGCTGGTGCTCGAAGGCAAGAAACCGGAAATGCTGGATATCGTGCGGGGCGTCGAGCGGCGGCGGGCTACCGGCAAGCAACTGAGCTGGTTTGCCAATAACAACAAAATCATCGTCGATGGGGCCGAGCAGAAACCGGGGCTGAGCACGCTTGAGCGAAAGCGGTAATCTGGAAGCTTGCGAACACTCAAGACCACGGAACTGATCAAGGCCTACTCGGGACGGCGCGTTGTCGATGGCGTGAGCGTATCGGTGGAGCAGGGTGAGGTGGTTGGTCTGTTGGGGCCGAACGGGGCGGGCAAGACCACTTCCTTCTACATGATTGTGGGATTGGTGTCGCCCGACAGCGGCAGGATTCTTCTGGATCACGCGGATGTGACGGATTTGGCGATGTATGAGCGAGCGCGCCGGGGCATTAGCTATCTGCCACAAGAGCCAAGTGTGTTTCGCAAGTTGAGTGTTGAGCAAAATCTCATGGCCATCCTCGAGACGCTGCCCCTAGACGGGCGGCAGCGGCGCGAGCGGATGAACCGCCTGATTGAGCAATTGGGGTTGGAAAAGGTGGCGCGCAATCAGGGCTACATGCTGAGCGGAGGAGAGCGGCGGAGGGTGGAGATCGCGCGGAGTCTGGTGATTGAGCCGCATTTTCTACTGCTGGATGAGCCTTTTTCGGGGATTGATCCGATCCAGGTGCTTGAATTGCAGAGGATCATCGGGGAGCTAAAGCGGCAGGGGATCGGGATCCTGATGACGGATCACAATGTGCGGGAGACGCTGGCGGTGACGGACCGGGCCTACATCATCAATAACGGGAAAATCTTCCGAGCCGGCAGCCCGGCGGAGTTGGGGCGGGACGCGGAGGTCAAGCGCGTTTATCTGGGGGAAAACTTCTTTTTTCAGGACGGTGGTGCGCGGCCGCACTGAGAGCGGCAAACAATCTCTCTAGTGGAAACGGCTGCTGCCGATAAGGACATTTAACAATGTTTTCCATTATCGGTATCGTCGTCGTTCTAGGCGCCGTGGCAGGTGGCTTCGCCATGTCTCACGGCAAGTTTCCCGTGCTTTGGCAGCCCGCGGAATTGGTCGTGATATTTGGCGCCGCGCTGGGCAGTATGCTGGTGGCCAATCCCATCGCCAACATAATGGCGCTAATCAAGGGAATTCTGAGTGTTCTGAAGGGGAGTCCCTATAACAAGAATTATTATCTGGACACGCTGAAGGCGCTGGCGGATGTATTCAACTATGGAAGGAAAAACGGCTTACAGAAGCTGGAGACGGATATTGAGAATCCGAAGCAAAGCCAGCTCTTTACGCAGCACAAGTGCTTCACCACGAATCATCATGCGATGGACTTTGTTTGTGACACGCTGAGGACATCGATTGCGGGCGGTATTGGGCACTTCGAATTGGAGCAATCGATGGAGGCCGACATCGACATCATGAAGCACGAGCTGGAGCAGCCGGTGGGGGCATTGAAGGAGATGGCGGATTCGTTGCCTGGCATGGGGATTGTAGCGGCGGTTTTGGGCGTTGTGATCACGATGGGCAGCCTAGGTGGGCCGCCGGAGGAGATTGGGGAACACGTAGCGGCGGCGCTGGTCGGAACTTTTCTGGGGATCCTGTTCTGCTATGGGATATTTGGGCCACTGGCGAGCAACATACAAAAGATCAACGAAGGGGAAATTGAATATATGCACGTGCTGCGGGCGGGAGTGGGGGCATTCATCAAGGGTGCTGCGCCCATTCTGGCGGTCGAGATGGCGCGGCGGTCGATTCCACCGCATGTCCGGCCGAGCTTCAAGGATATGGAGCAGAAGGTGAAGGGCGGGGGCAAGTAAAGCGGTGGCCGATAACAATTCAGAACAACCGATTTATTTGATCAAGAAGAAGGTCCATGGACATGGTCATCATGGTGGGGCCTGGAAGGTGGCTTACGCTGATTTCGTTACGGCGATGATGGCGTTTTTCATGGTGATGTGGCTGATGGGTTCCTCCGAGAAGGTAAAGAGCGCTGTCAGCGGCTACTTTCGCGATCCAGAAGGATTCAAGAAGGAGACCGGAACCGGAGTGGCCGGAGAAGGTGAGCAGATCACTCTTTCCAGGGATGACATGGAAGGATTAAAAGACAAAATTCAGGCCGCGATGAAGCAGTTGCCCGATTTCAAACAGCTCCAGGACCATGTAACGATGACGGTTACGGGCGAGGGCTTGCGCATCGAATTGCTCGAAAAGGAAAAAGGCATGTTTTTTGATTCCGGCAGTTCGGTGCCAAGCACCTTCGGCAGCAGCGTATTATCACGCTTGAGCTCCGAGTTGGCCAAGCTGCCCAACAACGTCACCATTGAAGGCCATACCGATGCAAAGCCTTTTTCAAAGACTGGCAATTACTCTAATTGGGAGCTGTCAACCGACAGGGCGAATTCGGCGCGGCGCGTCATGACGGAGACCGGATTGCGGCAGAATCAGGTCAAACAGGTACGCGGATTTGCCGATCAACGTCTGATGGATCGAAAGGATCCCAACGCACCCAGGAACAGGCGTATTTCTATCATCGTGCAGTACCAAATGGAACCCCAACAATCCGCAGAAGACAAACAAGAGGGCAAGAAAGGCGGACAGGATGAAGGTGACCACCAGATGGGTGCTCGTGGTCCGGAGAAGCCGGGCAAAGAGGACCAAGCCAAGCAAGGCCACCCGAAGGTAGACCATACCTCACCGGAAAATCGCCAACAAGGTCAACCGATTCCAGCAGCCAGCGCAGCGGGCAAACCAGTAAAGCCCTCAGCCGCTAAGTAGGTTTCCACGACAATTCTCAGCTTCGTTAGCTGAGCCCACGCAAGGTCGACTACCTCCGCGCATCAAATTCTTCTTGCTGATCCGAAGGATCTCGGATCAGAAAGCAGTGGCAGACCGGATTCCCGCCTGCCCTAGCGCATTAGCCATTTTTTCGAGCGCTGCTTTGTGAATCTGGGATACACGGCTTTCGTTGATTCCCAGCATGCTGCCTATTTCTTTCATGGTGAGCTCATTGGAGTAATAGAGCAATACAACCCTTTGGTAGCGCTCGGGCAAGGTATGCAGGGCCATCGCCAGCATACCCTTCAGTTCTTCCCGGGCACAAATCGAGTCTGGGTGGTAGTCTGCGCTAGTGGGATAGTCCGGAGCCGGCAGATCCTCATTTTCGTGGGTCCGCGTCGAAGCGGATACCAAGCCGACATTACGCAGGTCAATCATCATTTGCCGCCAGCGATCCACCTCAACTCCCATTTTGCCCGCGATCTCCTCCTCGGTGGGATTTCGCTGCAGTTCCGCCAACAAATCCCGCGTGACCGCCTCAACCTGCTTGTGGCGGCGGCGCAGGTCCCTTGACGCCCAATCGAGTTGCCGAAGGCTGTCGAGAATAGCTCCCTTAATGCGGTGCTTGGCGTAGGAGGAAAACGCTACGTTCTTTTCCATGTCATATTTGGTGGCAGCATCAAACAAGCCCATTATGCCTGCGTGGATCAAATCGTCAAGATCAACATGGACAGGGAGATTATCGTGAACGCGCACCGCAATGGAGCGCACTAGCGGCAAATGCTCAAGCACGACACAATCGCGCTGAGCATAGCGGCTTTGCGTAAGTTGATCCTCGGCTGAGGTCGCTAACTCAAGGTTGGCGGTTGCCTCCATGCTGTGAGTCAGGGTTTGAAGCGAAAATTGAGCGGCATTCATCGGTATGCTCTCCAGGCTGGCAGTGGATTTATCTTTTCGGCTTGGCCTGGGCAGGACGACTTCCATCTGAAGCTCAACTTTTTCGGCGATGCAACCGATGTTTTCTTTAGCAGGTGGCTTGCGCATGGTCTCAGGTTCTTTACCGGTCCGCCGCGATGTCTCTGCGGAGACGACGCCATATGCAATGCACGACTCGTGCCGTTTTCTTGGCAGAACTTTAGCCCCATTTTCACTGATTACACGTGCCATGCCCATTTTTTTTATTCACTCCAACTAATTCAAAATTAAGGGCTTAGGTAACTTCCCTAAAGAATCTCCGGCTTTTTTCGGCAGCTCCTAGATTTTCCACACTCCCGAACTGGGATTCATTCCTGAACTGCTGGTTCATATCGGAGCAGAATGTTCCAATTTGAAACTCGATTGGGCCTTCACAACCTTAGTACTCTGCCGAAACAGATCACCTAATGCATTATGACCTATTCTCGGTAGTTCTAAGGGTTTGAAAACAAAGGAATTTTGTCTTAGAGCAAATAGGTTTAACAACTTAATTTGCGGACAAGGTATACACCTGAGAAAATCACGCACATGCATGCTAACTCATTGATTCCAAGAGATTCGCGATAGAAAATCCAGCCTAGGGTGACGGCCACTATCGGATTGATGTAGGTGTAGATCGAAACGACAGCCACTGGCAGATGCTGTAAGGCATACAGGAAGGAACTGTAGGCAACAATGGAGCCGAACAGAGCCAAGTATAGGATGGCCCCCAGGACGCGAGTACTGAGGTGAAACTCAGCTCCGCCACTCAGAATGGAGAGCAGCGTAGCAGTAATGCCGACAGCGAACTGTTGCACGGCCCCAATGAGGACGGGATGAACCCCATCACGGCGGCGCTTCTGCAAAATCGAGCCAAGCGACCAGCCCAGACAACTGAGCTGGAGAATAAGGAATCCCTTGACGGTTGCCCCGTCGAAGCCTCGCTCCAGAGCTTCGGGGGCAACGAGCCAGACAGCGCCGGCAAAGCCAATCCACATGCCAATCCAGGCTCTAGGATGGACCGGATCGCCGCCGGGCACGGCGCGCTCCATGCCAACCATCCAGAAGGGGCTGACGGTGATAAACAGGGCCGCCAGGCCGCTGGGGATATAGGTTTCGGCGAGCGAAAGGCAATAGTTTCCCATGCCGAGTGTCAGCATACCGGTACCCACAGGCCACCAGAGGGCGGCGCCGCGCGGCATTGTCCAGCCCCGCCACCAGGCAAAGATGAGAATCAAGGCGCCACTGAGCAGGAAGCGGCTGGCGACTAGGACGAGAGGCGTGAGGCCTTCGAGGGCAACGCGAATGCCGAGATAGGTCGTCCCCCAGAAAAAGCAGACGGCGGCGAGGCTCCACCACGCAGTTGCACTCTGATTCTCAGCCGGCAAGATTCCAGACTAGCAAGGCCAAGAAGGGCTGGTGGCGGGAACGGGCGCGAGCCGGGAGAAGCTTTCGCCATCAGCTTTTTTTCGGGCTGGGTTTTGCCGGGTAGCGCGGACGGGGACCTCGGATTCGGGCGGCGCAAGAGAGTACAATCGTGAGTTGATCATTAGCGTCACCCTCAATCCAGCCATCGACCAGAACATTGCGGCCGATCAGCTGGTGTTTGAAGACCGCGCATATATCCTCGATACCTTTCAGTCGGCCGGGGGGCGTGGCATCAATGCCTCGCGAGTGATTCATTCCTTTGGCGGCAAGACGCTGGCAGTCACGTTTTCCGGTGGCGAGGGAGCGGGGGAATTTGAGAAGTTGCTGCGCAGCTACGGCTTTCCCTGTGAATTCGTAGCGATGAAGAATGCAATCCGGCACAATTTATCGATCACTGACCGTCAGGGGCTGAGCGTGAAGCTGAACGAACGGGGTCCTGAGCTGAGCCGGGCCGAAGTAAAGGGTATTGAAGACGCCATTCGGCGGCGCCTGCCCAAAGCAAAGGTATTGATGCTTTGCGGCAGTCTTCCGCCGGGGGTGCCGAGCGAATTTTACTCGCGGCTGGTGCATGCCGCGCGGGAGCAGAAGGTACGCACGCTGCTCGACACGGACAGCGATCCGCTGACGCTATCGATTGAAGCCGGGCCGACGGTGGTGACGCCTAACCAGTCGGAGGCGGAGCGTCTGCTGGGCCGCGCGTTGCTGACACGCTCTCATTTTGTCGAAGCGGCGCAGCGGATCCGGGAAATGGGGGCGGAATCGGTGGTGTTGTCGCTCGGGGCGCGCGGCGCGGTGGGGGCAACGGAGGATCGTGTGTTTGAGTGTGTACCGCCGCGTGTCGAAGCAGTTTGCCCGATCGGAGCCGGCGACGCGCTGGCGGCGGCCTTTGCCTGGGCGACGAGCAAGGGCAAGGCGTTTTATGACGCGCTGCGTTGGGGGGTAGCCGCGGGAACGGCTTCGGCGATGCTCCCCGGGATCAGTTTCGCCTCACTCGAGCAGACCAAGGCGATCTATAGGCACGTCGATGTTCGGCCCGTGTCCTAGAAAAAGATAAGGGCGGCGCCCAAGAACGCCGCCCTTCGATTTGGCCGCCGGCCCGACTAGCGCAAGTCGAAGCGGTCGAGATTCATCACCTTGGTCCAAGCCTGGGCGAAGTCTTCGGCGAACTTCTGCTTGCTGTCAGTGGAGGCATAGACTTCGGCGATCGTACGCAATTCGGAATTGGAGCCGAAGAGCAGATCCACCGTTGTCGCTGTCCACTTAGCCTGGCCGCTCTTGCGGTCGACGCCCTCATAGACGCCTTGCTGGGAGGCCGACTTCGTCCACTTGGTATTCATATCGAGCAGGTTGACAAAGAAGTCGTTGGAGAGTGTGCCGGGCTTGGCGGTGAGCACGCCGTGCTTGGCGCCGCCGGTGTTGGCATCAAGCGAGCGCAGGCCGCCAAGCAGCACCGTCATTTCCGGCACGGTAAGCGTGAGCAGGCGAGCGCGCTCGACGAGCATTTCCGCCGGAGGATGAGTCTGATTCTGGGCGAAGTAATTGCGGAAGCCATCGGCGGCGAGCTCGAGGACGGCAAAGGAGTTGACGTCGGTGTGATCCTGAGTGGCATCGACGCGGCCGGCGGAGAACGGCACCTTGACGGTCATGCCTGAAGCCTTCTCAATGGCGGCGTTGCCGCCGAGTACGATCAGATCGGCGAGGGAGACCTTCTTGCCACCCTTCTGAGCCTGGTTGAACTCGGTCTGCACTTTTTCGAGTGCGGCGATGACCTTGGTCACTTCAGCGGGGTTGTTGACGGCCCAATCCTTCTGTGGCGCCAGCCGCAGACGGGCGCCGTTGGCGCCGCCACGCATGTCGGTTCCGCGGAAGGAAGCAGCCGAAGCCCAGGCGGTGCGCACGAGTTCGGGCACGCTGAGGCCGGTGGCGAGGATCTTTGCCTTCAGGGCATCGAGGTCCTTGGCGTCAACGGGCTTGTAGGTGGCCTTCGGAAGCGGGTCCTGCCAGATAAGGTCTTCCTTGGGCACTTCCGCGCCCACGTAGCGGGCCTTGGGGCCGAGGTCGCGATGGGTCAATTTAAACCAAGCCTTGGCGAAGGCGAGCTGGAAGTCGGCGGGGTTCTTGCGGAAGCGTTCGGCGATAGCGCGGTAGCTTGGGTCGAACTTGAGCGCGAGGTCGGTGGTGAACATGATCGGCGCGTGGCGCTGGGAGGGATCATGCGCATCGGGAACGGCATTGGAAGCCTGGTTGTTGGCAGGCACCCACTGGGTGGCTCCGGCCGGGCTCTTTGTCTTGACCCACTCAAAGGCGAAGAGATTGTCGAGATACTGATTGGACCACTTGGCGGGAGTGGAGGTCCAGGCACCCTCGAGTCCGCTGGTGATCGTGTCCTTGCCCTTGCCGGCGCCGCACTTGTTGTTCCAGCCCGTGCCTTGCGCCTCGACTGGAGCAGCGGCCGGTTCCGGACCGACACAATTCTCCGGTGAGCGTGCGCCGTGCGCTTTGCCGAAAGTATGACCGCCGGCGATGAGCGCCAGCGTCTCTTCGTCGTTCATGGCCATGCGGCCGAAGGTCTCGCGGATATCCTTGGCGGCGGCCAGCGGATCGGGGTTGCCGTTGGGGCCTTCGGGGTTGACATAAATCAGCCCCATCTGCACGGCGGCGAGGGGCTTGGCCAGCTTGCGGCCTTCGTTATAGCGCTGGTCATCGAGCATTTTCTTTTCCGGGCCCCAATAGACGAGTTCGGGTTCCCAATCGTCGGCGCGGCCGCCGGCGAAGCCAAAGGTCTTGAAGCCCATGTTCTCCATGGCGACATTGCCGGCGAGCACCATCAGGTCGCCCCAGCTGAGCTTGCGACCGTACTTGGCCTTGACCGGCCACAATAGGCGGCGGGCCTTATCGAGATTGGCATTGTCGGGCCAGCTATTCAGGGGATCAAAGCGCTGCTGGCCGCCGTCGGCGCCGCCGCGGCCATCGAGCGTGCGATAGGTGCCGGCGCTGTGCCAGGCCATGCGAATAAAGAAGGGGCCGTAGTTGCCAAAGTCGGCCGGCCACCAATCCTGCGACGTGGTGAGCACTTTGTTGATCTCGGCCTTGACGGCTTTCAGATCGAGTGTGGCGAATTCCTTCGCGTAGTTAAAATTCTTTCCATAAGGGTTGGACTCGGCGCTGTTCTGCCGCAACGGGGTCAGATCGAGCTTCTCGGGCCACCAGAATTGATTTGGCTTTGCCGTCTGCGCCTGCGCGGCAACAGCGAACATCATGGGCGCCAAGGCCAGCGCCATCATGGCTGGCCAACGCTTTACATCAATATGCATGCCAATTCTCCTTTGAAGAAACAAATAAATCTGTTCCATTACCAGTGTACGCGCCTCGAGTGGAGAGGGGGTCTTATGGCAGCTATAGGCAAAGCCTATGGATGAAGGTGCTGCCGGAACAACGCGAAGGGATAGACTACGGCCATGAATCGTGATGCCGGTTGGAGCCAGGAGCTCGATGCTGAGCCGAAGGGTTAGTGGGCGAGGACCGGCGAAGGATTGGTCTGCTGCTTGGGTGATGTCGGGGACGAATCAGGTACAGGGGCCGATCGTGGAGCTGGCGGATCGCTTATCGAGGTACTGGAAGGCGTCGATGGCGGCAGGGTTCCCTCGACCCGAAGGGCTGAGAGCGGCGGTTTCTCGGGTCAGCAGAAAGGTTGGGGCGTTTAGCGGGTGGATGCCTGGAGCTAAAGACCGAGGGCTTTTTTGCCCGCCGCGATGACGGCGAGGATGCGATCGACATCATAGACGGCGCCGGCCCAGGTGCCGCCGCTGACATCCTGCAGGGCGGCCCAGAGGCGGGTGTCGTCGGGCAATTGCGGGTCGGGGCGCATCTCGGGCGTCCAATCGCGCGTGGCAATGAGTTGGTCGCCACCGGCGGCGCCTTCGGCTTCGGTGATGAGGTTGACGGTGCCGGTGAGGTCGTTGCGGTTGATTGTGATCTCGATCAGATCGCCTTCGCGGACTTTGCCGATGGGTCCGCCGGCGAGGGCCTCGGGGGTGACGTGGCCGATGCAGGCGCCGGTGGATACGCCACTGAAGCGGGCATCGGTAAGGACGGCGACATGCTTGCCGAAGTCGAGAAACTTGAGGGCGCTGGTCAACTGATAGGTCTCCTCCATGCCGCTGCCCATGGGCCCGCGGCAACAGAGCACGAGGATGTCACCGGCGACGATGCGGTCATGGCCTTTGCTCTTGATGGCGCGGATGGCGGCCGGTTCGCTATGGAAGACGCGGGCGCGGCCGCGCTTGCGGTAGACGTTGTCGGGGTCGACGACGGAGGGATCAATCGAGGTGCTTTTGATGACGGCTCCGCCCGGAGCCAGATTGCCGGTGGGGAAGCTAACGGTCGCCGTGAGACCACGGGCGCGCGCGGCATCGGGAGAGAGGATCACCTGGTCGGGGTCGACCCCATCGCGCTCCCGCAACTGTTTGCGGAGATGGGCGCGGCGTTCGCTTTGCTCCCACCAGTCGAGGCAATCGCCGAGGGAGGAGCCGCTGACGGTTTGCACGCTGAGGTCGAGCAGGCCGGCGCGCTTGAGATGCAGCATCACCTCGGGAACGCCGCCGGCGAGGAAGACCTGGATCGTCGGATGGTTGCGGGGCCCGTTCGGCAGGGCATCGACGATGCGGGGAATCTGGCGGTGGATGTGAGTCCAGTCGGCGGGGGTGGGCCGCTTGAGGCCGGCGTGGAAGGCGACGGCGCCAATGTGGAGAATGAGATTCGTGGAGCCGCCAAAGGCGGCAAACACGGCCATGGCGTTATCGAGAGCCGCTTGGGTGAGGACGGTCTTGGTGGTCATCCCGAGACGGAGCTGAGCGAGCAGGGCACGGGCTGAGCGCCGCGCCATATCGAGCCAGATGGGCGCCCCGCTCGGGCTCAGCGCGGAGTGGGGCAAGGACATGCCGAGGGCTTCGCCGATCACCTGCGCGGTGGCCGCCGTACCGAGAAACTGACAGCCGCCGCCCGGGGAGGCGCAACTGCGGCAGCCCATGTCGGCGGCATATTCGAGCGTAATGTCGCCATGGGCAAAGCGCGCCCCGATGGTCTGTACCTTGCCCGTGTCCTCGCCGTCCTCGGTGGCGAGCATCACGCCGCCTGGCACGAGGACGGTCGGCAGAGTGTGCGTGGCGGCGAGCGCCATCATCATCGCCGGCAGGCCCTTGTCGCAAGTGGCGACGCCGACGACGCCTTGGCGGGTGGGGAGACTGCGAATGAGACGGCGGAAGACCTGCGCGGCGTCGTTGCGATAGGGCAAGGAATCGAACATGCCGACGGTGCCCTGGCTGCGGCCGTCGCAGGGGTCGGTGACAAAGCCGGCAAAGGGAATGGCCCGCTGTTTCATGAGCTCTTCCGCGGCGGCCTGGATGAGGAGATTCACCTCCCAGTGGCCGGAATGGTAGCCGAGGGCGATCGGTTTGCCGTCCTCGGCGCGGATGCCCCCGTGGGTGGAGAGCAACAGGATCTCCTTGCCGCCGAGCAGGCGCGGGTCAAGCCCCATGCCGGCGTTTTGCGTCCAGCCGAAAATGTCGCCCGAGGGGCGCTCGATCAACATTTCCGGCGTGAGCGGCAGCGAGCCCTCGGGGCCCTTTGCCTTCGACACCACGTTTAATACCGACCGGTCTTCGGCCTCGAGGATCGCGAGAAAATTGCTGCTATCCGCCATAAAACGTCATCGTATCGCGAGCGTGACATAAAACTGATACGATTTGCGCGATGTCCCTTAGCCGACGCAGTTTCACGACCGCTGTTTCCGCCGCTGCTTATTCCCGGATTCTCGGGGCCAATGAACGCCTTCAAGTGGGCTTTATTGGTTATGGGTTGATTGGTGCGCAGCACGTTTACGACTTCAAGAACCAGCGCGATGTCGATCTGGCGGCGATGAGCGACACCTTTCAGCCACGGATGGAGGAAGGCATCCAGGCTTGCGGCGGCAAAGCGAAAGGCTACAAGGATTTTCGCCGCTTACTGGACGACAAGGACATACAAGCCGTTGTCGTCTCGACGCCAGACCACTGGCACGCGATGATGACGATCATGGCCTGCGCGGCGGGCAAGGATGTTTATGTCGAAAAGCCGATGACGCTCTTTGTGCGCGAAGGCCGCTGGATGATCCAAGCCGCGCGCAAGTACAAGCGCGTGGTGCAGGTGGGCACGCAGCAGCGCTCGGGTAAACACTACCAGTTGGCGAAGCAACTGCTGGCCGACGGGGTGATCGGTAAGGTGCACTCGGTGCGCATGGCGAGCTTCCGCAACATCATGCCCGGGTTCGGGCGGCCGACGGCAAACCAAGTTCCCTCCGAGCTTGATTATGAAATGTGGCTGGGCCCGGCGCCGAAGAAGCCGTACAGCCCGCACCGCGCGCTCTATCATTTCCGCTGGTTCTGGGATTATTCGGGCGGGCAGATGACGAATCTCGGCGCGCACCAGATCGACATTCTGCAGTGGTATCTGGGTTTCAAGGGGCCGCAAGCCGTTTACTCCAACGGCGGCCGCTTCGTGGTTGAAGATGACGGAGAGACGCCCGACACGCAGGATGCCGCTTTTACTTACAACGGCCTGACCTCGTTGTGGAGCCATCGCGAGGGCAGCCAGGGATCGGGCTCCGGCTCGGGGCTTGAATTCTATGGCACCAAGGGCAGCCTCAAGATCGACCGCGGCAACTTCACGATCACGGGCGACATGAAGCGGCCGCCCGAGAATGCGATCCCGGTCTTTCAGGGCCATCCCACGGGCGGGGCGCGCAAGACGGAAACCAAGGCCGAACAGTGGGTGGCCAATCGCAGCGAGAAGGGCTCAAGCCCGGAGCAGTTCGACCTGCATGTCCGCAATTTCATCGACTGCATCAAGACGCGGCAGCGGACCGTGGCCGACGTCGAGGATGGGCATCAAACGGCTGTGGCTTGCCACCTGGCCAATCTGTCGCTGCGCTTGGGGCGCGTTCTCAAGTGGGACCCGGTGAAGGAGGAGATCCTCGGCGACCGCGAGGCCAACGCCATGCTCGAGCGCCCTTACCGTGAGCCCTGGGCTCGCCTGCTGCGCAGCTTCAATCTTTAAGCGCTTCGAGACGCTTGCGGACCCTGGCGAAGGCTTCACGCGCCGGGATCCTTTTGCCGCTAGGGAACTCCAGTATGTCCACGTGCTGGTCGAGCAGCAGCAGGCTGTCGGCAATGATCTCGTTAGCCAGTTTGCGGTCGCCCATGGCGCGGGCGGCCTCGATCAGCTCGAAAGCCAGGTGTTCGTTGAAGTATTGTTTCGAGCCGAGATCTTCCTTGCG
Organism: Bryobacter sp. CoA8 C33; assembly: GCA_019931185.1. Classification (GTDB taxonomy): domain Bacteria; phylum Acidobacteriota; class Terriglobia; order Bryobacterales; family Bryobacteraceae; genus Bryobacter. The sequence continues at coordinate 27,948 of JAINDK010000026.1, forward strand.
GTAGAGTTCAGCGGCGTTCAGTTTCGCGCCCGGATGTTCACTCGAATAGACGATGCGCCCCTGGCCGGAGCCGGCGGGAAACCAGCAGACCTCATGCACCTGCTTCAAGCCGCCGTCTCCCATCGCGCAAGTTGGCAAGCTCACGCGAGCCACCCCGCCCGGCCTGACTTCGAGACGCTCCGGGCTCCAGCCGCAGTAGACATCGCCGTAGGAGTCGTCATAGGAACGGGCTTGTAAATAGCCATCTTCGGTGATACGCAGAAATCCAGCGAGGCGGCCGAGGCCGGCGCGGTTGAGGCCCAGCTCGCTCGCCTTAGGCTCGCGGCCATACTCAACGGAGACACCATGGCCCCAATCGCCCGACGGATGAAGAGGATGGGACGAGGCGCGCTTCACACTCGCTGTGTCGCCGGCGAAACAGGCGGCGCCCGGAGGGCGAGTTTTCGCGAGTGAGGGGTGATCGATCACTTCCTGGGTACAGGAGGAAAAGCATCCCAGCAAGACAAGCAGGGCCAGACGCACGCCCTGAGGATAACAAGGGCTTACAATAAAGGCTTATTCTCAGGCGTGCTCACAGCAATCTATCCGGGGTCGTTTGACCCGATCACGAATGGTCACCTCGATGTGATCGGCCGGGCCTCCCGGCTGGCTGACCGTTTAATCGTAGGCGTCTTGTTGAATGCCAACAAGAATCCGCTTTTCGATATCGAGGAGCGTGTCGAGATGACGCGCGAGGCCGTACGGCCGTATCCGAACATCGAGGTGCGGCACTTCGACGGATTGCTGGTGGAGTTTGCCGAGCGCGAGCGGGCGCGGATTATCGTCCGCGGCATTCGCGCCATTTCGGACTACGAGTTTGAACTGCAGATGGCGCTGATGAACCGCCGCCTCAAGCCCGATCTGGAGACCGTTTTTCTGATGGCCAGTGAGAATCACTCTTTCGTGAGCTCGCGCATCATCAAGGAAGTCGCCCGCCTGGGCGGGGATGTCCGCGACATGGTCCCGCCGCAGGTCGAAGCCCGCCTGCGGGCTCGATTCCAAAGGAGTGAAAACTAACAATACAATGCCTGTTGCCCCGCCTTCTGTTCTTGCCGAACGTATCTCCCGCATCAGTGTCAGCGCCACGATGAAGGTAGCCGCCGATGCGGACCGTCTGCGCCGTGAAGGTCATGACGTGGTTGACTTCAGCGTGGGAGAGCCAGACTTTCCTACCCCGGCCAACGTAAAGCAGGCGGCCATTGACGCCATCAACAAGAACTTTACAAAGTACACACCCGCCGGGGGCACCGCCGAGTTGAAAGCGGCGATCGTGCAGCGGCACAAGACCGACTACGGCACGGACTATTCGCCGGCGGAATGCGCCGTGACAGTAGGCGGCAAGTATGGCATCTTTGCCGTCGTGCAGGCGCTCGTCAGCGAAGGCGATGAAGTGATCATCCCGGTGCCTTATTGGGTGAGCTTTGCCGACATCGTGAACTACGCCGGCGGCAAGGCGGTTTTCGTGCCCAGTTCGGAAGCCTCGGGCTTCGCCGTCTCGGCCGAGGCGATCGCGGAGCACATCACGCCGAAGACCCGGGCCATCATAATCAATTCCCCTTCCAACCCGAGCGGGGCCGTGATCCCGACGCCGGAGCTCGAGAAGATCTTTGCTCTCGCCCGCGAGCGGGGCATCTGGATCCTGGCCGATGAATGCTACTGCCGCTTTCTCTATGACAGCGCGCCCTTCTCGATGGCCTCGCTGCCGGGCGGCAAGGAGACCGTGATCGTGATGGGCTCGTTGTCAAAAACCTATGCCATGACGGGCTGGCGCGTCGGCTTTTTGCTGGGCCCCAAGTTTGTGATCGATGCCTGCGGCAAGCTGCTTACGCACTCGACCTCAAACCCGAATTCGATTGCTCAGAAGGCCGCCGTTGAGGCGCTTGCGGGTCCGCAGGACTCGGTGGTGGAGATGCTGGCGGAATTCCGCAAACGGCGCGACTATACGCTAGAGCGGCTGAGGGCGATTCCGGGCTTTACGGCGCAGACCCCGCAGGGGGCATTCTATGCCTACCCGAATATCAGCGGCGTATTCGGCAAGGGCGGGATCAACACGCCGATGGAGTTTGCCTCCCGGCTGCTTGCCGAAGCCCTGGTGACGGTTGTGCCGGGTGAGGCGTTTGGCACGCAGGAACACATACGCATCTCTTATGCCGCGAGCATGGACGACCTCAAGAAGGGCCTCGACCGCATCGAAGAGTTTGTCAAGAAGCTGGCATGACGATCGGACCCGGCGCGCGGCGCCTGAAGGCAACCCGCTATGAAAAAGTGTGGGGGACAACGGATTTGTGCCCCCTTTTCGCGCCGGCGCCCAACAAAGTGGGTGAGATCTGGCTCGAGGACGAAGAGCGGCTGCCGCTGCTGTTCAAATTTCTGTTTACCTCCGAACGGCTGTCGATTCAGGTGCACCCGGATGACGAATATGGCCGCGCGTATGAGAACTCGCTCGGCAAGACCGAGATGTGGCACATTCTGCGGGCCGACCCGGGCGCAACGATCGGCCTGGGATTCACGGGCGCCTATTCGCCGGAGCAGGTCCGCTCTGGCGCGCTCACGGGTGAGATTGAAACGATGGTGCGCTGGCAGCCGGTCAACCCGGGCGAAAGTTATTTCGTGCCAGCCGGCGTCGTGCACGCGATCGGGGCGGGGCTGGCCATCTGCGAGATCCAGCAGAACTCCGACATCACTTACCGGCTCTACGACTATGGCCGGCCGCGGGAATTGCACCTCGATCGCGGCATGGCCGTGAGCCGCGCAGATGTCTACGACGGGCTGCGTTCGAGCCCAGTGGAGTGCACCTACTTTCGCACCGAGCGCCTGCGCATTGATGATGCTCTGGCCCTGAGTGGACCACGCGCGGTGGTGATGTTTCTCGAGGGCAGCGGCAAGATCGCCGGTGAGCTCTATGAAAAGGGCGAGGGCTGGCGGCTCTTGCGCAATGTCACGATCGAACCGGCGCGAGCCACCACACTGCTCTACGTCACGTGGCCCTGAAGGTTCTGTACACGGCCGCGCACAGCGGCGCCGCCTCCCGCGTCTCGATCGGCGGCGGGGGAGCGATTGCCCGCCAACTAGTGGCCGCCTGGAACACCACCTCGCCCTTCGCGCTCGAAGTGATCGCCCCGCCGGAACCGCCCGAGGAGATCATTCGCTACTCGGCGTTGGAATACGCCCAATTCTCGCGGCGCTTTTGCCGCGAAGCTACTTCGCGCATTCTCAGCCAGGATCCGGCCTGGACGCGCGTGCTCGTCAACGACATCAGCGAAGGCCCTGATTTCGCGGTACTGGCCCGCCATGGCTACCAGGTGTTCACGATTTGGCATGTCGATGTCGTGGCGTTTGTGGCTCGCATGTACCTCGGCGGCTGGTGGCGCCCCGAGACACTGACGCGCGGCTTGCGGCCACTCGAGCGCTATCTCCCCGGGCCGCTCGATCTTGTCTTTACCAAGCAGCGCGCCTGTGTCGAACATTGCGCCGGGCACATCGTGATGACAGTCGCCATGAAACAAACCATCCTCGCCTGTTATCCCGGCACGGACCCGGCGCGGATACACGTCATCCCCTGGGGTGTTGACTTGCCGCCGCTTGGCTCACTCGCGCGCGAGCCGCGCCTGCTCACGCTTAGCCGCATCTCGCCGGAAAAGGGACAGCACCGGCTGCTGGAGGCACTGCGCGGCATGGCGGGCCCGCCACCGCTGACCATTGCCGGGGCGGCGGCTTTTATGGGCGGCGCCGCTTACGCGCGTAAGTTGCGGCGGCTGGCCCGGGGCTTGCCGGTAGTCTTTGCCGGCCACCTGGGAAACGACGCCAAAACCGCCGCTTTCGCCTCGGCGGCGCTCTACGTTTTTCCGAGTGTCTCGGAGAGCTACGGGCTGACGCTGATGGAGGCGCTGGCCCATGGCCTGCCCGTCATTGCCTGGGATCATGATGGCGCCCGCGCCATCATTGATCCCTCCTTCGGTGTGCTGGTCAGCTCTGTCGCGCAACTGCGCGAGGCGATCACGGCACTTCTCAACGATGCGCCGCGCCGTGCGGCCATGTCCGCGGCGGCGCGGGCCTATGCCGCCCGGCATCCCTTTGCGACCACCGCCGCCGCGGTAGCTCAACTGTTTATTTGAGGTGATGCGTCTCATCCTTCTTTTCTGCCTTGTGCTGCCGCTGCTCGCTCAGGGGGAGCGCCGCAATCCCTTGCCTATTCCCGATATAGCCGGCTACTCGACGCTCAAGTGCGACTTTCACATGCACACGGTTTTCTCCGATGGGGTGGTCTGGCCCGAGACGCGCGTGGCCGAGGCTTGGCGCGATGGCCTCGACTGCCTCGCCATTACCGATCATGACGATTACCACCCGCACAAGGAAACCGTCAGCACGGATCTCAGCAAGCCGCACGCCATCGCCGCGCCGCTCGCGCGGCGCCTCGGGCTTGTGCTGGTTCCTGGCATCGAGATCACGAAGGGCGACCTGCATGTCAATGCGCTCTTTGTGACTGATTTCAACGCCACGGCCGGCAAACCGTTGCTCGAATCCCTGCGCGAGGCCAAGCGGCAGAATGCCTTCACGTTCTGGAATCATCCGGGCTGGAAGGGCCGGCTCGACTGGTATCCGGAGATCGACGAGGCACACCGGCAGGGGCTGCTCGACGGCGTGGAAGTGGTGAACTTCGGCAAGCTCGAGCCGCAGACGCTCGGCTGGATCGGGCCGAAGAATCTCACCATTCTCTCCAATACGGACATCCACGAGCTGGTTGAGATCCCAGCCGGCCAGCACCGCGAGAGTATTACGCTCGTGTTTGCGCGCAGCCGCGACCTCGACGGGATCCGCGAAGCGCTCAAGCAGCGCCGCACGCTTGCCTGGCTGCGCGATGAGCTCTGGGGCCAGCCCAATCTGCTGCGTCCGCTCGCCGATAGCCTGCTCAGCGCGCGGCGGGCCGACAAACTGGTGATCTTCCGCAATCGGGGTTCGATTCCGCTTTCGCTCCAGGTTGGCCAGGAAACAGTCTTCGTTCATGCCAACGCCGAGACGCGCATCGAGCTGCCCCAGGGACCCAAGAAGGTCGAGGTGTTGAACTTCCACCTCACTGCCGGCGGCAACCTGAGCTTTACCGCGGAGTGGTAGCGGCTGGGCGCCAAAATTCGTCGAAGAAGCCGGCAGCGGCAATGCGGCCAGGGCGCGCTGGGCCGGGCTTTTCGTCGAGTCCCACCAAAGCCCAGTCGGGCAGGCGGGGAGTCTGCAGGGAGTTTGTGCCGTTGGAATCTTCGCGCAGGGTAGGGCCGGAATTAAGCACGACATAGCGGGCGCGGTTCAGCGGGTTGGGGTAGATGAGCACGGGCATGCAGTTCGTGCATTCTTCCTGGCCGAGCTTGACCTTGCCGGCGCTCCATTCCAGGGGCAGGCCTGGCAGCACCTTGGCCATTAGCGTATTGGTGCCGGGCTCACCCCAAAGCACGAGATGAGACCGGGCGATATCCTCGCCGGTCACTTCGCTATCTTTCTTCACGCGCGCCTCGCCGCGAAACAACTCGCGCCAGCGCCGGATCGCCCGCTCGCTTTCCGCCTTCACCCACTCGCTCATCGGCCCCGAGGGCAGCACGAAGAGAAAGTTTGCAAGAAAGGCGTCGTCAATCGGACCCTGCAGGCCGTGGCGCTTTCGCAGCGGCGCATCGTCGGCGCCCAACTGCCAACTGGAACCGCGGCGCACGAAACTGGCGCGGAGACCGCGGTCGGTCTTCGGTGTAACACTGGCGGCGCGCTGGCCATTGATGCGCACGGTAGCCGGACGATCGAGGGCATAGCGCCAGCCCCCGGCGGCGAAATCAATGGTCAGCGAACTGACGTTGCTCGCCTCGATCTGTATGTCGCCGCTGTCGAGGATCTGCGCGTTCACGCGCGCCCGCTCCCAGTGCTGGTCTAGACCGTCGACGACGATCCAGCGCATGCGGTTGTAGCGCAGCGTGTAGGTGGTGAAGCGAATCTGGTCGGGATAGGGGTTGCGGCCCGCGCGCGCAATGCCGGCCAGACGTTTTTCGATTTCCGGTTTTGCCTCGGGGTGGTACTTGTGTTCCGTGTTGGGGCCGATGACGTGAGCCAGCTCCAGCCCCTCCTGGGCGAGGTAGCGCTGCATGATCTGCGCGGCCTGAATCTGACGGTCTTTCTCGCCGGAATAAGCCACCAGTGGCAGATTGAAAAAGTTGGCGGCATACTCGGTGGCGTCATACCAGCGCCAGAGCTTCTGCTCATACCAGGGACGAACGTCACCCTTGGCCGCCAGATCCTGGTACTCGCGTGTTTCGGCAAACCCCGCGCCGGGCGCGGCGGCGGCGAAGAGATGAGCATGGTGAGCGGCGATGTGCCAGGTGGAGGCGCCCCCCATCGAAAAGCCGCGGGCAAAGATGCGGTCTTCGTCGATGGAATAATGACGGCGAACGTGGGCCAGGGCTTCGAGCACGTCCACCTCGCCGGCAAACTTGGTGGCGTTGCAGTAGCGGCCATAGAGGTGCAGCATGATGGCATCGGGCGGGGTAAACTCCCCGGGCCGCGTCATGCGTTCAGTGAGGAAGTTGATCTCGTTCAGCGTGTCGCTACGCCCGTGAAACCACAAATCCAGCCGGCGCGCGCCGCCGGGCGGAATCACCAGGCCGTAGGGCTGCACACTACCGTCAATCTCCGAGCGATAACCCCGCACCACCAGGCCGGTGGCCGTTGTCCAGGGGGATTGCCCCGAGGCGAGCTGGCGGGCCCGCAACAAGCCTTCTTCGACGAGTCGAACGGCCTTGGCGCCTTCCTCCGGTTTGAAGAACTCGTTGTAGTCGAGGGCATAGCGGGCCGCCTCGCGAAAGATGAGTACGTCGGGCAGCAGGGGATGCTGGCTGAGCGGGGCTAGGGTGGCGTTCAGTTCCCGCAGTTGCGCTGTCAGTGTGGCGCGCACTGCGTCGGGAATGGGCACGCCCGGTGGCGGCAAGGGCTTCGGCGTCTGCGCGGCGAGAGCCGCGGCAATCAACAACATCAGACTGGATTTCATGGTTTTGGCTTCTCGTGCTCCCGGCGCAGGTAGAAGGGGTCATCCATGCGCGGGCCGGGTGTGGGGTCCCTGGGCTCCTTGGCCCGGGCTGGATCGAAGATTTCGGGGTTGGCGGGCCGCAGCTCGAAGGGCGTCAGATCGGGGCTCAGGGTGAAGAGGTCGGCTAGATCCTGCGCGGCATGATCGTAGAGATTCAGTGAGGGGATGCCAAGAAGACGGAATGTTGTCTTGAGCAGGCCGGGAAAGCTCGTGTTCACGCGGGAAACATAATTCTGGCGCACGTATGGGCCGAGAGCGAGAAACACAGTGCGATGGCTATCGATGTGGTCGACACCGCCCTGGGCATCGTCCTCGGTAACAAAGACGGTCATGTTGGCCCAGTACTTTGTGTGGGAGAGAAAGTCGACGATTCGGCCGAGGGCATAGTCGTTATCGGCCATGAAGCTGGCCGGCACCGGATAGCCATCTTCGCGGCGGGGCTTGGCCCCGTGGTCGTTCGGCAGGTGGATGAAGATGAGCCGGGGCAGCTCTTGGCCGCCATCGAGGAAGCGGGCCTTAACATCGGCAATGAACTGGTCGGCGCGGAACTGATCGGGGATGTTGGTGTTGTAGTTGGGATAGTCGCGGGCCGTGTTGCGATAGAGCGGATCGGGCATGGGCACGTTGGTGAGGTAGCGGGCGCCGGTGGGCTTCAGCCCGGTGCCTTCGTCGGCGCCGGCCAACTCAAAGCCTTCCCCATAATTGCGGAAGGAGATCGAATGGCGCTCGAGGTGGTGCCAGAGTGCGCCGCCCTCGAGCTGTTCTTCGGGATGGACGCTTGAATTGCTGCCGGGAAATAGGAACCGGCCGGGGGCGCTTGTGGGCAGGCGAAAATCCTTCTGCCCGCCATAGGCGGCCATCAGCGTCGATTCGGTGAATGCATTCGGATAACTGCCGACGATCCAGTGATGGCCATCCACGCTCACCTCGCTGTCGGCGTAAAAGTTATCGCTGATGGCAAAACGCTGGGCCAGCGCGATATGGTTCGGGCTGATTACCTGGCCCTTTTGGCTGATGCGAGGTTTCAGCGCGTTGCGCTCCACCTGCACGATGCCATAGCGCCCGTAGCGCGCCAACAGCCAGGCGCCGCGGATCTCGCCGTTGCCCGCTTTTTCAAGGTCACCAAAGACCTCGTCAAAGGTGCGGTTTTCCTTGAGGATGATGACAACGTGCTTTATCGGCGGCAAGGGCAAGGGCGGCTCGGCCGCCTCAAGAAAACCATTGTTGCGGTAAACGGTTTCAGTGAGCTTGGGGAACTCCGAGTCCGACGGGAGATCGAAATGCTGAATGACGCCACGGCGCAACTCGGCCTGAAAGCTGCGCTCGAAGGCGACCGTCGAGGTGGCGTTGGGGCCGGTGCCGAAGCCCTTGGCGGCGACGGCGAAAACCTGGTTGCCGTGCACGGCAAGGTCGGTGGGGAACCAGGCGCTGGGGATGTGGCCCAGCACGCGGCGTGATTGCGGATCGATCACGCCAATGGCGTTGATGCCCGCTTCGGCAACCAGCAGGCGCTTGCTCGCCTCGTGCCAGGCAAGGCCGACGGGCAAAACGCCGCGCAGACGCTCCAGCTTCGGGATGCGGATGGGGATTTCCTCGAGCCGCTCGAGGCGCCGCGCGTCGATGACCGTAATGGAATCGTTGTGCCCGTTGGCGACAAAGACGCGATCACTGGTGGCGACGACGCCGCTCGGTGAACTGCCGCCCAGACTTTGTCCGCCGAAGGGCAAGCCGGTGCGAATGAATTTGAGCAGCCGCGCCGCCCCGGGAGTGGCGACATCCAGAATCGCCAGGGAGTTCGATTCTTCACGGTTCGGGTCTCCCAACGGAGGCACACGCACCTTGCCCATCGCCGTCTCGCGGTCGACGCCAGCGGCCGATTCCTGGGAGGGGAAGCCAAAGGCGGGAAAGGGCAGGCCGGTTTGCCGGGCCTTGCCGCGGTCCGCCCCCGGCAGGGCTGAATACTCGAACATGCCCAGATTGGTGACATAGAGACGGCGACGGTCGGGGGAGAGCGTCAGAGCAAAGGGGAGCCGTCCTACTTTCACGCTCTGCAACAGGCGGCGTTTGGCCGTATCGAAAATGGCAACGCGGAAGTTGGCCTGATCGACGGCATATAGCAGCTTGCGCACGGCATCGAAGACGAGGTCGCCCGAGTAGCTGTCGCGGAAATCACCCTGGTTGAGTTCCAGCTTGTATTGCGTCTTGCCATTGTCGGCATCGAGATGGCGCACCGTGCCGGAATTGCCCTCCGAGACAAAAAGTCCGGAATCGCCATCGAAGGCAAGCCCCTGAAAGACGCTGTGGAAGCCCTCCTCCTCGGGCTCGTCTTCATCGTCGTCGCGTTTGGCCTTCTTGCCGCGAATGGTGCGGGTGCGCCAGAAGCTGCCAGTCTTTTTGACAATGGTTAGAGAAAAGCGATTGGGGCCGCCATCGGCGGAGACGACCATGTCGGCTTTGGAGTTCACGGCCACTCCGAAAGGACCGGGGCCGGTGATGTGCGTTTGACCGAGGGGAGTGACAAAGCGCCCGCCGGGAAGAATCGTAAGTGCGCCGGGGCGACGGGCGGCGGTTTCGGTTCCGGCCGGGGTCTTGAAGTCGCCAGCCAACAGAAACCACGCGCTCAGGGCCAGGCAGAACAAACGAAGGGGCATCAAAGGTACTCTAACGAGTAGCCCACCCGCGGCGCAAATGTCAGAATCAATCGATCGCCGCGAATTCTTGGAACTGGTGACGGGAGGAAGCTCGATGGTTGGAGTTGATCGGTGCTATGAGGCGGGGCCGGTGTATGCGATGCAGCAGTTCTTTCTGGAAAACGGCGAGCAGTTGGGGAGGCTGAATGCGTACCTGAAGGATGCTCTACTGCCGGCGCTGCGGCAAGCCGCCGGTCCGGGGCAACTGGTGCTCGAGGCGATCGTGGCGGCTCATCAGCCGCAGGTGGTCTTTTTGCAGCAATTTGCCGATGTGGCCAGCTGGCGGGAGGTGAGCCTCCAGTTGAAGGAGGACAAAGCACTGCGCGCCGCCACCGATGCGTGGTCCCAGGCGAACCCCTACCGCTCTCACGGCGTCAGTCTGCTGGCGGCGACGGGTTACTGTCCGCCGCTCGAGGGCATCGAGGGCGCCCAGCGTGTTTTTGAGATGCGCGTTTATGAAGCGGCAAGTGAATGGCAACTGAATGGCGTGCACGAACGCTTTGCCGGGCCGGAGATCCCGATCTTTCACCGCTGCGGCATCCACCCGCTGCTTTATGCCACGACGATTGCCGGCGCCCAGATGCCGAACCTGACTTACCTGACGCCCTTTGACAGCCTCGCCGGGCGCGAGGCTGCCTGGAGCCGCTTTCAGGCAGACCCGGAATGGCGACGCGTGCGCCAGGCTTCGATCGAAAGCCACGGCTTTGCCCCGCGCGTGATCACGATTTCGTTGTTTAAGGCGTCGCTGTATTCACCGGTGAAGTGAAGGAGGGCTTGGCGCCGGGTACAAGGGCGCGAGCGATGGCTAACTCATAGCTGGCGTAGGCGCGGAAGTAATCCGCCAAGGCATTCGCCTCGCGGACCGCTGCTTCGGCCGTGGCCTGCTCACGCAGGTTGAGCACGAACAGTGTGCTGTCGCCCAACTCAAAGCGCAGGCGCTCCGCGGCTTCCACATCCCGTGTCACCTGTAATTCCTGGGTGAGCACAAGCGATCGCTCATAGGCGGCGCGCACCGCCGAAGCCGCATCGCGCACGTCCGCGCTTACCTGATCCCGCTGAAACTGCAGACGCTGGCGAATCTGACCCAGGCGGGCCTCGGCGTTCTCGAGGCGAGCCGTGGCTTGACGCCGCTGCAGCGGCAGATCGAACAAGATGCCAACACGAAGATCATTCGGGCCCCGCTTCACGGGACCAGCCCCAAATTCGCGCAAATACTCGGTGAATAGATCGACATTGGGCAGCCGTTGATTTTGCGCCAGGCGCTTGTCAATCTCAACCTGGTCGCGTTGAAACATGAAGCGCAGCACATCCGGCCGGCGGTTCAACGCGGCCGTCATGTCCTCGAAGATCTGGCTCTCGGTCAGCTCAGCCGGATCGGGAAAGCCGGGCAAGAGTTTGTCCGATTCCGGCACGAGAGGCTGGCCCTGGTCATCCCTAAGGAATAGGCTCAGTTCGATTGCCGCGTTTTCGAGGCTGCGTCGCGCCTCAACGACATTGTTGCGCCGCTGCAGAACAATGCGCTGGTTGTCGAGTTGTTCAAACTGCGGCAGCGCGCCGATTTTGACTGCCTCCGAAAGAATGCTGTCGCGGCCGAGGGCGACATCGAGCAGGGTATTGGCAATCAGCAGCCGGCGCCCGGCAGCCACCCAATCCCAGTAACGGCGTGTGGCCGATTGCAAAATAGTAAGCCGCTGCTGGTCAATGGAAAGGTCGGCGAGCCGCAGACCAATGCGCGCCTTGCCCAGATCGGCGCGGCGATTGTCAATCACCCGGTCCCGCGCCAAAGGTACACGAGCCCCGGCGCGATATTGCCCGGCTTCATTCGTGACGGCCTTGCCGTCATAGTCCGGATAGCGGCCACGGCTGATGGAATAACCACTAAACAAGGTAGCGCCCCAGAGCGTGGTCGGCTGTTCAATGCCAATATCGAAGCGCTCGTTCTGGTAAAACCCAAAATTTTGTGTCTCGAGCCTGCTTCGCAACACGAGGTCGAAGCGGCCCTGCTGATTCAGTACTTCGGCCTCGGCTAATGGCCGCTCGAGCAGGGCGGCGCGCAACGGCGGGTAATGTTTGTTGACAGACTCAAGAACCGACTCCAGAGTCAGCATGCGAGTTTCGATCGGCGCCTTCGAATTCGACAGCCGGTTGTTGAGCGGCCGCGATTGCGGTAAGCGGAATTGCTGCTGGGCCTCAACGCTGAGCAGCGGAAGAAGAATCAGAGCGCCGAGCGGCCTCATTTTTTCTTGCTATCCCCCTTCGAGGTGGCGTCCCCCTGCGGCGTAACCGTGGGCGGGAAGCCGTTGAACTGCCGCCAAAGCTCAAATCCGAGGCTGACCTGATTGAGCAGGACCCAGCCGTTGGTGCGAACGCCCTGGCGGAGATAGCGGTTGGAAGGCCAGGGCTCATCTTTCGGATCGGGCTCGACCAGAATACGGAATTTGCCTTCGCCGTTATCGGTGGCATCGACCAGCATGACGCGGCCGCCGAAGGTGCCAACGGCGACTGAAGGCCAACCGGTGAACTGCACCGCCGGCCAGCCCTCAAACTGCAGCCGCACCTGATCCCCAGAGTGGATGAGAGGCACGTCATTGCCATCCATCCAAAGCTCCACAACGAGATTGGCCGTCTCCGGCACGAAAGCAGCTATCGAGTCCCCCGGCTTCAGCAATTCTCCACCCGGCTGTGAGAGAAGACGGAGGATCGTGCCGTTGCGAGGGGCACGAATCGTTTGGGTTAGTTGGCGGGCCACGCGCACGTCGACGCGCTGCTTTTCGGCGCCGATGTTGGCGATATCCGCGCGGCTGGCGGCCAGCGTGGCCTTGGCAGTGGCAAGGGAATTCTGAAAGTCGGTCTCGATGCGCTGGTAGTCGGCGTCGCGTGCTAATTTTTCGTTGATCGCCGCCTGCAGTGAGGCCTTGGCCCGGTCCACGTCAGCCTCTGAGCTGGCATTGGCCTGCACCTGCTGTTCGTACTGGCGCTGGGAAAACAAGCCGCTGGCCAGGCCAGCCTTTACGCGATCGAGGTTTAACTTGTTGGCGGTGAGTATGGCTTCGGCGGAAAGAAGCGAATTCTGCGCCGCTTTGATATTGTCTTCGGCGACCTTGATTCGGCTGCGCGCGCTCTCGAGGGCGTTTTGACGCGAAAGCTCGAGCTGGCCGAGGGCGATTTCCTGCGCCGTGACGCGGCTCTTGGCCTGGTCGAGGCGCATCGTGATCAGATTGCTTTCCTCGCGCAAGCGCTCGAGAATCAGCGGATCGTTATCGGCGATTTCAGCGACCAGATCGCCTTCCTTCACCTTGGAACCCTCAATCACGTACCACTTGACGACGCGGCCTTCGACCGGCGTGTCAATGGTTTGTTGCCGCTCGAAAGGCGTGGTGCCCACTACCTTGCCAACGCCCGACACATTCTGCACCCAAGGGGCGAAGATGAGCGTGGGGATGCCAATGAGAAAAATCAGCGCCAGCGCCCAGGCCAGCAGTCGGGAACCGCCAGCATAGCCGACTTGGCTCATGGCGGGGAGACGGAAATCAATTTCGGGCCTCATAGCTAGTGTTTCTCCTGGCCGCGAATCTGGCCGTGAACCAGTTGAATGTGGTTCTGACAGTGCTTGAGCACGAACTGCGACCGGCTGGAAACAATCAGCGTCCAGGGGTTTTCCGGCGCCGTCAAGCGTTGCATCAGCGCGTTCTGCTCCGGGCTGTCCTCCATGCGGTCGAGAATCTCATCGAGGATGAGAACGCGCGGCCGCAAGGCCATGGCCCGGGCCAGCATTAGACGGTAACTCTGGCCCTGCGTCAGCGGCTGCCCGCCGGTGGTCAGCATCGTCTGCAGGCCCTCCGGCAAACTCTCCACGGTCTCGAGCAGGCCTATGGTCTCAAGGATGTGGCGGAGATCGTGTGAGCTCAACTCAGCGATGCCGAGACGGATGTTGTCTTCAATCGTGCCGTGAAAAATTTCAATGCCGCGAACCAGCGCGATCTGCCCCCGCAAGTCATATAGCTTGAGCTTGCGGTAGTCGCTGCCCTCAAACAGCAGGGTGCCCTGCGACGGTTCGCGCAGCCCGTAGATCAGATCGATCAGCGTACTCTTGCCGGACCCAAGGCCACCGGTGATCGCAAGCCGGCTACCGGCGGGGATCGTCAGATCGAGGTCTTCGAGCAACGGATGGCCGGGATGGTGAGCAAAGGAGACCGAGCGAAACTCGATCGCCGCCGCCTGACCCTGGTTCGTCCGCTCCGAGCCAGATTCTTCCATCGGCAGGTCTGTCAGGTATCCGAGCTTGTCGACGGCGGCCAGCAGATCGTAGAACGTCTCAAGCTGTTTGCCGAACTTTGAAAAGCTGCCGAGTGAAGCGGCGACAACAAGCTCGGCGGCAACCAGTTGGCCGAGGGTCAATTGGCGCTGCATGACAAGCCAACCGCCAGCACCCAGTACAGCGGCCGTGCCGATGGCCTGCATGGCATGCGAGCCAATAATTTGCCGCACCAGCACGCGCCAGTGGGCACGCCGGTGCTGGATGTAATCGGCTATGATCGCATCACTCCGCTTGAGGGCGAAGCTCGCTCCTGGCAGCGATTTGAAGGTTGCGGGGTGGCGCGCCAACTCTTGCAGCCACGCCGCCAGAGCGTACTTCGATTTGCTTTCGCTGATGGCGGTGCGTATCGCTCCGTAGCCGAGGGGAAAAAGCACGACGATTATGCTCACGGTCATCACCACCGAGAAGATCAGCAGCACCGGATGGTAAACGCCCAGCAGGATCATGCCAATCAGTGTGGTCATAATCACTTCGAGCCCATCCACCAGGAGAGTTGCTCCGCCTTTTTGCAGTGTCACCACTTCGAAAAAGCGATTGACCAGCTCTGGGCCGTGGTCGTCATCGAAGGCTTGGATACGCACTCGCAACAGCCGCTCGATCGTGTCGTTGGACACGCGCACGAAGATGCGCCGCTGCATCACTTCGACCACATGACTCCGTAGCACCTTGAGCACGGCAGCGAAGGTGAGGCCGAGAAGCACCAGCAAGGACAGCACCACGAGCGGCTGCAATAGTGTGCCGAAGGCGATCGTGTTCACAAGCGACTGTGTAGCGATCGGCACCACCAACGAAAGCAACCCGATGGCAACCGAGTAAATCACGACAACCCAAATATCGGTACGCTCGAATGCCATCCAACCCCGCAGCCGGGACAGCGGCGAAGGATGCTCGTGCGCAGCCGCATGCGTGTTTGCTTGTGCCATAGAAATAGTTGTTGCGGTGAGGGATGATTTGGTTGACTCTGACCGCCGAGCAGCCACATCACTACCTGATGATATGGATTCAATTCAGGAGAGAAAGGATCTATTCGATGGGAATAATTTTGATCAATACAACCGGATCCACCCTCTCACGACGCATGCATGTATTTTAACATGCAAAACCCGGTATCAGTCCGGAACTTCAGATATAATGTGGGTCGAGGAAAGAAATAAGGGCAATTATGCCTTGGCGTGCATTATTGACTAAGGAAATGGGGGACTTCTTGGGAATTCTCGCACACCCCCACCGGATCCGGATCATCCAGGAGCTGCGTAACAAGGAGTTGGACGTCAACGGACTGCAATCGGTTCTGGAGATCAGTCATTCGCGCGTTTCTCAACATCTGTCCGTACTCAGGTCGCACCATGTAGTAATGGAGCGTAGAGAGGGCCGTCATGTGTTTTATCGGCTGTTGCAGCCAAGTCTGGCACAGTGGCTTTCAAACGGTTTGGAGTTTCTCAGGCAAGAGTCCGCGCATCATGCGGAAGTGTCCGCCGCGGTGACGAAGTCCAAGAGCCTGTGGCCGGATGCCAGTTCGGGCAGCGAACTGAAGTGGATCCAAGGAGTGGACGGCAAGATTAAGGAGGCGGCGCTTGGCGGCGACGAGGAGGAGCCAGGGGGCTAGGCTTTTTCTTTCTCAAGCAGATCGTAGGCCGCGCGTTTGTTGAGCCCGGCTTCGCGGGCTGCCTGCTTGATGGCATCCATGCGGGACAGACCATCCTGCTGCAGTTGCCGGACACGGGCGGCGAGAGAAGCGGGAGACGAGTCGAGGGAAATTGCTTCGTTGCCGCGGTCGATGACCAGCGTAAATTCTCCCTTGATCGAGGGGCGGGCCGCGAGCCGGGCGGCGATTTCCGCCGCGCTTCCGCGCAAGATCTCCTCATGCAGCTTCGTTAACTCGCGGCAAGCGGCCATGCGCCGCGCGGGCCAAAGGGCGGCGATATCGGCGAGAGATTCGAGGATTCGGTGCGGGGATTCAAAGCAGACGAGCGTGGCGGGAGCGGTAGACCAGGATTCCAGATGGGCGCGGCGGGCAGCAGGCTTGGGTGGGAGAAACCCGATAAAGACAAACTGGTCGGTGGGCAGGCCGGCTATGGACAAAGCCGATATCACCGCGCTCGGACCGGGTATGGGGCTGACACGGATGCCGGCGGCAATCGCCGCCTCCACCAAGCGATAGCCCGGGTCGGAGATCAGCGGCGTACCCGCGTCGGAAATCAAAGCAACATCCTCGCCTTGACTCAAGCGGTCCAGGATTTCATGGCATCGGGTGGCCTCATTGTGTTCGTGCAGGCTGACCAGGGGCCGGGCCGCTTCCGCCGCTGCCATCAACTTTGCGCTCTGGCGGGTGTCTTCGCACGCAACTAGCGAGACAGCACGCAAGATCCGCCGGGCCCGGGTAGTGAGATCATCAAGGTTACCGATCGGCGAGGCAACAACGTAGAGAACTCCAGGCACCCGTTGATGATAACGAATCGCAACAATGCTTCTTGAGGATTATGCCCGGGCCAACTAGCATAGTAGGGAATAGCTGCATGAAAGATGTAGTTCAAACGCCAACTCACTTTGTGTGGGCAGTAGAAGGCAAAGCGATCACCATCCACCTCGATTTTGGCGTGGTGGACCGCATTGCCTCGGATGTCATGCGTGGCTTTGGCGCTGTGCCCAAGCGGGGTGCGGAGGTTGGCGGCATCTTACTCGGCAGCTTCGAGGAATGGGAAGGCCAGACCGTGGTGAAGGTTCAGGACTTTGAGTTGGTGGCCTGCGACTATTTGCGCGGCCCATCCTACTTGTTGACTGAAAACGATGAGTCTCGCTTTGCGGAATCCGTTGCCAGGGCAAAAACCCAGGATCTGCTTCCCGTGGGATTCTTTCGCAGCCATACGCGGAAAGGATTCGGGCTCGCCGACGAGGACGTTGCTCTTTTTGAGAAGTACTTCGGCCAAAACCGGCAGGTGATTCTTCTTGTGCGGCCTTTCGCGGCAAAGACCAGCTTGGGGGGATTTTTCATCAAGGAAGGCGATGAATTCCACCGTGAAAATTCTTACCGCGAGTTCCCTTTCCGGAGAAAAGATCTGGGCGGAGGCAATCCGCCGCCCGCGCGAATTTCTCCGCCCGAATTGCCAGAGTCCGTCAATACGCCATTCGCGCATCCGGAACCCGATCTGCGGGACTGGATCAAAACCCATCGGGGGGAACCAAGAAAGCCTGCTGAATTGACGGATGTGGAAGCTGTTCCAGTGGCTTTGCATTCCGATAACTCAACAGCCAATTTACGCAAACGCTGGGTCTGGGTGCCACTATCCCTTGTTTTTCTCGTCGTGGGTGTCGTGACCGGCTTTCAGATCGCCATGCTGTTAAACCGGCAGGACGTGGAGCGGGCCTCGAAACGCTCTTTCTCCCTCGGGCTGACCGCGGATTGGGAGAATGATAGGATCGCTGTCCGATGGGACCGCGAGTCGGCTCCCATCCAAAATGCGCAGAGTGGTTCGCTGCGCATCCTGGATGGCCAGTACTCAAAAATGGTGGCTCTCGATGAGCGCCAACTGCGCAATGGCAGTGTGCTGTACATGAGCGCCGACAACCGGGTTAGCTTCCGGCTCGAGGTCAACACCCGGCAGGGTACACAGTTCATCGAGACGGCCAACTACATCCCGGACGGCCGCTAGTTGTCCTCGTCGTCGGTATGGATGCGAATCAGGATTTTTTCCCCGTTTTTGAGATCCATGTCGACGAGGGATCCTGGCGGGATCTGCCCGGTGTTGATTACTCCCGCTAGCGGCTGCAGAATAAAGCGTTGAATTGTACGCTTCAACTCCCGTGCTCCATACTCGAGGCTCGTGCCCTTCTCAAGCAGAAACTTCTTGAGTTTCGGAGTGACTTCGAGCTCAAAGGAGCGGGCGCCCAGACGGGCGTCGACGTGGCGCTGGATCCGGTCCAGTTGCAAATCAAGTATCTGATGGAGTGCTTTGTCATCAAGAGGCTGGTAGGCGATCGTGGCATCGATTCGATTCATAAACTCGGGTGAGAACTTGCGCTTGGCCGCGGCAAGGCCGATCGACTCGAGGCGGCTCGCGGCGGCTGCCTTGCCTTGCGCCACGGGGGCGGCAAAGCCCAGGGTCGGGGTTAGTTCCTTCTGCATCTTGTCGGCGCCGAGGTTGCTCGTCATGAAGATCATCGTTCGTTCGAGATTGACGAGGTTGTTGTCACCGAGGCGCAGAATGCCGCGGTCGAGCACACCCAGCAATATGCGCATCATCGAAGGCGCCGCCTTTTCGATTTCGTCAAACAGAAGAATCGAGAGCGTCGAACGCTCGCTCGCCACCGAGTTGATACGGGCCTGGGAAAGCAGGGGTTGCGTCTCGCGATGGCCCAGATATCCCGGAGGGGCTCCAACGAGCTTGGCCACCTCATGATCCATCTGATACTCGCCGCAGTCGATACGCAGAATGTGGCGGTTCGATCCGTGCAAGGATTCCGCAAGTGCTTCCACCGAACGCGTCTTGCCCGTACCGGTCGGGCCAAGCAAAAGAAAGACGCCGGCCGGCCGGCCTTCGGGTGAAAGTCCCGCTGCAAACATTTCGACGTAAGGCAGGATCTGCCGGGCTACACCCGGTTGGCCGACGAGCAGCCGTTCAAACTCCGCCGCGAGCGGAAGGTCGTTCATGTTGCGGCGGAAGTTGCTGTTGTAATTCTGTGAACCGTAGGTTGCCATGGGGTTGACTCCTCTTGCGAGTCAGAATGGCGAACGGGGGAGAGCAAAAGGACGCCCGACAGCTGCAGCGGGCCGTGCGGCTCAGTGATAAATGATTGTATTAATTGGGATTAGCGAAAAAGTAGGCGCGCGAAAAAAAACCGTGAACGCCTATTTGTGACGATAGGTGATGCGACCCTTGGTCAGGTCATAGGGGGAGAGCTCAAGCGTGACCCGGTCCCCGGCCAGTACACGAATGCGATTCTGACGAAGTTTGCCTGCCAAGTGGGCCAGCACAAGCCGGTCCTGATCCAGTTGCACGCTGAATTTGCCATCCGGGAGTTTTTCCACAACCACTCCGGTCACTTCAATCGAATCTTCTTTGCTCATCCGTCTCCTGGAAAGGGAAATTCCCCCCTGAAGTATACCTTAAGCAATCCCCCGATTCCGAAACTGACGGCGCGGCATGCCCTCAGCGCAGCCAGCGCTGCAGCCAGTCAAGTAACTCCGAGTAAAAAAAGCGTGAGTCTTCGGCCTTCAAAATCCAATGATTCGCATCGGGGAAAACAATCAGCTTCGAGGGAATGCGCAGGCGCTGCAGCACCGACCAGTATTCAAGACTATTGTTGAGCGGCACGCGGAAGTCCCTCTCGCCAACCGTAACCAGTGCGGGAGTTTTGAATTGGGCCGCATAGCGGATCGGGTTCTGCTTCCGCCATGTTTCTCCCTGTTGCCAGATTGGGCCGCCGCTGTTGATCTCACGATGATAGATGCTGTCGCTGGTGCCCCACTGCGACTCGAGATTGATCAACCCGGCATGAGACACCAAGCATTTGTAGCGGGCCGTCGTGGCCTGAAGCCAGTTCGCCAAGTGCCCCCCATAGCTGGCGCCGCCAGCGGCTTGCCTTGCCGGATCGATAAACGAAAACAACCGCAACGCCTCATCGGCTGCTTCGTTCAACTCATCGCCCGGGGTAGCCAGCGGATCACCCTGAATTGCCTGCGCGAACTTTTCGCCGAAGCCGGTGGACCCGGTATAGTTCGTGAGCAACACGACATAGCCAGGGCTGGCGATCAGGTGGTAGTTCCAGCGCAGAAAGAACTGGTCTTTCCACATACCGTGCGGGCCGCCGTGGATCAACACAAACAGCGGATAGCGCTTGGTCTCATCAAAGCCGGGCGGCGTAATCAGCAGGTTGTGAATGAGGCGGCCTTTCTTCGAAGTGAAGTAAAAGTGCCGGGGAGCGGATAAGTCGAGTTCCGCGAGTGTGGCGGCGTTGAAGCTGGTGATCGCCCTCATCTGCTTCAAGATAGGATCGAAGCGGTAGATTTCCGCCGGGCTGGTGGCGCTGTCGTAGTTGGCGAAAAGCAGGTTGCCGCCGCCGGCGAGATTGGCGTAATTACCTTCTGTCTGCGGGTGCTCGGCGAGCGCACCGCCTTCGGCTGGGATCATCTGCAGCCGCCCCAGGCCGCCCTGGTCGGCCGCGAAAAAGATCGACTTCGAATCGGGCGTCAGCACGAAGCTCTCGACGGAGCGGTCGATGTTTTCCGTCACCGTGCGCGGCAGCCCCGCCTGCGGCCAGGGAATCAGCGCCAGGCGGTTGAGCGAGTAAGTTGCGTTGTTTACCCCTTCCCGGCTTTCGATCGCGTAGAGCGCCTTGCCATCGGGCCGGAAGCGCGGGCTTGAGTAGGAGTAAGCTCCGGAAGTAAGTGGCCGCGGCTCTCCGCCGCTGGCCGAAATCAGAAAGAGCTTCGTCTTCACAAAGGCGTGAGCGGCCTCATGACGGTTGATGTCGCTGGCGAACACGATCGAGCGGGAATCGGGCGTCCATACCGCCGTGAAGTCTTCTCCCGAGTTGGCCAGCGGCGCACCCATGCCGGGCGTCGAAGCCCACTGCGTGCCCGCTAGAATGTCGTTCGGCGCCGCCCCGGGGCTCGACTCCATTACAAACAAATGCGCCCGCCGGTTGTCCAGCCAGTGATCCCACATGCGCACCGGAAAAGACTCAAAAACGCGAGCATTTGATTTTGTTTTGGGGGCTTCTCCCGCGGCCACCATCGAGGTGAACAGGATCCTGCGTCCGTCCGGAGACCAGCGCGGATCGCTTACTCCGGTGGCGATTTGCGTATAGCGCTGCGCCTCGCCGCCGCCGAGTACATCAAGCACATACAACTGCGCTTCGTTGTCGCCCTCCCGCGTGGCCGTGAAGGCGAGAAGCCGCCCGTCGGGCGACCAGACGGGGGATGACTCCATCGCGCGGGTGAAGGTAATCTGCCGGGGCGGCGCGGAACCATCGCCGGGAACCAGCCAGAGATCGGTCGATTGCTCCTTGGGATCATAGGCGGGCTGCGTCACCGGAAAGACTACCCACTTGCCGTCGGGTGAAGGGCTCGGCGCGCCCACGCGCTTGAGCAGCCACATCGATTCGTGCGTGATTGGCTTGCGCGCGGCAAAGGCAAGCGCAGCGAAAAGCATGGCGAAAATCAATTTACTCATAAATTCCTTATATAACTAAGAGATGCACTATAGCGATCTGGCCGGGTTGGTGGACTATCATTTGTCCAGTCCCCTAATGACCGAAGAGCAGGTTCATGAGGGTTGCGTCACCGCCGCTGCTTATGGCGTGCGGGCCGTTATTGTACGCCCTTGCGATCTCGATCTGGCCAAGGAATGGACCGGCACCCAAGTGCGCCTCGGCAGCCGCACCAGCGCCGCGCCAGGTGACGCCACCACGGCGGTCAAGCAGTTCGAAGTCCGCGACATGCTGCGCCGCGGCGCCGTGGATGTAGAGGCCAAAATCAACCTTCCCAAGATGATGAGCCGCCAGTTTCAATACGTCGAGATCGAGCTGATGCAACTGCTGAAGACTTGTGAGGAGGGCCTCGCCAAGCTCGTCGCCAGCTGCGACGTCAGCATGCTCGATGAGGAGCGGACCTTGATTCTGTGCAAGATGGCCAAACGCGGCGGCGTGGCTATGCTGAGCGCCAGCGAGTACCGCGCCGAGCAGGTGGATAAGATGCTCGCCAAGCTGGCGCCGCACGTGGAACTCAAGCTGATGGTCGATGGCAAAACCTTGTCCGAGGTCCTGGCCCTCAAACAAGCCGGAGTCGCCCGCTTTGGCGTGCGGCATCCGGGGCCGCTGCTCGATAGCTGGAAGCTGCATCTCGAGGAACTGCGCCGCCAACAAGAGCCCCCGGTGGCGGTGGTAAGCTAAGGGACGTTTCCGTTTCCTAACTCCTATGTCAACGCGCGCGGCACTTCCCAAGGTTTGTATTGCTTTGGGCCTACCCACGGTGGATAAACTTCTCGAGCAGGCCAGCAAGGAAGTCGCCGCTGGTGAGTCTTTTCTCGAATTCCGCCTCGACTATCTGCCTCGGCCGGAAGCCGGACTGAAGGCGATCCAGGACTTTCTCGGTAAGCACCCCGATGTATCGCTTCTGGCCACCTGCCGGCGTCATCAGAACCATGGCAAGTATGACGGCCTGATTGAAGACCAGATCCGTATTCTTGATGCCGCGATCGATGCCGGCGCTCATGCCATCGATGTCGAAATCGAAACCGCCGAAAAGATCGTGGCCCGTCTTGAGCCCATGCGCGCCAAGGCGCACCTGATCGTCAGCTGGCATGATTACGAAGGCACTCCGCCGCTCGAGCCGGTGCTGCGGCGCATGCTCAAAGTGCCGGCCGACGGCTACAAGGTAGTCACCACGGCACGCAAACCAAGCGATGCCGCCCGCGTGCTTGCGCTCAAGAAAGCTCATCCCAAGGTGCCGCTTATCCTGCTGGCCATGAGCGAGACCGGTTTTGCCAGCCGCGTTTTATGCAACGCCCAGGGCAGCCTCTACACCTACGCCGCGCCCAACGCGGTGGAGGGCACGGCGTCGGGACAAGTTAGTGCCCGTCTGCTGCGGCAGCTCTATCGCATCGACAAGATTACGAAAGCCGCCAAGGTTTACGGCGTCGTTGCCGACCCCGTGCGCCACTCCCTGTCACCCAACGTGCACAACCGCGCCTTTCAGGCCCGCCGCCTCGATGCCGTCTATCTGCCGTTTCTGGTCAAGCCGGCGCAGCTCAAGGACTTCCTCGGTTTCTGTGAGTCTCTGCCCGTGCAGGGCTTCAGCGTGACGATTCCTCACAAGCAGAAGATCATTCGATACCTTGACGCGGTGGAGCCGCTGGCGCGCCGCATCGGGGCCGTCAATACCGTCTGGAAGAAAGCCGGTAAGTGGCGCGGCACCAATACGGACGCCCTGGCTGTCACTAAACCGCTCAGCAAGCGCATCAAGCTCAACCGCAGCACGGTGCTGCTGGTGGGCAATGGCGGCGCGGCCCGCGGCGCGGCCTTTGCCCTGGCCGACGCGGGCGCCAAGGTCGTCATCACCGGGCGCAATGCCGACCGCGTGCGGGCCTTCGCCAAGCTCTGCGGCGCCGAAGCGCTGGTGCGCGCCGAGTTGAAAGACCGCAAGTTCGACGCCCTCGTTCATGCCACTCCGATGGGCATGTTTCCCCACGTCAACGAGTGTTTCTTCGATGGCGACCTTCCGGCCGACGTCGTCTTCGACATGGTCTATAACCCGCTCGAGACCGAACTCATCCGCCGGGCAAGCGCTCAAGGCAGCGCCGTGATTCCCGGCCTTGAGATGTTTCTGGCTCAAGCCGCCGAACAGTTTGAAATCTGGACCGGAGAAAGCGCGCCGGCCAGTGTGATGGAAAAAGCCGCGCGGGAGGCCCTCAAATGAAGCTCAAGCGCAGAGAAATCCTTGTGGCTGCCGCCGCGGCCGCCAGTACCCAGCAGGCCCCGGCGCAAGTCCCAGCCCCCAGCGGCGATCTGCTCGATCTGGCCCGGCGCACGCAGAAAAGCAATCGTGAGGCCTTGGACAAAGTGTTGCTCCCCATGGCGGCCGAGCCCGCCTTCCATTTCAAGGCATAAACACCATGGCACTCGCGGGCGAGGACCTCTTCTTTCAAACAGCCGCGGAACTGAACGCCGGCTGGAAAAAAGGCGATTACTCCAGCCAGGAGTTGACTCGCGCTTTTCTCGACCGGCTCGAGAAACAGGGCGCCGCGCACAACGCAGTCGCGCTCAGCCTGCGTGAGGAAGCGCTGCGCAAAGCCAAGGAAGTCGATGAAGAGCGCAAGCGCGAACGCCTTCGCGGCCGCCTCCAAGGCGTGCCCTTCGGCGCCAAGGACCTCCTCGCCTGGCCCAACCATCCCACCACTTGGGGCGCCAAGCCCTATGCAACGCAGGTGTTGGAGGAACCAGCAACCGTTCTGAAGAAACTCTCCAAGGCCGGCGCGGTGCTCATCGGCAAGCTGTCCATGATTCAACTCGCGGGCGGAGGCGGCTATCGCTACGCCGCCGCCTCGCTCACCGGGCCGTGCCTCAACCCCTGGAATAAAGCCCACTGGGCCGGCGGATCCTCGAGCGGCAGTGGCGCCGCCGTTGCCGCCGGTTGTGTGCCCTTTGCCCTCGGCAGTGAAACCAGTGGCAGCATTCTCACGCCCGCCGCCTTCTGCGGCGTCACCGGTCTGCGCCCCACCTACGGCCTGGTAAGCCGCGCCGGTGCGATGGCGCTCAGCTGGACTCTCGACAAAATCGGCCCCCTCGCCCGCAGCGCCGAAGATTGTGGCATCATCCTCGAAGCCATCGCCGGCGGGGACAGCGCCGACCCGATGAGCGCCGGCAAGGGGTTTTATTACGCTCCGCAGTTCGCCCGGCCTTTGAGCGATTACACCGTCGGCTACGCCAAAGTGGATTGGGAGGAATGGGCGGAGCCGGAAACGCGCGAGACCTTTGAAAAGGCGCTCGAGGTGGTGCGCTCCCTCGGCGTCAAGATGAAGGAAGCCGAACTGCCCGACTTCCCCTATGGCCCCCTTGTCAGCACGATTCTTTCCGGCGAAGCAGGCAGCATCTTTGAAGACCTCATCGCCAGCGGGCGCATCGACGAGATTGCCGATCAGAAACAAGCCGCCGGTCTCAAGGCCGCCCTCGATCTGCCGGCGCGTGACTATCTGAAGGCCATGCGCGTGCGGCGCCTGGTGCTGAATGCATTCCGCGATCTGTTCTACGAAACAGATATGATCCTCGCGCCGACGCGCCTGGGTGTGGCCAACCGTGTCGATACCCCGCTCGATGCGCCCCCGCGCAATGGCCCTCCACCCGCCAATCGCAAACGGGGACTCGCCGCGCACATCCCCGCCGGCAATCTAGCTGGCCTGCCCGCGCTCAGCTTGCCCTGCGGCTTTGCCGGCGGCCTACCGCTCGGCATCACCCTCATGGGGCGCGCCTTCACGGAAAACGCGCTGCTTGCCGTCGGCAAGGCCTTTCAGGCGCGCACCGACTGGCACAAACGCCGCCCCGGAGCTTAAGCCATGGCCGTCGAGCTCGAGCGCTTCTATCTCGGCTGTCTCGCCCATGCCTCCTACATGGTCGGCTCCGGCGGCGAAGCGGCGGTCATTGATCCGCAGCGCGACATCGACCAATACCTCGAGCGCGCCGCCGAACGTGGCTGGCAAATTCGCCACGTCATCGAGACCCACCTTCATGCCGATTTCGTCTCCGGCCACGGCGAACTGGCCGAGCGCACCGGAGCGCGAATCTACTTCGGCGCCGCCGCCAACGCTCTCTTTGATCATGTGGCCGTCCACGATGGCGATCAAATCCGCTTTGGCGATTGCCGTCTGCGCTTTCTCGAAACCCCCGGCCACACCCTCGAAAGCGTCTGCGTGCTCATGGAGGACCTCAGCGCTCCCGGTCAGCCGATGGTTTTGTTTTCCGGCGATACTCTGTTTGCCGGCGACGTCGGCCGGCCTGATCTTTCTCCCACGCACACCCCGGAACAGCTCGCTGCCATCCTCTACGACAGCCTGCACCAGAAACTGATGCCGCTGCCCGACGACACGGTCATTTATCCGGCGCACGGCGCGGGTTCACTCTGCGGGCGGCAACTGGGCCCGGAAAGCTGGTCGACCCTCGGCCGCCAGAAACAGACAAACTACGCCCTGCGCGCCGGCAGCCGTGAGGACTTCGTTCATTTGCTCACCGCCGAGATGCCGCCACGGCCGGAGTACTTTGCCCGCGACGTCGATCTGAACCGGCGCGGCGCCACGGCTCTCGCCGAGCTGAAAGAACTCGAGGCACTCAGCCCGGCGCAAGTCCGGGAGCGCCAGCAGGCCGGCGCCCTCGTGGTCGACACCCGGCCCGCGATTGAGTTTGCCGCCGCCCATGTTCCCGGCTCGATCCACATCGGCCTCAGCGGCCAATATGCTTCCTGGGCCGCCCGCATTCTGGGCCTCGACCGCGAACTGATTCTGTGCTGTGAAGACGATGGGCATTTACACGAGTCGCGCCTCAGGCTGGCGCGGGTGGGTGTGGAGAATGTACACGGCTATCTGCGCGATGGCCTGGCCGGCTGGGTCCGCGATGGCGGCCGCCTCGAATACATCCCTCAAATCAGCGCCGCCGAAGTGCGCGAACTCCTGGGCAAGGAACCGGTTTGCATTCTTGATGTTCGCGAGACCAGCGAGTTCGAGGCCGGCCACATTGCCGGCGCGCTTTCACTCCCTCTGGGTGAACTCGAGTCGCGGCTCGGCGAGCTGCCGCGTGACCGCCTGCTGATTGTTCACTGCAAAGGCGGCTACCGCAGCTCGATCGCCACCAGTCTGCTGCAGCGCGCCGGCCTGGCCGATCTCGCCAATCTCACGGGCGGCTACGACGCCTGGAAGGCAACCGGGGCCTGAATGCGCGATGCCTTGGTGCTGCTGCTGAGTCTGGGCGCGGCAGCCTGGGACTGGCGCGTCAGGCGGATCCCCAACTGGCTCTGCCTCGGCGGGCTCCTCGCCGGATTTCTCGTCAATGACACGCGGAGCGCCCTGGCGGGCGCCGGCCTGGCGCTGGCGATCCATCTGCCGCTGTTTGCCCTGCGTGCTACCGGCGGTGGCGACTTGAAGCTGATGGCCGCCCTCGGCGCGCTGCTCGGCTGGGAGACCTGGCTGCGCGTCTTTCTGCTTAATGCCGTGCTCGGCGGCGTAGTAGCCCTGGCCCTGGTTCTCTGGCGTGGCGCTGGCCGCGAAACCGCTAGGCGCCTTGGGCACGTGTTGCGCACTCTGGCCCGCGGTCAGGCGCCCTATCTCGCCCAGCCCGAGCTCGATGTCACCACCGGTCTCGGCCGCACTTTACCGCGCGGCGTCGTCGTCGCCCTCGCTGTACTCGTCTGGAAATTTAGCGGCTG
The DNA here is from genome assembly GCA_019931185.1 of Bryobacter sp. CoA8 C33. GTDB lineage: Bacteria > Acidobacteriota > Terriglobia > Bryobacterales > Bryobacteraceae > Bryobacter. The sequence goes on from JAINDK010000026.1 coordinate 54,956, forward strand.
GCGATAAGTCTGCCGCCTAGCGCGAAATCGTGAAGCGGTCCAGCTCTTTGCCGTCCTCGCCGATTTGCCGGAAGCGCAGCTGCTTGGCCGTCGTGTCGATCACCGAAAAGGAATGCACCGTCGATACAAAGCGCGTCGTGAATTCCTGCCAGCTCGCTTTGTCGGCCGTCTGCTCCTGGTTATAAAGGCTTGCCCCGCCCGCACCGGTCACGATGTAGATCACGCCTTTCGGCTTTTGATTCCTCTCGCCGTCAAAGGATTTGTCGAGCGTCCACTTGCCGGGTACCTCCTGCTTCTTGCCCAGCTCGAAGCCCGCCTCGACGGCGAACGTGAGCGGATGCGTGCGCTGGTAGTTGTGTACATGCCCGGCCAGCACCAGATCGGCCTTGCCCTGCTCGAAGATGTCGGCGAGAACCCGCATGCGCTGGTAGCTGAAGTGCGCCTTCGAGGAGTTAAAGGGCGGATGGTGCAGGCCGATAATGCGCCACTTCGCCTTCGCCGCCGCCTTCAGATCATTGAGCACCCACTGGCGAAAGGCCGGCGTCGACCAGTCCACATATGGGTTGGAATCGAGAATCGTCCAGTGAACGTTACCGTAATCAAACGAGAAGTTCGCCATGCCGGGAAAGGTGTCTTTCGTCGCCGCGAGAAATTTCGCCTGCAGGGCGGCATCTCCCTTAAACTGCGGCACCGAGGGATGATCGAGCCCGGTAGCCGGACCATTCACCGGCTGCGACCAGTAAAGATAAAACGCCAGCGGGTCGGGGTTCTTCTCAAACTCGATGGGCGATTGTGAATCGTGATTGCCCACCACGGCGGTGAACAACGTCGATTGTAGAAGCGGGGCGCCCTTCTTCGGATCCGCGGTGGCATGGCTGTAGATGGGCCAGAAATTCGTCTGGTATTCCGACACCCGTCCGCGGCTATAGACGATGTCACCCGTGATGAAAATATAGTCGGGCTTCTCGAGCGAAGCATGATAGGCGACCGCGCGCTGCCCGCCGGTCTTGGCCGCGCAATCCCCAAAAACAACAAAGTGCGTATTCTGATTGGCGCTCTTGCGCGACATCGACGCCGCTTCAAAAACCGTCTTGCCCCCCACCGACACCCGGTAGGAGAAGCGTACACCGGGCTTCAGCTTTTCGAGCGAAGCGGCGTAAACCCGGTGTGGCGGCGTTCCGGCAAAGTCCACGCGGCGCACCTGACTCACCGCCGCCGGCATCCATCCACCCGAGCTCTTGTACTCCACCTTGAAATCGACATCCTTGTCGTGGCCCAGCCACATCAGATCCAGCGCGCCACTCGTCGCCGCCGGCCGCTTTCCCAGTTGCAGATAAGGCGTCTCGAAGAAGTAATCGTCGCGGGCGGCAAGCGACAGCGCGAGTGTGAGGAGAACGAAAAACAAACGCATGGCTTTTTCTATTTTGCTCCTCCGCGTTTGAATTTAAAATTACGAAACAATGTTCCGGCGAGATTTTCTGACTGCAATGGCGGCGCAGACAACGCGCACGCGGGACCTGACCAGCGACAAGCCCAATGTCATCTGGCTTCTCGCCGACCAGCATCGGGGGCAAGCCATTGGCGCCAATGGTGACCCGAATGCGAACACGCCGAACCTCGACCGCCTCTCCGCCGGTGGCGTCAATTTCACTGCCGCCGTCAGCGGCATGCCCTTGTGTTGTCCCTTTCGCGGCAGTCTGCTTACGGGCAAGTATCCCCATGAGTGCGTGCCGGGCCACGAATACCCTCTACCCAAGGGCCAACCCACGATCACCACACCGCTGCGCGAGGCTGGATATACAACCGCCTGGTTCGGAAAATGGCATCTCGGCGGCTTTCACGAACGCGATGGCCGGGCGGCGAAGTTCATTGTGCCCCCCGATCTGCGAGGCGGCTTTGATAAATGGGTGGGCTATGAGAATAACAATAGCCAGTGGGATTGTTGGGTGCACGGCGGCCAGGGTCAGGATGCGTTTCTCGAACGCCTGCCCGGTTATGAAACCGACGCTCTCACCGACCTGATGATCGACTATGTTCGCCAACAGGCCCACGCACAGCGCGAGGGCCGGGGCAAACCCTTCTTCGCCTGCCTCAGCGTCCAACCCCCGCACGACCCCTACGCCGCCCCTGAACAGTACATGTCCCGCTATAACCCCGCCCGCATCGAACTGCGGCCCAACGTGCCCCGCGTGGCTCGCCTCGAGGCCCAGGCCCGCCGCGATCTCGCCGGCTACTACGCCATGATCGAAAATTGGGATAGCAATATCGGACGCCTCCGCCGCGTGCTCGATCAGGAGGGCATCAGCTTTCGTACCCACCTGATGGTCTTCAGCGATCACGGTGATATGCACGGCAGTCATGGCATGTTCCGCAAGATGACCGTTCATGAGGAGAGCATCCGCGTGCCCATGATCCTCGGCGGCGAACAGCCCGTGTACGAGGGCCGAGCCACGGGCCGATTCCCCGTGCCGCTCAATCACGTTGATATCGCCCCCACCACGCTCGGCCTCTGCGGTATTGAAAAACCCGCTTTCATGCGCGGCTTTGATTATTCCGGCTACCGGCTCACGCGGCGCAAGCGCGGCGGCGAGCCAGACAGCGCCTATCTGCAGTCGGTCGTGCCCACGGGCCACAATCACAGCATCAATAAAGCCTGGCGCGGCCTCGTCACACGCGACGGTTGGAAGTACGCCTGCTTTGAAAACACCAGCTGGCTCTTGTTCAATCTGAACGAAGACCCCTATGAACAGATGAACCTCGCGCACAACAACGCCTACCGCGCGGAACGGTCAAAACTCATCACGCGGCTCCGCGCCTGGGCCGCCGATACCGGCGACCGCTTCGCCATCCCGGCGGATTAGGGCGCTGGTTTGCTAGATTGGTTGTGATCCCAAGGAATCAAGCAATGAATTTACGGCCTTTGCACGATCACGTGCTCGTTAAGCGAATTGAATCACAAGGAAACAAAATCGGCAGTCTTTTTGTGCCGGATAGTGCGCAGGAAAAACCGCAAGAAGCCGAAGTGGTCGCTGTTGGTGCTGGAAAGCAACTCAAGGACGGCCGCCGCGTGGCAATGGAAGTCAAAGTGGGCGACCGGATCCTCTTCGGCAAATACTCCGGATCCGAAACCAAAATGGATGGCCAGGAGTTTCTCATTCTGAGGGAAAGTGAAATTCTCGCCGTCCTCGGCTAGGGCCAAGCGCGGAAGAGAGCAGGAGACGTCAGGACAATGAAAAAGATGATGACCCGCGTTTTGCTCGGTGCGATGATGAGCGTCGCGCTGTTCGGCCAGGCCAAAATTGCCATTTTGAACACGCAGAAGGCCTTGCTCGACACGGCCGAAATCAAGAAGGCACAAGCCGACCTCGAGGCAAAGTTCAAACCGCGCACCGATGAGCTGACTAAACTCAACACGGAACTAAACGACATCCAAACCCGTCTCAACGCGGGAGCGGGCAAGTTGACGCCGCAAGTGGAAGCCGACCTGCAATCCCAGGGCCAGCGCAAGCAGCGCGAGTTGCAGCGCAAGCAGGAAGACCTGCAGGCCGAGGTCGAGCGCGACCGCCAGGAGATTCTCCTGCGCGCCAGCCAGCGCATGCAGGAAGTGGTCAAGAAACTGGCCGAGGAAAAGGGCTACGACGTAGTGCTCGACACCTCGAATGCAGTCCACTTCAAGGCCACGCTCGAGATCACGGCGGAAGCCACGGCGGCTTACGACAAAGCAAATCCCGCCAAGTAGGGTGGAATGAGTTCTTTTCTCGACCAATACGGAGCTGGTGAAGAGCGGCGCAACAAGCTGATTGTTCGCGCCGTTCTTGCTTTATTGGCCCTGCTCTCCGTCGCTGTCGGCGGCTATTATGTGCTGCGTAACTGGAAGGAGCAGAATCGCCTTAGCGATTTTCGCGCTCTGCTCGAGAAAAAAGATTACCAAGGCGCTTACCAGCATTGGGGATGCACGCCGGAAAAGCCCTGCCCCTACTACCCCTACTTAAAATTTCTCGAGGACTGGGGTGAGAAAAGCGGCCATACCGATTTCAACACCATGCAGGTGGTGCGCAAGGTGACCTGCAAGGATGGCTATGGCGCCGGCTGGAAGTTTGGCAAGGATACGGTCCATCTCTGGGTGGTGCGCGAAGACCAGATGTTGAGCTACGACCCTTGGCCTAACTGGCGCCAAACCTGGCTTGCGGCCCTGTTTAACGATTGCAGCGGGATGAACCGGAATCTGCGGATCCGGACGAATTAGCCGCCACTCGCACCACGGTCCTCTCCGGATAACGCAGCGCCGCTAGCGCCCCTCCATACACTGCCCCCAGATCGATATTCACTGTGTTGTTGAGCCAGCGCGGCTCAGGCACCGGCGTGTGCCCGTACACCACCAGCGCCCGCCCCCGGTAATCGGCCGCCCAATCCCGCCGCACCGGAAGCCCCTCCACCGTCTTCTCTCCTGTCGGCACTCCATATAAAGCCATTCGCCGCGCCGCCCCCGAATCCACCCCCTGCAGCTCCTCATACAACCCCGCATGGGCCACCACCAACCGCCCCTCATCAAGCACAAGTTGCGTCGGCAGACCACCGAGAAACTCGGCCAAGCCCTGCCTTTCCACCGCCGTCAACCCCGACAATTCCGCAATCGAGCGGTCCAGCCCATGCGTCACCTGAACGCGCCGTCCCATCAGCCACCGGCGCAACTTATCGTCATGGTTGCCCATAACAGCCAAGGCCCGCCCGCTTTCCACGAACGATCGCACCAGCCGCAATGTCGCCAAAACCTCTGGGCCACGGTCCACCAGGTCCCCCACGAAAACAAGGCAGCGTCCCTGCTCGTGCACCCCCTCGTGATAACCCAGCTCTTCGAGCAGCCGCACCAGCAGGTCATGGCAGCCATGCACGTCGCCGATAATGTCGAAGCAGCCGTGACACTCTAACGCGATGGATCTTGCTTGCGGCATGAGTGGCGGTGGCGGACCCCGCCTGCCGCCCTTCATTTTAACCGGGCTCCGCCACGGGGTAACATGCGTTAGTGAGAACGGGAATCATTTTTTTCCTCGCCATGTCTTCCCTCTGCGCCCAACGCGTTGTGAAGGAAGCACGTTTTGCCGTCGACTATGACCAACCCGTGCGGCGCCTCGCCGCCGCCCGCCCGGTCAACGCCATCGGTCTGATCGCCGCTGAACACTCTCATGCCTCCCTGCGCGGTTCCCGCGACGGCGCCACTTGGGGTCCCTGGCAGCAGGTCGTCCTCGGCCACGAGGGCGGCACCGTCGTCTGGTTTGAACAGGGTGTCCAGGAGGTCGAATTCCAGGCCGGCTCCACGCTCCGCGTATTGTTCATCGACCCCGGCCCATCCAGCCGCCAAAGCACCAGTGAACCCATCGTCAGCCGCGCCGGCTGGGGCTGCGGCCCGGAATGCAACCCCGCCAGCCCTCCCGTATACGCCCCCGTCACTCACCTCGTCGTTCACCATTCCGCCGGCGGCAACTCCGCCACCGACTGGGCCGCCATCGTGCGCAGCATCTGGGTTCTGCACGTCCGCGGCAATGGCTGGAACGATATCGGCTACAACTATCTCATCGATCCCAATGGCGTCACCTACGAAGGCCGCGCCGGCGGCGAGGGTGTCGTCGGCGCTCATTTCTCCGGCGTCAACACCGGCACCATGGGGGTTTGCCTGATGGGTACTTACAGCACGGTCCCGCCTTCGGCCGCCGCTCTCGACTCACTCAGCCGCCTGCTCGGCCAACAGGCCCAGCGCTGGAGCCTCGACCCCCTCGGCCAAACCCTCCACACCGCCAGCGGCCTCACACTCAACGTCATCAGCGGACACCGTGACGCCGGCTTGAGCCCCCGCGCGAGCGGCGCAACCGAATGCCCCGGTAACGGCCTTTACACCTGGCTGCCCGCCCTGCGGAATCGCATCGAGCGCACACGCGCCTGCGCCCCTTCACTCGAGCGCCGCAATTACTGCTTCGGCGGCGCCGGCGGCAGCTTCCCCATCGCCGTCGAAGTGAATCCCGGCTGTGAGATCGGCGTCAGCGGGGGCGCCGAGTGGGTGCGCGTCCGTGACGGGCGCCTCATCGCCGACCCCAACCCAGCTCCGGCCCGCCGCGGCACCGACCTGCGCATTGGCGGCAGCGTCATCCAGGTGGCCCAGGCCGAAGCCGGCGTTGAACAATTGCCCTGCGTCGCCCGCGGCGGCGTGGTCAATGCCGCTAGCTTCGACGCTCGCCCCCTCGCCCTCGGCTCTATCGCCAGCCTCTTTGGTGAAGACCTGTGGCGCGAAGGCGCCCCGCCCTCCGTCACGGTCAATGGCCGCGCCGCCACCGTCTTTGGCGCCGTTCCCGGACAGTTGAATTTCGCGCTCCCCGCCGGCACCCAAACCGGCAGCGCCCGCCTCGAAGTGGTGCGCCAGGGCATCCGCAGCCCCGAAACCATGATCTGGGTTACCGAAGCCGCTCCCGCCATCTTCGCCGCTCAGAACTTCGATGACGGTAGCCTGCACTCCGCCTCCCGCCCCGTGCGCCCCGGCCGTCCCCTCATCATCTACCTCACCGGTATCGGCGCCAACCGCGCCCTGCCCTGGGAAGTCCGCATCGATGGCGCCCCGGCCGAAGGTCTGTTTCTCGGCCCAGCTCCCGGCTTCCTCGGCCTCGGCCAGGCAAACGTTGCGGTACCAACGAATTTGTCGCCCGGTGAGCACCGCCTCGAAATCATCGTCAGCGGCGCGGCCAGTCCCCCGCTTCCCCTCTTTACCGGCCCTCTCAACTCAAACTGAAAGTGGTGGGAACGGGCAGATTCGAACTGCCGACCTTCCGCTTAGGAGGCGGACGCTCTATCCAGCTGAGCTACGTCCCCACTTGCTAATCAGTGTAGCGTTTCAAACCCTTCTGTCCAATATCGCGCCGGTACTGCATGCCTTCAAAGCGAATCGGCCGCACCGCTCCGTACACCGCATCGAGCGCCGCGCGCAGGCTCTCTCCCCGCCCCGTAACGCCCAGCACGCGCCCGCCCGCCGTGACGATCCGATCGCCCTCCCGCCGCGTCCCGGCATGAAACACCGTCGCCCCCTCCACCTCATCGAGTCCCTCAATGACATCCCCGGAGCGCACCTTGCCCGGATAGCCCGCCGCCGCCAGCACCACACACGCGCTCGCCCCCGCGCCAATGCGCAACCGTGCCGAATCGAGCCGCCCTTCCGTCGCCGCCAGAATCGTCTCCGCGAATCCTCCTTCCATGCGATACAGCAGCGCCTGCGTCTCCGGGTCTCCCAGCCGCACGTTATACTCAAGCACCTTCGGCCCGTCGGCCGTCATCATCAGCCCCGCATAAAGAAACCCGCGGAACGGCATCCCTTCGGCCGCCATCCCCTCGAGCGTGCGGAGGATTACGTTGTTCAGGATCCATTCCTTTTGCTCGCCCGATAAAATGCGGTCATCCGAATAAGCGCCCATCCCCCCCGTGTTCGGCCCTTCATCGTTTTCAAAGATCGCCTTATGGTCCTGCGATGGCGGCAGCGCCCGCGCCCGGTCCTGATCGCAAATCGCGATAAAGCTCACTTCCTCCCCACGCCAGAAATCCTCGATGATCACCCGGGATCCGGCCGCGCCAACCAGGTCCCCCGAAAACAACCCCTCGAGCGCCGCCTCGGCTTCCGCCCGCGTCTTGGCGATCACCACTCCCTTGCCCGCCGCCAGCCCGTCGGCCTTCAACACCACCGGCAGTTCAAAGCGCACCAACGCCGCCCGCGCCTCCGCCAGAGAATCAAAAATTTGAAAGCGCGCCGTCGGAATCCCGTGCCGCGCCATAAACTCCTTGGAGAACGCTTTCGAGCCCTCCAGTTGCGCCGCCTCCCGCCGCGGCCCGAAGACCTTCCGCCCATGCGATTCAAACAAATCCACGATCCCGGCCACCAGCGGCGCCTCCGGCCCTACAATCGTCAAATCGGCGTTGATCAGATTCGCCACTTCCAAATAGCGCTCAGGCGTCTGCGATTCGAGCGGCACACACTCGGCCACGGCCGCTATGCCAGGATTACCCGGCGCGGTCCAAACCTTATGTCCTTCCGCGGCACACCGCCAGGCGATCGCATGTTCCCGTCCGCCCGAACCGACAACGAGGATGTTCAAGTGAGAATTTGCCTCCAAAAGCTAGAATAAGGCTGAAGACCCCAAAAAATGCTGTTCCCCCTCAAGCAAAGCCGTTATGACGTGATCGTGGTCGGCGCGGGGCATGCCGGCTGCGAGGCCGCCCGCGCCTGTGCCCGCATGGGCCTGCGTACCGCCATGATCACCATGAATATCGACTTGATCGCGCAAATGTCCTGTAATCCCGCCATCGGCGGAATCGCCAAAGGCCATCTCGTGCGTGAAATCGATGCCCTCGGCGGCGTCATGGGGGAAATCACCGATTCCGTCGGCATTCAGTTTCGCCTGCTCAATACCAGCCGCGGCCCCGCCGTCTGGAGCCCGCGCGCTCAATGCGACAAGAAGCAATACCGCATCCACATGAAGGAGGTCCTCGAACAGGAACCCAACCTCCGCATCCTGCAGGCCGAGGTCGCCGCCTTCCTCATCGAAGAACAGAATCACGTCCGCGGCGTTCTTCTCGGCGATGGCCGCCAACTGCGCTCTGGCGCCGTCGTTGTCACCACCGGCACCTTTCTCAAAGGCATCGCCCATGTGGGTGAAACTACTTACTCCTGCGGTCGCAACGGCGAGGCCCCCAGCAATCTTCTCGCCGAGCAGCTCCGCGGTCTCGGTCTCAATTGGACCCGGCTCAAGACCGGCACACCGCCCCGCCTCGACGGCCGTACCATCGATTGGAAACGCTTCGAGCCCCAGGATGGCGACACCGTTCCCACTCCCTTCAGCTTCCTCACCAGCCGCATCGAACGCCGCCAGATTCAGTGCTTCCTCGCCTACACCAATGAACAGACCCACGCCGTGCTCTCTGCCGCCATCCCCCGCAGTCCTTTGTATAGCGGTCAGATCGAAGGCGTCGGGCCCCGCTATTGCCCCAGCATAGAAGACAAAATAGTCAAGTTTCCGGATCGTATTCGCCACCAAATTTTCCTCGAACCCGAAGGCCTCGACACCAATGAGGTCTACGTCAATGGCATGTCCACCAGTATGCCAATTGACGTGCAGACAGCCATGATCGCCTCCATCGAGGGCCTCGAAGACGCGGAAATGATTCGGCCCGGCTATGCGATTGAATATGACGCCATCGACCCCCGCGAATTGGACCATCGCCTCGAAGTCAAGCGCTATCCCGGTCTCTTCCTGGCTGGACAAATCAACGGCACCAGTGGCTACGAAGAGGCCGGCATCCAGGGTTTGCTCGCCGGCATCAATGCCGCACTTAAAGTCGGCAACAGTGGTGAGGTTGTATTGGCTCGCAACGAAGCCTATGGTGGCATTCTCGTCGATGATCTCGTCAGCAAGGGTGCTGACGAACCCTATCGCATGTTCACTTCACGCGCTGAGTTCCGTCTGCACTTGCGCATCGATAATGCCGACGAGCGCTTAACGCCGATCGCCACTCGCATTGGACTCGCATCCGCTGAGCGCTCCCGCCGATTCTCCGAAAAACTCGCTCTCAAGTCCCGGCTACTCTCGCTCCTACAAGACCAGCGCATTGCCCCGGGACGAATTCAAGGTTTGGAACTCGATTTCGATGACCGCCCCATGCTCGGCGTTTGGCTTCGGCGCCCCGAGGCGAAGATCAGCAAGATCCTTCCCTACCTCGAGCAACAGCTTTCCGCCTCAATTCCGGAGAGCCTACTCACGACTGTCGAAACTGAATTGAAGTACGAAGGCTACATGCAGCAACAACAGCGGCAAGTCGAGCGCTTGAAGGAAGGCGAATCCCGCAAGATTCCTCCCCACTTTGACTTTAGCTCCGTTCCCGGCCTCTCGAAAGAAGTACAGGACAAGCTCAAGCGCGTCCAGCCCGAAACTTTGGGCCATGCAAGCCGCATTCCCGGTGTCACCCCCGCGGCGATCGCGATTTTGGATGTTTACCTGAGTATGCCGCAAGTGGCCCATTGAGCCGCTTCGGAACTCGAAACGATTTTCAGTCTACGTTTCACGTGGAACAGCACTTAGAGATGTTTCACGTGGAACAGTCAAATTTGGAAGGAATGCTAACATAAGCCCGTGGGAAAAATCATTGCGATCACCAATCAAAAAGGTGGCGTCGGAAAGACTACAACCGCGATCAATTTGGCCGCCTCCATGGCGCTCAATGAGCTCAAGGTACTATTAGTCGACTGTGACCCCCAAGGCAACTCTACCAGTGGTGTAGGAGTTGCAAAAGACAACCTCAAGTACAGTTGCTATGATGTGCTCTGCCAGGGCATTCCTGCCAACGATGCCATCATCCCCACCAATTTCGAAGGCCTCTTTCTCCTGCCCGCCGACAAAAACCTCGTTGCCGCCAACATCGACCTCGTCGACCTCGAAGAGCGCGAATTCCGACTCCGCGATGCACTCGCCGCCGTCAAGAACGATTACCAGTACATCCTCATCGATTGCCCGCCCGCTCTCGACCTGCTCAACCTCAATAGCCTCGTCGCCGCCGACTCCATCATCGTGCCAATCCAGTGCGAATTCTTCGCGCTCGAGGGCGTCAGCCAATTGATCGACACCATCCAGCGCATCCGCGAAGGCTTCCAGCACGATCTGCCCATCGAAGGCGTCCTGCTCACCATGTACGACGACCGCACGAACCTCACTCGCCAGGTCGCCAATGACCTCCGCGACTTCTTCGGCAAACAGGTTTTCGAGACCGTGATCCCGCGAAGCGTGCGCTTAGCCGAAGCCCCCAGCTTCGGCAAACCGGTAATCGCCTATGACGTTCGCTCCAAGGGAGCGGAAAGCTACATTAAACTGGCAAAGGAGATCATCGCCAATGAGCAAGCCGCAAGATCCGCGTCGCGTATTGGGTAAGGGCCTTTCGGCACTCCTGCCCGGACGTCCCGTCTCGCCGCCTCCCCCGAGCCCAGCGGCGGCTCCCGGCGCCTCAACCACGCGCCCGGATCAGTCCGGTGGCCTGCTTCAGGTCCCCCTCGCTAAAGTTGAACCCAACCCCCGCCAGCCCCGCACCGTCTTCCACCAGGACAAACTCAACGAACTTGCCGACAGCATCCGCGCCAATGGCATCATCCAGCCCCTACTCGTGCGCAAACACGGAGAAGCCTACGAGATCGTCGCCGGAGAACGCCGCTGGCGCGCCGCACGCCTCGCTGGCCTCGAAACCGTGCCCGTCGTCGTCCAGGACATCGCCGACGACAACATCCTCGCCCTCGCCCTCATCGAAAACATCCAACGCGATGACCTCAATGCCATCGAAACCGCCGTCGCCTTCGACCGCCTCAGCCGCGAACTCAACCTCACCCACGAGGAAATCGGCCGCCGCACCGGCAAGGAACGCACCACCATCACCAACTTCCTGCGCCTGCTCCGCCTCCCCGAAGACCTGCAGACCATGATTGGCGACGGCCGCCTCTCCATGGGCCAGGCCCGCGCCATTCTCGCCCTGCCCACCGAAGAACTGCAACGCACTGTCGCCGAAAAGGTCGTCAGCCAGGGCCTCAGCGTTCGCGCCACCGAAAAGCTGATTCAGGGTATCACCGAGCCCCGCGAAGTCAGCGACAAGATCAAAACCCCCATCGATCCCAATGTCCGGGCCGCCGAAGAAGAACTCATGCGCGTGCTCGGCACCCGCGTCACCATCAACCGCAAAAACGAAAAACGCGGCACCATCGAAATCGAATACTATTCCTCAGATGAACTCGACCGGCTGTATCAGCAATTGACGGGGGAAAATTAGAAGGAAGGAAAAAGGCTGGGTGGTGCCGGCGGTAGGACTCGAACCTACGACCTAGGGATTATGAGACCCTCGCTCTACCTCTGAGCTACGCCGGCGTAGAGTGGCTGCCAAAGCAGCCCCCCTATCTAGGCTAGAGGCCAGACCGCATGGTTGTCAAACCAGAAGCAGCACATCAATCGTGGCAGGCAGCAAATCAGATTCCGTAATCCGCTTCGAGCAAGTCTCGAAGAGCTATGCCATCTATGAACGCCCCTCGGACCGGCTCCGCGAATTAGCCACCCTCGGGCGCCTCAAACGCCATCGCGATTTCAAAGCCCTCGACGATGTCTCCTTCTCCGTCCGCCGCGGAGAGACCTTCTGCATCATCGGAGAAAATGGCTCCGGCAAAAGCACCATGCTGCAAATCATCGCCGGCATCCTCCAGCCTTCCGCCGGCATCGTCCAGGTTGAGGGCCGCGTCGCTGCTTTGCTCGAGCTCGGCAGCGGCTTCAATCCCGAATTCTCCGGCCGCGATAACGTCTACCTCAATGCCGCTATCCTTGGCCTGACCCATGCGGAAACCGAACGCCGATTCCACGCCATCGAGGAGTTCGCTGAAATCGGAGACTTCCTCGACCAGCCGGTAAAAACTTATTCGAGCGGCATGGCCGTGCGCCTCGCCTTCGCCGTCGCCATCCATGTCGATCCAGAAATTCTCCTCGTCGACGAAGCCCTCGCTGTCGGCGATGTTTACTTCCGCCAGCGCTGCCTCCGTAAGGTCCATGAACTCCGCCAACATGGAGTCACTATCCTCTTCGTCAGCCACTCCATGGGTGACATCAAAGCCATCGGCGACCGTGTCCTCTGGCTCGACCGCGGCAGCGTTCGTGATCTCGGCACTACCGACCTCGTCATCAGTAAATACCTCGCCGAGATGAACGCCAAGGATTCCAGCTTCGTCGAGCACCAGGCCGAACACCGCAAAGACCAACCCCGCTCTCAAAGCCAGCCCCCCCAACTCGTCACCTCCATCCCAAACATCGACCACCGCCACGGCGACGGCCGCGCCGAAATCATCGGTATCGCCGTCCTCAATGAACACGGCGAGCCCGCCGGCATGCTCGAACCCAATACAAAAGCCATCGTCCGCATCAGTGCCCGCGCCCACCAGGACATCGCCCTGCCCAACATCGGCTTCATGATGCGCAACCACCTCGGCATCGACTTCGCCGGTTCCAACACTCTCCGCGAAGGTTATGAACTCGACCCCATGCAACCCGGCGATACCCTCACCATCGACTTCCACATCGAGTTCCCCGAACTCTACCCCTCGCACTTCTCGTTCTCTCCCGCCATCGCCGACGGTACCCTTCTCAACTACCGCATCTGCGACTGGATCGACAATGCCCTCATCCTCCAAATGGGTCATGCAGAGGGTCAGATCTATGGCTACCTGCATCTGCCCTGCCGCATCGAAGTCAATGCGAAGCTAGGGAGAGGGGAGGTCGAAGTCAAACGTGGCTGAGTTTACCGGTGAACGGGTCATACCCGGCAAAGTCGATATCGATCTCTGGAACGAACACCTCTCCCGCTACCTCTTCGCCGCTCGCCTCTGCCGCTTCAAACGCGTCATCGACCTCGGCTGCGGAACCGGCTACGGCTCGGCGGAACTCGCCCGTCAGGCCGAACTCGTCACCGGTGTCGATATCAGCCAGGAGGCCATTGCCGAAGCCCGTGAGCGCTACACCCTGCCCAACCTCTCCTTCGAGGTCTCAAGCCTCGAGAACCTGCCATTCCCCGATGCCAGCTTCCAGTTGGGTGTCTGCTTTGAAGTCATCGAACACCTGGAAAATTATCGTGCCCTCCTGTCCGAAGCCCGTCGCGTCCTCTCCCCCAATGGACAGCTCATCATCTCCACTCCTAATCTCGACTTCTACGCGGAAAGTCGTAAGCACGAAGGCCCCAATCCATTCCATGTCCACGAATTTCGTTACCACGAGTTTCAAGAAATCTTAAGCGAGTTCTTCGCTCATCAAACCTTTTTTGTACAGAATCACTCCAGTGGAATCGTCTTCCTTCCCGTCACTGCCGCCGCCGGTGCAGAACTCCGTCTGGAACCGGAAACCCCACGCCCCGAACAAGCTCACTTTTTCCTGGCAGTTTGCGCCGCCAAGCCTATGCTTGGCGCCCCCAGCTTCGTCTACATGCCTTCGGCAGCCAATGTGCTCCGCGAACGCGAACACCACATCGCCCGGCTCGAATCCGAGCTGAATACGAAAAACAATTGGCTCAACGAAGCCCGCTCTGAACACAAAACCCTCGTCGACCAATTCCGGCATTTGCAACAGGAACTCGAAACCCGCAACCAGTGGGCTCTCGAGCAAAACGCACGCGTAGCCGAAGCACAATCAGCCGTCAGCCGACTCGAACAGGAACTCGCCTCCCAACACGATGAGGCCAACCAGGTCGTCACCGCCTACGAAGACCGCTTGAAAACCGTCGAAGCCGAAGCGACCGAACAATCCCGATGGCACCAAAAAAACGAAGAAGCGCTCGAGCAGCAAATGCAGCAGCTTTCCTCGCATATTCAGAAGCTCGATACAGAAATCCAGCGTGCCGACGGTCAACTTTCTGAATATCAGAAAAAACTGGATGAAACAGAAGCAGTCGTGATCGAAAGAACCGAGTGGGCACTGCGGGAACAACAAGCACGCGAAGCCGCCGAAGCAAAGCTCTCCGCCGTCGAAGCTTCACGCTGGATCCGCATGGGCAAGGCTTTTGGGCTGGGGCCCAAACTTTCATGAGTGGGTGGCTCAGGTTCCTCCGGCAAGCACCAATCGCACTTCTCTCCCCCATATTGCTGATTGTCGAATTGGCTGCCCTCTGGCTCACCGACCTGTTGTGGTCGATCAGCGGAAACAAAACTCTACCCGGAAGCACCCAACCCAACCGGAACAGCGCGAGTGTCGTCATACCGAACTGGAACGGAAAAGACCTCCTCGAAAAATACCTGCCAAGTGTGATCGCCGCCATGAGCGGCCATCCCGATAACGAACTGATTGTCGTCGACAACGGCTCCACCGATGGCAGCGCTGCCTTCCTTCGCGAACAATTCCCCCAGGTCCGCCTCGTAGCTCTCGACCAGAATCTCGGCTTCGGCGGCGGCTCGAACAAAGGCTTTCGCGAGGCCAAGAACGACATCGTCGTGCTGCTCAACAGCGACATGCGGGTCGCCCCCGATTTCCTCGAGCCCCTGCTGGCCGGCTTCGATGCCCCGGATGTCTTCGCCGTCTCGTGCCAAATCTTTTTCTCCGACCCCAAAAAACACCGCGAAGAAACGGGCCTCACCCAGGCCAGCTGGCGCCGTGGCGCCATCGAGATTGCCCACCGCATCGACGACGAAGTCAAAGACCTCTTTCCCTGTTTCTACGGCGGAGGCGGATCCTGTGCTTTCGACCGACGCAAATTCTTTGAACTCGGCGGCTTCGATGAACTCCTGCGTCCTTTCTATTTGGAAGACACGGATCTCGGCTACCTCGCCTGGAAACGCGGCTGGCGAGTTCTCTATCAGCCGCAGAGCCACGTCTGGCATGAGCACCGCGGCACCATCGGCAAGAAGTTTTCCCCCGGCTACATCCAATCTGTGATCCGCAAAAACTTTGTGCTCTTCGCCTGGAAGAACATTCACAACCCGCGCATGCTGGCGGAAAACTTTTTCGCTAACCACGTCCAGGCCGTCGTGGCCCTGATCAGCGGCGATGCCCCCGGCCGGGCCAATTTCTCGGGTCTCTGGCGAGCGTTTTGTCAATTGCCCCAAGCCTGCGCAGCGCGCTGGCGTGCCCGCTCGCGCGCCGCCATCACGGATGGCGAAGCCTTCCGCCGCCCGCTCGGCGGCTATTACCGCGATCGCTTTCCCTTGTCTCCTGTCCGTTCCACACGGCCGCGCGTACTCTTCGTCAGCCCCTATGGCCTCGCTCCGGCTTCGCACGGCGGCGCCGTCTTCATGCAGTTTGCCGTGCGCGAATTGAGCCGCTATTGCGAAGTCCATCTCGTCGCTCTGCTCGACGAAGAATGGGAGCGCGCCGCACACGAAGTGCTCCGCCCCTTTGTGGAAAGCATGGAATTCATGGTGCGCATGCCCGGCCAGTCCCGCGTGCCCTTCACCTTCATTCCCGGCGCCGTTACCGAATACACCAATAACGACTTTCACTGGCTCCTGCATCGCACCATGGCCACCCGCCAAATCGACGTCCTCCAGATCGAATACACCAGTCTCGGACAATACGGGTGCCGCTTCGATCACATGCTCTCCGCTCTGTTTGAGCACGATATCTACTTCCAGTCAATCGCCCGTCAGCTGAGAACCAACCAGAGTTGGCTCTTCCGCATCCCAGCCGCGATCGAATACCTGCGCGCCCTCCGCTGGGAGATGAAAATGCTGCCTGGCTTTGATCAGGTTCAGGTCTGCACCAATACCAATCGCGACTACCTCCTCAGCCTCGATCCAAGCCTCGGCCCCAAGGTCTACGCCGGCCAACGCGCCGGGATCGAAGTTGAAAGCTTTACGCCAAATCTCAAGCCCCGCACGGGCAACACCGTGCTTTTCGTCGGCGGTTTCCGCCACGCGCCCAACCTCGAAGCTCTACAATGGTTTTTCGCCAAAGTCGCGCCGCTGCTCCAATCGCGCGGGGTTGATTTCCACGTCCGCGCCATTGGCATCGATCCCCCCCCGCCCTACGCCTTCGCCCACTCCACCGGCCTGCTCGAGCTTGCCGGTTACCGCGAGAGCATCGCCGAAGATCTCCGGGAGGCCGCCGTATTCATTTGCCCCATTCTTGCCGGCAGCGGCGTGCGCGTGAAACTGCTCGAGGCCTTCGCCTACGGCATCCCCGTCGTCTCTACTCCCATCGGCGCCGAGGGTCTCGCAACCGCGGATGGCGATGTTTGCCGGCTGGCCGCGACTCCCGCCGCCTTCGCCCGCGCTGTGGAAGACATTTTACGCAACCGGGAAGCCGCCGCCGCGATGGGCGCGCGCGCCCGTGATCATGTTCTCCGCGAATGGGACGCCCGCGTCGTCATCGCCCGTCTCGCCGCCTCTTACTCGGCTGGCCTCGCGGCCAAAAACGCGCCTACTTCTTATTTCCGCTAAAGTCGTTGCCGAATTCACCCGCTACTTTACCCGCGTTGCGGTTCAACGTATCCGGCAGCATATTTTTCGGCTTGCTGTAGATCGACCACAACACCATGCGCGAGCGCCGGTCCACCAGAAAATACGTTCCGCGGCCTCGCCCAATCGCCGATACCACTCGCGGAGCGAACTTCAGTTCCCGGTTGCTTTGCGCGACTTCCGCTTCCGTCTTAGGCGCCGCCGGCCGCAAGAGCGCCTCTTTTTCCTTGGCTTCGTCCTCGATCTCCTGCATCCGGCTTTCAAACGCAACGCCAATCTTGTCGGTAAAGACGGCATCCGCCTTCATCAGATCGGTCACGACTCGAACTTGGCCCGCCGCTCGCAACCGGTTGGCGAGATACTGGTCAAATCCATTCGCCATCGGCATGACATAAACCGTCTGTACCTGGCTCAGTTCGGCATTCGCCTGTGCAAACGCCGCGACACCGGCGCCAAGATTGATGGAGACTAGTAGAGCAAGAGTGCGCATGGCATTCTGGAACTTCCTTTTCTGATGTATAACAACCAAAGCATCACCGTGATCATGCCCTGCCTCAACGAAGAGCAGGGAATCGAGCAGGTCATGCGGCGAATGCCGTCTTTTGTCGACGAAGTCATTGTCGTCGATAACGGCTCGACCGATCGCACCAGCGAAGT
The DNA here is from genome assembly GCA_019931185.1 of Bryobacter sp. CoA8 C33. Classification (GTDB taxonomy): domain Bacteria; phylum Acidobacteriota; class Terriglobia; order Bryobacterales; family Bryobacteraceae; genus Bryobacter. Next base: position 72,591 of record JAINDK010000026.1, read on the forward strand.
CGCCGCTCAATTCGGGGCTCGCGTGATCCGGGAGGACGCCCGCGGCTATGGCCGGGCCTACAAAAAGGGCTTCGCCTTCGCCACCAGCGACGTGATCGTGACTCTCGATGGCGACCATAGCTATCCCCCCGACGCAATCTCTTACCTGCTCGAAGCCTTCCGTCATCTCGAAGTCGACTTCCTCAATGCCTCACGGTTCCCCGTGCGCGACCCCAAGGCGATGAGCTTCAAACACAAGATCGGTAATTTCATTCTCTCTCTCGCGATGAGCCTGTTGTATTTCCGCTGGGTCAGCGATTCGCAAAGCGGCATGTGGGTCTTCAAGCGAAGCATCCTCAATCAAATGACGCTCGAGAGTGACGGAATGGCGTTTAGCGAAGAAATAAAAATCGAAGCCCTCAAAAATCCCACCGTCCGCTTCGCCGAAATTTCGATTCAATACTCCTCCCGCCTGGGCGAAATCAAACTCAACCCCTGGCGCGATGGCTTCTACAACCTATGGTTTCTGGTCAAGAAGCGATTCACGTTCTGATCCCAACCTGGCGCGGCCGTGACCACTTGGCCACTCTGCTGCCCTCGCTCGCCAACCAACGGCTCGCCCCCGCCGGCATCACCATCGTCGATGGCGGCTCCCACGACGGCTCACGCGAACTCGCCGAACGACACGGCGCCCGCTTCATTGATCTCGGAGAAAACCGCGGCTTCGCCGCGGCCGTCCGCCACGGCGTCGATGCCATCACGGCCAACCGTATCGCCATCCTCAACAACGATCTCCGTCTCGACCCCGGCTGGCTCGAAGCCATGGCCGCCGTCGATGCCCCCTTCACCGTTGGCAAGGTTCTCGCCTGGGAGGGCCCTCCTCGCATCGACGCCACCTGGGATCTCATCAGCGCCTCCGGCATCCCCCAGCGCGCCGGCCAAGGCAGCCCCGACGCGGCTTACTGGAATCAGCCGCGCCAAATCGCCCTCGCCCCCTGGACCGCCATCGTCATCCGCCGTGATTACTGGCAACTGACCGGAGGCCTCGACGCCTCCTTCGAAAGCTTCCTCGAAGATGTCGATATCGGCCTCCGCGGCTATAAGCTCGGCTTCCGCGGCAGCTACCAACCCACCGCCCTGTGCTGGCATCGCGGCAGCTCCACCCTCGGCCCGTGGCACCCCGAACAAGTGCGGCTCAGCGCCCGCAACCAACTCCGCCTCATCGCCCGTCATGGCCGCCCGGACTGGCCGCGCATCTTCATCGGCCAGGCCCTTTGGGGGCTCGCTGCCGCCCGCCACGGCTGCGGCGCCGCCTGGCTCCGCGGCAAATATGAAGCCTGGCGCGAAATCTCCTCCTTCGGCACCGGCGAGTCCACACTCAACGATCTCGAAGCCGAGTTGTTCGCCGTCGAATCCATCACCGGCATCTCGCTCTTCTGGCGCTGGTATTGGGCCCTCAGCTTATGAAGCCAAGTGCCGGCGCGGTCATCGTCTCCTGGAATTCCGCCTCCGACCTCGCCCCCTGCCTCTCCGCCACGCTCGCCGCCGGTCTCGATCAGATTGTCGTCGTCGATAATGCTTCCCGCGACAACAGCCGCGAGATCGTTGCCTCTTTCCCCACGGTCCAACTCATTTCCTGTCCCGGCAATACCGGCTTCGCCGGCGGAGTCAACCGCGGCGTTCAAGCCCTCACCACCGATTACGTCCTCATCCTCAATCCCGACTGTTATATCGAGTCCGGCATCTCAGCTCTCCTTGAAGCCGCCTCCGGTGGCGCCGCCGCGGGCCGCCTCCTCGATTTCGCCGGCGCCTGGCAGGCCGGCTTTGCCGCCCGCCGCCTTCCCACACCTCTCACCCTCGTCTTCGAAGTTCTCGGCATCAATCGCCTTTTCCCAGCCAACCCCGTCAATCGCCACTACCGCTGCGCTGATTTTGATACGGCTCTCCCACAAGACGTCGAACAGCCCCCCGGTGCGTTTTTCCTGGTAAAGAAGTCGGTTTTCCACCAACTCGCCGGCATGGATGAAGGCTTCTGGCCCGTCTGGTTCGAGGATGTCGACTTCTGCGCCCGCCTCCAGGCCGCCGGCTACCGCATCCGCTATACCCCCGAAGCCCGCGCCCACCATCGCGGTGGCGCAAGCGTCAACCGCATATATTGGCCCTTCAAAGAGTTGGCGTGGTATGGTAGCCTTCTAAGATATGCTACCCTGCATTTCGGGTGGCTTGCCCGGCGTCTGGTCGGTTTGGCTGTTGCCGCTGCGTCCGTCCCAAGGTCGATTACGGGGATTGTTTTTCGGCGCCAAGGCCTTCGTGCCTTTGGTGTTTACGCTAGAGTCTTTTCTTTAGCGTGGATCTGCCTCGTAACAGGCCGGGTGGATATCCGCCGCTTTGGCCGGCAGTTAGAAGGCGCAGATCAACTCGAAAATGCATAACGGCTTAGTCTCAGTCACGATCGTTACGTACAACAGCGGCCGCTTCATCAAGCGTTGCCTCGAGTCGGTACTGGCCCAACGCTATCCCCTCAAGGAAGTCATCGTCGTCGATAACGTATCCACCGACGGTACCCTCGACATCCTCGATCAGTTCGCCGACCGCATCCGCATCTTCACCAACGAAGAAAATGTCGGCTTCGCCGCCGCCCAAAACCAAGCCATCCAAATGGCGAGCGGTGAGTGGATCCTCACCCTCAACCCCGACGTGCTCCTGATGCCCAACTTCATCCAAAGCCTCGTCGACGCCGGCAACCGCGATTCCCAGATTGGCACCGTTTGCGGCAAGCTCCTAGCCATGATGGCCACCTTCGACCTCCCCGAAAAACCTCTCGTCGACTCCACCGGCATCTACTTCAACCCCATGCTCCGCCACCTCGACCGCGGCAGCCGCGATGTCGACAACGGCCACTATCTCAACTTTGAATACGTCTTCGGCGCCACCGCCGCCGCCGCTCTCTACCGCCGCGAGATGATTGATGACATCTCAATCGAAGGCGAATTCTTCGATAGCGATTTCTTCGTCTACCGCGAAGATGCCGATGTCGCCTGGCGAGCTCAGCTCTACGGTTGGAAGACTCTCTACACCCCTCATGCCCGTGGCTACCATGTGCGCAGTGTCCTTCCCGGCAACCGCCGTGCCCTGCCCTCGGCCATCAACATGCATTCGGTTAAGAACCGCTTCCTCATGCGCGTCAAGAACATGACTCCCGATCTTTACCTGCGCAACTTCCTCCCCATCACCTTCCGCGATCTCGTTGTCATCGGCGCTTGTCTCCTGCAGGAACACTCCTCGCTCAAAGCCTTCTGGATCCTCGCCAAAAAATGGAAGAGCCTCCTTGCCAAACGCCGCGTCATCATGGCTCACCGTAAAGTCAGCGATGAGTACATCGCCAATTGGTTCCAGTTTCAGCCCGTCAGCCAACCCGCTCCGAAAACCGTCCGCGTCCCCGCCCGCGCCAAAGCCATCCGCGGCTAATCCCTCTCCCCCCCACAACACAAGCTGCCCTAAACTGGTTCTTTGCGCATCGCTCTGCTCGGTACCCGTGGCATCCCCGCTCAATACGGCGGCTTTGAAACCTTCGCCGAGGAATTGTCCACCCGCCTCGTCTCACGTGGCCACACCGTCACCGTGTATTGCCGCGAGTCCGCCCCGGGCAGCCTCTACCGCGGCATCCACCGCCAATACCTCCCTACCATCCGCCACAAATACTTCGACACGCTCGCCCATACCGGCCTGTCCACCCTCCACCTGCTCGCCCACCGCGCCGACGTCGCCCTTTACTGCAACGGCGCCAATGCGATTTACACCTGGCTGCCGCGTCTGGCCCGCATGCCCGTCGCCCTCAATGTCGACGGCCTCGAACGCAAACGCAAAAAATGGAATCAACTCGCTAAGAAGTGGTACCACCTCTCCGAGTGGCTCTCCACCTTCTGTCCCACCCGCATCGTCACCGATGCCGCCGAGATCGAACGTTACTATCGCGATACCTACCGCGCCCCTTCCACCTTTATTCCCTATGGCGCCGATCTCGGCCCCGTCCCCTGGCAGCCCATGCTCGGCCTCAACCCCGGACAATACTTCCTCTACGTCACGCGCTTCGAGCCGGAAAACAATCCTCTCGCCGTACGCGAGAGTTTCGAAACCGTTGCTACCACAATGAATCTCGCCCTGGTCGGCGACGCTCCCTACGCTCCCGGCTACATCGCCCGCGTCCGCGCCACCACCGATCCCCGCGTCCTGCTGCCCGGGGCCATCTACGGCGAAGGCTATCGTGTCCTCCAGTCGCATTGCTACGCCTACATTCATGCCACTGAGGTCGGCGGCACTCACCCCGCCCTCATTGAAGCCATGGGCCGCGGTGCGCTCATTCTTTATCTCCATACACCGGAAAACGAAGAGGTCGCCGGCGGCGTCGGCCTCCCCTTCACTCTGCCCACTCTCGCCAGCGTCCTGCGCGCCGCCCTCGCCCTCAGCCCCGCCGAGCGCCAACACCTACGCCAAGCCGCTCTCGAGCGTGTTCGCCAGCGCTACAGCTGGGACGCCGTCACCACTCAGTACGAAACGCTCTTCCAGGAATTATGCCGCGGACGTGGTTAGAAGTTAGTCTCGATCGCATCGCCCTCAACTACCGCCAGGTGAGCCGCCTTGCCGGCCCCGGCGTCGAGCTCATGCCCGTCGTCAAGGCCGATGCCTACCGCCATGGCGCCACCGCCGTCGCTCAAACTCTCGAACACGAAGGCGCCTCCTGGTTCGCCGTCAGCAATGTCGAAGAGGGCAAGGCCCTGCGCGAAGCCGGCATCCGCGCCCGCATTCTCGTCATGGCCGACCGCCTCGATAGCGACCCGCGCGCCTGGCGCGACGCCCGCCTCACCCCCGTCATTCATGACCTCGCCGGCATCTCCCAGCTCGCCCCCACTCTGCCCTACCATCTCAAAATCGATAGCGGCATGGGCCGGCTTGGCACCCGCGCCTCCGCCAGCGAAATTCTCGCCCATACCCGCGGCACCAGCCTCGAAGGCCTCATGACCCACTTCGCCAGCTCAGCCAACTTCTCGAGCGAACAAACCGAGGCCCAACACCAACGCTTCGAACACATCCGTCAATCTCTCGATTCCGCCGGCATTCGCCCCCGCTGGCTCCACGAAGCCAGCACCAACCCCCTCCACTTCGGCCAAAAACATACCTGGCGCAATCTCGTCCGGCCCGGCTATGCCATCTATGGCTTCGTGTCCCGTCCCGCCGGCAAAGCCCCAGCCGAATTGCTCGATGTCGCTCCCGCCCTCACCTGGAAGGCCACCATCCTCCTCGTCAAGGACATCGAAGCCGGCTCTCCCGTTGGCTATGGCGCTCAGTTCGTCGCCTCCCGCCCCATGCGCATCGGTATTCTCGGTGTCGGCTATGCCGATGGCCTCCCGCACCGGCTCGGCAATCGCGGTCACGTCATCGCGGCCGGCCGCCTCGTCCCCATCCTCGGCGCCGTCTCGATGGATGTCACCACCGTCGACCTAACCTCCACACCCCACCTCAACGCCGGCGATCCTGTTACGCTACTCGGCAGCGAAGGCGATGTCTCACTCGATGCCCGCCAAATGGCCCGCCAGGCCGGCACCATTGCTTACGCCATACTCTGTGGTATCTCAACTCGAGTCAACCGGATCTATGTATGAAAATCACCAACATTGAAACCATCGTCGTCAATGCCCGCATGCGCAACTGGATCTTTGTCAAGGTCCTCACCGATCAGCCCGGCCTCCATGGCTGGGGCGAGGCTACCCTCGAATGGAAGACCAAGGGTGTCGTCGGCTCCATCGAAGACCTCAAACCCCTCATCCTCGGGCAGGATCCCCGCCGCATCGAACACATCTGGCAAATCCTCTACCGCCAATACTTCTGGCGCGGCGGCATCGTCACCATGTCCGCCATCAGCGGCATCGACCAGGCTCTCTGGGATATCAAGGGAAAAGAGCTCGGCAAGCCCGTCTGCGAATTGCTCGGCGGCCCCGTGCGCGATACTCTCCGCCTCTATGACCACCTCGGCGGCGGCAGCCTCGAAGGCATGTACAAAACCGGCACTCCCTCCGACTTCGCCCACCTCATCGGCGAAAGCCAAGCCCGCGGCTTCACCGCCGCCAAGGCCATGCCCATTCCCATCTCTGAACCCATCGAAAGCGCCGCCACCCTCAAGCGCGCCGCCGATACCGTCCGCGCCATGCGCGAAGCCGTCGGCGACGGCTTTGACATCATGCTCGACCTCCACGCCCGCTGCACCCCCGCCGCCGCCATCCAGTTCGGCCGTCTCCTCGAGGATTACAACCTTTTCTGGTACGAAGAGCCCTGCTGGCCCGAACATGTCGATGGTCTCCTCGAAGTAGCCCGCGCCCTCCGCTTCCCCATCGCCACCGGAGAGCGTCTCGTCGGCCGCTGGGAATTCCGCGAACTCCTCGAAAAACGCGCCTGCTCGATCATCCAGCCCGACGTCAGCCACTGCGGCGGCATCTCCGAGGCCCGCCGTATCGCCGCCATGGCCGAGCCCTACTCCATCACCGTCGCCTGCCATAATCCCCAAGGCCCCATCTCCACCGCCGCCAGCCTCCACGTCGGCTTCGCCACCCCCAACTACCTCATCCAGGAAATCGTCTGGAACGACGTCCCCTGGCGCCTTGATGTCGTCTCCAGCCCCTACGATGTCACTCGTGGCTTCATCTCCGCTCCCACCCAACCCGGCCTCGGTATCGATGTCAACGAGTCGGAAGCTCGCAAATACTCCGCCCGCGAAGAAGTTCTCATGCCCGCCTTCCGCGCCGATGGCTCCGTCACCGATTGGTAAGCCCAGTGCATCTGCACACCCTCCGCTCCTTCCTCACCGTCGCCCGCCTCGGCTCCTTCTCGCGCGCCGCCGAACTCCTCGCCCTCACCCAGCCTTCCCTGTCCCAACAAATCCAAAAACTCGAGCGTGATCTCGGCGTCAGCCTCTTTGACCGCCTCGGACGCAACCTCCGCCTCACCGCCTTCGGCGAATCCCTGCTCACTTCAGCCGAACGCATCCTCCGCGGAGCCAAACAAGCCCGCACTGCTCTTGAAGCCCTCAAAAGTGAAGACTCCGGCCCACTCCGCATCGGCATGATTCCCACTCTCCTGCCCTATGCCATGGTCGAGCCTCTTGCTGCCTTCCGACACCAATTCCCCCGCGTCGAGATCATCCTCGTTGAAGCCATGACCGAAGAGCTCATCTCCACCCTTCGCCGCGGCGAAATCGATCTCGCCCTCCTCGCCCTCCCCATCCGCCACAACGAGATTATCTGCAGCGAACTCTTCCGCGAACCCCCACTCGCCGCCTTACCGCACACACACTTCTCTCTCAAAAAGAAAAACTCGCGCTCTCCCAACTCGGCTTGGAAAAAATGCTCCTGCCGCGCGAAGGCCACTGCCTCCGCGATGATGTCCTGACCGCCTGCACCAAAGCCAGCGCCCAATTCCGCCACGTCTTTGAAAGCGATCACCTCGAGAGCATTCTGCGCCTAGCCCGGATTTCTCACGAAGAAGTGGCAAAAGGCCTCGTTTCGTGGCATAACTGGTTTATCTAGAACGACTTAATGTCCAGAACGGAGAGGCCTTTGCTATGGCAGAGTGTATCCAAGAACGCTTCGAGTTTGCAGCTC
>JAINDK010000046.1 GCA_019931185.1 Bryobacter sp. CoA8 C33
AAAAGCGGCCTCACGAGTTGAAAATTCTTGGCCCACAAACGGCCCAGAATCGATCGGCAGCGGGCTGGCAATGGTTTGCTGACCCCCGTGAAAGGGTTGAAATCGGCAAGAGGGGATTTTTTCAACAGGCTCCTAGAGATCGGCAAGCAGATCGAGAATTGCGAGGCCGAAGTTGTCCAGCGTGCGCGGCCCGATGCCGCGTATGCGGCCCAAGGCTTCGAGATCGCGGGGACGGCGCTCGATGAGCTCGCGCAGTACCGCATCGGAGAAAACCTGGTAGGGGCGGACTTGTTTCAGCTCGGCCTGTTGTTTGCGCCAACGGCGGACGGCAAGTTCGATCGAGCCGGGAGGCGGGGATTTGGCTTTTTGGGGGCGCAGGGTGAGCCAGGGCGGCAGCCCGGCGCAAACATCGCATTGGCCGCACTGCTCCCACTTGGGTTCTTCGCCAAAGTGGCGGCAAAGCAGGCGGGCGCGGCAATCTTCGGTGGCGGTATAGGCGCGGACATCGCGGTAGCGCTGCCAAGCGCGGCGGATTTCGCCCTCGTCGCTGAGTTGTTCGATGAAGTGGATGAGGACGGGCAGATCGCGGTTGCGCCAGAGCAGGACACAGTCGGCGGGGGCGCCATCACGGCCGGCGCGGCCGGCTTCCTGGTAATACTGTTCGATGCTTTTGGGTAGCGAGAGATGAATGACGGCGCGAGTGGAAGGCTTGTTGATGCCGAGGCCGAAGGCGAGGGTGCCGACCATGACGGGCGCCTCGTTGCTCATCCAGAGTTCCTGATTTTTCTGCCGCAGCTCAGCCTCGAGCTTGCCGTGATACACCACGGCGCGGATACCGTGCGCCCGCAGGGCGGCAGCCGTCTCCTCCACACCCTTGATCGTTGAATCGTAGATGATCACGCTCTGGCCTTCGTGTTGCCGCAAGACGCTCAAGAGCAGAGGAAAGGGTTCGCGGCGGCTGATATCGAGAGCGAGATAGCGTAGGTTGGAGCGATGAAAGCTGACGGCGACCTTGAGCGGTTCGCGGAGCTTAAGTTGCGTCACGATGTCCTGGCGCACGCGGGCCGTGGCCGAGGCGGTGAAGGCGGCGATGGTGGCCTCGGGGAAGTGATCGCGAATCTGGCCCAGTTGGCGGTAGTCGGGGCGAAACTCATGGCCCCATTCGCTGATGCAGTGCGCCTCGTCGATGGCAAACCACTGGACGGGGGCTTTTTTGAGCCAGATAAGGGTATCCTCGCGGGCCATGCGTTCCGGGCTGAGATAGAGCAGGCGGAGTTCGCCGCGCAACAGGCGGCGCCAGATCTCCTTTTGTTCTTCGAAGGAAATGTTGCTGTGCAGGCAGGCGGCGGGGATGCCGCGGGCGTTAAGTTGTTGGGCCTGATCGTCCATGAGGGAGATCAGGGGAGAAATCACAACGCAGGTCTTGGCGGCGACGACAGCGGGGAGCTGATAACAGAGACTCTTGCCTCCGCCGGTGGGCATGACGACGGCGGCATCGCGCCCGGCGAGCAGAGCCCCGACAATCTCCTGCTGCCGGGAGCGAAACTGACTGTAGCCCCAATAGCGCTGGAGTGTCTGCTCAAGATCCTTCATTCCTTCCACTGTAGCGATGGTTCTATACTGAGGGCATGAAAGACCGCAAAGAAAGCCGCCGCGAATGGATGGAGCGCATGTTGAGCCTGGGAGCGATTGCTCCGATATTCCCTTATCAGGCGGCGCTCGCTTCCTCCACCTTCAGCTCGACCCCGAAGACGAAGTGGTCCGCGCCGGGCTTATTCCCCGGCCGGGTGGTCGAGGTGGAGCACAACGGATCGATTGTAAACGGCGCTTTTCAGCGCGAGCCAGTGCGGGACATGTTGCGGCGCGGCATGGTGGAGTTGACCGGGGCGCCGGACTGGGTGGCGGCCTGGCGCATGTTTGTGCAGCCGGGCGAGGTGATCGGCCTCAAGCTGAATCCGGTTTCGCGGCCTTATGTGATCAGCTCGGCGGAAACGGTGCAGGAGATCATCGTTTGTCTGGAGGCGGCGGGCATCAAGCGCAAGGACATCGTCGTCTATGACCGCTACAAGCAGGAGTTCTTTGAGGCCGGCTTTGACAAGTGGCTGCCCGAGGGGGTGCGGATCTCCTGGGCGGCGGATTACTACGACACGACCCAGCAGAAGATCGAGGGCTACGATCTGAACCACTACATGGACATGCAGTTGACACTGCCGGGCTACGATTTTTCCAACGATACGGCCCGGCGCAGCTATGCGGCCAACTTCATCACCAAACAGGTGGATAAACTGATCAACCTGCCACTGCTGAAGCACCATCAGTCGGCGGGGCTGACGATCGCGCTCAAGAATTTATCCCATGGCCTTGTGAATAACGTAAATCGAAGCCATTCCTCGGCGGAGCTGAATTCCTGCGGTCAGTTTATACCGACGGCGGTGGCGATTCCGGTGATCCGCAACAAGACCGTGCTGAATATCTGCGATGCGGTGAAGGCGCTCTATCATGGCGGGCCGGGCTTGAATCCGCGCAAGGCCAAATATGTTTGGGAGCACAAGCGGATGTTCTTCTCGACCGACCCGGTGGCGATGGATCGCATCGGTTGGGACCAGTTGGACGCCAAGCGGGCGGCGATGGGAATGGACCCACTGGCGATTGCGCGGCGCGACGCGGATTCGAATTTCGTGCGGATGCAGCCGGAGCATGTCGATATCGCCGGCGCGCTGGGGCTTGGCGTCGCCGACCGGAAGAAGATTGTGCACACGCAGGTGCGGCTGGCTTAGCTGGCTGTCGGGAATCAGGCGAGGGTCGGCAAGTTGGCCCGCGCGTAATCGATGCACTGCTGATTGAGCTTGTCTTCGAGGGCAAGCTGGGCTTCGGTCGTAAGGCCGGAGGTGCGCGGCAGGGGCTTGCGCGGGGGGTGTTGGCGGATCCACTGTACGAGCAAGGCGAGGTCGCGTGCCGGAGCGGGGCTGCGCTCGTCGTACACGCGCCAATACTGGTCGGTGAAGACCGGCACCTTGAGCGGATCGCGCGTGAGCATTTCAAGCTGGAAGAGCATGCGCGGGTTTTTCTTTTGCATGCGGGAGACGATACCAGCCAAGTCGAGGTGGCCTTCGCCAAAGGCGACTTCCGAGAGCAGGATGCCATCTTCGTAAAAGTCGACGCCAATGTCTTTGAAGCTAACGAAAATCGTGTAGGGGAAGAGCGTATCGATGGTCTGTTGCGGCGTCTCGATGAGGGAGACGTTGTTGACCAAATCGAGACAGACACCGATGTATTCGCTGCCGGTGGAGCGGACCCAGGCGGCCAGTTCGTCACTGCGCCAGCCTTTATGGTTCTCGATAGCGAGCGGCATCTTGTATTTGCGCAGAATGGGTTCGGCGCGGCGGACGGCAGCCTTGCAGTCGGCATCGAAACGGTGAAATTCTTCGGCCGACTTGAATTGCTCATAGCGGCGGCCGGAGAAGGGATCGTGAGCGCATTCGACGCGGCCATCCATTTCGCTCAGCGCCTTGATGCTAGCTTCGTAGCGGGGCAGATCGGCATCGGTGCGGGGAGTGCGGACAAGCATGGTGGCGCGCATGTCGTACTGGTTGAGCTGGCGGCGGATTTTCGCGATGCCTTCCGGGTTGAGGTCGGCGGGGAGATTGGAGTGGGCCGCGCCAAGGCCCATGCGATGGCAGTACTCGATGATGTCCCAGTTCTTGCCTTCGTGCTTGATGCGCGCGGTGAGGCCCGGGCCGGCGGAGCCCATGAAGCGTAGTTTCCTTGCGGGCGCAGCGGGCGCGGCGGCGGTGGTAGCCAGGAGAAGGGAGGCTTGTCGGCGAGTGAGCATTACGGCGTTGATTTTATATCATTGAAAAATTTTGCGGGATTCGAGCAACTTCTGGTGCGGAAATCCTAAACCATGATTAGGGAGAAAAACCTTGAAGGCAGCCGTCCCTTTTCTGCTATCCAGCGCCCTGTTCGCACAAACCGATTTGCCCGCCAACTTTGCCGCCACGGCCGACAGTTTTCTGCGCCGGCTCCATGATAATGGGGCGTTCATGGGCACCGTTCTGGTGCGGAGCGGGGAGAGTACTGTTTTTCTTCGTTCTTACGGCACGGCTGATGCAAAGTCAAAGGCAGTACTCCGTAATTCCAGCCGCTACCAGATGGCGGCGCTGGCGAGCCTGTTCAGTGCGGTTTCCATCCTTCAGCTGGAAAAGTCGGGCCGTCTGAGATTGGCCGATTCCATCGCCAAGCTCTATACCGAAGCCCCCGGCAGTTGGGCGCCGATCACAATCGAAATGCTGCTTCGCCACCAGTCAGGACTTCCTGATTCCAGCAAGAGGCGGGAATTCGATCCGACCAAGGCAACCACCCCGCTCAAGATCCTGGCTGACCTGCACAATCTGCCACTTGCGTTCCCGCCGGGAAGCGGATCATCGATTTGCGACACTAACAGCGTTTTGCTCGGGTTGCTGGTGGAAAGGGCCAGCGGTCAATCGTTGCACGGCTATATTGACGAGAAGATTCTCAATCCTCTCTCCTTGAAGGACACCGGTCCTTTACGTCACGGCTCACCGGTGGAGCGACGGGCCGTTGGCTATGGAGGGGACACGCTGCGGCTGCTTGCGGGTCCGGCGATAGAGCCGACCGCAGGTTATGCGCTGAGTGACATGTATGGAACGGTGGAGGATATGGCGCGATTTGTTGCGTCATTGGAAAATGGCAAGATTCTGCCCTTAACGGTATTCGACGATTTGTTTATCCCCGGGCCGGACGACACGCTTTGGGGCGTGTTCTCCATAATGCGGCATCAACATCGCGGATACTTCATCGCGGGTTCTCTCCCGCATGAAGCAAGTTCGGTGATGCGAATCCCCGGGCAAAAGCTCACAGTTGTGGTCTATAGCAATTTGGGTGGGATAAATGTGTTTGCCATCGCGGCGCAATTGGCGGATCACGCCCTGGGGGAGCCGTTGAAGATACCAAACCCCTTTCCGCCGGTGATCAAGCTGACCGCGGTACGGAAAGAAGCATTGCTGGGACGGTATGAAGTTCCCGATGCCTTCCGGTTCGAACTGATCGAGGATGAGGGTGGGTTGCTCTATGTCCGGGAAGGGGTTTCTTTGCCCAGACCGCTCTATCCCTTGAACGAGACCACTCTTGTAATGAAGACTCAGCCCTTGACTCTCATCGTGCCGGGGCTAAAGGGCAAGGTGGAACAATTACGCGTGCGCGGCCAGGGCAAGGAGTATCTCGCCCAGCGCGTGAATTGAGATCAAAATGCGAAACTGCATACTCGCCTTTCTGGCTGCCAGCCTGGTTGGTTTGACCGCCGATAGTCAAAGCCCCTTCGCCGTGGCGGTGGAGGAATATGCGCAGCGGCTTCATGGCGAAGGCCGTTTCATGGGTACAGTGCTGGTGATGCGCGGCAAAGAAACGCTATTCGAGAAGTCCTGGGGTTTTGCCAATGCGGAGTGGCGGCAGGGTTTCACGGCCCAAACCGTGTTCCGCCTGGGATCGATGTCGAAGCATTTCGCGGCGGTGGCGGCGCTGCGCCTGGAATCGGAAGGTAAGCTTTCGCTGACACACCCGGTTTTGCACTACTACCCGGAAGGACCGCCAAGCTGGAGCCGGATCACGCTTGAGCACTTGCTCCGGCATAGCTCGGGACTTTTCAACTATACGGCAGCGGCGGGCTTTCACACTCGCGGCGGCCGAAGGTTAGAGCAGATTCTGGCATCGATGCATCCGCACCCGCTGGAGTTTCGTCCCGGTTTTGGCTACAGCTATTCGAATACGAACTACCTCTTGCTCGGGCTGATCCTGGAACGCATCACCAAGATGAGCTATGAGCAATACCTGCGGCAACATGTTTGGGGACCGGCACGACTGACCGGCCTTGGCTACGACTGGCCCGAGACCGTGATCGCCGATCGCGCCAGCGGTTATGTTGGCAATGTAAAGCAACTGGCAAATGCCGCATTCATCGACCACCGGGAAGCACACGCGGCTGGCGCACTCTATGGAACGGCGCGAGGGACAGCGCGATGGCTGGAAGCTCTGGAGGACGGGTCGATACTAAGCCAAGGCAACTTCGCGCGGATGCTTGTGCCTGGTTTGGGAGATTACGGCTATGGCCTCACAATCTCCACGCGGCGTGGCCAAACCTACTATGAGCACGGAGGAGCGATTAACGGGTTCTCGAGTTTCTTTCTCCGGTCGGCCCAGAGCGGTATCACCATCATCGTGCTGTCCAATCTGGCCGGTGCTCCAACCGGGGCCATGGCCAATGAGATCTTCCGGCTTCTGCCCTGAGCCGGCTCAGGACCGAGGGCAGTTCGCAATGATTTTCTAGGCCGCTTCGACAGAAAGCGCGGGCATCGGGAAGGGGAGTGCGATTTCGATTTGTTCCACGCCCGGCAAGGCCGGCACGGGACGGGGCAGGAACGGACCCAAATCCTTAGGACCTGAGCGTAGACGCACCTGCTTGCCACCGGAGCCGGTGAGGAAGATGCGATGTCCCGAGGCAAGGCGCTCGCTCACCGGCACACCCTGCTCGTCGCGAAACAGCGAAGGGGCAGAAGGCAGCAACTCCATTTCGTATGAGGTGGATCCGTTGGGTGTGGTCAACTCGAGGCGGGCGAGGCCGGGTGCCCGCCGCGGCAGAACGAAATTCAACTGACTTCCGCTGCTGCTGCCAAGGGGCAAGGGTTGGCCGTCGAGGGAGAGGCGAATGCCGTCGCGGCCGGCTGCCAGGTGATAGCCGAAGAGGCTGGCTAAGCCTCCCGGCGCCAGGCGGGGTCCAAAGGCGGCCGAGTCGACAACCGAGCGTATGACCGGCGGCGGCGAGAGTGTGAATTCGTCGATTCGTTCCCCGTTGAGACCGATGGCGGCCAAGTGCAGCCGCGAGCCGTTCACCTGCCCCCGGACATAGTGGTGCAATTCACTCGCCGTCACACGATCCGGGTGTTGGCCGGGAGAATAGAGTCCGGCCCCGCCTCCGCCGCTCACCACATAGGCCGTCGAAGCGCGGGCGAAGCGCTGGTAGCTATGCTCATGGCCATTGAGTACCAGCGGCACGCGCGCGGCCTCGAGACGCGGCGCCAGCTGGGCGGCGGCCAAGCGGCAGGTCTCATCGGCGGCATGCTTACCGCCCGTGTAAGGCGGGTGATGGAACAGGGCAATACGCCAGAAGGCGCGGCTCGCAGCAAGCTGCCGGTCGAGCCATTGGAGCATTCGCTGGCCTTCCCAGAGCGCGTCATTCGAATCGAGGACGTAGAAGTCGACCCCTTGTGACTGAAAGCAATAGTAACGGCCGCGGTCGGCGGCGGGAACATCGGCTGGGTCTGGGAGGGAGTGCCAGCGGAGGTAGGCATCGAGGCTTATCGCCGCATCGTGGTTGCCCGGGCAGGGATAGAAGGGGATACGCGACATCAAGCGCGCATATGGCCGGATGTAGAGGTCCTCCAGAGTTTGGTCGGTGGCCAGGGGATAGGCGAGATCACCCGTATGCAGAAGCAGGTCGGCGGGCTCGGCTTCGAGCCGCTGGAAAAGCCGCGACTGCTCTTCGCTGCCTGTACCGCTGTCGCCCAGAGCGAGGAAGCAAAGATCGTTGTCGGGGCGCGAGGTGGGCTCGAGTGGAACGCGGCAACGAAAGATCTGCCGCCCATCGGCGAGTGTGGTGGGCTGGCCATTGAGCCTAAATTCTTGCCCATTCATTTCCCAGCGCAGCAGGTTGTCTTCGGGACGGCCGCACCAGAGCAAGGTAGCGCTGCGGGGCTGAAGATCCTGCAGCCAGGGGCCCAGAATGGAAGAACTGGCCTGCAGCGGGATGTTGCCGGCCAGTAAAGAGAACAGAAATTGTCGGCGTGTGAGCATGGGCCCACACCCAGACTAGGGGTCAGGTGTTTGACTGAGCAAGTATCAGTTAGTTTTCCGGGAACCAGTACGCTGGTACCGGAAATCGTTTGCTTTACTGCTCGGCAGCGATTTGTTCCCGCACCAGGCGAGGGCGCTCCTTGAGGAAGTGAAACAGAGTTGTAATTGCTTCTTCGTATTCGGCGTTCTTGTAGCGTTTGACCGGGTCGGCAAAGGCGAAGGGACGCGTGGTTTTCAGCATTTCGTGGGCGAGGCGGAGGAGGCCATTGTCTTCACTCTCGACGAGATTGACTACGCGTTGGAGCTCAGCCAGGAAGGCTTGGCGCTGCTGTGGCACGTCGAGCATCTTGCGCAGCAGTTCGCTTTGCGAGACACCCTGCCAAATACTGCGCTCGTAGCGGACCAGAGCGGCGTCTTTGTCCCACGGCAAGAATTCGAAATTGCCATCGCGGGCGCGGCGGTAAAGAAAGAAGTTATTCGCTCCCTGGTCCCCGGAGAGGCCGTCGGTATCGGCGAGAAAGGTCTCCACGGCCAAGTAGCGGATAAGCTGTTTGACATCCAAGGTGCGCCCGGCAGTCTGTTCGAAATTGGTGGAGTTGGCCGCGGCCAGGGAATTGACGAAATCAGCGATCGCGCGGGGGGAAGCGGACTTCTTGTTGGTCCGGAGCTTGAAGATGGCCTGAGAGTAGCTCGATTCGGCGGCGCCGCGGGGAGTCCACTGCCAGGGCTCGGACCAGGAGTATTCATAGAGGTCACCCCCATCGTCGCCGAGGTGGTGGGCGAGGAAGTCCCGGTTCACCGGCTCCATGGCGAGATGCAAGCCATAGTCGCGGCCATTGACAAAAAGATGGACGAATACTTCGCGCGGAGCGGCGATGCCCATATTGCGGAAGAGGGCCATGCTCAGGTACTCATTGAGCATCGAGACGTCCTGTTCGAGATTTTCGAATTCGAGGCTCTTGAGTTCCTGAAACTTTTTACCTCCCTTCAGATCGTTGAAATCGAGGCGCAGAGCGGGCTTGGTGGACGAGCGGGTGCCGCGTCCGCGGCTGCGTAGGGCGACGTTGGCGTGTTGGTATCCGCGCCACTCAAGTGTGGCCCTGTAATTGGTGTTGTCAAGATAAGAGGCCTGAAGTTTGCTCCAATCGCCAGGGTCAAGCCTAAGATGAACGACCTCCACCTGCTTCTGATCGAGAAAGACCGGTAGGGAAGTCTGTGCCACGGCGGGCAACAGCAGCAGGCTGAGCAAAATCGAGCCCGCGATCAGGAATCTGCGCATGAGAAGGATATCGGCAGGGTCTCGATGGGTTTTACAAAAAGATGAGGCCCGGAATCGGAAGGCAGCAGCGCCGAACTAGTCAAAAGGTAAATTTCAGCGCTAACTGAAACAAGCGCGCGGGACCGGACTCTAAGATACGTCCGAAATTCGCCGAGTTCAAATCGCTGACGGGCACGGAGAAATTGGGTGTATTGAGCAAATTGAAGCACTCGGCACGCAGCTGTAGCGCCGATTTTTCCCGCGGCGCAAAAGACTTAAACAAAGAGAAATCGAAGTTCGCCAGACCCGGCCCGCGGGCGATATTGCGCCCGGCGTTGCCGAAGCGGCCAGCGTCGGCCACCGGGTCGAGACGCCGGAAGGAAGATCGAAGCAGCCATTGCTCGACCCGGCGCGGGCCGTTGTTAGGATTGGCGATCCGGTCCGGCCGGCTGCCGCTGTAGCCGGAAATCGGTGGGTGGGAGGCTTGTTGCGAGACATTGGTGGTGTCGAAAACCGTGAATGGCGTCGCCGAATTCACGACCCCAATTACATTGGCCTGCCAGGAGCCGAGAAGACGCCGCCAGACCACCGGGGCGCCGGACAGCCGTGGCAGGGCATAGCTGCCGCTGGCCACGAAGCGATGCCGGGCATCGAACAGAGAGGGCCCGCGCTCGGCACGCAAATCGAAGGGATTCTGTGCGATATCGTTTTCCCCGGCCAGGGGCCGGGCGGCGGCGCCGCCCAGATTCATAGCCGACAGATAATCGAGCGTCTTTGAAAACCAATAGGACACATTGAAGCCGAGGCCGGAATCGAAGCGGCGGCTGAGGCCGGCTTGTGCGGCGTGATAGGTGGAGTTGGTGACGTAGCTCAGTTTGGCAACGTGGGAGAAGTCACAGTTGCCGCTGGCGGGGCAGTTGGCATAGAGCCGGCGGCGGTCGGCATTGCCTGCCGTCGAGCCGGGCCCGAAGACCGCCGGATTCGCCTCCACGTTGCGCGGCAGATGCGTCCCCTTCGTACCGAGATAACGGGCATCGAAGACATACTTTCCGCCCAGGGAGCGCTGCAAGACGAGATTCCAGTTCTGCGCATAGGGCGGGCGGGCACGGTGATCGAGCACGACAAGCGTCAGGGGATTGGCAAAGGCGCCAGGGGCCGGCCGGCCCATGACGGCATAAGGATCGGAGAAGTTCACACCCGGGCCGCTGAACTGCACCAACTGCGTCCAAGGTAAGGAGCTCACCGGCACCTGCGAGGCGACGCCGGAGCCATTGGCGAAGGGGTCAAAGAAGATGCCGTAGCTGGCGCGGATGCTCATTCGTCCCTGGCCGTCGGGATTCCAGGCCAGGCCAACTCGCGGCATCCAAGCTCCATAAAAAACCGGTGCAACGCCGCGGGCCACGCCCGGATCACCCGGAAACAGCAAGCCACGCGGCGCAGTGGGAACTTTCGCCGACTGCACGCCCGGCACAAAGGCGTTCATGCGGTCCCGCACCTCGACAAAGGGTGTGTTGACCTCCCATCGCAACCCCAGATTCAGCACAAGCTTTCTTGTCAGACGCCACTCGTCCTGGGCGAAGAGAGAGTTTTCCCAGCCGCGGAGGCCGCGTGACAGATCCCCGAGGCCCTGATAGAAAACCACCGGGCGGCCCATCAGCAGATTGGCGAAGGCATCGCTGGAGGGAAACGAAGGGGCAAACACAAAGAAGGCGTTGGGGGCGATGGCCTGAAACAGGTTGAGGTGCGTGCGGCGGAGTTCGCCGCCAAACTTGAGGGCATGCGCGCCGCGGTTCCAACTGAGCGAGCCGAAGACTTCGAGCGAAGTTTGCCCCGAGTTGCGCGGTCCCGTGATGGCCCCGCCGACCGGCGAGTAGCCGTTGACATTGAAGAAGGGAAGGCTCTGGCCGGCGCGCGAGGCCGAATCGTAGTTGAAGCCGAACTCGCGCGGAGAGGCCTGGTTAAGGCGCTGGTCAAACAGAAACGTGTGGCGGAAGATCGCCGCGCGGATTGAGCTGATCAGATTCGGCGTGATCACGTGCGTTTCACCGAGTGAGAAGGAATGGGTCGTGATGTCATCGCGCACGGGGAAGCCCGGCAGGTCTGAGCCGCGAATCGAGATCGGATTGATATTTTGACCATCGGAGAAGGAATAACGCGCGTTCCACTGGCTGTTGTCCCGCGGACGCCAATCGGCGCGCAGGCCCGTCTGGTTCGTGTCGTTCGTCGTGATGACGGTGGCCGTGTGTATTGTGGGCGCGGTATTGCCGGTGGGGTAAAGTTGCGCCGCCTTGAGCCCGAGCGGATGAAACAGAGAGGCCGGCACCTGATTGCCGGGAAAGGGTGCGCCGCCGCCGGCGAAGTTGATCAGCGGGGCCGATTGCGCCGAATAGTCTCCACGCCGCTGCGCCGGAGTGGGCACGTTGCCCGAACGCGTAACGCCCTGCCGGTTGCGAAAACCCTCGTAGTAGCCGAACACAAAGAGCCTGTCCCGGCGCACGGGCCCGCCGAGCGTGCCGCCAAACTGGTTCTGCTTGAGCGGCTCGACGGCGCGCGAAAAGAAATTGCGGGCGTCGTATACGTCATTGCGGAAGAACTCATAAAGCGAGCCGTGCCACTGATTCGTACCGGACTTGGTGATTACCGTGGTGGTCGAGCCCGAGGTGCCGCCATACTCCGCGCTGGCCGTATGCGTGAGAATACGAAACTCGGCGATAGCATCCACCGGGATGCGCAGCGCGAAGCCGCCGTCCATGCGATTGACGTTCCGCGCACCGTCCAGCAGATAATTGTTCGATTCCGGGCGCTGTCCGTTGACGGCATAGGCTTGTCCAGCGCGGAGGCTGCCGCCGGACGTGGAGACGCCATTGGTAACCGCGGAAACTCCCGCCTGCAGCAGGCCGAGTTGCGTGAAATTCCTTCCGTTCAGCGGCAACTCGAGAATCTCGCGAGTGCCCATGGTCTTACCCACGGCGTTGTTGACCGTCTCTACCGGTTGGGCGTCACCGGTGATAACAACCGATTGGCGGCTGGCTGCTAGCTCGAGTCCGACCGGCAATTGCACCACCTGGCTCACGCTCAGCCGGAGCGGCCGTTGTTCAAAGACGGCGAATCCGCTGGCCTCGACCGTGAGCGAATAGTCGCCGACGGGCAGCATCGGCAGGCGAAAGAGGCCATCCGCGCTCGAGGCAGTGGAGCGCTGCGCCCCGGTATTCAGGTCACGGGCGGTAACCCGGGCTTGGGCCACGGCTCGACCCGAGGGGTCGCGAACCGAACCTTCGAGCGTGGCGACGGGGTCCTGGGCCAGAGCGGCCACGGCAAACAGGACGAGGGCAGCGAATTTCATCAGACCTGGAGTGTAGCGGTACGGCCGCTGAGGCTCAATAGTTAGAAATCACTAACGCGGCTCGGATTGTATGGCCAGCATCAACAGAGCCGGGACGGCCGCGACTGCCGCGGCCACGCTCAACAACGCGGCATAGGAGCCTGTGGTGTCAAACACGCGTCCCTACATGATCACACCGATGCCGCCGGCAGAGTCGCAGAAGGTCCAGGTCAATCCATACAGCGAGGCAAAGGCGCGCGAGGCCTCTTCACGGCGCCAGGGAAATTCCGCCGTCAACGGTTTGAGAAAAATGCCAAAAGTGTAGATCAGCAGCGGGCCGAAGCTCACCATCACGGCAAGGTGCGCGGCGGCAGCCACCTTCCAACCCGGATAGGAGAGCCGCCCTTCCGCGCCGTTACTTGCGGACGTAACCGTGGAGGGCACTGCGTTTTCCTCCCTCGCGGTGCGCTTCTTCCGACAGCGCATGGACGCCGGTCGAGTCGATCCAGCGGTTGTAGAAGTTGAACAGCGAGCAGACCGTGATGGCGTAGTAGATTTGTTCATCGTTCCAGCCGGCGGCATGAAGCGGTTCCATGTCGGCAGCCGTGATGGAAGGGGATTCGTGATTGACCTTGTCGAGAAAGCGCAGCATGGTCTTCTCGGCGGGAGACAGCGCCGAGGTCTCGAAGTCGTTCATGACGGCTTCGACCAGCGCCGCATCGTTCAGCAGTTCCGCCGCGACCGCGGCGTGCGACTTCGTTCAAAACGGGCAGTGATTGCGCGCCGAAGTATAGGCGGCAATCAACTCGCGAAAGGCCGGCGTCAGGGGCGCTTCCTCGCGCATGATCTCCTGCGTGAAGCGCGCCAGATGCTCGGTCGCCAAGGGCTTGAAGGCGAATAGGTGCCAGATCTGCGGGTACTCCTGGCCGGTGCGCTGCATCGCCTCGATGGCGCGCGCCCAGGGCGAGGGCTGGGGGTTGGCTTCCACCGCGGGCAGGTACATTGGTCTCATGGTGCTTCGAGATTATGTGGCACGCCGTGGCGCGAACAATAGTAGAAATTCACTATTGCCGGCGGCGCGGGCTTAACCTGAGAACAGGAAGATGCAGTCGCCCACCAGTCGCCTCGTTGCCGGCCTGGCGTTCACGCTTTTGGTGATCAGCGCTTATGCATTTTATTCGCTGCGCTCGGTCTGGCGTCTGCGCGACACGCAAACCCGGATCGTCGACCGCAACCGCCAGGCATCCACGCAGTTGCTGCGGATCCAGGGCGAACTCAACACGCTTGGGTTGACGGTGCGCGAAATGCTCGATGAGAAGCCGGACTATCCGCTCGAAGCCTGGCAGGCGCCCTTGCGGCGAGTCCGCGAGAATCTCGACGACGCACTGCGGCGTGAGGCTGAACTTTCCGCTGGCATGCGCGCGCCGCAGCAATCGCAATATCTGGCGGCGACTCTGGCCGAGTTCTGGCGCGCGGCGGCGGAAGCCATGGAGGCGGCCCGGGCCGGAGACCGCGCAAGGGCCTTGATGCTGATCCGCAATTCGCTGCAGCCTGGTCTTGCGTCGCTGCACTCAGTCACAGCCCGCTGGCTGGTGGACAGCAACGACGAAGAGGCCCGCGCCTCCGAACAGGTGCGCGCGCTCTTCAGCGAAATCGAACGCAATGCCTATATCTTTCTGGCCCTGTCTCTGGCCTTGATCGTGCTGACCAGCCTCGGGCTGATTCATTCCAATCGCGCTCTGTTCGCCCAACTGGGGGCCCTCGCTGAACAGCGCAGCGATTTGGCGCGGCAGTTGATCGCGACGCAGGAATCGACGTTCCGCTCGATCTCCCGAGACTTGCACGACGAGTTTGGCCAGATTCTCACCGCTCTGGGCGCGCTCTTGCGCAACGCCCGCAAGCATGCCCCCGGATCCGCCTTTGAGGAGAAGACCCTCGAGGCTAGCACCATTGTCCAGCGGACGCTCGAGCGCATCCGCTCGCTGTCGCAATCCCTGCAGCCCGTCATTCTCGAGGAACAAGGCTTGCTGGCCGCCGTTGAGTGGCAATTGGCGGGATTTGAACGCCACACCGGCATCGCCGTGCGCTATCGTGGGCCGCGGGAACCCGTGGAGGTCCGCGCCTCGCAGGCCATTCATGTTTTTCGCATCCTGCAGGAATCCCTAAACAATGTGGCGCGTCATGCCCAGGTCGGCGAGGTCGATGTGATGCTGCGGGTGGAGAACGCGCGATTGATCCTTCGCGTTGCCGACCAGGGAACCGGCCTGCGCGAAAACGCGCCGCAAGGTCTGGGGCTTGCCGCCATGCGCGAGCGGGCGGGGCTGATTGACGGCACGCTCGACATTGTGTCGAAGGGCGGCGGCACCGTGGTGACACTGTCGGCGCCGCTGGCTCTCGAGGAGGCCCTCGTTGAACCCTGATCCGCGACCCATAAGGGTTCTGCTGGTTGATGACCATGCCCTCGTGCGGCTGGGATTCCGGCGGCTACTCGAGGATGAAGCGGGCATTACCGTCGTCGGCGAGGCGAGCGACGGGGCCGAGGCCGTGGTGCTGGCTGAACAGCTCCGGCCCGACGTCGTGGTGATGGACTACGCCCTGCCCGTGCAGAATGGCGCGCAGGCCACGCGCACCATTCGCGGAAAGCTGCCGGCGGTGCGCGTGCTGATGTTGAGCATGCACGCCGAGCCCAGCTATGCCGCCCGCAGCCGCGAGGCCGGCGCTTCCGGCTATTTGCTCAAGAATGCGCTCGATCTTGAACTTGTGGCCTTCGTGCGGCGGGTGATGACGGAGGATTGGGTCGCCGACCCGCGGCTCGAACAGGCCGCCTTCGGCGCCGAGGCCGGCCACAATCTGAGCAAGCGCGAGCTCGAAGTGCTGCAGCACATTGTTGCCGGGGCTTCCAATAAGGAGATCGCGGCCCGGCTCGGCTTGAGCGTCAATACAGTAAACGTGCACCGGGCAAACATCATGGAGACACTGCAGATTCGCAACACGGCCGAGCTGGTCGTTTACGCCATTCGCCACGGCCTGGCGCCTCTGCCATGACGCGCCGTTCGTTGCTTGCCGCGCTTGCTTCGCCGCTGCTGGCGCAGCCGGCGCCGGTCCGCCTGACCGACGTGACGGCGCGGGCCGGCCTCGGCTTCCGCCACAACTCCGGCGCATTCGGCGCGAAGTACCTGCCGGAGACGATGGGGCCTGGCTGCGCCTTTCTCGACTACGATCAGGACGGCTGGCTCGACATCCTGCTCGTCAATGGCAGCGACTGGCCCGGACACAAGCGCACCCGCTCGACGCCGCGCCTGCTGCGCAACAATCGCGACGGCACCTTCCGCGACGTCACCCGGGAGGCCGGTCTCGACACTGAGCTATACGGCCTGGGTGTCACCGTCGGTGACTTCGACAACGACGGCTACCCCGATCTGTACATCACCGCGGTCGGACAAAACCGCCTATTCCACAACAATGGCCGGGGCCGCTTTGTCGACGTCACGCAGTCCTCCGGCCTCGGCGGCCGCGAGTCGTTTTCCACTTCGGCTCTGTGGTTCGACTATGATCGCGACGGCTATCTCGATCTCTTTGTCTGCAACTATGTCCGCTGGTCCCCGGGCCAGGATGTCCGCTGCTCGCTTGACGGCAAATTGAAATCCTATTGCACGCCGGAGGCCTACCGCGGCGCAACCTGCTGGCTCTTCCGTAACCGGCGCGATGGCACATTCGAGGATGTGACTGCCGGCAGTGGCCTCTTCGATCCTTCCTCGAAATCCCTCGGCGCCGCCCTGCTCGACTTTGACCAGGACGGCTGGCCGGACCTCTTTGTCGCCAACGACACGCAGCCAAACAAGATCTACCGCAACAACCGCGACGGTACATTCCGCGAGATGGCCGTTCGCCAGGGGGTGGCCTTCAGCGAGGATGGCCGCGTCCGCGCCGGCATGGGCGTCGATGCCGCCGACTTCGCCCGAACCGGTTATCCCGGCATCGCCATCACGAATTTCGACAACGAAATGATGGGGCTTTATGAGCGTAGCGGCGAGGCCTACACCGATCGGGCTCTGCCGCGCGGCGTAGGCGGGCCTTCGCGGGACCGGCTCGGCTTCGGCTGCCTGTTTGGCGATCTCGATCTCGATGGTCACCTCGACCTGATCGTGCTCAACGGCCACATCGACGATACCGTGCGCAACGTTGGCCGCCGCACCTCGCACGCCCAGGTTCCGCACCTGTTTCACAACGATGGCCCCGGCGGCTTCCGCGACATTGCTCCGCTCGCGGGGCCAGACTTCGCCGCGCCCAAGATCGGCCGCGGCCTCGCCCTTGGTGACTTTGACCGTGACGGAGATCTCGACGTGCTCGTCACCACCAACGGCGGACCCGCTTACCTATACCGCAACGATACCGGCGCCGGCCATCAGTCGATTCGTTTTCGTCTGCGGGGTGGGCCCTCCAATCGCGATGCGATCGGCGCCGTGCTGCATCTGTTCGATGCCTCGGGCCGGCAGACCGCGATGGTCAAAAGCGGCTCGAGCTATCTCTCGGCGAGCGATCTGGCGCTTACCTTCGGCCTCGGCCGCTCGCCTCGCGCCCAACGCGCCGTCGTCTATTGGCCCAGCGGCCGGCAACAGGAAGCACGGGATCTCGCCGCCGGCCGCAGCTATCTCTGGATTGAGGGTAAAGCGCCAGAGGTGCTCACGAGCCGCTGAGCGCGCGTTCGATGCGTTGGTCGGGAACAAGCCAGATCCCGGCGACAAGAGCATAAGCCACCAGGGCCAACGCCGGCCTGTACAGCGAAAGGGCCGTGCCCAGAACCAGCAGCAGAATGGAAACCTTGCCCTTCCGGTCCGCGCCGAGGGCTTTCGCGAGAAGAGAGTCGCTTCCGTCGGCGGCAATAATCGCTTGTACCAGGATCTTGTACGCCACGCCCGCCATCAGCATGATCAAGCCGTAAACCGCCGTGGGAACCGCGCTGAATTGGTTCTGCCCCATCCACCCGGTCACGAAGGGAATCAGCGACAACCAGAACAGCAGGTGCAGATTAGCCCAGAGTACGCCCGCCGTCACGGAGCCGGCGGCGTGCAGTACATGATGATGGTTGTTCCAGTAAATTCCAATGAACACGAAGCTCAACAGATAGCTGAAAAAGGCGCCCCATAAAGGCCGCAACGACTCGAGGGTATTGCCCTGCGGAACCTTCATTTCAAGAACCATGATCGTCAGGATGATGGCGAGTACTCCATCGCTAAAAGCTTCGAGCCGCGATTTACCCATCGTTTTTCCCTCTCCTGTCCTTAGCGCCTCAGCGCCGCCCACACCACATGCGGCGACTGTCCGCCTAGGCGCACCATCCGGATCCAAAGCAGCGTCATGTGTTCGAGGGGCAGCGCCTGCTCGATGCCGCCGGTGTCTACCGGTTCCCAGCCAAGATCGCCAATCAACCGGGCCACCCTCTGCTTGGCCGCCGCATCCGCGCCACAGAAAAGCATCGCCGGCTTTACGTTGTAGCCCGGATAGGCGCTGTTCTCCAAGTTTTCAAAGCCGTAGATCGTGAACGCCTTGACCACCTTCGTCGCCGGTAACAGCGTCTGGATCATCTCGGTGCCCGAACGCGCGCTGTTCAGCCCATGATTGAGGCCAGGCCCCACGGGATTAGTGCAATCCACCAGTACCTTGCCCACGAGCTCCGTGGCCACCGCCATGAGTAGGGCCTCGTTGGCCGCGAATGGTGTCGCGAGGAATACGACATCGGCCCCCAGGATGGCCTCGCGCGGCGGCGCGGCCTTGAGCTCCGCGTTGCGCCGCAGTGCCTTGAGCGCCCGATCCGAAAAGGGCTCGGCCGCGCCAAGCGTCACGTTATGGCCGGCGCGGGCGAGATGATCCGCCAGGGGCGCGCCAACTTGACCATAACCAAGGAATGCAATGTTCATGGATTCTTCCCATTCTCGGTGATTCGGAATAGCGCTGTCAGGCGCCAGAGCCGTGGCGAAGCTCTTACTGGCCGGCGATTCGACGCGGACACAAGCTCGCTGTCTTCACTTGGAAATTGAGCTGATTGCCAAACGCACCGCACCAGCATACCAGCCCCATTCGGAGCCGTCCCACCAGCGAACGGAAGCTTTCCGGCATATCGAAACCCCACTGCCAGCAAGCAGCACCACGCCGGGATCCAATTTGCCATCCTCGCTTTGATTCTCTTTCGGGCAGTATGATTCTGTCTCCTTCATTCAATCCCCTAAGACTATTTCAATTCGGAGGTACAAGACTGCATCCACTGAATTTCAGACGGTGCAAATGGCATCACGTCTCTCCGCAACCGCGCAAAAAAATTTCGGAACACCCCGCCTTCCTGCTTCGTATCTTCTTTCAACTAAGAGAGACAGAGGGCGCCCCGGCCCAGTTCCCTCAGGGACTATGGGTTGGCGGCGCCCTCCCGGTATTCTCCAAACACATCCCGTAGCGTATCGGCAACCTCACCCACCGTCGCCCGCGCCCGCGCCGCCTCCAATATCCTCGGCATCAGATTGTCCCCGCCCACAGCCGCTTCCCGCAGGGCCGCGATCCGCGCTTTCCACTCCACCCCATCCCGGCTCGCCCGCAATTCCCGCAACCTCTCCACTTGCTGCGTCTCCACATCCGGCCGGATCTGAAAAACCGGCATCGCCTCCTGCCCCTCGCTCTGAAACCGGTTCACCCCCACCACGATTTCCTCCCCGCGCTCCACCGCCCGCTGATACTCATACGCCGCATTCTGGATCTCACTCTGGATATAGCCGCTTTCAATCGCCGCAATCGTACCCCCCATCGCATCGATTCGCGAGAGATACCCCTCCGCCTCCCTCTCCAGCCGGTCCGTCAACCCTTCCACATACTCCGATCCGCCCAGTGGATCCGGCTCCGCGACCACCCCCGTTTCATACGCGATCACCTGCTGCGTCCGCAGCGCCACCCGCGCCGCGTCCGCCGTTGGTAAGCCCAAAGCCTCGTCCATCCCATTCGTGTGTAAACTCTGCGTCCCCCCCAGTACCGCAGCCATCGCCTGCAGCGCCACGCGCACCACGTTCACATCCGGTTGCTGCGCAGTCAGTGTCGAGCCCGCCGTCTGCGTGTGAAACCGCATCATCATCGAGCGCGGCTCCTTCGCCCCAAACCGCTCCTTCATGAGCCGCGCATACAGCCGCCGCGCCGCGCGAAACTTCGCGATCTCCTCGAAAAACCGGTTGTGCGAATTGAAGAAAAAGCTCAGCCGTCCCGCGAAATCATCCACCGCTAGCCCCGCCTTCACCGCCGCCTCCACATATGCCACCGCGTCCGCCAGCGTAAACGCAATCTCCTGCGCCGCCGTCGATCCCGCTTCCCGGATGTGATACCCGCTGATGGATATCGTGTTCCACTCCGGTAACTCCCGGCTCGCCCACGCAAAAATGTCCGTGATGATCCGCATCGCCGGCCGCACCGGATATACGTACGTCCCGCGCGCAACATACTCCTTCAAGATGTCGTTCTGGATCGTCCCCCCCAACTTCCGCCGGTCCGCACCCTGCCTCTCGGCCACCAGCACATAGTAAGCCAGCAAAGTCCCCGCCGTCGCATTGATCGTCATCGACGTCGTGATCTTCTCCAGCTCAATGCCCGCGAACAGCCGCTCCATGTCCGCCAGAGAACAGATCGATACCCCCACCCGCCCCACTTCCCCCGCCGCTAACCCATGATCCGCATCCATCCCCATCTGCGTTGGCAAATCAAACGCCACCGACAAACCCGTCGTCCCCTGTCCCAACAAATACCGATACCGCTCATTGGACTCCTCCGCCGACCCAAACCCCGCATACTGCCGCATCGTCCACAATCGCTTGCGGTACATATCGGGGTATATCCCCCGCGTGTATGGATAGTCCCCCGCTTTCATCGCCTAAGATCTTCCGATCCGGCGCGCCTTCCAAAAGCTCTGCACCCCAAAAAACGCCATCACCACAAACGAAAAACCCATCAGGATCAGCCGCCCCAAACTCTCCCGATCCCCCTGATAATTCCAGATGCCCCGCAATAAACTCGCCAGGATCACGACCGCAAACACCGCAAAGAAGAATCCGATCAACTCATTCCACAAAACGTGCAACGGCTTGATGATTCCCGGAAGAAAAGCCTGAAAAAACTTCTTCATAATCCCGAAATCTCATGCTAGCAAAGCCGCTCACAACCGATATGCGTGAATGGTATTCTGTGAACGGAACTTTTGATGGACGATAACCTCAAAGACCTTATGCAAGAACTGGGTAATGCCATAAACGAGTCTCTGTCTGACTCCGAGCGCATCGCCGCAGCCATCGGAGACATCAAACGCGCTGGCTATGATGTCTTCCTCGTCCTCGAAGCGACGATCGGTTTTAACAAGCGCGAGGACGACAGCAGCGAGGATTCTGCCTCCCCGCCAGAATCCTTCGACGCCACCAGCAAGGTCACCTGGAACTCCCAGGACACCAAGTTCCTCAAGGCCCTCAAGATCTCTCTTGACGAAGATCCTCGCCACTAACCAAACGCTGGTATACCGCCTGCGTTTCCTTCGCCGCCCGGCTCCAGCTATAGCGCCGCGCCCGCTCCCGCCCTTTAGCCCATAGTTCCTCACGCAGTTCCACATCCCGCAGCCGCAGCATCGCCTCCGCCATCTCCTCAACCGAAAACGGATCCACCAGGAGCCCCGCCTCCCCCGCCACCTCCGGCAATGCCGACCGCTTCCCCGTCATCACCGCCATCCCATGCGCCATACCTTCCAGCACCGGGATCCCAAAGCCCTCATCCAAGCTGGCAAACGCCAGGATCGCCGCCCTCTCGTATAGCCTCTCCAACTCCGCGTCGCTCACATACCCCAGCACCTTCACATTTCCCGGACAATCCGCCAGCATCTCTCCGGCCCCAAACCCCGCGCTGCCCGCAATCCAAAATTCCCAGTCCGGCCCCATCGCCCGAAACGCCTCGATCATCCGCTTCGTGTTCTTGCGCTTCTGCACTGCCCCAACCGTCAGCACGATTTTCTCCCGCTCCGCCGCCGGCCTGGCCGCCGCCGGCCAGTCCACCCCATGCGGCACTACCGTGATCCGCTCCCGGGGATAACCCAGGTTCTCCACCACCTGCCGCGCCGTGAACTCCGATACCGCGATGATGTGGTCGCTCCGCTCTGCCGCCTGCCACGCCTGTTCGGCAAAACGCTCCCGGAATTCCGCCGTCGAATACTCCGCGCTCAAAACAAAAAGATCGTGAAATGTACTCACCATTGGCGTCCGCCCCCGCCTCGGCAGCCGCTGATTCAGGCCGTGGAACAGATCCACGCCCCGCACCCCACTCTCCCATAACAACCGCTTTGGCCACGGCGCTTTCCACCATCGGTGCGCACGGTAAAACCGCTTCACCGGTTGGCCCCATTCCGCTAATCCTTCCATCAGCCGCAGTGAATACCGCCCCACCCCGCTTAGCTCAGGCCCCGCCGTATAGGTCGCATCCACCCCCACTACTGGATCAGCGCTTGTACCTCGCTCTCGCATGCAATCTCGAAGCGCCTATTTTCCCACAGCCCTTCCTCCACCTGATCGAGCAGCATCTCCAATTGCCACTCGTTCGCTTCTCCCAGGTCCGCAGCCGCCACCTGTATCTGCAACTCGAGCGGCACGCCGCGCAACAGTGCCTTACCGCTTATCTCCTGGCCCACCTGCCGCAGCGCCGCGTGTAATACCACCGCACAACGCTCCGGGCTCAACAGCGCAAAACGCCCCCCGCCAAAATACGCCGTCAGATCCACCTCCATCGCCATCCGCCGCAGCATCTCCCCAATCTCCATCAGCAGCCACTCCTCCTCATGCCGCCCCGCCAAATCCGCCACCGCCTCCAGATTCGTCACCTGCAGAAAGCCGCACGCCGCCGCCCCGCCCCGCCGCCGCAACAGCCGGCAGTAGGGCTCCCCCAGCTGCACAAACCCGGTGAGATTCAACAACCCCGTCAGTTCGTCGCGCACACTCAGCCGCCGCAGTCCAGTCGCGATCCGGTTGCGCTCCATCGCGCAGCGAATCGCCCGCCCCAACGGCGTGCAATCCACTTCGTGCTTCACCAGCACGTCCTGCGCCCCTTCCTGCGTCAACCGCACCGTAAGCCCCGGATCTTCCGCTCCCAGCATCGCAATCAGCGGCGTCTGCGGCGCCGCCGCCTTCAGCCGCTGAAACGTCGGCAAACCCTTGCTGTCCGGCACCCATAGATCAGCCAGAATTACATCAAAGCTCACATCCCGCAACAACGACAGTGCTTCCTCGAGCGTCTCGGCGTCACACAACTCATGCGGGCTCAACCACGCCCCGCCATTATTCAGTTCTTCCAACTCACCCAGCGCCTCACGCAGAAACCCCGCGTCGGCCATGTTGTCTTCAAGCAGAAGAATTCGAGTGTACTTCTTGCGCATTCTCTGTGAACAAAGTGCGCCCAGTCATCTCCGATTCTCAGCTTTCTTCGCCGAGCTCATACTCTTTCAGCTTGCGGTACAGCGTCGTGCGGCCAATGCCCAGCAGCGTCGCCGCCATCACCCGGTCACCCTTCGTATACTCGAGCGCCCTCAGAATCGCCTGCTTCTCCAATTCCGCTAGCGGCATCACCGGCAGCGTCGTCGCCACCGGTGCCGGCGCCACTGCCGCACCGCTCCCATACACATACGCCGGTGGTCCCGCCATAGCCGCGGTCTCACTGTAGCCATGCCCATAGGCCGGCGGCAACGCCGCCACCATCGGTACGCTCACCGCCCCACGCCGCTGCAGCGAATTCAACACCGTCGACGGCAAATCCTGCCGGTGAAACGAAGGCCCGCTGTTCACCGCCAACATGTGCTGCACGCAGTTCTCCAACTCCCGCACATTCCCCGGCCAGTCGTAGTTCAACATCGCTTCCAGAACTTCCGGATCCATGCTCTGAATCCGCCCATACCGCCGCAGAAAATGCGCCACCAAATGCGGCACATCTTCCCTCCGCTCCTTCAGCGGCGTCAGCCGCAACGTCACGACATTCAAACGGTAGTACAAGTCGCGCCGGAAATTCCCCTGCTCCACTTCCTTGGCCAGATCCCGGTTTGTCGCCGCAATCACTCGAAAGTCCGCCCGCTTCTGCGTCAGCCCGCCCACCGGCCGGTACTCCTTCTCCTGCAGCACACGCAATAGCTTCGCCTGCAAATCGAGTGGTAATTCCCCAATCTCATCGAGAAAGGCTGTTCCCCCATTGGCCAGCTCAATCAATCCCGCCTTCGTGTTGTTCGCCCCCGTAAAGGCTCCCTTCACATAGCCGAATAACTCGCTCTCCATCAAAGGCCCCACCATCGCCGAACAGTCGATCGTCACAAACGGCCCATCGTTGTTCACGTTGTGTATCGACCGCGCCACCACTTCCTTGCCCGTGCCCGTCTCCCCCAGGATCAACACCGGCCAGCGGCACTTGCCCAGCTTATCGATCAGTCGCTGCAATTGCAGCATCCTCGGCGATTGGCCGATCAATACCTTCAGGTTTTCGTCCATCATGCTGCTCATCCGGTATACACCTCTGGGTTAGTGGCTCCGGTCCCTGAAAAATCTTCCGTTTTCTTGGTCTCCACCGTTGGAATTTTCTTCCCGGTGCTTCTAGGGTACATGACGAATCACGATTCCCCGGTATCCTTTTTTCCGCAGTCTTTCTCGCAACGCCTCAGCTTGCTCGCGCGTTCCCTCCCCGGCAATGACCCGGTAGCGCGCCGGCTTGCCTTCGCTCTCGCTCACCCGCGCCACGCCAACGCTTGATTCGAGCTTCCTTGCTTCCTCCTCGGCTCTCTTCCTGTCGCTCCACGCCGCCACCTGCACTCCATATCTCTCCCGCACTCCATCCCGCGGCGCCTCGATCACCACCAGCTTCACCGGCGCCGTCCCCGGTCCAATCATCGACAACTCCTCGGCCGCCCGCCGCGACACATCGAGTATCCGCTTCTTCACAAACGGACCGCGATCCGTGATCCGCAACTTCACCTTCTTCGCGTTACTCTCATTCTCCACTTCCACCCACGTACCAAACGGCATCGTTCGGTGCGCCCCCGTTAGTTCATGCATGTCATAGATCTCGCCATTCGCCGCCCGCCGCCCATGATAAGGCTCTCCGTACCAGCTCGCGATGCCGCGCTCCGTATACCCCGGCTTCACGCTCTTCACGGCCACTCGTCCCGGTGTCATCACTCTCGTCTTTTTGCCGCAGGATGTCGTCAGTATCGCCGCGCAGCCAATGAATACAAGGGTCCGGATCATATGCATCGCTATAAATCAATTCTACGTCTTTACGTTTTAATCATTTCAAACGCCCGTCGTTGTGGCCCAAAATGCATTTTTTTCTTGACTTTGTTTTCGAAAGACTTTATATCTGAAGCACTGAGTCCTCCATAGGGGGACTCGATTTAATGTTAGGGAGAATGATTCGAAATGAAGAACGCTACCAAGGCTCCGGCGAAGAAAGCCGCTCCAGCCAAGAAGGCCGCTCCGGCTAAGAAAGCCGCTCCGGCCAAGAAAGCCGCTCCGGCCAAGAAGGCTGCTCCGGCCAAGAAAGCCGCTCCGGCCAAGAAGGCTGCTCCGGCTAAGAAGGCCGGCAAGTAGTCCAAC
This sequence comes from Bryobacter sp. CoA8 C33, assembly GCA_019931185.1. Taxonomy (GTDB): domain Bacteria; phylum Acidobacteriota; class Terriglobia; order Bryobacterales; family Bryobacteraceae; genus Bryobacter. The sequence goes on from JAINDK010000046.1 coordinate 25,076, forward strand.
CCAATTCACTTCAACCTGGGCCCCGTTCGCGGGGCCCTTATTTTTTCTCCAGCAACATCACCTCAAAGCTTTCACCCATCCCGAAAAGCAACGTCCTCAATTGCATTCCACCCAATAAATTCAGTCCTTCCAGTACATCCTCCCCCAGTCCCATGATCGATGCCCGCAGCGTCTCCTGGCTCCTGATAATCCATCCCGCCGCCCGCGCATCCGCTACCAGCGCATCCCAATCCACGTGCGCCGTGATGTCGGCTTCCCCCGGATCACGCAACACCTCCTCGCTCGCCACATGCCGCCGGTAGCTCATCAGCGACCCGTTCGGAAACCGCGCCCACTCCCGTCCCTTGTACCCATAGTCGATCACGATGTAGCAGCCTTCCTCAAGCGAGGCGTAGGCCCGCGCCAGCATCTCTCTCGCCCCCGGCCTCTCTTCTCTCACTCCCTCTTTCGGTGAGTGCGGATGCCAGGCAAACCGGCCCCCTTCCCGCTTCACCCGCAACAGTGTCCCATCCTGCTTGAGATCCACCGGCATCGCGTCGAATAATTCGTTCGAAAACAAAACACTGCGATTTGTTTTGGGAATTTCCTCACCCGCCTCCACTCGCCAATACACCGCTTCCTTCATCTCCTCGCCCATCTCCCCCCGACCCGCTCCCATGTCGACAAAGCTCTCATAGCCCGGCACTAGCGCTGCCGCCAGCGTCCTCACATAAGCGCCAAACACCGGCTGCAGTTGCGCCGCTGTATAGTAATCGCCCCCGCGTCCAAATACATCCCGGCGGTAATACCCCCACGTCTCGTCATACAGCGCCATCTCCATGAAAACCGAAAACGGCACCGGCCCCTCCCGCTCGATCCGCTCGGCGATTTTGCGCTCCAGTTCCTTCACAAGCTATAGTGTCCTCGATGAAGCTGCTCCCTGCCATCCTTCTTGTTCTCAGCCTCGGCGCCGCCCCGCCCGACGACATCCGCAAAGTCCTCGACACCCAGGCCGCCGCCTGGAATCGCGGCGATATCGAAGCCTTCGTCTCCGCCTACGACAACTCCCCCTCCATCACCTTCATCGGCAAGGAGGTCTCCCGCGGCTACAACGGCGTCCTCGAGCGCTACCGCCGCAACTACGCAAGCAAAGACCAGATGGGCGCCCTCCGTTTCTCCGATGTCGAAGTCCGCATGCTCGGCCAAGACCACGCCCTCGTCATCGGCGCCTTCCATCTCACCCGCGCCGCCGCCGCCGGCGGCAATGCCTCCGGCCGCTGGACTCTCATCGCCCGCCGCACCCCCGCCGGCTGGAAGTTCATCCACGACCACACCAGCTAATACGGAATCCGCGCCGCGAACTCCTTGCCCGCCTCCACCGCCTCGGCCTCGCTCAAGCCCGCCACGCCCCCAATGTAGCTCCCCTTGGCGAATACAAACAGCGGGCCCGCCGCCGTATTCTCCGCGTAATAGCCGCCATAGCTCGCCACGAACTTCGGCGCCTCCATCTGATTCTTGATGTCGAAGATGTAGTTGCCCGCCTGCCCCGCGCTCCGGCACCGGATCAGAATCAACCGGTATTCCTGCTTCCCCTTCTCGTAGCTCGCCAGATTCCCTCCCCCCAAATACGGTAAACCCAGCAGCCCCTTGTCCACCACCGTCACGCTCTTGCGCCCCGCCGGCGGAAACCGCACATCCTCGGCGATTACCCGCGGCAACTCCGGCGGCTCGAACCTCCGTGCTTGCTCCTCCACCCGCGCTCCCCCGCCGCATCCCCCCAGCAACACCGCCATCGCCAACCACCCGCTCGCTTTTGCTCTCATATCGCGCGATCATAACAGATGCCCATGTCGCCAGGCCTTTGCGCCATCTGTCAGTTCGCGCGCCGTATCGTCAACGATCGGGGCAGTGTCTTTCTGCAATGCCAACGCGCCAAGGACGACCCCAACTATCGCAAATACCCCCGCCTCCCCGTTCTCGCCTGCCCCGGCTTCGCTTCTAAAGGTACTGCCCTGCCTCAATCATCTCCCGCAGAGCCGCCGGATCCCTCGTAACCCCCAGCGCCAGCATCAACAGAATCCGCGCCTTCGGCCCCGTCAGATTGCCCGCGAAGATCACTCCCCGCCGCCGCAGATCTTTTCCGCTCCCCTCATAAGCGTATGTGTCCAACACCCGTCCCTGCGCACACCGGCTTGCGATCAACACCGGCAGCCCCGCGTCAATCGCCCGCTGTATCGCCGCAAGCGTCATCGGCGGCACATTGCCCCGCCCCGTTCCTTCAATCACGATCCCCCGCGCCCCCATCTCCCGCGCCGCGTCGATAAACCGTCCGTCCGCCCCCGCGTACATCTGAAACAGGTCCACCCGCTCTTCCATCGCCCACGTCCGCACTCTTTGCCGGAACTTCAATCGCCGCGCAAAAAACACCCGGTCCTGATCGACGATCCCCAACGGCCCGAACACCGGCGATTGAAAGGTCTCGATCGCTTGCGTGTCCATCTTCGTCGCATACGCCGCCGCATGGATCGTCTCATTCAACAACACAAACACCCCCTGGCCCCTCGCCTCCACATCGAGCGCTACCCGCATCGCCGCCCGCACATTCGCCGGCCCGTCATAGCTCAGCTCCGAAGCATTTCTCATCGCCCCGATCACCACCACCGGCTTCTCGCTGTCCTGCCGCAGATCCAGAAAAAACGCCGTCTCCTCGAGCGTGTCCGTCCCGTGCGTCACCACCGCCCCGCTCACATCCTCTCGCGCCAGAACCTCCCCCAGCCGCTCGCTCAATTCCCACATATGCCGCGGCGTCATCTGCGGCCCCGCCAGCCGCGCGAAATTCACCACCTCCACTCCCCCCAGCCGCCACAGCTCCGGATCATGCGCCAGGATCTCCTCCCCGCCCAGCGCCGGCACGGCTCCTCCCTTTTCCGCATCCACCCGCATCGAGATCGTCCCCCCGGTAAAGAAAAACACTACTTTGTCTGCTTTCATCAATCCTCCCGATCCGAACCCGTCTTCCATCCTTCCTTCCCGGCGCTTTGTTTTCAGTCCATTTCCTCTCCCAGTTCCACGCCCCAGGCCATCCCGTTCTCCCCCCTCAATCATGTTAATCTGTGAGGGAAATGGCTTACGTTATCGCAGAGCCCTGCATTGGGACCAAAGACACCGCTTGTGTGGATGCCTGCCCGGTCGACTGCATCCACCCGAAGAAAGATTCCGAAAAGTTCGAAGGCGAAAAGATGCTTTACATCGACCCGGTCGAGTGCATCGACTGCGGCGCCTGCGTTCCGGTCTGCCCGGTTTCCGCCATCTTTGCCCTCGACGACCTCCCCGAAAAATGGGCCAATTTCGCCCAGGAAAACGCCACTTACTTCGGCCGGTAGCCCGCCGAGCACTTCTCGGTTTCAAACAATCTCACATAGCTTACCCGGGCGCTCGTACCATCGAGCGCCCGCGCTACTTCATCGTGGAAAAACTTCGCCAGGTTCTCCGCGCTCGGCTGCACCACGTCAAACGGCGGAATCTCGTTCAGAAACCCATGGTCGAAGCGGTCAATCCACGGCTTCAACGCCTGCTTGATCACCTCAAACTCCACCACCATCCCCAACTCGTTCAACGCCTCGCCCTCCACCGTGATCTGCACACGATAGTTATGCCCGTGGATCTGCGCGCACTTGCCCGGATAGTCCTTCAGAAAATGAGCCGCCGAGAACGGCTGCTCCACAATCACTTCGTACATCTTCCTTCAGCATAGCTTCACCGCGCCGCCCACTTCAGCGACCTCTCATAGGCCGCCTTCACGATCCCCGCCCGGTACTCGGCCAGCTCCCGCCCTAATTGCCGCAGTTTTTCCAAGGGCTCCAGCTTCACCCCATGCAGACTCATCCGCCCCGCCTGCCGCCTCTGCTCGGCCCGGATCAACCGCGGGTCAAGCGCCGCCAGTTGCGCCTCGTAGTAAATGTCATCGTGTATGCCGTCGCGCGTATGCGCCGCCGCCGTCGAACCCGTGCTCGCCTCCCTCTGCACGATCCCCTTCCTGGTCAGAAACTCATGGCTCCACGGGTCCTGCGTATAAAACTCCTTCAGATAATGCACCCGCGCCCCCCGGCCCTTCCAGAGCGCGTTCAGCTCCGCCGCCACCCGCTCCATCCCCTTCTGGTTCCCCCCGCTATCCCCCACCAGCACAATCTGGCGAAACCCATGCGCCCGGTAGCTCCGGCATAAATCCCGCAACAGCGCCACAAACGTGCTCTCCTCCACGCTCACCGTCCCCGCATAGCGCATATGCCCCTCGGCCGGCTCGATCCTGCCTTCCGGCACAAACCGCACCACCGGCGCCACCAGCGCATTGCCCAGCGCCCGCGCCACATAGGGCAGCACCAGCTCCAGCACATAGTTGTGCTTGCCCCCCGCCACGTAGGGCCCGTTCTGCTCGATTCCTCCCGTGCCGATCACGATCGTCGTCTGGCCCGCCTTCACCGCATCGCGCACCTCCATCCACGTCATCTCTTCCGTCCACACACTCTCGGCCGCCGCGATCGGCCGCGGCGTATCCACGCCTTGCCATGGCTGCAGCCACAGCGCCATCAGGATTTCCAGCATGCGGCGAGTCTACACCACTCCCCGCTTCCCCCCTTAGCGCAGCCCCCGGCCCTTCATCCAGGCAATCAGCCCCGCCGGATCATCCGTGATGATCGCGTCCACCCCCGCCTCCACCAGCGCCGCCCATGTCTTCTCGTCATTCGCCGTCCACGCCACCACCTTCATCCCCGCCCCGTGCGCCCGCTCCACCTCCGCCTTCGTCGTCAAGCGGTAATGCGGGCTCACGATCGCAAAGCCCTTCGCCTTCGCCTCGCTGATGTAATCCCGCCCCGTCGCCCCGGGCCCCGCCGGATACAGCGCCGACGTGCGCACCCGCGGCGCCAGCTTCCGGCACGCCTCGAGCGTGCGCCAGTCAAAGCTCTGCAGGATCAGCCGCTCCTCAAGCCCATGCCGCCGCACCTGCTCGATTACCATCCGCGTAAATTCCTCCGGCTCCGGCGTCAGCCCCGGCCGCGCCGAAAAGCTCTTCGTTTCAATGTTCAGATCCACCTTCCGCCCCCGCGCCAGCTCAAGCACCTCCTCCAGCGTCGGCACCCGCGTGCCCGGCGCCGTCTTCTGCCGCGCAAACTCCGCGTTCTGCTTCGCCCCGCAATCCCATTGCTTCAATTCCGCGAGCGTCATCTCCCGGATCACCCGCGTCTTCGCCCCCGCCGGTCCCGTGCAGATCCGCTCGTTCATCTCCGGGTCATGCGACACCACCAGCACGTTGTCCCGCGTCACGGCCAGATCGAGCTCAAGGGCGTCCACCCCCTGCTCGAGCGCATACACAAAGGCCGGTATTGTGTTCTCCGGCATCGCCGCCCGCGCCCCCCGGTGCCCGTGTACCTCGATCTTCTCCCCGCCCATCACGCTCATCACCACGCTCATCGCCAGCCAGCATTTCCTCATCATTCGTCAGGATATACTCAGAACGTTTCAACCCCTTGACAATCCGAAAGGATCCTCCTTGCACCGCCGCCATTTCTCCACCGCCACCGCCCTCACCGCCCTCAGCTACTCTCGTGTCCTCGGCGCCAACGACCGCGCCCAGCTCGGCTACATCGGCCTCGGCAATCGCGGCGATCAGGTCCACGACGGCTTCCTCGAGTGGGGCGACGCCCGCACCGCCGCCATCTGCGATCTCAAATCCTCCTACCTCGACCTGGCCGAAAAGAAGGCCAAGGATCACGGCCACGATACCCCCAAACGCTACGCCGACTGGCGCAAGCTCATCGAAGACAAATCCCTCGACGCCGTCGTCATCGCTACCCCCGACCACTGGCACGCCCTCCAGATGATCGCCGCCTGCGACGCCGGTAAGGATGTCTACTGCGAAAAACCCCTCTCCCTCACCGTTTTCGAGGGCCGCCGCATGGTCGAGGCCGCCGAGCGCAACAAGCGCGTCGTCCAGGTCGGCATCCACCGCCGCAGCGCCAAGTTCCTTCAGGAAGCCGCCGCCTACGTCCAGTCCGGCGCCCTCGGCAAGATCACCCTCGCCCAGGGCTGGCACCTCACCAACGAATGGCCCACCGGCCTCGGCGCCGCCCCCGAAGGCCCGCCCCCCAGCGAAGCCGAATGGGATGCCTGGCTCGGCCCCGCCCCCAAGGTCCCCTACAACCGCAACCGCATGTACTATAACTTCCGCTGGTTCTACAATTACTCCGGCGGTCAGGTCACGAACTTCGGCGTCCACTACGTCGACATGCTCCGCTGGTGCCTCGGCAAGGATGCCCCCAAGGCCGTCACCGTCATGGGCGGCAAATACGCCATCGATGACAATCGCGAAATCCCCGACACCCTCCAGGCCATGTGGGACTACGACGGCGTCATGATGGTCTTCACCCAGATCAACGCCAATGCCGCTCCCGGCAATGCCCTCAAGACCGAAATGATGATCCGCGGCACCAAGGGAACCATGTACCTCAACCTCGACCGCTGGGAGGTCGTCCCCGAAGTCATCACCGAGCTTCCCCTCCCCCAGCGCACCCCCGTCGACCGCAACCTCGAAAAGGGCTACAACCCCTCGAAGAAGCCCGTCCTCGAAGCCCGTAAATCCACCGGCTATCCCACCGCTCAGCCCCACGCCCGCAACTTCCTCGATTGCATCAAGTCCCGCGCCAAATGCAATTGCGATGTCCTCACCGGCCATCTCTCCACATCCGCCACCCTCATCGCCAACATCGCCTACAAAACCCGCTCCTACCTCGAGTGGGATGCCCGCGCCGAAAAGTTCACCAACAACGCCGCCGCCAACCAGTTGCTCCACTACAAGTACCGTCCCCCCTGGAAGCTCGCCTAAGGAGATCCCCCATGCACCGCCGCGCCTTTCTCGCCACGCCCGCTCTGCTCGCCGCCCAGCAGTCCGCACCCGCCGCCGCCCGGCCCACACTCTGCCTGTTCTCCAAGCACGCCGCCAAGCTCAACTACACCGATCTCGGCAAGTATTGCCGCCAGGTCGGCTTGGGCGGCGTCGATCTCACCGTCCGCCCCGGCGGCCATGTCCTCCCCCAAAAAGTTACCGATGACCTCCCCGTCGCCGTCGCCGCCCTCCAGGCCGCCGGCCTCAAGGTGCCCATGATCACCACCGGCCTCACAAATCCCAAGGCCCCCGAGGCCGCCGCCACGCTCCGCAAGGCCGGCGAACTCAAGATCCCCTTCTTCAAACTTGGCTATTGGCGCTACAGTACAGCCGCTGACGGCGCCGTGGATCTCGATCGCAAGCTCGCCGAGGTCCAGGCCGCTCTCGCCGGCTTTGCCGCCCTCTCCCGCCTTTATAACATCACCGCCGGCATGCACAACCACTCCGGCAACTACGTCGGCGCCCCGGTCTGGGATACCTGGCAGCTCATCCAGTACCTCGACGCCAACTTCATGGGTTTCTATTTCGACCCCGCCCACGCCACCGCCGAAGGCGGCGCCTGGACCTGGGCCGCCTCCCTCGAGCTCGCCCTCCGCCGCCTCAAAATGGTCGCCATCAAGGATTTCTACTGGGAAAAACGCGAAGGCAAATGGCGCATGCGCTGGTGCCCCCTCGGCCAAGGCATGGTCGACTGGCCCGCCGTCCTCAAACGCCTCGCCCTCGCCAAATTCTCCGGCCCCCTCACCCTCCACGTCGAATACGAATCCCCCGACGAACTCAAATCGAACGCCGACGACTTCGCCACCCTCAAAAAACTAGTCGACTCCGCCTGGGCCTGACCCACCTCGCCCGGCGGTGTCTCCTCCCGCTACTACTTCTGCCGGCCCGATTAAAAGATCCAAATCCGCGCCGGCCAACCGCTCTGGTGCCAGCTCGGCCTCAAAAGCATTGACGCTGCGAAAATAGCCTCTTCTGCCCGCCTCAACATCGTCATCGACAACATCATCACAGTCCAATGCGGCAAACTCATCGAATGCCGCCCATAACATTACGTCAATCTTGCTATGAATAAGTTATATAACCCTACTTTTTCCTTGGAATATCACTCCTGTCCAAATTAGGCCGGAGCGGGATTGGGGACCCGCATAATGATTCGCTTTTGACGCAGTTTTTCCTGCTTGGTCAAATGGGGTTGTCCTTCGGTGGAGGAGTCGCTGGGCAGGAAAAGAGGCGGCTGGTCG
>JAINDK010000049.1 GCA_019931185.1 Bryobacter sp. CoA8 C33
CCGCAAACTCCAGCGCGACCGCTCCGTCGCCGCCGAAGTCCAAAACGAAATGTTCACCATGGACGAACAGTGCTCCATCCCCGTCTCGCTCCCTCTCCACGAGATGCGCCGCACCCACTCCCGCTTCCTCCTCGCCGTCCAGTGGCTCAGCGCCCAACCCGACATCCAGCGCGAATTCGCCCAGCTCCGCGACCGCTGCGCCCAAAGGCCACCGTCACCAACGCAACCCGCGGCCGCCAACTAACAACCACAAACCACCCCAAAAACACTTGGCCAAACAAACGAAGCCAACCGCTCCTTGACATCCGCATAGCCCCAAACCGCTCGGACGCCCGCAGTGTCTCCGCGCGAAGCCGCCACACACACCCCGCAGCCCACGGCTTCGCGCCCCGGCCCGGCAAAAAATACAAACGAACCCAGCCCTCCCCAAGCTCAGCCGGCCAGCTAAAACCGCCAGTCCAGCCCGATGTTCGGAAACAACCCCAACTGCTCATTCGCCAGTTGCCCGTTCGTCCGCCGGTTCCACCCAAACCCCGCCACATTCTTCCGGTTCGTCACATTCTGCGCCCCAAAGAACAACAACAGTGGCTTACCCCACACTTTCAAGTTCCGGTCCACGCGCACGTCCAGCCGAAAATAATCCGGCAGCCTCAGCGCATTCACTTGATTCAGATCAAAAATCGGCCGCCGCTGCCGCCGGCTCTCCACCTCGTTGTACGGCGTGTACGGCCGCCCCGTTAAATACGCCATCCGCACACTCAATTCCCACTTCGGATTCAGCCGGTATCCCCCCACTGCATTGAAAATCCACGGATACTCAAAACTCGCCGGCCGCCTCACTCCGTCGAGCCCCGCCTGCCGCGCCTGTTGCCGGGCAAGATTCGCCTGCCCAAACCACTTCTCGCTAAACCGCTTCTCCACAAACATCTCAAACCCTCTCACCCGTCCCCGTCCCGCACTCGTCAGCGGAAACAAAATGCTCGAGACGTCAAACGTGTCCCCCACGTTCGCCAGACTCAACGTCGGAAACTGGCTCGAAACCGGGTAGTCCTTATACTCTTTCTGATACACCTCCACCGTCATACGCACCGTCGGGCTCACAACATAGTTCACGCCCGTCACATAGTGATCGGCCCGCCACGGAATCAAACCGCGATTCTGCGGAAACACCGCCAAAAATTGAAAGAACGGCTGCTGAAAATAGGTTCCATAGCTCGCCCGCCAGCTCATCTTGTCCGTCAACCGGTAGCTCAATCCCATCCGCGGGCTAAACCGGCTCTCCCCCAGATACTGGTAATGGTCCAGCCGCCCACCCCAGGTCAGATTCAACCGCGACCCGAAATTCCGCGTATTCTGCCAGTAAGCCCCCGATTGATAGGCCGGAAAACTCGTATTCACCGCAAACCGGTTCACCCCCGGCACGATCGAAAAAGGCGTATCCTCACCAAGCGGCGAAGCCGTGTTGTACCGCAGCCGAAAGATCTTGTAGCTCCCGCCCATCTGCATCTTCTCGAACCCGGGCACATACGCCGTCAGATCATACTTGATCGTCGATTCCCCTTCGCGCGAGCTCTCGTTGAATACCAGCGGCGCATTGGCGATTTGCTGCGCCACGCTCTGCCCCGCCGGCGGAAGGCCAAACCGCACCAGATCCTTCACCGAACTATTGATCCGCGATTCCGAGTGCGTCACCCCCAACAAACCCACCCCGCGCTCTCCAAACAGCCTCTGCCAGTTAAACCCCGTCGCCGCCCGCCACCCGTCGTAGCGTATGTCGAAGTTGTTGATCTCTTCCGTCTTGTCCTGATTCCCTTCCGCCAGTCCCAGCCGGATCCGGTCATTCCCGCTCACATTCGCCACCCAGATCCGGTCCCTCGGCCCAAGATCATAAACCGCCTTGGCGTTATAGGTGTAAGCCACCGGTACCCCGCCAAAGCCGATGTTGTCCGTGAATAAGTCCAGAAAACTCCGCCGCGCACTCACCACCCAACTCCCCTTCCCCTTCCGGATCGGGCCTTCCAAAATCGTTCCCGCCCCCGCGAATCCCAGCGTCGCCCGCCCTCGGAACCGCTCCCGGTCCCCTTCCCGCTGCGTAATCTGCAATACCCCGCTCGTACGGTTGATAAAAGGCGCCGGATACCCCCCGGTCAGAAACGTCACGTCCTGTATCAGCGCCGCGTCCAGCAGACTCACCGTGCCGCCCGCCGACGCGAAGTTCGCAAACGCGTTGATGTTCGGAATCTCAATGTTATCGACAATAAACAGATTCTCGAGCGGCGACCCGCCCCGCACAATGATGTCGTTGCGAAAGTCATCGCTCCCGATCGCGATGCCCGGCAGCGTCTGTATATACCGCGACACATCCTGCAATGCCCCCGCACTCTTGAAGATCTCCCGCTGACTCACCAGATAGCCTGAGCTCTTCACTTCCTCCGGCGGCAGAAACACCGCGTCACTGACCGTGATCGACTGCTCCACACCTTCAATCTTCGGCAGCGTCACCACCACGCTTGCCTCCACCCCAATCCGCGCCTCCACCTGTGTCGTTTTCAGCTCCGTGCTGCTCGTCAGCGTTACCACCAGCGTGAACAGCCCACTGCGCAAGTCCGTGATGCGAAACGTGCCGTCTTCCTTCGTCGTGTCACACCGTTGCGCTTCCGCCGCGCAAACCTTATATCCCCCAGCCGCCGACAAATCCGCTTTCAATACCCGTCCCTTGATCGTCCCCACTCCCGCCGTATCCTGCGCTACTGCCAGCGCCGCCCCGATCAGAGGCAGTACAAGAAACAATCTCACTCTTTGCTAGAGGCGCCAGCATCCTCCCGTGATTCACTTTTTCTGAACGCCTGTTCATCAAACCGTCAACCCTCTTTCAATCCATCTGCTCCTGCAAAATCCCCCGCAGCTTCTCCATCGTCTTGCGCACCACCGTCAAGTCCCGCTCCGGCGCCTGCTCCATCAGCGTCCGCACCGCCGCCTCCACCGTCCCCGTTTTCTTTTCCACCACCTTCCGCCCCGCCGCCTTCAGCTTCAGCTTGTAGCGCCGCCCGTCTTCCTTGTCCGCCACCCGCGCCAACATGCCGTTCGCCTCCAACCGCCTCACAATCCCGCTCACCGTGCTCGGATGCAGATGGATCTGCTTGGCCAGATCATTCGCCGCAATTCCTTCCTGCGCCGCCACCAGCTTCAACACCATCCGCTGTGGCCCGGTCACCCCAAGCTGGCTCTGCATCCGCCGCGACATCTGCTGCAGGCTCTCCTCCACCCCCCACAGCATCTGCATGAAACTCACCACCGGATCACTCATCTCATTTCCTCCCCTTGCAGTCATTCATCTTAATTGCAGTCGCAATCGTTCTACTTCTGTTTCAGGCGAAACGCTCCCGAACAAAAGTTACTTTTCGGTACTTTATTCTATACAGATCATTCCCTACAGTGCCGGCACAAACCCGCCCTTGCCATTCCGCTTCTCCGGCCGCACCGCCACCCCAACCGGAATCAGCCGGCATCTCGCTCCCCCACACACCGCCCCCCCACTGGCGCGTACCCGTTCCGTCATCTCGTCGAGCGCCTTCCCATCCCCGCTCACCAGCACGGCCATGTTGTAGTCCGCCTCGCTCACCCGCGTCAAGAACAGCAGACGCATTCTCCCTGGCGCTTCCGGAAACAGCTTCAACACCGGCCCCCGCACCTGCGCTTTCCGCCCGCTCAGACTCCTCTCGCCGCGCCGCCACCGGATCCCGTCCGCCCCCACCGAGTAAATCGATTCCTCAAAACCAAATTCACCCCCACCCGTGGCTCGAACCTGCTGATTCATCCCATCCCCACCCGCTGGCTCGAGCTTCGGCACAGCGAACACCCACTCTCCCGCCGGCCCTTCCCGCCGCAGCGGCGTCACCGTCACAATCCGCCAACCCGGCTCGAGGTCGACAAAACTCCTCGTCAGCCCCACCGCTCCTCCACCCCCACGGACAGCCGGTCTGCCGCAGCTCACTGTTACACTCACCCCCACCCCGATTGCCGCCATCGCGATGGCTCGATAAACTCGCAACTGCATGATGACCCGTCGCTCCTTTTTTGCTTTGGCGGCAGCCCCCTCGACCGGCCGCCTGCCCCGTGAACTCGAATGGACGCCGGGCCCCGTCAACCGGTTACGCTGGCGGCTGGCCGATTCCACCCTCGCCGTCTATTCCGGCCCGGCCGACATGCTCCTGCTGCCCGAGGCCCGCCGTCACGCCATCGGCGATACCAGCGCCCGCCAGGTGCTCGTCCCCGCCTCCGCCCTCGACCGCTTCCGCCGCCCAGACGCCCTCTGGAACGACTTCGCCTCCCAGGGCCGCCTCCACGATTACGACAACCAGACCACCCGCTGGCCCGTGAGCGAAATCCCCGCCGCCCAACCCGTCGCCGCCGGCCAAACACTGCGCTTCGCAAACCAAGCCATTGACGTGCTCTCCACGCCCGGCTACACCCGCGATGGCCTCAGCTTCGGCCTCAACGCCGGCGGCCTGCGCGTTCTCGCCACCGGCAACCTCATCCACGCCGGCGGCAAAATCCTCGACCTCTACAGCCTCCAGGACTCGATCCCCGACTGGAAGGTCCGCGGCTACCATGGCTTCGCCGCCCGCATCGCCGCCCTCCGCCAAAGCCTCGCCGCCATTCGTCAGTGGAGGCCGGACATCATCGCTCCCGCCTCCGGCCCGCTGATCACCAATCCCGGCGCCGACCTCGACCGTCTCGAAGAGACCCTCATTCATTGCTATGCCAACTATCTCTCCACCGACGCCTACCGTTGGTATGTGTCGCCGGAAAACACCCAGGCCCGCGCCCGCCGTATCCTCGGCACACGCGCCTTCAATCCCATGCCCTTGGCCGAAACCCGCCCCCAATTGCCCTCCTGGCTCCACACCACCGCCAACTCGCGCCTCATCACCGCCCCCAACGGCCACGCCCTCCTCATCGATTGCGGCATCAAGTCCGTCCCGCCCCAACTGCGCCAATGGCGCGCCACCGGCCTCTTTGAGAAACTCGACGCCATCTACATCACCCACTATCACGACGACCATACCGATTACGCCGCCTCCACCGCCTCCGAGTTCAGCGCCGCCGTCTGGTCCTGCCCCGGACAGGCCGGCATCCTTCGTGAGCCTGCCCGCTTTCGCCTGCCCTGCCTCACCCCCAACCCCATCCCCCATCTCGACATCTGGCGCCACGCCGAATCCCGCGATTGGCATGGCTTCCGTCTCACTTCCTTCGATTTCCCCGGCCAAACCCTCCTCCACGGCGCCCTCCTCGTCGAGCCCCCCGGCGGCGACCCCGTCCTCTTCGTCGGCGACAGCTTCACCCCCTCCGGCATGGACGACTACTGCCTCCTCAATCGCAACCTCGTCGGCCCCGGCCTCGGCCTCCACCTCTGCCTCGCCTTGATCGAACGCCTCGGCCGCCCCTGGCTCGTCAACCAACACGTCGCCCCGCTCTTCCGCTTCTCCCCCGAACAAATCCGCTTCCAGCAAAAGCAATTGGAAGAGCGCGCCGCCCTGCTCGCCTCCCTCACCCCTCTGCCCGGCGCCAACTTCGCCGTCGATGAGCAATGGCTCCGCCTCGATCCCTACCTCCACTCCGTCTCGCCCGGCGCCAAAACCACGCTGAACGCCATCCTCACCAACCACGCCCCATCTCCCCTCGAGTTCTCCCTGCAGCTCCACACCCCCGGCGGCTGGGCCTGTCCGAATCCCCGGCGCCGCATCCGTGTCGCCCCCGGCCAAACCGCCACCATACCCTTCCCGCTCACGGTCGCCTCCGCCGGCTTCCCCACCCTCAGCGTCTCGGCTCCCGGCTGGAGCCTCCCCGCCTGGTCGGAGGCCATCGTCCGACTCGCCTGATTGTCCGACTCGCCTGATTTGACTTCAACTTCCGCATCGCATATAACTGCCCCACGATGACTTTTTCCGGTAAACTGGCGCTCCTCGCCCTTTTCCTTCCCATCCTCGCCTTTGCTCAGGACACGCGCGGCAAAGTGCAGGGCCTCGTATCCGATAGCTCCGGCGCCATCGTCGCCGGCGCCGCCGTCACGCTCACCAACGACGAAACTAACGTCCAGAACCAAACCAAGACTTCTCCCACCGGCCAATATCTCTTCGACTTCGTCACCCCCGGCAACTATACCGTCCGCGTCGAGCTCGCCGGCTTCAAGAGCTTCATTCAGAAAAACATCCTCGTGCAGGCCCGCGGTGACGTCACCGTCAACGCCACTCTCTCCATCGGCAACACCAACGAACAGATCACGGTTGAATCCGCCCCCGTCAGCGTCGAATTCAACACCTCCAGCATGGGCCTGACCGTCAACACCAAGATGGCCAACAGCCTCCCTATCATCCACCGCAATCCCTTCCTCCTCGTCAGCCTCAATCCCGCCACCGTCATCCGCTCCACCACCGAGCAAAGCCCCTTCCACCACTGGGCCGCTTCTCAATTCGATGTCGGCGGCAACACCAGCACGAAGAACGACATCATCCTCGACGGTGCTCCCTCGATGACCGCCCAGAAATCCAGCTACACCCCGCCCATGGACGCCGTTCAGGAAGTCAACGTCCAGCAGAACGCCGTCGATGCCGAATTCGGCCACTCCGCCGGCGGCGTCCTCAGCGTCCAAATGAAGTCCGGCACCAACTCCTATCACGGCACCACCTACTACCTCGGCCGCAATCCCGCCCTCAACGCCCTCGCCGACCGCACCACCGGCGCCCGTAACCTCACCCGCCAGCACACCTGGGGCGCCACCCTCGGCAACCCCATCCGTAAGAACAAGATCTTCAACTTCGCCAGCTACGAAGGCTGGCGCACCATCGAACCCCGCACCGCCTTCAACACCCTGCCCACCGACGCTGAACGCACCGGCGACTTCTCGCGCAGCCTCAACACCGCCGGCGCCCTGCGCACCATCTTCGACCCCTACACCACTCAGGTCAACGGCAATACCGTCACCCGCCAGCCCTTCGCCGGCAACGTCATCCCCGCCAGCCGCATCGACCCCGTTGCCCGCATTATCATGGGCGATGTCTGGAAACCCAATAGCACCGGCACCGGCCCCACCGGCGTGAACAACTTCATCAGCGGCTTCGCCAACCGCTTCCGCTACTGGAACTTCTCTGATCGCGTCGACTGGAATGCTAGCGACAAGCTCAAGGTCTTCGGCCGGTATAACCGCTTCAAGACCTACACCGCCCAGGACGATTACACCGGCTCGATTGCCCAGCCCCCGGACGGCTCCGAGCGCCATTCCACGTCCTTCTCCGGCGACGCCGTCTACACCCTCAGCCCCACGACCCTGATCAACGTCCGCGGCGCCTACAACGCCATCATCGACAGCTTCGGCGTCCCCTCGGCCATGCTCAAGGCCGACGACCTCAAGCGCTTCTGGGGTAACAACTCCTGGTACCAGCCCTACCTGGCTGAATTGCCCGATATCTACTACCCCGGCGTCACCATACAGGGCCCTTCCACAACCTCGCTCGGCCGCGGGGGCTATTGGTTCCAGGAACCCTCCTCCTGGAACATCGAGGCCAAGATGAGCCGCAACGTCGGCAAGCACTACCTCAAGGTCGGGGGTGAGTTCCGCCGTGAACTCGTTGTCGCCTCCCGCCCCCGCCCCATGAATTTCACGTTCTCCCGCGCCACCACGGCCAATACCTTCAACGCCCCCAACCTCAACCTCAGCGGCGATGCCTGGGCCTCCATGCTCCTCGGCGTTCTGGAAGGCAACTCGAGCATCTCGTCGATCCCCATTCAGCGCCCCCGCGTCAACTACAACGGGTTCTTCATCCAGGACGATTACAAGATCACCTCCAAGCTCACGCTCAACCTCGGCCTGCGCTATGAGTACTTCACCGGTATGCGCGACCCGGAATTGCGCCTCAGCCGCTTCCTCGACCTCACCAACCCCATCCCCGAATTCCAGGGCGCCAACGCCCCATCCATCCCCGCGGCCGCGGCCTCGCTCCGCCAGGCGGCTCCTGTCTACAATGGCGCCTGGGTCTTTACCGATTCCGGCAACCCGAACAGTTGGACTCCACCCCGCACCCTGCTGATGCCCCGGCTCGGGCTCGCCTACGCCTTGAACAACAAGACTGCCATTCGCGTCGGCTGGGCCCGCTACATCGTGCCCGCCCCGCTCACTGACGGCTTAAACATTCTGGGCAGCGTACCCTATACCGGCTTTGACGCCACCTCGACCACCATCGGCCTCATTCAGGGCATCCCGCAGCAACAGTTGCAGAATCCCTTCCCCGGCGGCCTCGTTCCTGTCCGCGGCAAGAGCTTCGGCCGCTACACCGCCCTCGGCGACTCGGCCACCTGGTACCAGCAGGACTTCACCCCCGGCGTGAACGACCGCATCAACGTCAGCGTCCAGCGCCAGTTGCCCGGCAAGATTCTCGCCGACATTACCTTCTTCATGAACCTCGGCCGCAGCGCTCCCTATTCCTACGACCTCAACCAGATCGACCCCCGCATCGGCTTTGCCGCCGGCAACGCCATCAACCAGAGCGTGCCCAACCCCTTCTTCAACCGGTTGCCGCTTGAGCGCATGCCCGGCCAGTTGCGCACCCAGGCCAACGTCGCCGTCTCCCAGTTGCTCCGCCCTTACCCGCAATACGGCTCACTGGTCGAGACGCTGCGCGGCGGCTTCGCCAACCGCTACCGCAGCCTCCAGATGCAGTTTCAGCGGCCCTTCGCCAACGGCTTCAACTTCACGATCGGCTACAACTACAACCGCGAACAAAACGAGGAGTTCTACGACGTGGTCGACAACTTCCTCAATAAACCCACCTGGCAGCCTGCCACCAATGCGCGCCAGCGCATCACCGGCGCCGCCATCTATGAACTGCCATTCGGCCGCAAACGGCGCTTCGCCAACCAGATGCATCCCGTGCTCGACGGCATCCTCGGCGGCTGGTCAGTCAGCGGCCTGATGACCGCCAACACCGGCATCTTCATCCGCCTCGGCAGCGTAGTCGTCGACGGCGACCCGACGCTTTCCAACCCCACCCGCGACCGTTGGTTCGACACAAGCAAGGTGCGCATCCTCCCGGCCTTTACCCGCCGCACGAACCCCGTGCAGTTCCCCGGCCTGGTGGGCCCCGCCTTCTTCAATCTCGACACCACGCTTGCCAAGGAATTTAACATTATCAAGGAACGCATGAAGTTTGAGCTCCGGGCCGAAAGCTACAACACGAGCAACCACTTCACCGGCACCACCGCTCCGGTCACGGACGTCAATTCGCCCAACTTCGGCCGCGTCATTCAACAGCGACCCGGCATCTTCGGGCGTCAGATCCAGTTCAGTGGGCGCATTGTCTTCTAGCCTGCTGCCGGCTCTGCTCCTTGTCAGCATCGAGGCGCAGTACACGGGCTCCGGCCCTTGCGCCTCCTGCCATCCCGCCATCGCCGACCGCCAGGCAAAATCCGGACACGCCCGCGCGCTTGCCCCCGGGGCGCCCGAAGCCGACTGGGCTTTCGGCTCCGGCACCCACGCCACTACCTGGGTGCGCCAGCAAGACCCCCGGCACTACCTTGAATTGCCCCTGTCCTGGTACCGCCAAACCAACCGCAAAGCCCACACACCGGGCCACACAAGCATCAGCGGCGTTCTCTACCGCACCTTCGACCCGGCGGGGCGCATCCTGCGCTGCTTCGCCTGCCATTCGACCGGTGTGCCCAGCGTCGATGCCGCCGGCCGCATCTCGCCCCTTGAGCCCGGAGTCCGCTGCGAGAGTTGTCACGGCCCCGCCGCCGCCCATGTCCGTGCCGGTGGCGGCAAGTTCAATATCGAAAACCCCGGCCGCTACCGCGCCGCGGCTATCAACGATCAGTGCGGCGCCTGCCACCGCCAACCCGATGCCAGTTCCCCCCGTTGGGACGACCCCTGGAACGTCCGCCACCAGCCCGTTTATCTCGCCGAAAGCTCCTGCTTCCTCAACAGCGGCGGCAAACTGTCCTGCCTGAACTGCCACAACCCCCACGAAGCGTTATCCCGCGATACACGCGCCTATGCGGCGGTCTGCTCGCAGTGCCACGCACAGCCCCGCCACCGCACCCCCGTCTCCCCGGACTGCATCCGCTGCCACATGCCCCGCGTGCCGGCCAGTGCCGACTTGAGCTTCACGAACCATTGGATCGGGGTTTACTCACCGGGCCGCCCCTTGCGGCCGCGCCGCTGACACGAGGGCCTCTTCGGTCTCACGAGTCCAGGGATGTTCTGGCCCGAGGCGCGCCTGAAACACTTCGAGCGCGCGCGTGTAGAGCCGTTTTGCTTCAGCCATCCTACCCCCGGCGCGCACAATGTCGGCGAGGTTCCGCAGGGCGAGTGCAGTGCGTGCGTGCCGGGCGCCGAGCGTCCGCTCGAGCAAGGCCAGCGCCTCCCGCTGCCGCCGTTCGGCCTCGCCCAACCGGCCCGCCTCGAGCAACACGCTCGCGAGGTTGTTGAGCGTCACTCCGGTTTCGGCATCTTTTCGGCCGGGATCGAGTTGGAGCGCCCGCTCAAACAAAGTGATCGCCTCGCCCGCCTTACCTTGCTCCTGGCGGCACAAGCCGAGATCATTCCAGCGGGCGATGCTCGCCTGCCTGGCGATCGCTTTTTCATACCAACCGCAGGCCTGCGGCCGGTTGTCCTCGAGATCGCCGCGGGCGCTCAGGGCCCGGGCAGCGCGCCCATGATCGGCCGATACGACGAGTTGCTCCCATTGCGCTGCCGCCTCCCGGCGGCGTCCCGCTCCCAGATAAGCCCCTGCGAGTGCTTCGCCGATGCCCTCATCGGGCGCAAGCCGCTGCGTCTGCTCGAGGATGCGGATCGCGGCCTGAAAGTCCCGCTGCCCGAGCACGAACAGACCCCAGTCTCGCGCGGCCGCCACGGCCTCGCGCGAAGCTTCTCCGTGGACTGCCTTGCGCCGCTCCCACTCCTTTTCATAAACCGCGCTCAGGCCGTCCGCTTGCGGCTGCCAGCTCAGCACCAGCAGCATCCATTCAAAAGCCATCGCGGATCCGCCCGTTCAAAGACTGGAGAAATCGCACGAGATTCCGTTTCTCCCCGAGGCTAAGCCCGAGCGGCTGCATCTCGGCATCGAGGCGCGGGTGCGACTTACCCCCATCGTTATAGAAGTCAACGACCGCCTCGAGCGTCGCCAGCGACCCGTCGTGCATATAGGGCGGCGTCCGCGCCGCATCGCGCAAGCTCGGCGTCTTAAAGCCCCTGCCCGCGCGGCCCGCATCGCGCGCGTCCTCCCCGGCCCCGGTATAGTGGAAGTCCTCATCGGTGAGGTTCGGACCGACATGGCAATTCGCGCAGCCCGCCTTGCCCCGGAAGAGATCGAGCCCCTGCTTCTGCCCGGCATCGAGCGCGGCGGCATCGCCTGCCAGATAGCGATCATAGGCGGAATCGCCACTGCGGATCGTGCGCACATAGCTGGCCAGGGCCGCCCGCATCTCCTCGAGGCTGAGCCCCACGCGGCGGGCCGCCTCAGCCGGATCCAGATCCATCTCAAGAGGATTCGCTATCGGGCCCAACACCTGTTGCTCGAGTGTCGCCGCCCGCCCGTCCCAGAAAAAACTCCGTCCCCAGGCCCGGTTGGCGATGCGCGGAGTGCGTCGCGGACCTCTTTGGCCGCCCATACCCAGGGCCCGCGCGTGCCCGTCACTAAAGGCCCGCGCCGGGTCATGGCAGGACGCACAGGCCACCGTCCCGTCCCGCGACAGCCGCTTGTCGAAGAAAAGCTGCCGGCCCTTGGCGACCTTCTCCGCTGTCAGCGGATTGCCCACCGGCACGGGCAGGAAACGGTCGAGGCCAAGGGGAATTTCGATAGCCAGAGTCAGCAGCAGGAGCCAATTCATGGCTTCACCTCGAGGGCCCAGATCTCCTCTTGCCCCATGCTGAGGGTGACGGCGAGCGTCACTCCGTCGGCCAAAAACTCGACCGGCCCTTCCCGCCAAGCTGGCCCTTCGATCGCGCCGCCAGGAAGCCGCACCAGGGTCTTCGGCCCGGCTCCGAGCAAGGTCTTGCCCCAGGCCATTTCCGTACAACCTTCGCAGTGCTGGCGCGCAACGAGCTCCAGCTTCGCGGTGTCTAGAATGGTGACCTCGCTGCCCGCGAGCAGGGCCAGTTGTCCGCCACGCACGGCGAGGGCGCTGCCGCGCAGCCCTGTTTCTTCGGCTTGGCCGGCGCTGTCGCGCCGCCAAAGCTTGCCCTCCTTGAGCCAGAACAAGGCACCCCGCTCATCGACGCCGGCACGGAAGCCGCGGTATGGCCCGCCCGGCTCGGCAAGCAGCGCACTGACTCGTCCGGATTGCGTATCGATCGCGAACACCCCGGCCCGCCCCCGCCCATCGCTTCCGCTCGCCAGCAGGCCGCCCGGGCCCCAACTGAGCCGGTCGATATAGGCGAGCCGCGGGGCGAGATCACGCTCAAGGCCGCCTGCGAGATCCCGCAGCAGCACGGTCCGCGACTCCTGTCCATAATTCTCCGCGCCGCGCCGGGACAGGTATGCCATCCATTTGCCATCGGGGGAAAACACCGCACCGCGGTTCATACCGGCAAAGGATTTCCCCAGCAGCTTGACGCGCCGCGGCTCGGCCGGATCGAGCGTGAACAGATCGGAGGCCGCCTTCCGCCGCCCGAAGACAAAGCGTCCGCCGCTGCTCCAGCCGAGCGGCAGCGCCCGGCCGAGGCTTTGGGCCACGCGCGCGGAGCCTCCCCCTTCGAGCGGCTTGCGCCACAGGTCGAGTGAATCGGCCTCTCCGCCGGCATAGAGGACACTGCGCCCGTCGGGGGAGAAAAACGGAAACAGCCAGGAGCCGGGCTCCGGAGTCAGCAGGCGCTCGCTTGAGCCGTCGGTGGCCAAAACATAAATGGCTCGTTCTGTTTTCGAGTCGGGCCGGAAAGAATCGTAAACAACAAACCGTCCGTCGGGGGAAAGATCCATGCGCTTCGGATAGACCCAGGCGAGGGACCGCAAGGTCTCCACCTGGCCGTCCTCCACGCCGACGAGCGCGATCTGGCTTGTATTGTCGCGCCGGAAAAGCAGCGTCAAGACCTTGCGCTCATCGGCTGTGAAGGCGCAGGGCTGCACAAAACCGGCCTCGGCATTGCGAAACAGCACGCGGTGCGGGCCGCCAGCCAGCGGCGCGAGGCGCAGTTCATAAAACCCTTGCTCGTTGAACCAGGCATAGGCCACCCACTGGCCCCGGCCCGAGGGCACACTGAAATAGGCAAACTCGCGCCCGGCGCGGCGGGTGAGGAGACGGTCGGTTCCGCTCGCCAAATCCCGCACGGCCAAATCGCCTTCGCGGACATGGGTGAGATAACGGCCGTCGCGGGTCGGGGCGCCCAAGCTCACCACTCCCGTGGCCAGCTTATGCGGCTCGAGCCCCAGCAACGCCATCCAGACGATCCACTCCGCCATCGCCCGCTATTGTATGAGACTAGAAACGGGCCAGGATGCCGGCAAAGACGGTGCGTCCGTCGGCGGGGATGATCCCCGGCCCGGGATAGCCGGTCGCCCGCCGCGTAAAGTAAAACTCATTGGTCAAATTGTTCAGCCCTGCTCGCAACTGATAGCGGCCCCAGCGGTAGGTGCCGGCGAGGTCCCAGACGCGGAAGGCCGGGTTCAAGCCCTGGGTCCCATCCGCGCTGGTCGGTGTGTTGGACGCGTTCGAGAAGCTGTCCGACATATGAGTGTGAGTGAGGGTCATGCTCCAGCCCCCCTTGACAAAGCTCGCGCCATAGCGCGCATTCCAGCGCGGCGCCAACTCGACGCGGTTGCCCACCAGCGGACCCGCCACATAGCGGGCATCCGTATAGCCGAGGGACTGAAACAGGTTCAGGCTCCCCCAGGCCCCGAGCCCACGCACCGTGCGCAGCACGTCCCATTCCGCATAGCTCTCCAGGCCCCGGTTGCGGCTGTCCGCCACGTTCGTCACGCGTTGCACACCGCCCTCGACGACGGTACCGATCCGGTTGCCGTAATCCAGTTCGAACAGGCTCAGATCGTAGCGCACGGCCTGTCCCAGGCGGCCCCTCACGCCCAGATCGCGGTTCGCCCCCCGCGCATCGCGGAGATTCGGATCGACGACAATCGCCGGGTCGACGCGCCAGATATCGTTGAAGTGCGTGGCCCGGTAAGCCTGCGTGTAATTGGCATAGAGCTCGCTCGACTCCGTCAGCCGGAAAGCCAGCCCGACGCCGAGCAGCGGCACATGCCGCGTCAACTCCCGCCGGCCCACGACCGGCGCGCCCGTTGCCGTGGTCGTGATGCGCTCGAGGCGCAATCCCGGCGTAATCGTTAAACGGTTGTTCAGCCGCAACGCCGTCTCAGCGTAGGCGGCGTGGTTGTGCGTGCCGAAGAGCAGATCGAGGGCCCGTGGGGCACCGGCCACAAAACGGAAATCGGCATCATCGAGCGGCGAGCCGAGGCCCCGGCCGCGATGGGTTCTTCCGCGGAAGTAACGGTAGCCCCCGGCCACGCTCGACAGTCGCCCGCGGAAGTTGAAGCTGTGCACGAAACGCCCTTCGGCCCCACCATTGTTGTAGGTATCGCGATCGGTTTGCCGGTTGCGCCCCGGGGTATCAGCCACATTCGGGGCGGCCAGATTGCCCACGCTATTGCGCTCTCCATATAAGCCAAAGCTCTGCAACTGTACCCGTGTGCGGCCGCTGGGCGCATAGCTCACCGTCAGGGCCGGCATGAACCAGCGCACGCCAAACCAGTTGCGCCCGCGGACGCTCTGCCGGGGGTCGGCGGCAAATTGCAGCGGCGTCAGCCCGCCGGCCTGTTGCATGAGATACTCCATGCCGGTCAGCTCGAGCCGGAGCTTCCAGCGCTGGGAGGGAGCAAACCCCAGGCTCCCATAACCCGTATTCGTATTGAATCCGCTATTGTTCCTCCAGCCCTCTCCCTGACGACGTTGAAAGTAGGTCGCGTAATCCCAGCGGCCGGCCGTGCCCCCAATGCCGTTGTAGGTGTCGAAAAGCCCCAGATTTCCAAAGCTCTGCTGCGTCTCGAGGCTGAATTTTCGGTCCCGCGGGGCAGGCTTGGTCACAAAATTGACGACGCCGCCAAATTGCGTGCCGTACTGTAGGGCCCCGGCTCCGCGCACGATCTCGACCCGATCGAGCGCCTCAAGGGGCGGTGTGAAGTAGGCCTCGGGATAGCCCAGCACGTCGGAGGAAATGTCATAGCCATTTTGGCGCGTATTGAACTCCCAGCTGCGGTTCGGGTTGAGCCCGCGAGTGGCCAGATTGAGTTGAATGCCGCTCGAGTCGTTTTCCCAAAAACTGATGCCCGGTACCTTGGCGAATACTTGGCGCTGATTGTTCCCGGCCAGATTGGCGTCGAGATCCTCGACTAACACGACATCGTTCTTTTTGCCGGTCTGGATCTGGACTCCGCTGATGTCCTCCATGCGCCCTCGGCCCTGGAAGGCATCGACCACGCCCGGGGCGGCCCAGCGGTCCGCGGTCACAGTGACGGAGATGTTGTTGCCCTGGGGATAGAGCGTGATTTGCGTCTTCGTGCGCTGATTGGCCTCGAGCACGAGGGCGGTTTCGATCGCGGTGAAGTCTTTCTGCTCGGCCCGCAATCGATACCGCCCGGGCGGGATTCGCTCAAGGACAAAATTTCCTGCCTGCCCCGAGTTTACCGTCGCCACCAACCGCTTGCCGTCTTCGGCCAGGATCGATACCCTCACCCCGGCGACAACGGCCCCGGTGACATCCCGCACTTCCCCTTGCAGTTGGCTTTCGGGGGCTTCAGCCGCCCATAACTGCAAGACAACTGCTAAACCTGCCCACACCAAGGTGCTACTAGACAACACTCGTTTCATCGGGAAAAACACAATTAAATCTTTTCATTACAATAGATTATAGCTGACATGAACTGCCCGCCGGATCTCGGACCGAACAAGTCTAGAATAACTTTACTTGACAGCGAATTGCAACTCTAGAAGAGAAAAGACGTCTATGCCCGTCTAGAAGGGCGGCTCTTCGCCGGAGGCCGGCGGCAGGGGCGCCAGCCCCTGTTCGAGCAATTCGAGAATCCGCAGCGCCGCTTGTTTGCCACGGTCGCCCACCTCGCCGACCGGCCCGACGCAGGAGGGACAGCCGCTTTCGCAGCCGCAGGCGCGAATGAGATCCTGCGCTGCGCTGAGCAGGCGCTTGGTTTGTTGAAAGAGCGGGAGAGATTGGCCGATGCCGCCGGGGTAGGTGTCGTAGAGGTAGAGGTTCGGCTCCCAGGCGACGAGGCCGCCGGCGATCTCCTCGGTGAGAGAGGTGCCGATGTCGCGCGGGTCGCACATGACGAGCATGGCGGCGACGGCCTTGAGCGCATTGCCCAGGCCGGCCAGGCCGTTGGCGCGTTCGGAAGGAGAATAGCCATGCATCTGGGCGAGAAATCCGGCCGGGAAGTGCATCCACCAGGAGGTTGTGTGCATTTCCTGTTCGGGAATCGAGAGATTGCCCGCACCGACGTTCTCGAGCGTGTAGAACTTCACTTTCTTGAAGCCCACGATCTGCCGGTTCACGCGCACCTCCCCGTGACAGGCGCAAGCCAGTTGCACGGGTCTCCGGTCGAATTCCTCGAGGATCTTCACCTGCGTGTAGTCGATGGCATCGGTGAAGTAATCGCATTCGACCCGCCGGACAAAAGCCTTGCGCTGCGCATAGTCAAATTTTTCGACCTGATACTGCCGGGCTTCGTGCAAGTAGATTGCCTTCTCGTGCAGCGTCACGAGGGCAACCGGGAAAGAGACTTCGGCGATGACGGTGTTCTGATCGGTGACGTCGACGACGACGAAGTTGTCGCTGGTGACGGCGCGGAGGCTGATGGAATCGGCGGGGTAGCTGTCGCTGGTCCAGTGCCAGGCTTTGGCGGAAAGATTGACGAGACCAAGCTCTTTGAGGAACTGGCAGAGCTCGGTGGTATCGTGGGGGCCGAACTTCTCGCCTTCGCGGATGGGCAACTCAAAGGCGGCGCACTTGAGGTGGTTCAACAGGATTTCGGTGTTGTCCGGGTTGACGGTGGCGCGCTCCGGGGGTTGGCCGAAGAAGTAGTCCGGGTGCTCGACGATGAACTGGTCGAGCGGGGAGGAACTGGCTACCAGTACGGCGAGCGAAGTATTCTGGCGGCGGCCGGCGCGGCCCGAGCGCTGCCAGGTGCTGGCGATCGTGCCGGGGTAGCCGGCGAGCACGACGGCATCGAGCGAGCCGATGTCGACGCCGAGTTCGAGTGCGTTGGTGGCAACGACGCCGCGGATGTCGCCGGAGCGGAGTTTGGCTTCAATTTCGCGGCGCTCCTTGGGGAGGTAGCCGCCACGATAGCCGCGGATGAGGCCTTGCGCGGTGGGGCCTTTTTCAACGGCGTCCTTGAGGTAGGTAACGAGGATCTCGGTGGCCAGACGGTTGTTGGCGAAGACGAGGGTTTGCTGGCCGCGCTCGATGGCGTCGAGGGCGATGCGGCGGCTCTCGTGCAGGTAGCTGCGGCGGATGCCAAGCTGGCGGTTGACGACCGGCGGGTTGTACATGACGAAGAACTTTTCGCCGGCCGGGGCGCCGTTCTGATCAATGAGGTCGAAGGGTTCGGCGGTAATGGCCTCGGCCAATTCCTTGGGGTTGGCAATGGTGGCCGAGCAGCAGATGAACTGCGGTTTTGAGCCGTAGAACTCGCAGAGCCGGCGCAGGCGGCGGAGGATGTTGGCGAGGTGGCTGCCGTAGACGCCGCGGTAGTAGTGCAACTCGTCGATGATGAAGTACTGGAGGTTCTCAAAGAGCTTGGCCCACTTGGTGTGGTGGGGGAGGATGCCGGAGTGGAGCATGTCCGGGTTGGTGAGAACGACGTTGGCGCGTTCGCGAATGGCGCGGCGGGCGTCCTGCGGGGTGTCGCCGTCGTAGGTGAAGCACTTCAGATCCCCGCCCATCTGCTCCACCATGCCGTGCATCTCGTTCAACTGGTCTTCGGCGAGGGCCTTGGTGGGGAAGAGGTAGAGTGAGCGGGCGCCGGGGTCGGAGAGAATGCGATTCAGCACCGGAAGGTTGTAGCAGAGCGTTTTGCCAGATGCCGTGGGGGTGACGATGACGGCGTTGCGACCCGCGTTGACGGCCTCAAACGAAGCTGCCTGATGGGAATAGAGGCGCTCGATGCCGCGGCCGCGCAGAGCCTGCCGGATGCGCTCGTCGAGTTTCGCGGGAAGTTCGGAATATTGGCCCTCGCGGGCGGGCAGATGGCGGATGGACCGAACCGGCGATTCCGGCTTGGTGGAGATTTCCTCGAAGCGCTCGATGGCCTGAACGACTGTTTCCCGGCGGGGAATCGGCAGGCGGTTGCGCATCGTATCGTCTTCCGGAAAATCAAAGAGCAGGTTGGACACTCTTTAGTGATAGCGCATGGGGAGAACAAAAGGCAAAGAACGGCGAAGCTTGAATTCGCTAATGTGCTCTTATGCTGGCCAAGGCGAAACTGCAGGCGTTTCTTCTGACGACGGACCCGGCGCGATCCCGCGCTTTCTATGAAAGCGTATTGGGACTGAACTTCCTGAGTGAAGATGACTTCGCTATTACGATGAAGAGCGGCGAGGTGGAAATTCGATTGACCAGGATTGAGGAGCACAAGCCCATGCCGCATACGGTGATCGGGTGGCGAGTTGAGGGCATTGAAGCAAAAGTGGACCAGTTGGCGGCGGAGGGTGTGGTCTGCCGGCAATTTGGCATGCCGGGCCAGGACGAGAAAGGCATCTGGACCAGGGCCGACGGCAAATGCAAGGTGTGCTGGTTTGCGGACCCGGACGGGAACGTGCTCAGTCTTGCGGAAGAATTCTAGAGATAGCTTTTCAGGTGTACGAACGGCAGCGTGCCGTACTGAATCAGAACTTCGCGGCCGTCGTTTTCGAGCGAGAGCCGCGCGGCTTCGGTGACCAACTCGTTGTAGCTCGAATTACCCGGTGTCGCGACAATGCCTTGGGCCTCGATCACGGATTGCTGGTCCGCGTCGCGCTCCACGCTGAGCGCGGAATCGACCAGCGCTTCGATCGAGCGGTAGCCATATCCCACGACGCGCTCGCCGGGGCCAAGGTGGTTCGGGACGAACTGCATATAGTCGGGACTCGGCTCGCTGTAGCCGCCGTCGACGTAGCAATACTCGAGGCCGCGGTGTGAATCAATGTGATTGAGAAAGCCGCCGGCGTCGCCGGCACTGGTCCACAGCGTCATGCCCTGCGTATTCGACCCTGGCCCCTGCTCGGGATAGCCGAGGGCATTCTGCACGTTGAGCAAGCCGCCATTCGACCATTTGACGCGCGCATCGGTCCACATCCAGGCTTCGGTGCCATTCGGAAAGCGCTCGGGGACGCCCGCCACCGAGACGCTGACCGGCAGAAGGCCGGTGATGAAGTGCACGAGGTCGACATAGTGGCAGCCGATATAAGTGAAGGCATCGGAGTTCTCCAGCGAGAACCAGTTTTGGAAGTTCGAATGCCGGTAGTACCACTTCTCGAAGAGCCGCGCGGTTCCCAGGCGCAGCTCGCCAAAGCGCCCCGACCGGTAGCGGTCACGCGCCATCAGCGCGCGGTCGTCAAAACGCTTGTGATACTCGATGCCGACAAAGAGCTGCCGCTCGCGCGCCGCCTTTTCAATGACCGCCGCATGCTGGATCTTCTGCACCAGCGGCTTGACGCAGATTACATGCTGCTGCGCGTCGATCGCCGTCATGACGGCATTGAAATGGATTTGGTCCGGCAGGGCGATGATCGCCAGATTGCGCTCGGCGGCATTGCCGAGGACTTCGTGATAGCTGGCCGTGGTCGCCGTGAAGTCCTGTTCGGGAAATGCGCGCCGGATCCGCTCGTTGGCCTTCAGGGAGTCGAGCGTCTCCTTGCGCCGCGCGCAGACGGTAATGTGGCCAATCTTGCCCGCCCGCTTCAACTGGTAGAGCGACGGCAGAATCTGATCGTGGACGATCATCCCGCCGCCGATTACCGACACATGCATTTTCATTGCGCCACCAGGGCTTCGGCGAAGCACTCCGCCAGCACGCCCGCTGATTCCTCAATGGCCTCTTCGGTAATACACAAAGGTGGACAGATCTTGATCGTGGCTCCGCCAAAGCCGACGGGTGAGAACATCAGCACGCCTTTTTCCATCATCGAGTTGACGATCTGGAAGGCGAGGCCGGCATCCGGTTCCGTGGTGCCCGGTTTCACGCACGCCACCCCGGCCACCAACCCCTTGCCGTCCACGCAGGCGATGACTTCCGGGTACTTTGCCTGTAGCGCCTTGAGTTTATCGAGCAATAGGGCGCCGAGACGGGCTGAATTCTCGACGAGCCCCTCACCGATCACGAGATCAATCGAGGCCAGCGCCGCCGCGCAACACACGGGGTTGCCCGTATGAGTGCTCGTCATGCTGCCCGCCGGAAAGAGATCCATCAGGTCTGGCCGCCCGGCGACGAAAGCAAGCGGCAGAGAACTCGACACGCCCTTACCCCAGGTTGTCAGGTCGGGCACGATCCCGTAGTGTTCAAAGCCCCACAGCGAACCCGTGCGTCCAAAGCCCGCCTGCACCTCGTCGCAAGTCAGCACGATGTCGTGCTCGCGTGTCCACTGGTACATCCGTTGCATATATTCGACGGGGGCGAAACTGGCGCTGCCCCCCTGATAAGTCTCGAGAATCACGCCCGCGATGCGCTCCGGCCCCACGCCCTGATCGGCGAGACTCTTCAGGAAAAACTCAAAGCTGGTGTCCGGGGTGCGGAAGCCGTCGGGAAAGGGCACCTGGACAAAACCGGGGTCGAGGTTGACGATCCACTCCTTGAGGGCCGGGATCCCGCCGGCCTGCTGCGATCCCATCGTGCGCCCGTGAAACGCCTTCTCGTAGCTCACGATGACGTTCTTCTCGCGCCCGTGGTGCTTGAGCCCGTGGGCGCGGCTGAGCTTGATGGCGCACTCGACGGTCTCTGATCCAGTCGTCAGAAGAAACACTTTCTTCATCGGCGCGGGCAGTAAATCGACCAGGCGCTGGGTCAACTCGGCCCGGATCTCGCTGGGGAAGCAATAGTTGGTCAGAAGCTTGGATTGGGCCTGGCGCACAATCGCGTCGATGATCTGCTTGCGCCCGTGGCCCGCGTTCGTGATGAGCACGCCGCTCGACCAGTCAATCCAACAGTTGCCCCACTTGTCGTAGACCTGAAAGCCCTCGGCATGATCCCATACGACCGGGGGTTGTCCCTGCATCGCCACCGGCTCGTTGCGCCGCAACCGTTCAATCGTCTCAATCGATCCCGGGGCCGGGATTGGGGTCACGATCTTACGCAATTCAGTATGGACAGGAGCAACTTCCCGGGGTGTTGTCGAGTACGTACGCGTCATTCCTACGAGCGTATCAATTGTTGATCCAAACCAGCGCAACCCCCGCTCCCACTGCCACGGCTCCCGCACCCAACCACATCATCCGCAATGTCCGGTTCGCTTCCATGCGCGCTTGCAATTGCATTCTCTCCATCTCGAGCAGTCTTTCCGACTCAGCGGCCTGCCGCTCGGCCAACCATTGCCGCAGTGTGTTTTCCAGAGTTTCATGATGCCGCTCTTCCTTGGCTTCGATCCGCGCATTCATCTCGGCAAAGGCCTTCGTCATCGACTTCGCCAGCGGCTTCAAGCCCCCACGCAAGTCCTGATCCTGCTCGAGTCTCTGCCGCAGCAGTTCAAGCAATTCGATCATCGTCCGATACATTTCCGTCATCCGCAGGTTGTGCGTGCGCACACGCTCGGCCATCTCCTCCCTCTCGCGGGCGCTCTGCTCCAAGCCGATCGCCAGATTCTCCAGCACTTTCGCTAGTCCTTCCCTTCCGCCCTGCTGCTGTGTTTTCAATCCGGAGGGAGATGCGGTTAGCATCGCTGACGCGTTCGCTTTCCCGAAAGTAGACTCCGTCATTGCAGTCGGGCTTTCAATGGTCCGGCTCATTCGCTTCCCTGGTTCATATCGGTTCTTTTGCCGGAATTCCTACTTTTTTGGGGTGGTGCCTCGTTCATTTGGAAGTCTTTCATTACAAAGCAATAAAAAAGTTTGATGAAAACTAATGAATTCGTTGTAAGGGGGTAAATTTGGTGTTAGCATAAAAACTACCTGACGAGTGCATTTTTCTACACCCCAAACGTCAGATCCCCTGTTAGCGAGACGCCCCACCGAATGAGTTTTACCGTTTTTCTTGGCAATTTGCCCACTTGGGTAACGGCTGATGACATCCAGTCATGGCTGAACGCCGAAGCCCTCGTTGCGGATTCCATCAAGGTAATCCGCAATCCCGAGACCCAGGAATCCAAAGGTTTCGCCTTCATCGAAGCTCCCAACCAGGAAGAGATGCAGGCCATCATCCGCCGCTTTGACCGCGCCCCCCTGGAAGATAAGCTCTTGCGGGCCAACCCCGCCCAGCCCCCGAAGGGCAAAGGCGCACCGGGTGGCAGCCGCGAGGAGCGCCGTCCGGGGGCGGGTGGCCCACGCCGCGATGGCGTCTCGCGTGGCGAAGGCCGTCCGCAGGGAGACCGTGCCCAGGGCGACCGCATGCAGGGCGACCGCATGCAGGGTGATCGTACGCAGGGTGATCGTACGCAGGGTGATCGCCCAGCGGGTGACCGTCAACAAGGGGACCGTCCCCAGGGTGAGCGCACCGCCAATCGTAGCGCGGGCGCCAATCCGAATGCGGGCAAACGGCGCGGCAAGCCCTCCGGCACCAGCGCTTTTGCTGAAGAACTCGCAAAAGCCCTTTAGGCAGCTTCCTCGCGCAACTGCCGATTCATTTCGCCTAACCCGGTGCTGTGCTACAGCGCCGGGTTCTTGTTTTACACATAATAAGGTCAATCCTCATGACTGATCGCCTGCTGGCTCGCGGCATTATCGTCCTGATTCTTGCCGCATGCGCTGTCTCCCTGCGCCCCTTCCATCTCGACCCGCTGCCCGCTATCCTGCTGAGCCTTGGGATCGCGGCGGGGGCACTGCTGGCTGAATCCCGGCTCCAACAATTGAGCTTGCCGCGCCTTGCGGGCGGCATCCTTGGTCTGCTGGCGGCTGCCCTGCTTGCCCTGGTGCTCAAGCAGTCCTGGCCGGAACCGGCCAACACGGTCGCCTTTGTTCAGGTTGCGTGCCTTTTGCTGCTGCCTGGCCTCGGCTCCGTGCTGGGCGCCGCCAAACTCGACCGCCTTCCCGTTCCCGCTGAGCGGACCGCCTCCGAGTCGGGGGCCAACATCCTCGACACCAGTGTCATCATCGACGGCCGTATCGCCGATATCCTCGAAACCGGCTTTCTTGACGGCCCGATCCTCATTCCACGTTTTGTTCTGCGCGAGTTACAGGCCATCGCCGATTCCCCCGACTCGCTGAAGCGTAACCGCGGACGCCGTGGCCTGGACATCCTCCAACGGCTGCAAAAACACGCTCATCTCAAGATTCGTATTCTCGATCAGGATTTCCCTCACCTGCGCGAGGTCGACAGCAAGCTGATTGAACTGGCCCGCGGCAACAAGGCCAGAATCGTCACCAACGATTTCAACCTCAACAAGGTTGCCCAACTGCAGGGCGTCGCCGTGCTGAACATTAACGAACTCGCCAATGCCATGCGCCCGGTCGTGCTTCCCGGGGAAATCATGCGCGTTTTTATTATCAAGGAAGGCAAGGAGCAAAACCAAGGCATCGCATACCTCGATGACGGCACCATGATCGTGGTCGAGCAGGCCCGCCGCATGATTTTGAAAACCATCGAAGTTGCCGTCACAAGCGTTCTGCAAACCACGGCCGGCAAGATGATCTTCGCCCGCTTTGATGATCGTCTGCACGCCGTTCACGAGCCCCGGGCGGCGACGCGCGACACGCCCAACCCCGCCCCACTCTAGAGCCGGTTTTCCCCACCGCGGCTCGCCGCCGGGACGGTTGCAAGGCGGGTTTTTTGATCTTTTTTCTCCGCCGGATCGTAACAAAGAGCCATTTGTTTATCAGTTTACGTAATATTCAGTCCGGTATCCTTCATCCGGCAGATTACGGAGACTGCTTGGCTCATCACGATAAAATATTGATTTCAATTGCTTTATCGTTTACGTTGCTCGTTTTTCCGACTCTGTCCGGATCCTTGACTCTTCCTGGCGACCGCTCGAAAGCTTTGCATTTATTTGAATCTACAAATGTTATCATCTGTCAACTTGTTTTGCTGATCCGTCAAATCAAACTTTTTGTCTAGATTGTTTAAAGAGCACATGCAAACATCCGAGGAGTTGCATATGTCGACCAACAATCGATTCTTCCAAGCCACAATTGGCGCTTTGATCTTTCTGACTACCTTGGCCTCCGCACAGTCCACGTCGACTCCCAAAGCCACCTACCGTTTTGCTCTCAATCAAGATAGCTTTTTCGGCTTTAACCCTACTGTGAATGGTGCCTACCGTCTCAACGACCGCCTCGATGCCACCGGCTATGCGGTGTTTTGGACGACCCCCTCTTTCGGAACAGGTGGCGGCTCTGGCCTCTGGACCGAAGTTGGTGGTGGAGTCAATATCCGCACATTTGATGGCAAATGGACCTTCTCCCCTCAACTTGGTATTCTGAACGGCAGATTGCTTTCCAATGGCAATTTCCCGATGGCCTTTGAAGGGATCGTCCCCAACATCGTCTCAAATGTAAACACCTCCCGCGCTGAAGGTGAATTCTATATGGGCCGCTACACCGCCGTGCGTACCGGTCGCGTCCCACAGGCAGGACGCCTCGTCGCTGCCCCGAATCAAAACAACTTCCTTCACTGGTGGATCAATGGAGGCTACAAGTTGGGCTCCGGCGTCAGCGTCGGGCTCCACTACGAGCATCTCGGGTCCAACCCCAGCGGCACTCTCCCTTCCGCCAGTGTCTATAAGTGGCTTGGCCCTTATGTCCAGGCTAACTTCTCCTCGGGCTTCTCGCTGCGCTTTACCACCGGCGCGGATGTCCAGTCCCGCACCGCCCTCGATGGGCAGGGTTCTTTCTATAAGCTCACCGCTGCCTACACGTTCTCTCAGTAACTCGGACTCATTGAGGTCGGAAAGGGCGTGACCACGGTCGCGCCCTTTTTCCTTTTTTCTCAGCCTCCAATCCGCACCAAGCCCTCCCCATCCGTCATCCGCTTCAATTGCCCGCAAGCCGCATAAATATCCAGCCCCCGAGGCCGCCTCACGAAACAAGGCATCCCCGCCCGGACGATCTCTTGAAAACTCCGCACACGCTCCGGCTCCGGCGTCTCAAAGGGAATCCCCGGGCCCGGATTCAGGGCAATGAGATTGACCTTCGCCCGTAAGTTGCCCAGCAGGCGCCGCACCCGGCGCGCGTCGGCGTCCGAATCATTCACCCCCCGCAACAGCACATACTCGAAGGTCAGACTTTCCCAGGGCCGCAACGGATAGCGCGCGCAGGCTTCGAGCAAATCCTTCAGGTGCCATTTTCTTGTAATCGGCATCAACTCCACGCGCTGCTCCTCGCTCGAAGCGTTCAGACTGATCGCCAGCTTCGGCCGTACCGCTGCCCGGCCCAGTTCCTCAATTTTGGGAATCAACCCCGAGGTCGACACCGTAATGCGCCGCTCGCTCATCCCCACCCCGTCCGGGTCAACCAGAATCCGCGTGGCCTTCAGTACCGCTTCCAGATTCATCAACGGCTCGCCCTGGCCCATCAGGACCAGATTCATCTGCCGGTCCCGCGGCTCGAGCCCATGCGCGGCGGCAATGTACAGCACCTGACCGACGATTTCACCAGCCGTCAGATTTCTCTCCAGACCCATCAGCGCCGTCAGGCAGAACTTGCAATCGACCGGACAGCCCACCTGAGAGGAAATACACAGCGTATCGCGTCCCTGCTCTGGCATGAACACCGCCTCCACGCTTTTGCCGTCGCTCAGCCGCAGCAGATACCGCACGGTGCCGTCGACGCTCTCATAGCGCGACTCGACCTCCGGCGCCCCACTGACAAACTCCGTCCGCAGCGCCTCCGGGAGCGTCTTCACTGCCCTGAGATCGAGCTTGCGTTGCCCATAGAGCGCCTCATAGATCTGCCGCGCGCGAAACTTCGGGTATCGCCCGGCAATCGCGCTTTCCATGTCGGCCATCTCCATTCCGAGGAGCGGCCGTCTCGCCTCTGTCACAATACTAGTATCCGTCTTCGTTGCGATTGTCCTCAATGAATCCTCTCTCTGACCGCGATATCCAGTCCACCACCCTCGCCAACGGCCTCAAGGTCGTCACCGAGCGCATGCCCCACGTTCGCAGTGTTTCCATCGGCGCCTGGATCGCCTCCGGGTCGCGGCTGGAGCGCGGCGCCGAGCGCGGCATTGCTCACTTCCTCGAGCACATGCTCTTCAAAGGCACCGAAGCCCGCTCGGCTGAAGACATCGCCCGCGCTGTCGATTCGATCGGCGGCAATCTCGACGCCTTCACCAGCAAGGAACTCGTCTCCTACAACACCAAGGTTCTTGACGAACACCTCCCCATCGCCTGGGATATCCTCTCCGACCTCGTCCTCCATCCCACCTTCGACCCCGAGGAACTCGAAAAGGAAAAGGGCGTCATCCTCGAAGAGCTCAAAATGGAGGCCGACAATCCCGAATACCTCGTTCATGAGCTGTTCGTAAAGAACCTGTGGCGCGGCCATGGCCTGGCGCAGCCGATTATCGGCGTCAAGCCCACGATCCAGGGCTTCACCCGTGAGATGCTTGTTGCCTACCACGAGCGCATCTACTCCCCAGCCAACATCACCATCACCGCCGCGGGCAACCTCGAACACCCCCGGATCGTCGACATGGTGGCCGCCTCCTTTGCCTCACGGCCCACCGGCCGCCCGATCCCCGCGCAAGGTGCGCCAGACCTGCAGGCGCCCTTCGTTCTCAAGCAGAAAC
Organism: Bryobacter sp. CoA8 C33; assembly: GCA_019931185.1. Lineage (GTDB taxonomy): Bacteria > Acidobacteriota > Terriglobia > Bryobacterales > Bryobacteraceae > Bryobacter. The sequence goes on from JAINDK010000049.1 coordinate 26,928, forward strand.
GCACGCAGCAGGCACATCTGTACCTCGGCTCCCCGGCGCGCCCCATCGCCGACGACACCCGCTTTTCCTGGTACATTCTCAACACGATTCTCGGCGGCGGGATGTCCTCCCGCCTGTTTCAGAACATCCGCGAACGCCAGGGCCTCGCCTATGCCGTCATGAGTGATCTGATGACCTACCGCGACACGGGCTGCCTTGCCATCTATGCCGGCACCTCGCCGGAAACCTTGTCCCGCGTCATTGGCTCCATCATGCAGGAATTCCGCGACCTGAAGGCAAACCCCGTGCCGGCTGAAGAACTCCGCCGTGCCAAGGAACACCTCAAGGGGTCGCTGATGCTTTCCCTTGAGTCGACGAATTCGCGCATGACCAATCTCGCCCGGCAGTCTATCTTCTTTGGCCGTTTCTTCTCGCTGGAGGAAATGCTTCAGAGTATCGAAGGCGTCACGGCCGAAAATGTCCTGGAGCTGGCCCGCGAGTCCTTTCTCGCCGACCGCCTTGCGCTCACCGTGCTCGGCAATGTCCAGCATCTCGGCCTCGACCGCTCCCTACTCGATTGCTGAAGCTCTGCCTGAGTCTCGTCCTTCTTCCGGCCCTCCCGGCCGCCGATTGGTCTCGACTGCGCCCCCAGGGCCATGTTTCCGACTTTGCCTCCGTCCTGCCCGCTGCCTCGCGCCAGAAAATCGAACAATATCTCGCCACGCTCGAGAATGCCAGCGGCGCCCAGGTCGCCATCGTCACGATTGCTTCTCTTGAAGGCGACCCGATCGAGGATGTCGCCAATTCCTTGTATCGCTCCTTCGGCATCGGCAAAAAGGACACGAATGAGGGTGCGCTCTTCCTGCTCGCCATCCAGGAGCGGCGCTCCCGCCTTGAGGTGGGCTATGGCCTCGAAGCGATCCTCCCCGATGCCGCCGCCGGCGAAATCCTTCGGGCCATGCGCCCCGCGCTGCGGCAAGGCCAATACGGCCTCGCGCTCGAAACCGCTGCCCATTCGATCGGCGCCCGCATCGCTACCGCCCGCCAAGTGAGCCTGCCCGCCATTCCCGCCCCGCCCGCCGCGCCCGGCGAGGAAATCCCCCTCCCCATGCTGCTGCTTCTGCTCGGTGCTCTGGCTCTGTTTGCGCTCTACAATCGCCGCCGCTCGCCTTACCGTGCGTTTCGCAGCCCCTGGATTTTTCCCTCCGGCGGGGGCTTTGGCGGCGCCTCCTCCAGTGGGGGTGCATCCTGGGGTGGCTTCGGCGGTGGCGATTCGGGCGGTGGCGGGGCCTCAAGCGACTGGTAATCTTCCATGAATCAAGAAAAGCAAATCGAACAATTCCTCGAGAGAGCCCGCGCCGCCTTCGGCCTCCAGCTCGACGCGATTCTCTTGTATGGCTCCGCCGCCCGCGGTGAGTTCGACGCTCACCACTCCGACCTCAACCTCCTCGTCCTCCTCCATGCCCTCAACCGTGCCTCCCTGGCGGCGGCCGCGCCGCTGCTCGAATTCTGGCTCGAGTCCGGCCACCCTCAGCCCCTGTTTTTCACGCGCGCCGAATTGCGCTCGGCCACCGACGCTTTTCCCATCGAGATCCTCGACATGATCTCCTCGCACCGCCTCCTTCATGGCGACTCTCCTCTCGACGGCCTCACCGTCAACCCCGTCTTCCACCGCGCTCAACTCGAGCACGAACTCCGCTCGAAGCTCCTCCGGCTCCGGCAGAAAGCCATTCTGGTTCTTGCCCAACCGGAAGAACTGCTGCGCCTGCTAGCCGCATCCGTGCCTACGTTCCTGCTTCTCCTGCGCCACCGTCTGCTTCTTGCCGGTCACACGCCTCCGCCCCAGCGGCGCGCCCTGCTCGATTTCGCTCACCAGGCCGGCCTCATCGAGGCCCTCCCCTTTTCCCGATTGCTCGATCTGCGCGAAGCAAAGCTCAGCCCCCGCACCCTGGACTCAGTACAATTGTTCGAAGACTATCTCACACAGATCGAGCGGCTCGTCAGCGACGCCGACTCGCTGTAAAAGGCTTCCGTATGCGCTCAGTTCTCCTCGTCATCGGTATCCTTCTCCTCGGCGCCCTCGCCGCCGGGAGCCTACTCGTTTTCAACCGCAACCAACTCGTCACCAAGCGGGAAGCCATCGAGGCCGCCTGGGCCCAAACGGACATTGCCCTGCAGCGCCGTGCCGACCTCATCCCGAACCTCGTCAATACCGTCAAGGGCTTCGCCCAGCAGGAAAAAGAAATTTTTACCGGTATTGCCGCGGCCCGTGCCTCCCTGGCCGGCGCCCGTACTCCGTCGGACCGCATTGCCGCGAACACCGAACTCGACCAAGCGCTCGCCCGGCTCCTGCTGATTGTTGAGAACTACCCCCAACTGAAGTCCAACGAAAACTTCCTCCGCCTCCAGGACGAACTGGCCGGCACGGAAAATCGCATCGCCGTCGAACGCCGCAAATACAACGAAACGGTTCAGGACTACAACACCTCCATCGCCCTGTTCCCCACTAATCTCGCGGCGTCCCTATTCGGTTTCACCCGTAACGACACCTACTTCAAAACAGATCTGGGGGCCCGCACCGCCCCCAAAGTTGACTTCTCCAAATAAAGGGATCCTTTGCATGCAAACTTTCGGTAACTACATCAACGGCGAGTGGGTCACTACCGCCCGCACCTTTGAAAACCGCAACCCGGCCAACACCAATGAGCTGATCGGGCATTTCGCCTCCGGCTCGGCCGCCGATGTCGAAGCCGCGGCGGCCGCCGCGGCCGTGGCTTTCCCCAAGTGGGCTTCTCTGCCCGCTCCGGCCCGGGCCAACTATCTGTTCAAGGCCGCCGAGATCCTCGATAGCCGCTTTGAAAAAGTGGCCGAGGAGATGACGCGCGAAGAAGGCAAGACCTTCCCCGAGGCCAAGGGCGAAGTCCGCCGCACGATCAACATCCTCAAATACTTCGCCGGGGAAGGCGCGCGGCTGAGCGGCCATCTGGTGCCGAGCGAACGCGACCGCGTCCACATGTTCGCCATTCGCAAGCCCATCGGCGTCGTCGGCCTGATCACGCCCTGGAACTTCCCGAGCGCCATCCCGGCCTGGAAGCTTGCGCCCGCGCTCATCTGCGGCAACACCGTCGTGATGAAGCCCGCCAGCGCCGCTCCCCTGTCCGCCTGGCGCATCATCGAAGCGCTGCACGAGGCCGGGATCCCCAAGGGAGTCGTCAACTTCGTCATGGGTTCCGGCGGCACGCTCGGTAAGGCGCTGATCGACGCCGCCCCCCTCAAGGCCATCTCCTTCACCGGCTCGGAGCCCACGGGCAAATGGATCCACGCCGAGGCCTCGCGCCGCATGCTCCGCATCCAGCTCGAGATGGGCGGCAAGAACCCGACCATCGTGCTGAAGGATTGCGACTTCAACGCCGCGGTCGAAAACGTCGCGAACGCGGCCTTCTTCTCGACCGGCCAGAAGTGCACGGCCACCTCGCGCGCCATCGTTGAGGACGAGATCTACGACCGCTTCCTCGCCGCCCTGGTTGAGCGCACCAAGAAGCTCAAGGTCGGCAACGGCATGGAAGCCGGCATCGACATCGGCCCTGCCGTCGACCAGGGCGCACTGCAAACCATCCTCGACTACATCGAAATCGGGCGGCAGGAAGCCGGCGCCCCCGTCGCCGGCGGCAACCGTCTCACGGGCCCCGGCTACGACCAGGGCTTCTTCGTTGAACCCACGATCTTCGCCGGCGTCACCGAGGACATGCGCATCGCCAAGGAAGAAATCTTCGGCCCCGTCCTCGCCGTCCAGCGCGCCTCCAGCTTCGAGGACGCCATGCGGCTGGCCAACGCGAGCCAGTTTGGCCTCTCGGCCAGCGTACAGACCACGAACGTATCCCGCGTTTTCGATTTCGTCTACGGCATGGAGGCGGGCCTGCTTACCGTTAACCTGCCCTCGGCCGGGGTCGAATACCAGCTCCCCTTTGGCGGCACCAAGGATTCTTCCTTCGGCCCCAAGGAACAGGGCCCGGCGGCCTTCGACTTCTACAGCGACTACAAGACCGTCTACCTCAAGTACTAAGCGGCCGGCGCGAAGCGACGATCCACAATAGAACGGCCGCCGCCACGGCGGCCGTTCCCGTTATGCCCACCAGCGGCGCGAATCCTACGGTCTCCCGCCACAGCCCCGCCAGATAGATCATCACCGATGCTGACAGGCCGCCGCTCATGTTCAACAGGGCGCCGGCGAGGCCACGGGTGTCCTCTGGCGTCACGTCATAGGCGCCGGAAAACGCATTCGCTGCCAGCAGCCCCGCGAAAAACCCGAAGCCCGCCGAGGCCCAGCGCGCCTCCTCGAGGCTGGCTGCCTGAAACACCATCCAGCCGAGAGGCCCGCTCCCCATCACCCCCAGCGCGGCCACATAGAGACGGGCCATCGGCCGGCGGCGGCGCCAGAAGTCCGCCAGCGCCCCGCCCGCGAAAATTCCCACGACCAGGCTTACCTGCACGAAGACAGTCGCGTTCCAGCCGCTGTCTGTCATCGAGAGATGGAAGCGGTCCTGCAGGAAGGTGGGATACCAAGCGAGCACGACCCACTGCACGGCATTGAACGCGCAAAAGGCCCCGGCCAGGGCCAGGTACTTGCCGCTCCGGGCGAGCGCACGCCAATCTCCTGCTGCCTTGTGCTGGCCCACCACCTCGGCCCGGTAAACGGGCCGCCACAATACCGCGCTATAGGCCAGCCCCAACAGGCCCGCCAGGGCAAATCCGCTCCGCCAGCCGATTCCATCGGCGGCCCAACCGCCAAACCATCCGCCCGCCATCACCCCGACGTACATCGCTGATTGATGAAAGCCGAGCGCCCGCGATCGTGTCTCGACCGGATAGCGGGCCGCCAGCAACTGCAGCGCCGCCGGAAAATACAGGGCCTCGGTCAGGCCGATCATCCCGCGCCAACCGAGGAAGACCCAGGCGCTGCCGGCCAGCGCGCAGCCGATCGTCGCCGCTGACCAAAGAACCAAGCTCAGCCAGACCAGCCTCCCGGCCCGCCACCGGTCCGCCATCCAACCCGCCACCGGCATGCCCAGCGTGTACACCCACATGAACACGCTCGCCAGCAAGCCCAGCCGCGCGCTGTCAAATCCGAGATCGGCCCGCAGCGCCGGAAAGATGCTGTACACCATCTGGCGGTCCACGTAATTAAGCGTGAAGGCGATCCACAGATACACGACCAGCGGCATCAGGTCCGCCGGTACACGCGTGGCGCCGGCGTGTATTCAAATCCATCGTCGAGCGGAAACAGGGGCCGCCGCGCCGCCCGATGCCCCAGGGAGCGTACATTCGCGCTTGTCGCCCCCGGTGCGTCGATATTCAGCACATGCTGCGCTCCGTCGTTGAAGAACCGCGGCTGGCACAGCGGGCTCTTCACCACGGTCATGTCGAAATCAAAGGGATGCCGCCCCGCGGCGAGGAAGAGCGTCCGGTCATAGAGGTGCACCGGCCGCGCGGTCAGCACGATCGTGTAGGGCTCGCTCTCGAACACCGCGCTCGGCCCGGCGTACCAGCCCTCTCCGTAGCTTTCGCTGCACAGCTTGCCGTCAAACAACAGGGCCACGCGGCCCCGCATGGTTAGCGGCACGAATCTCGGGTCGAGGCTCCCGCCGAGGGTCAGTTCCACCTCGGCGCCCGCGCCGGCGCGATAACAGTGCTCGACGGCTGGTGCATCCACCAGCGGGGCCAGCACGGTCCGCGTATTGCCCTGGCGCACCAGCTCAGCCACGATCGCATTCGAATCCCCGCTCGCCCCCGAACTCGTCGCATCGGCCGCATCCACTAACACCACCCGCCCCGTTGCCCGCCGCGCCAGCTCCGCGCTTTGCTCGAGCGTCAGCAGCGGCTGCTGCATCGTCGCCCGCTCCCGCCAGAATTCTCCGGCAATCCTCACCCCCAGCTCACAGGCCCGCCGCTCGTCGCCATCGGCCACCAGAAAGACATTCGATGCCAGATCCGCAACATCGGTGAAGGGATTGCCGATGAAGAACCCGCCCGCCAGCCCCCCGGGCTCCCGCTCAAAGGCAATCGTCTCGTCCACCCAGCGCTTCCAGATCCCGCTTTCCGTCATCAGTTCCGGCCCGCGTACCAGCGCCGGGATCGGCACGCGCACACTCACCGGCTTGACTTCGCGCTTGAGAATCCGCAGAAGCAGCCGCGCCGCCCTTTCTCCGGTCTCGAAAAAATCCGTGTGCGGGTTGGTGTGAAACACGACGACACCATCGGCGAGTTCGACAATGCGGTCTGTCAGGATGCCGTGCAGGTCGAGTGAGACGACGATCGGCATCGCCTCGCCCACGATCGCCCGGGCCCGCGCGAGGAGTTCTCCCTCGCAGTCCTCAACCCCCTCGGCCGCCAGCGCCCCGTGCAGTGCGAAGTAGATCCCATCCCAATTTCGTTGCCACCGCAACGGTTCGAGAAACTCCGCCGCGATCCGCTCAAAGGCATCCCGCCGCACGAGCCCCGACGAAGTGATGCCCCGCGCCGCATAGCCGCCCTCGACCTCGTGGCCGGCCCCCTCGAGCACGCGCAGCGCGCCGCCCACCTCGGCATGCACACGCCGGTGATAGCCGAGCACGGCCTCGCCCCGGTCTATGGCGAAGTCTTCATAACCGGCCATTACCGGGTTAAAGCTCGAGATCTCCTGCTTGCACTCGTTGATCAGTATCCGCGCCATTCTGGTCCGTTATTCTTTCACGCTTTTTTGTGTTTTGATGATCCCAGATGATCCGCTGCCCCATTGACCTCGACCTCGCCTTCGGCCGCCAGTCCGGCTATCTGGAGATTCCCTACTCCTACAATCTTGGCGGCTGGGCCAAGCTCATGGTCCCGATCGCGATCTTCCGCAATGGCCCCGGCCCCGTGGTCCTCGCCATGGGCGCCAACCATGGCGACGAATACCCCGGCCCCATTGCCCTGTCCCGCCTCTGGCGTGAGTTAAGCCCAGAGCAAATCTCCGGCACGCTGATCCTTTTGCCTTGGCTCAATCCCCCCGCGGCCCATGCCGCCACGCGCCTTTCCCCACTCGATGGCAAAAACTTCAACCGTTGCTTCCCCGGCAATCCCCACGGCTCGCCGAGTGAGATGCTGGCGCATTTTCTCTCGACCGAACTCTTCCCTCGCGCCAGCCATGTCATCGACCTTCACACCGGCGGCCGCAGCCTCGACTTCCTTCCCTGCGCCCACATGCACGATGTCCCCGACCCCCGCCAGAACCGCGAAATGCGCCTCGCCGCCGAAGCTTTTCTTACTCCCGATACTTTTCTTTATGCCGATGTCGCCGGTGCCGGTCTGCTGCCGTCGGAGGCCGAGCGCCAGGGCAAGATCGTCATCACCACCGAGCTAGGCGGCAGCGAATCGGTGCCCGCCCACATCCACCGCCTCTGCCAGCGCGGCCTCTCGAATGTCCTGCGCCATATCGGCGTCCTGTCCGGTGACCCGCTGCCGCGCACGGCCCCCGCCCGTTGGCTCGCCGCCCTCGACGAACGGGACTACCTCTTCGCCCCGGAATCCGGCATTTACGAAAACGCTGTCTCGCTCGGGGAAGCCGTGATCCCGGGCCAGACGCTCGGCTGGGTCCACTGCCCCGAGGTTCCCGATCGCGCTCCCGCGCCTGTCCGGGCGCTGACCCCCGGCGTCCTCATCGGCTGCCGCGCCCCCTCACGCCTCGCCCAGGGCGATTGCGTCGCCTGCGTCGCTAGAGAACTGAACTAGACGGCAGGGCCGCTCCATCCGAAGCACCTTCTGAATAGCCTTAAATTCCGGCAGCAACGATGGCGCCTGCCACACCAAGCCCAGTGATCGGTTCCGAAATTCGCGTCGAGTGGCGGACGGTCCGGGCCGCCCAGCCCATGCGGCAGCGTCGACTTACCGGCCCCGGATTCACACGAAACGCCGGATCGGTATCGGCCGGGCCCTCTGGCTGCGCTGATTCTCTCAAGCCGGTATTGGTTTCAGGCTCTCGCAAGGGAGCGGAGGTCCAAGTCCTCTTATCCGCACCAAAAAATTCGACAGCAGTTAAAGAAGTCGGTCACCGACGGTCGGCCTCACCTATTGGCGGCCATTGTAACGGTTCTTGTAACGATCAGCGGGTACATCCGCACAGTCCGTGGACTCAGCAGGCGCCCCAAGACCGCTTTTCCCACCTGACAAACACACCCTTTGGCGACGGTGTTAGCCTTGCGTCAGGAACTATCCCATGACCATCACCGTCAAGATTCCCCAGAGTGTCGAGCAGGCGTACGTATCCGCTGCCCGAACCAAGGGTGTGTCGGTTGATGCACTGGTCGAGGATGTCCTCGTTTTGAACGCTCCGGTAGCTGAGTCCGCACAACGCCCCGAACTGGTTGAGGAACTTGGCATCCCCGTGCTTCGCAGCGGTCAACCGCTTGACCCTTCGGTTGTTGCTGACACGATGGCTATGATCCGGCGCGAGCGGGACCTCTCGATGATTGAGCCGCGCTAAAAGTGACCAGTTTCCTGGATATGTCTGTTCTGGTTCCGGTGTTTCTAGCCGACCATCCCCACCACGCCGCCATCATCGCTTTACTCTCCACTTGCGAACCGGAGACCGCCAGTTGCGCCGGCCACAGTCTGGCCGAAGTCTTCTCTACGCTGACTCGGATTCCCGCCCCCCATCGGGCCTCGCCAGAACAAGCGATCCAGTGCGTCGAAGAGATTGCTGCACGTCTCCGGCTTATCAGCCTTGACGGCGCCGCCACGCTCGCCGCCATCCAAAATGCCGCGTCGCGAGACATTGCGGGCGGCGCAATCCATGACTCGCTCATCGCCACATGCGCTCTTCAGTCAAAGCCGGATCGCATCTACAGTTGGAACACGCGACACTTTGAACGGCTTGGGCAGGACGTGGCACTCAGACTGACAACGCCATGATCCGCCGCAACAGGTTAGAGGGTCAAGGATGGCGATTTCGGGTTGCCTACGGATTCACGCAGCCGCTAATCCCATGCTTCCGCTGCTGACCCGCAAAGACCAAGCCAGTTCCGCAGCGCCCATTACTTTGTCGATATTTCCATCAGCGATTGGCAATACTCCGGCCGCTGCCCCTCCGCACCCTCACATCCGCTACCGCCGAAGAACCAAGCCAGCACGCGCCTCTGAATTTGGCTCCAACCGTCACGCCGCGGCTCGCGCGCGTAAGCGAAGGCGTGATCGGCGCCCATTGCCAGCGCGCTGGTGACATCCTTGCCCTTCGACGCCAGTGTCGCCAGCACCACATCAAGATCACCGGCGGGGTCAAAGCCATCGGCACTCCCTTGGGCGAGGAATGCGCGCGCGTTGGCTTTGGGCAACTCTTCCAAGGCCGAAGACGCGGAAAAACTCGTCCAATAGCGGTAGGAGTGGCCGTGATGCAACCGCTCCGCATCGTCCGGGTACTTCATGATTTCCTTCCACTGGCGCCAATACTCGCGCAAGCGATGCTCTTGTTTCCGGCGCTCCCGCAACTCAAGAAATAAGGTTGAAGCGCTCGCACCCCCCAGGCAGGCTACGTGAGTGACGAAATCGTTGGCAGCCGCCACGCTGGCGGCCACTTGCGCCCCTTCGGAATGACCCACAACCAGAAGCCGTTCGCCATCCACTCCCGGCAAAGCACGCGCCGCTTTCAGCGCGGCCGAAATCGCCTCTACCCATCGAGGTAACGTGTGTTCGCGGCGGAACTCCGCCAGATCCCGGACCGGCAGGTGCTCGCCGAACCGCACACCCGGTTTCTCCACCAAAACGAGACGTGCCCGGCCGGCAAGGTTGCGCAGGAAGGCGGCATCGGCGGACAAGAGCTTGCCATCCCGCAGTTGGAACCTCGAGTAGGAACCCGAACCGAGTATGAACGCGGCAATCGGCAGCTTCACCCGCGAATCCGCTACGGTATCAACGAAGAACAGAATTCGGCGGCCGAAACGATCCTCTGTGTGATACGCACGGTAGTCGATGCCAACAGGAGAAGAGGAAAGCGGGACTGCTTCATACAGGCCTGCGCCCACAACACTGGTTGCCAGCGCCATGGCACTTAGTAACCTTCGAGTTAACATACTTAGGAGATGCTATCACGGCTGTTTCAAGTCAGGTAATTGCACCGCTGGAGGTGCACAGCTTCGCGCGGGCTCTCCCGGGAACCGGCAACCAGCCCTTGCGGCAATCCCCGTCCATCCCGATTCTCCGTCCGCCCACCGAAAAATGGCAACTTCAACCAGCTACTTAGGAACTTGTTGAAAAACTGGCTATTTCGAAAAGCGGCCTCACGAGTTGAAAATTCTTGGCCCACAAACGGCCCAGAATCGATCGGCAGCGGGCTGGCAATGGTTTGCTGACCCCCGTGAAAGGGTTGAAATCGGCAAGAGGGGATTTTTTGAACAGGCTCTTAGAGAACTAACCCAGCCAGCAGCGTCGCTCCATCCGTAGCCATCCGCATTCGAAAGCCCTGCTTCTCGAGCAACCCGCGCATGGCCCGGTTATCGGCCAGTAACTCCGCCGTCAGCCGTTTCAACCCCTCGGCCCGCCCCGCCGCGACGACGGCGGCCACCAGCGCTTTGCCGATCCCCTGACCCTGGGCCGAATCACGCACCAGGAACGCCACCTCGGCCTCCTCCATCCGCAGCGGATTCCGCTGCAGCCGCCCCACGCCCAGGATCCGGTCCTCGCGCTCCACCACCAGCGCCAGCTCCCGCGCATAGTCGTTGAAGCACACCCGCGCCAGCCGGTCGTGGCCGATCCGCTCTTCCAGCTTCAAAAACTGCAGGTAGCGCAGATAGACGCTGCGTTCGCTCAGGTCATTGTGAAAATCCACGATCCGCCGCTCGTCCTCGGGCCGGATCGGCCGGATCAGCGCCTCCCCGCCATCGCGCAAGCGCAGCCGCTGTTCATACTGCCGCGGATAAGGCCGGATCAGGCACTTCGGCCAAAGCTCCCGCGCCAGACCCTGCGGCTGCAGCGCCCCCTCCGCCTCACTCACCCACAAGCTCCCGTCCTGCTCCACATCCACCACCAACCGCAACTCGCGCAACACCGCCGCCTCGCTCACCAGACGCGAGACCCGCACCAGCATCTCCTCGAGCGCCGCCTGGCCCGCCGCGCTCACTACCCGCGCCAGCCGTACCCACTCCAAACCCCGCCGCGCCAGCGTTGAGGTCAAGGGGGGCAAGACCGAGACACGGTCTTCATAAACCTCGCCCACCACGCCCGCCGCCGCCACCTCCATCACCAATCCAAAATTCCCTTCCGGCCGGCTCGTCACCAAAAATTTCAGGCCCGTCCCGGACCGCGCCGCATCCCAATGCAGGCCATAGGCACTCAACAATCGCCGCAGTGGCGCGGCGCTCATCTTCCCCCGCTGCCCGTCGAGTTGGGCGATCACCGCCGTGCCATCTTCCCCCTCGCGGCCAAACACCGGCGTCTCATAAAGCCCGCTGAGGCTGCGCGAATACTGCCAGAGCCTCTCAAACACCTTCGCTGCCGTATCGGGGTACGGGAAGGTCGGAATCCGCGCCTCCGCAAGAATCGCCTCCGCTCCGCGAATCAGCTTGCCCCCCATCAACGATCCCAGCAGCGGCTTCGCATAGCCGCGGCTCGCCTCAACAATCGCCCGCGCCGTATCGGCCATCCGCGTCGCCGGCTGCGGCGTCACGATCACCAGGATCCCGTGACAATCCTCCTCCCCGGCCAGATCCGCGATCGCGCGCCGGTAAGCCTCCGGCCCGGCCTCCCCCCCCACGTCCCGCAGGCCATGCAACTCCCCCCCGGCCAGCCGCAGCGCATCCGCCGCCAGCAGCCCCGGCCCGTTCGCGTTCGTTACAATGCCCAGCCTCGGCCCCTTGGGCCGCGGCTGCCGCTCAAGCACTTCCGCCATGTAGAACAGGTCCGCCATCCGGCTCACCCGCAACAAACCCGCCCGCCGGAAGATTGCGTCATACAACCCGTCCTTGCGCCCATCCCCGCGTCCCGGCTTCAACACGATTACGGGCTTGGCCAGTGCGCACTCGCGCGCCGCCGAGAGAAACCGCGACACGTCCTCGACCTTCTCGAGGTACAACAACACCGATTGCGTATAGGGGTCCTCGGCCAGATAGTCCAGGCACTCCCCCAACCCGATATTCGGCGAGCGCCCCAGCGCAATGAACTTGCTGAAGCCCACCTCGTGCTCATGCGCCCAATCGAGAATCGCCGCCCCCAGCGCCCCCGATTGCGTCACAAACGCGATCCGCCCCGGCAGAATCGGCGACAGGCTCAAACAATGATGGATGCCCTCCCGCGGCGCCGCCACCCCGAAGGACTCCGGCCCTAACACCGCCAGCTCCTTCTCGGCGATCAACGCCAACTCCTCCGCGCTCAAATCCCGCGCCTCCGTCAGCAGCACCGCCGGCTTGCCCTTTTCCACCGCCTCGGCCACCGAAAACGCAATCGTCCCCGCCGCCCCGGGCCCCAGGAAATAATCCAGCACTCCGTGCTTTGGCTTTCTAGAGGACATCGGCAAAGCCCCGGCGGGCCCGCCGGAAGATCGCGAATCCCGTATAGAAAATGCCCAGCGACAAGACCCACAACTTACCCACCGCCCCCCAGTCCGGTTGCCGGTTCTCGAGCAAAATCGCCCGGTAGGCCCGCACCAGCACGTACAAAGGATTCTTGCCCAGCACCGGCAACAAGCCCGCCGGCAGGTTCTGGTCCGGATAGCAGATCGGCGTCAGGAAAAACCACATCGTCAACAACAATCCCATCACATACACGAGGTCCCGCACATATACCCCCCCCGCTGCCAGCACATAACAAAGCCCCGCCGTCAGCAGCAGTTGCGGGACCCACAACACCGGCAGCCACAGCGCCGTCACGGGAATCCCACCCCTCAGCCACAGCAGAAATCCGAAGAAAATCGCGCTCGCCGTCAACCCCGTCACCCACCCGGCCAAGGTTAGATTCAACGGCAATACCTCCACCGGGAAGATCATTTTCTTGATCAGGTTCCGGTGCTCGAGCGCCGTATTCGGCCCCCGCGCCAGCGATTCGTTCATCGCCAGCCAGGGCAACATCCCGGCGAGAAAAAACAGCACATACCCGCCCGCTGTCGGATCTCCGGGAAAACGCGTCCGCAGAAATACGCCAAACACAAAGTAATAAGTCAGCATCAGCAGCAGCGGATTGAGCAACGCCCAAAACGCATCGGCGAAACTGCCCCGGTAGCGCGAAACAATATCGCGCCGCACCATCGAAGCCATCAGATGCCGGTTGCGCCAGCACATCTCCCAAGGCCCCACCAGAATGTCCCGCGCCAGCCCCGGCCAGCGCTCCCGGCGCAATGCCCCCAGCGTCCGCACCACGCTGCGCTCCACCGCGACGCCCTGCTCGCCCACCTCGGCGTCCACCACCAGCATTGCCCCACCCTTCTCATAGCCCCAGCGCTCGCCCTCGCGCGCCGTGATGTAGAAGCGGTAGTGCCCCGGCGCCGCCGGCAATTCCACTTCATGCTCGGCGCGCGGGCTCGCCTCCCGCCATTCCGACTCACGCAAGAACCGCCCCGACTCCGGGTCTACCCACTGGCAGGCCACCACCGCCCCACCGCTCCACTCACTCGCCACCCGCAGCCGGTAGCCCTCCGCCGCAACCTCGTGCCGCACCAATTCAGGCATACAGCCAACCCGGATACCGGTGCCGCACCGCTCCTGCCTTCCGCCCCACGCAGTAGATACCATCTCCCCGCAACTCTCCGCTCCAGTGATACTGCGAGAGCATGTGCGCGATCACATGATGCTCCGGATGGGGCAATTCGAGAAACTCTCCCGTCTCGAGCCGCGTCACCTCGAGGCCGGCCTCCCAGAACAGCAGATGCACCTCTCTCGGTGTGTACTCCCGGTTGTGCCTGGCCTCGGCCTCCTCGCCGTGCTGCCGCGGCAGTATGTAGGCCGGGAAAAATCCCGGATGATACCCGTTCACAATCGCGTACAGCGCCCGCAGGCTCGCCGCGTTCGGCGTCGTCAGCACCAGCGTCCCACCCGGCTTCAAGATCCGGTTGATCTCCCCCATCATGTGCATTGGATCGGCCGTCAAATGCTCGAGCAACTCGCAGCACAACACCGTGTCAAAGCTCTCGTCCCCGTACGGAAAATGATCCTTTTCCGCGTCAAAGAGATCCACCTCGCAGACAAAACGCTCCCCCTGCCCGCTCTCGATCTCGTGCCGGTCCACTTGCCCCGCCACCCCGTAATAACAACCCCTTACATGCCCATAGCCCAGCTCATAGCGCAGCGCCGGGGTCATCTGCATGTAGGCCCCCATCTCGAGCACGCTTTGCTCCGCGCTGCCCGGCGGCACCAGCCCCAGCGTCTTGGCGATCCGCGTGATGTGCGTGTTCGTATACTCGCGCCCACCCTCGCCCTGCGCCCACTTGAGGATCTGTTCGGCTTCGATCTCCGGCCCCGGCTCGGCCGGGACGAGCCGCGGCGCCGCCGCTACATCCACGCCCCTCACCACACTTTCAAGAAACCTCACATACCGTTCCGCGGCCAGCTCCCAGGGGCACTCCCGCTCCACCCAGGCCCGCGCCCGCTCCCCGAGCGCCCGCGCCAACTCCGGCCGTTCCACAAACAGGTTCAGATACTCGAAGATCGCATCCTCCTCCCCCGTGTGCGGCGGCGCCGGCGCCTTCAGGCAGATCTCATCCGGATACTCGGCAAAGCTGCCGATCTCGGTCACCACCACGGCCTTGCCGAGCGAAAACGCCCGCAGCAGCGTCCCCGAGCTTTCCCCCACGGTCGGATAGCGCAGGTTCAACACCACGTCGCAAGCCTCGAGATAGCGGTGGAAATCCTCTTCGTCGAGATAACCGAGCACCCGCACCTGCTCCTCGATGCCCAAACCCCGCAACAAGCCCTCCACATCCAGTTCCGGATGCGCTTCCCCACACAGGATCATCCGCGCCTCGGGCCGCAACCGCACCAGCCGCCGGAAGGCCCGCAACGCCTCGGCGATCCGCTTATACGGCTTCAGAAAACCAAAAATCCCCACGAGCGGCGTGCTTGGCGCCAGCCCCAGCTTCGAGCGGTACACGTCCCGCATCGGCTGCCGCGCCGCATCCCGGTCTACCCACGCCCCATGCCAGATCCGCTCGATCGGCCCCGCAAAACCCGCCTCCCGTATCGCCCGCCCCACGCAATCGGAATGCACGATCACCCCGCGCGCCCCCGCCAGCAAGCGCTTCAGCATCGGCACGCCCTCGTAGTCCGGCCCCACTTCGAGCCGCCTGACCCGCTCAGCGAAGTCCCGCGCCGCCGGCCCCCCTTCCCAAGCCACTTCCTCCACATACTCGTCCCAGTTCCCCCGCTTGATCGTGCGCTCCGCATGCAGATGATGCAGATTCGCCTCATGCATCACCAGCACGCCCGGATGCTCGAGCGCGCACTCATAGATCGAGGCGTGATACCCGTTGTTCCCCATCTGATAGAGCAGCACATCAAATCGGCTCAGATCTCCCGCCTCGCGCGGGTCGGCGTACACTTCGACATCCGCAAGCCCCCGCAGCGGCCCCAATAGCGCTGCCGCGTAATCCGCGATCCCGCTCCGCGCCGGCGGCAGCGGGCTGAAAAATCCCACCTTCATTTCTATCTCTGCAACTCCATCGTAAACGCCCCCAAGGGCAGCGGCGCCCGCATCAACAGCGGCGTCCGCGCCGCATCCCGCCCGAAAAATAACTCGATCGTGTGCCGCGAGGCCGGCCCCTCGATCTTCACTTCAATCCGGTCCGCCGCCTCATAGGCCCCTCCGATCTGCACATTCTGCGCGCCCCCATAGAGAAAACTCAACTGATACGCCGCGCCGAAAAACGTCTGCTGCGCCCCCGGGATCCGCCCCTGCTTTAACTCCGACCGCAGATAGTGGATCATCGTCAGCGCATCCCGCCCGCAGCCGTTCAGCGGCAGCTTCGATTCCCCGCCGCGCAAGGTCTTCCGCGTCACCACCCCCGCCTCGGGCTGAAACTCCATGAGCTCTTCGCGCTTTTTCCCCCCATGGCTTAGCTTCTTCTCAAGCTTTACCGAGCAGAAGTCCCCCTTGGCCCACGCCCTCACCTCGTCTTTTACCGCGAAGCCCGGGATCGACGCCTCGAGCACCAGCTCAAACTTCGTATTCCCTTCCGCCGTCAGCACCGCCTCGCCTAGGCTCAAGCCACTCGGCCAGTTCACCGTGTAACGCAGTGTTTCCGTCGCCGCCGCCAGACTTCCCGCCGCCAGCATCATCAGCCAAATTGGTCTCATGTACTTGGGACGGTCTGCGCGGCCTTTGCGTTTACCCGCGACCGCCTCCTCGGCTTGCCCGACACCTCGTAGTAAACCTCCAACGTCTGCCGCGCCGCCTTCTCCCAACTGAATCGCCCCGCATTCTTCAGCCCCAGCTTCTCCATCCTCTGCCGCAACCCCGTGTCGAGCAGCAGATCCCGCATCGCCACCACCAGCTCGCTCTTCTTGCCGGGATCAAACAGCACCGCCGCCGAATTCGCCACCTCCGGCATCGCCGACGTGTTCGAACACGCCACGGCCCGGCCACACGCCTGAGCCTCGAGAATCGGCAGCCCAAACCCCTCGTAGAAACTCGGGAACACAAACAGCTCCGCCGCATTGTACAAGTGCAGCAGATCCTCATCGTTCACAAAATCCGTGAAGTGGATCCGTTCCCCCAGCCCGCTGGCCCGCGCCGCCTCGTACACCCGGGGCGCAAACCACGTCGGCTTGCCCACCAGCACCAGATGGTGCGGCAGTTGCGGATGGTTCCGCACCAGTTCTTCAAACGCCGCGATCAGCCCGATCTGATTCTTGCGCGGCTGCAAGTCCCCCACGCTCAGCACATACGGCCACTGCACGCCAAACTTCTCCGACACCGTCGTAAAGGCCGTCTTCGCCGGTACCGGATGAAAATGCGGCGACACCGCGTTGTGGATCACCTCAATCCGCTCCGGCGCCACGTCATAGGCCGCCAGAATTCGCTGCCGCGAAAACTCACTTACCGTCAATACTTTCGCTGCCCGCCGGATCGTGTGCGTGACCGTCATCCGCAATTGCACCCGCCGCGCTCGCGTAAAGTACTCCGGCCGCTCGATGTAGCTCACATCGTGCACACTCACCACAAACGGCGATGGGCAAACCAAGGGCGCCGTGTATTGCACATGCAACAAGTCCGGCCGGTCCAGCAACACCCGCTTCGTTAGATCCAGCCCCAGGCGCACAAAGGGATTCGCCGACACTTGCCGTTTCTCAAACCGGTTCGGCACCTCACTCGCCGCATACTCCGTGCACACGTAGGCGTAGAACTGAGAGTCACGATCCAGCCGGGCGTAATTCTGCAGCAGATTGCGGACGTAAACTTCATTCCCCGTAAGATGACGGCCGATAGTATGCGCGTCAATGGCAAAGCGCATGAGAGTTCCTTCAGTATAGTCCAATCCCCGGGAAACTCTTCTCCCCCGATTTGTTACAACTCCAGCAAATCGAGTGCTTTCCAGGCACTGCGCCAGTTGTATTCCTGCTCATACAGCCGCCGCCCCGCCTCCCCCAGCGCCCGCTGCCGGTCCTCATCCCGCACCAGCCCCACAATCGCCTCGGCAAAAGCCCGCCCCTCATCGGCCACCACCACCTCCCCGCGCAGCCGCAAGCCCTCGGCGCCCAGCCCGGTCGAAACCACCGGCACCCCCGCGGCAAATGCCTCCAGAATCTTCAATCGCGTCCCCGACCCCGACCGAATCGGCGCCACGGCCACGCGCGCCCGCGCAATCTCCGCTACCGCATCCTCCACCGGCCCCACCCGGTCCACATTCCGCCCTCCCGCCGGCGCACACTCCACCTCCTTGCCCACCAGCCGCAGCCTTAACTCCGGCTCCTCCTCAATCACCTTCGGCCAAACCTCGGCAAGAAACCACTTCAACCCCAACTGATTCGGAGCATAGGCGAAGTTGCCGCTAAACACCACGGCCCACTCCCGGGGTGCCACCTCGATGCGCTCCCGCCACGGCGCCGTGTTCGGCACCACGCTCACCCGCCGCCCCTTCACCTTCGCCGCATCCGCCTCCGAGGTCACGACCAGCCGGTCAAAGCCCGCGAGCCAGCGCCGCTCCTCGCGCCGCGAACATCCGGCAAAGCGCCGCCACAACAACGATGCCGGCGCAGTCCGCTCGAGCGACTCATAATAAGCCGACTCGACGTTGTGCAGATCCAGCACCAGCCGCTCGCCTGCTCCCCGCAGCAGTTCCCCGTATTGCGCCCCCCAAAAATGCTCCACCCACACCAAGTCCCAGCGCCGGCCCCGCACCCACTCCCCGATCTCCCTGTCCCGCCCCCCAAATCGGTCCACCAGAGGCGTCACCCCCCGCATCGCCCGCTTCGCATTCCGCCACACCTTCGCCCTCATCCCCTTGTCATGCCGCGGCAACTCAAGCCGCAACACTTCCCCGAACATCCCCTCCGGATAAGCGCCCACCGGGTCTGTCTCGCCTGCGAGCGAGAAGTGAATCGCGCTCAACTTATAGCGTTCCCGCAGCCATTCGAGAATCGATGCCGTGCGTAGCGGCCCACCCCCCATCACCGGGTAGGCCGCCTCCGGCAGCACCACCAGCGCCCTAGGCCGCATCACGGCACCTCTCATACAACTCACGCATCGCGCGTGCCGTCTTTCGCCAATCAAACTCAGCGGCCCGCGCCCGCCCCTTTTCCCCCCAGCCCCCCTCCTGCCTCACCTGCTTCACCCGCGCCGCCCACTCCGCCGCCTCCCCGGCATACAGCACCGCATCGGCCCCCACCTCCCGGTGCGCCGCGATCGGCGAAGCGATCACCGGCGCCCCGCACCGCATCGCCTCGAGCACCGGCAAGCCAAAACCCTCATACCGCGACGGACACAATACCGCCGCTGCTCCCCCCATCCATCCCGCCAGCTCTGCTTCCGCCACGACCCCCAGCTCCTTCACTCCCTCTCCCGCCGGCGCCCGGTAGCCCTCCCTGACCGCTCCAATCAGGTACAGCGGCATCACCACCCCCTCTGCCCGCAGCAGCCGCTGCATCTCCACCAGCACCTCCACATTCTTGCGCCCCTCGATCGTGCCGACATGCAGCAGGTACGGCTCGCCCTCCCGCTTTACCGGCTCGAAGCGCGGCCCTGCCCCCAGGCCGATGCTCACTACCCGCTCCTCCGGCCAGCCAAAGCGCTCGATCACCTCCCGCCGCACCGCCTCCGTTGGCGTATGCACAAAGGCCGGCACCCGCCAGCGCAACAACCACCCCGCCCGCTGCCTCACCCGCCGCGATCCCTCCCCCGGCATCCACCACGGCGACAAATCATGCACCGTCATCACACTCGGCCCTCCCCCCAGATAGGGCACCGCGAAGTCCGTCCCATGAAAGACCTCGATCCCCTCCCGCCGGATCGCCTGGCGCAGCCCGTACAACCACCACTTTCGCGCCCACCCCCGCGGTCGCGGCTCAAATTGATCCGACATCAGCACATACTCGTCCTGGCGGAACTCCTCCCGCAGTGCCCCCAAAAGCTCTTCGGTAAACCGCCGGATCCCTCCCAACGGACCCGCCATCGGCGTTCCGTCAAGCCCCACCCGCATCCGCGATCCCCTTCCGTAAATCCACCCGCGCCAGCACCAGCATCCCCGCCAAGAAGAAAAATATCAGCGACAAAATCGCCAGCCGGTAGTTCCCCGTAATCTCGAGCGCCAGCCCGAAGACCAGCGGCGAGATCCAGCTCGTCCCCTTATCGGAAATCTCGTACAAGGAGAAATACTCCGCCTCGCGCCCCTTCGGAATCAATTGCGAATACAACGACCGGCTCAGCGCCTGGCTGCCCCCCATCACCAGCGCAATCACAAACGCCAGAATAAAGAACTCCCCCTCGGTCTTCACGGCCAGCCACATATAGATCAGCGTCCCCGTCCAGACCACCAGCGCCAGGCCCACGCTCGCCTTCGCCCCAATCCACTTGGCAATCAGGTTAAACCCCATCGCCCCGAAAAACGCCACAAACTGCACCATCAGAATCGCCTTCGTCAGCGACGCCATCGACATCCCCAGTTGGTCGGATCCGAACTGGCTCGACAGCGCGATCACCGTCTGGATCCCGTCGTTGTACAACAGAAAGGCGATCAGAAACAGCAGCGCCTGCGGGTAATGCCCCAGTTCCCGCAACAGTCCCTTCACCTGCCTCCATCCCACCGTCAGGTAACTCTCCCCCTCCGGCAACGCCCGCCCCCCGTTGTGATTCCGCAATCCCGCATAGCACGGGATCGTGAACAACCCCCACCACAGCCCCGCCGAACACAGGCTGATCCGCACCGCCATCCCCTCGCTCAGCCCGAATTCCGTTGCGTTCGAGTACAGATACAGATTCAGCGCCAGCAACACCCCCCCGCCCAGATATCCGATTCCCCATCCGGTCGAGCTCACCGTATCGCGCTCCTCCGGCGTCGAGATGTCGGGCAAGAACGCGTTGTAAATCACGATCGAGGCTCCGAACATCAGGTTCGCCACCAGAAACAAGCCCGCCCCCCACAGATAATGCTCCCCGTGCATGAAGAACATACAGGCCGTCGCCATCACCCCCACCAGCGCCAACCCTCCCAGCATCTCCCGCTTCTTCTTGCCGTAATCGGCGATCGCCCCCACCAACGGCAGGCACAACACCTGCAGGATCACCGACAGCGCGATCAGATAACTCCACAAGGCCCGCGGCTCAATCGACAGCCCCAGCGGATGGATCCGCCCGTCGGCCCCCGCGGCCGCCTTTGCCAGGCTCGTCAGGTACGGCCCCAGAAACAACGTCACCACCGTCGTCGAAAACGCTGAGTTCCCCCAGTCGTAGCTGTACCAGGCCCACTGTTGTCTTCTTCGCTCTTGCCGGTTCAAATTTTTCTTCCCAACTTTCTTCGCCCTCCAGCATCCGTAAGGAGATGAAAATCCTAGTATCTCTATTCCTCGGAGCTTTGCTATCCATGTCCGCCGCTGATTCCGCCCACGACTTCACCATGACCTCCATCAAAGGCCAGCCCATTTCCCTCAAGGACTTCAAGGGCAAGCCCGTCCTCTTCGTCAACGTCGCCAGCCAGTGCGGCTACACCCCCCAATACAAAGGCCTCGAAGCGCTCTACCGCAAGTACAAGGATCAGGGCCTCGTCATCGTCGGCGTCCCCGCCAATAACTTCGGCGCCCAGGAGCCCGGCTCCAACGACGAAATCGCCACCTTCTGCAAGCGCAACTACGACGTCACATTCCCCATGATGTCCAAGGTCGATGTCAAAGGTGCTTCGATGACGCCCCTTTACGGTTACCTCACCAAAACCGGTGGCGACGTCAAATGGAACTTCACCAAGTTTCTGGTCGGCAAGGATGGCAAAACCATTCAACGCTTCGAGTCCGGCGTCGATCCGCTGTCGGCCGATCTCACCGCCGCCATCGAAAAAGCTTTGAAGTAAATCGGCCTCTCTTACCGGCTGGGGCGGAGCACTAACACGTCCTCCGCCTCCACCCGGTCATAGGCCAAAGGCAGCGGCTGTCCGCTGTAGTACGCCTCCCACTGATCCCGACTATGCCGCGAAAAAGCGTGTCCGCTCTGCCCGAGCATCAATGTGAAATAGCTCTTGTCCCAATCCGCCGTATCGGCGATAAAGCGGAACGCTGGTAATACCCTCCCTCCCACCTGCTTCACCGTCAATGCCGTCCCACTCATCGGCACCGGCCCCACCTGTACATACCCATCGATTAACGGCACCCTCAGCGTCCGCAATTGTTCCGCGAACGGCATCCACGAAGGCGTCAAGAGTTTACCGATCGTGATCGCCTCGCTCAATACCAGATTCGTAACCACCGTCCGGCTCAATCTCCCATAGTCCCAAAACTTGGGATTCTTCCCCTGCTGCCGCGCCCCCTGGTCGAGCGCCTTCAGCAGCGCCTCCACCAACATCTGGTCATAATCCGCGAACCATGCCTTCGGCCGCTCCCGCAACAGCTTCGCCACGATCGTCGGCGCGAAGTGCGACTCAAATCCCACCGGCGCCGCCGTCGCGCTCCGCACCACCGCCCGCTTGATCTCCTCATAGGCCAGCGCCACAATCACCGGCGCCGCCCGCCCCACCTCCATCTGCCCGTCCCAGCCCTCCAAGAGCTCAATGGCCACCGCCATGTCTTCCCGCGCCTTCAGCCGCGTCTTCGCCGCCGCCGCCAATTGCCTGGCCAAGCCATGATGAAACTCCGAATACACGTCCTTCTGGATCACGCTCATCTCACCGGCGGCCCATTTCTCCTTGCCCGCCAGCATCCGCGCGATCTGCTTCTGCCGGTAGGGCGGCGTAAAGATTCCCGCCACCGGGTACTTGTAGCCGGCCGGAAACGGATTCTGATTCGCGCTGATCAACACCCCGCTCTTCGGATTTAGCGCCGTCGGCAACTCCGCGAACGGAATAAAGCCCTGCCAATCGTTCTCCGGCTTCGAGCCGTCGAGTGGCAAACCCGATTCCGCCGTCTTCCGCAATGGCATCTGCCCCGCCGCCTGATACCCGATGTTGCCCGCCCGGTCCGCGTAAATGAAGTTGTGACAGGGCCCCGGGAAAGGGGCGAGCGCCTGCCGGAATTCCTCCCAAGTTCGCGCCAGGTTCAAACCCCGAAAGGCAAACGGAAACTTCCCTTCCCACGCCGACCAACGCAACGCCATCCGCATCCCGTTTCGCTCCACCAAAGGCCCATGCCGCGTCCAGGGCTGCGTCAGCTCGACCGTCCGCCCCCCTTTCACCCGGATCGTCTCTCTTTCGACTCCTAAAACCACCGGGTCGTTATAGTAAAGGTCCTGCACGTCAAAGTGCAGCGTCGTCATCGTCCAGGCAATCTCCCGGTTGTGTCCAATAATCACACCCGGCCCGCCCGGCAGCGACCCCCCGATCACATCCATCTCGCCCGCCTTCAGATGGTTCACATAAAACGTCGCCGGCCAACTCATCTGCAGATGCGGATCTCCCGCCAGCACCGGCTTGCCCGTCACCGTTCGCGCCCCGCTCACCGCCCACCCGTTCGATCCCATTTGGATCTCCGTGCCCGACCGCGTCGGGAACAGCATCTTCACCTTCTCGGCATTGCCCCCGCGGCTCAACATCAGCATCTGGTCGGCCTCCACCGTCCAGCTGTTGCTCAAGGTCCGGAACATATGCATCACCAGCAGCAGCGAATCCGCCATCCGCCACGGCGCCGGCGTATACCCCAGCGCCCGGATCTCAAGCGGCATCCGCTCCCGGTTGTCCCGCATCCAATCGTTCACCCCCCGCGCATACGCCGCCAGCCACTTCCGGTCTTCCCCCACCGCCCGGTCTGCCATCTGCTGCGCCACCCGCCGCAAGCGCATCTGCCGCGCCTGTACATCGCTCTCCACTGCCGCCTGGCCCACAATCTCCGCCATCTCCCCGGCCGCCAGCCGCCTCGTTGCCTCCATCTGCCAGAAGCGGTCCTGCGCATGCACGTAGCCCTGCGCATAGATCGCATCCTCCACCGTCGCCGCTTCAATATGCGGGATCCCCCGCTTGTCCCGCACCACCTTCGCCGGCCCGCTCAGAGCTAATTCCAGCCCCCCCCCCGTCTGCGGCATCGTCCGCCACACAAAGCCCACCCCCACCCCCAGCGCCCCCAGCAAGAGAACCGCCCCAATCGCATTGGTATATTTGAGTACGCGTCGCACCTTCTCTAAAGTCTAATGGAAGCGAACTCCAATATCGGACTCAAGCTCCTGCTCCTGCTTGGTCTCACCGGCATCAACGCCTTCTTCGCCGCCTCGGAAATCGCCCTGCTCAGCGTCCGCCGCTCGAAGATCCTCCAGTTGGCCCAGGAGGGCAACCTCGGCGCCCAGGCGGCCCTCAAGCTCCTGGCCAGTACCGAACGCCTTCTCAGCGTCATTACCGTCGGCATCAGCATCACTTCCCTCGCCATGGGCGTCGCCGGCGAGCAAGCCATCAATCACTGGCTTCAATCCCAACTCGTCCCCCTCGCCCCGCCCACCTATGCCACCCTCGTTGAAATCCTCTGCCTCGTCCTCAGCTTCGTTTTCCTCACCCTCATCCTCGTCGTCATTGGCGAGGTCGTCCCCAAGAACATCGGCATCGTCGCCAGCGATCGCATCAGCATCATCTCGGCCCCGCCCCTGCTCATCCTCAGCCGTATCTTCGCTCCCCTGGTTTTCCTTGTCGAACGCCTGTCCAATGTCTTCTCCCGCACCCTCGGCCTGCCCCAGTCCGATGGCTTCGCCATGCACTCGCTCGAGGAAATCCGCCACATCATCGAATCCTCACTCGAGCACTCCACCGTCACCCGCTTCGAGGCCCACGCCATCGACCGCCTCCTCGAACTCCGCGAACTCGTCGCCCGCGAAGTCATGACCCCCCGCTCCAGCATGATCTCCCTCGGCGTCGACTCCACCCTCGACGACGTTCTCAAGATCATGAGCGATCATCACTACTCCCGCGTCCCTGTCTTCAAAAACTCCCCCGACAACATCATCGGCATCGTCCACTTCCGTGACCTCCTCGTCGTTTGGCGCGACCGCCGCCTCGCCACCGAAAAACGCCGCCCCGTCCGTCCCTTCCGCCTCGAGCAGCATGCCCGCAAACTCCCCGTCATCCCCGAAACCAAGTCCCTCGGCGAGCTCATCGATGAGTTCCGCGCCAACCGCGCCCACATGGCCCTCGTCGTCAACGAGTTCGGCGCCGTCAGCGGCGTCCTCACCCTCGAAGACGTCTTTGAACAGGTCTTCGGAGAAATCGAGGACGAACATGATCTCGTCGTCGCCGAACAGGCCCGCAACGCCACCACCCTCGAGCTTGAAGGCTCCACCCCCACCCGCGACCTCGAAACTCACTTCGGCATCGAGCTCCCCACCGACGCCGGCTATGAAACTCTCGCCGGATTCATCCTCTTCCGCCTCGGCTTCATCCCCAAGCCCGGCCAGTTCGTCGAGGAGTCCTCCCGCCGTTACACCGTCATCGAAATGGACCGCAACCGCATCAGCAAAGTCCGCATCGACCGCCTCAGTAAGGACTGATCGCGTGCCGGCCCGGCATCACCACCCGCCGCCCCATCAACATCGATAAATCATCCTGCAGCGGCCCCACCGCCTTGGCAAAAATCATCTTATAGCTCTGGCAGAAGTAATCCAGATCCGAAAAATCCCCCTTCGGCCCGTGCCGGAACTTCGGACATCCCCCATGGCAAATCGACTGGTATTCGCATACCTGACACTCCGCGTGCGCCAGCGTCTTGTTCTCCGCGAAGCGATACCGCCGGTTCCGCCGCGCGATCTCCCCCCAAGAGTCCATATTCACGTTCCCCAGCTTCCAGCCCCCCTCGACAAAAAAATCGCAGGGAAAAACATCCCCGTTGTACTCGACCACAACATAGCTGTCGCACGTCTCATGCATCGTGCAACTCCCCGGCTTCTGCCCCGCCACTGCCTCCGCGATGTTGTCGAAAAACCGAATTCGCATCCGCCGCCGCTCCGGCCACCACTCCTCAAACGTCTCCACCAGAAACTTCCCATATTGCTCCGGCGTAATCGTGAACGGCAGCCGCTCTCCACCCTGCCCAAACTCCGCCAGCGGAATGTACTGTATGTTGTCCACACCCAGGCTCTTGTAATACCGGTACAACTCCCGCGGCTTGTCAATGTTGGCTGAACTCAGCACGCACAGCACATTGAAGTCAACGTTGTTCTTCTTCAGTGCCTCCATGCCCCGCATCACCCACTTATACGTCCCGTGCCCTTCCTTGTTGTAGCGGTACTTGTCGTTGATCTCCTCCGGCCCGTCGAGCGACAAGCCGATCAGAAATTTGTACTGCTGAAACAACTGGCACCAGTTGTCATCAAGCAGCACCCCATTGGTCTGCAGCGCGTTCGATACACTTTGCCCATCGCGGCCCTTGTCCTGCTGCAACCGCACCAGCTTCTCGAAAAACGGCAGCCCCGCCAGCGTCGGCTCGCCCCCCTGAAACGCAAACGTCGCATTCGGATACGAATAGAACAGATAGCTGTCCACCAGCCGCTCCAGCGTCTCCTCGCTCATCCGCCGCTGCGGCAGCGCCGCATACGGGTCCAGATCCCGGTCCAGATAAAAACAATAGCTGCAATCCAGATTGCACAGCGCCGAGGCCGGCTTGATCAGAATCGACGTGATCCGCGGCGCCACCCCGCTCCGCTCGGAGTGCATCGGGATCCCCGGGCCCGACGCCTGGCCCAATATGTGAAACGGCTCGGAACTCATCGCTCTTCGGAGTCTATCAGCCTTCCCAGCCCCCGCTCGATCTCCCGCCAGTCCACCAATATGAAGTTGCGCCGGCTATCGTTCATCGCCACGAACAACCCCTTCGGCAATCCCGCGCCCAGCCCGCGGCTGCTCGCTTCAATCCCGTCCGTCGCCGCCGCCCCCACGCGAAAACTCCCCAACTCCCGGCCATGGTCATGCGCCCCGCCCGCTCCTCCCGCCCGCGCAAACACGTGGTACACGGAATTTCCCGCCCGCTGGTCCGTCGCAATCAAATACCCCTTTCCCCCGGGCTTCGCATAGATCGCCAGCCCTTCCCGGTCCCCGCCCCAGCCCTGCTGCCCAAACAAGGCCAGTTCCCGCTCCGCCCCCGGCGCCTCCGGGTCCGCGTGATACTTGCGGATCCCCGCCCCTTCATCCGAGTAATACACATAGCCCAGTTCCTCATCCACCACCACCGCTTCGATCTCCTTGCCACCGCTGAACAATCCAAACTCTCTCACCTTCTCGGCCCACAACTCGCCCGTCTCCCCCCGCAGCCGGTACTGCCACAAATAACGTCCGCTCGGCCCCGCCTTCCGGCTCACAATCGCAAACATCGCCCCATCCCGCTTCCGCCGGTACAGCGCCACCCCCATCGGCTCGGCAAATACCGCCACCTCCCCCAGGCTCTTCAGCCCCACCCCCGCCACCACCTCGAAGACCCGCAGCCGGTTCCGGTTCCGCTCCGTCACCACGGCAATATCCACGCTCCGCCTCCCCCACCGGAACCCATAGCCCACATCCACATTGTTCGGCCGGTCCACCCCCTCCACCCGCATCACCACGCTCCCGTCCAGCCGGTACACCGCCACCGCTCCCGCCGGCGCCGCCATCTTCACCGTCCCCACAATCAGGCTCTCCTCCGGCTTGCGCCCGTTCACCCACACCGCCGGATCGTCCGTCTGCCACCGCTCGCTCACTGTCTCCCGCAGCGGCTTCACATCCACCTGGGCCAGCACCAGCCCGCCCCAAACCAGCAGTGGGATCATCTAAAACAACACATTCTGCGCCCGCCGCGGCTCAATCTTGAAATACTCATAAGCCCGCGCCGTCGCCATCCGCCCCCGCGGCGTCCGGTCGATAAAGCCCTGCTGGATCAGATACGGCTCATACACATCCTCGATCGTCCCCGCCTCCTCGTCCGCCGCGCTCGACAGTGTGTTCAGCCCCACCGGGCCCCCGTCGAACTTCTCCAAAATGCACAGCATGATCCGCCGGTCCACCTCATCGAGCCCCAGCGGATCCACCTCGAGCAGATCCAGCGCATCCACCGCCACCTGCCTCGTCAGCATCCCGTTGGCCTTCACCTGCGCATAGTCGCGCACCCGCCGCAACAACCGGTTCGAGATCCGCGGCGTCCCCCGGCTCCGCCGCGCAATCTCCTCAGCCGCCGCCTCGTCGATCTTCAGCCCCAGGATCCGCGCCGACCTGCCCACAATCCCCGCCAGCTCCGCCGCACCATACACATCGAGCCGCAGCACCAATCCAAACCGCCCCCGCAGCGGCGCGCTGATGTTTCCCAGCCGCGTCGTCGCCCCCACTGCCGTAAACCGCGGCACCGGCATCGAATGCGTCCGCGCCCCCGGCCCCGTCCCCACCAGAATGTCCACCCGGAAGTCCTCGAGCGCCGAATAGAGCATCTCCTCGACATCCGGCGCCAGCCGG
Organism: Bryobacter sp. CoA8 C33; assembly: GCA_019931185.1. Classification (GTDB taxonomy): domain Bacteria; phylum Acidobacteriota; class Terriglobia; order Bryobacterales; family Bryobacteraceae; genus Bryobacter. The sequence continues at coordinate 54,916 of JAINDK010000049.1, forward strand.
TGTATCTCATCAATAAAAAACACCTGCCGCGCCCGGATGTTGCTCAATAGCCCCGTCAGATCCAGTTTCTTCTGCAACACCGGCGCCGCCGTCTGCTCGAACGCCGTCCCCAGCTCATTGGCGATCAGTGTCGCCAGCGTCGTCTTGCCGAGCCCCGGCGGCCCATACAACAGCACATGGTCCATCGCCTCCCCGCGCATCCGCGCCGCCTCGATCGCGATCGCCAGATTCTCCTTCAGCTTCGCCTGACCGGTAAAGTCGCTCAGGCTGCGCGGCCGCAGCGAAGCCTCAAACAGCTTCTCCTCATCCTGCGCCTGCGCCGCCACTATGCCCCGGTCCGTCATGTGCTCCCAGATTACCGTACCAGCTCAAGGCTCTTGCGGAACAACAGCTCAAAGTCCGCCCCCTTCACCACCTCCTTGGCCTTCACCACCGCCTCCTCCGCCGCCGCCGCGGGTGAACCCAGGTTGATCAGCGCACTCAAAACATCCCGCTCAAGCGGCGAAAAGTCCCGCCCCATGCCACCCACCGCCGCCACGCCCGCCTTGCCCCCGCCCGGCAGGTCCTCCACCTTGTCCCGCAATTCCATGATCAGCCGCTCCGCCGTCTTCTTGCCCAAACCTTTTACCTTCGTCAGCCCCGCCACATCCCCGGCCCGCACGCTGTCCACCAGATGCTCCACCGTCATCCCGCTCAACACCTTCACCGCCAGCGCCGGCCCCACCCCGTTTACCCCGATCAGCTTCTCAAACGCCTTTTTCTCCACCGCCGTCGCAAAACCGTACAACGCAATCGAGTCCTCGCTCACCTTCGTGTAGATGCGCAACTCCACCGCCTCCCCCGGCTCCGGCAGCATCCCGTAAGTGCTCACCGGCACCGTCACGGCATAGCCCACATCCCCCGCCAGCAACACCAGCATCGTGCCGTCCATTTTTTCGAGCACGGTTCCCCTCAGGTAAGCAATCATAAAGACACCATAGCTTATGGCAAGGCGTCTGTTTTTTGTTTCTGGCGTTCACAGCGGTCACGCCAGCCTCCGCGGCGAGCAAGCCCGTCATCTCTCGAAGGTCCTCCGCGTCGAAGTCGGCCAGCAATACGAGATCTCCGACAACTCGCAAAAGTACCTCGCCCGCGTCAGCGAAGCCCACAAGGACGCCGTCTCCTTCGAGATCCTCGAAAAACTCCCCACCACCCCCGAGCTGCCGCCCATCCACCTCTACGCCGCCCTCTACAAGTTCGAGAACTTCGAGTGGGGCATCGAAAAAGCAACCGAGCTCGGCGTCGATCACATCATCCCCGTCCAGACGGCTCGCTCGGAAAACGGCCTCGACAAAGCGGTCCCCAAGCGCCTCGAGCGCTGGCGCCGCATCGCGCTGGAAGCCAGCCAGCAGTCCCGCCGCACCTTCCTACCCGAAATTCACCCCCTCCTCAGCCTCCGCGACGCCCTCGCCTCCGCCCCCGGTCTGCGCCTCTTCCTCGACGAACGCCGCGACGCCCCCCACCTCTCCACCCTTACCCTCCCCACCACCCCCGTCAGCCTCCTCATCGGCCCCGAAGGCGGCTTCACCGACGAAGAACGCTCCCTCGCCCTCGCCGCCAATTGGGCTCCCCTCAGCCTCGGCCCCCGCATCCTCCGCGCCGAAACCGCCGCCCTCGCCGCCCTCGCCCTCCTCCGCCGCTAGCGCTCACACGGCTCCCGGTTATTCAGCACCGGATAAAACACCCGCCGCTCGTCCCCCTCCTTCCGGCAACTCAGCTTCCTCCGGTTCACGAAGATCTGCTGCGCCTCCGGCCCCCACACCACCATATTGTCCGCCTCGTTCGGCTCCATCACGATCCGCAAAAACCCTTCCTCCTGATAGTCCGCTACCACCCGCGCCTGCCCGCTCAGCCGCGCCAGCCGCAGCCCCCCCTCCTCCACCAACGCCAGCCCCCGCGCTGCCCACCGCAGCACCCCTCGTTCCCCCCGCGCCACCACCACTCCCGCCGGCCCCTGCTCCGGCAGCACCTCCTCCACCGGCGCCAAAACGAAGTACAGCGCCGCCAGGATCCCCCTCACTACGCAAAGCTCCGCACCACCGCCGCCACCGGCGCCGACCCCACCGGAATCATCGTAAACAACGGCGCCGTCTTCTGCCGCTTCGACACAATGTTCGCTAGCCGGATGATCGCGATATCCCCCGACTTCCGGTTCAACACCAGCGCCATCGACTGGTCCGGCGTCACCACCACCGCCCGTGGTTCCGCATCAGCCCCCACCGCCACCACCGCCGCCAGCTTCTGCGTCCGCACATCCAATACCGACACCGTCCCGGTCGACGGGCTCGTCACAAACAGAAACTGCGGCGCCACCGAGACCGCCATCGGCCCCGGCGCCTTGCCGCTTAACAACGTCGTCGCCACCTGCGACTGATACGGATACACCACCACCACCCCGTCCACTCCCTCCCCCGTAATAAACAATTGCCCCCCGTCCGCGTTGAAACACAGGTTCTCCGGCCGGATCGGCAGCGGCAAGGTCACCATCACCTTCCCGCTCGCCGTATCCACCAGCGTCAACTGCCGCGCCCCCTCCTGCACCGCGATCACCATGCTCCCGTTTCTCAAATAGCGCAATGCCCCCGCCTCCGCCTCCAACTCCGTCCAGGCCAACTCCTTCTCCCCCGGCCCCCGCAAAATCCCCACTCGAGCCTCCCCGTCGAGCGACACCGCCACATCCGCCGTCCCCGGCGAGACCGCAATACCCCTTCCCTTCCCCGGCAATGCCCACTTCCTGCTCACTCGCATCGTCGCCCGCGACACCGCCACCAGCGCCTTGCCATCCCGCGTCAATCCCCAGATCGTCGCCGCGTCATGACTCAACCACACCGCCCCCGGATCGAGCGGCGTCTCGAGCGCCCGCCCCATCGTGGCCTCGCTCACCTTCACCTCTTCCACCGCCCCCGTCTCCGTCACGCTCAACAACACGTCTTCCCCCGGCACGTCGATCAGATGCACCGGCCTCCCCCGCGGCTTGATCCGCTTCGGCTCGAGCGAAAACGCCGCCAGGTTCACCACCGCAATGTCCCCGCTATCCCGCGTCGCCACAAACGCATACCCCACAAACACACTCTTGCCGCGGGATCCACACCCCACCATTCCCAGCGGCAACCCGCTGCCCAATAAAGCTCGACGTGAAATCACTCTCGCTATTATGAACCGTAGAGCATGTTCCCCGCCCTGCTGCTCGCCTTCCAGCTCCCCTTTTCCCTGCCCGACCTCCTCGAGCAGTGGAAATCCGAGATCGAAGCCCGCACCTTCAACCGCATCGAAATCCTCCGCATCCCCGGCGACCCCGTCCCCGCCGAAGACCGCGACGTACTCTTCTCTTATTTCTCCCGCCCCGACTTCGCCCAATCCTTCGCCCGCACCCAGGCCCTCACCTTCCGCTACGAGCGCGATGGCCACAACCGCAGCCTCATCCTCCTCAATCTCCCCCGCCTCCAGTCCACCCAAAACTCCCTCCCCTCCCTCATCGCCCACGAACTCGGCCACCTCTGGCTCGCCTCCCTCGGCCTCAATCCGCCCCCCTACGACGCCGGCCCCGGCGCCTGCATCGCCATCCACGCCGGCGATATCGTCCAGCACATCCTCCTCCGCGCCGAGTCCGACCGCCGCTCCATCCCCTGGCGCGATTCCTATATCCGCGATTACTCCGCCGCCGCTGACACCTTTCGCACCCAGGCCCCCGGCGGCGCCGGCGACAATTGCTTCCGCGCCCAACGCCTCAGCCTCATGATCGATGTCCGCACCGGCTTTGAACCCCATTCCTTCCCCGCCCGCGAAGATTACCTCGCCTCCCTCGCCCTCCAGGATCCTCCCGCCGAAGCCATTGCCATCGAGCTCATCGAGGCCCTCTCCTCCCGCCTCAGCCTCGACCCCGCTGACTACCGCGCCTGCCTCACCCTCGCCTTCGAGGCCATTGCCCGCCTCCTGGCCACTCCCGCCTCCCCCTGATCCGCGTGTCTCAAGTATGCTGGTATCTCTACATGCTGGAGATTCACACTGAAGACCTGCGCCCCGGCGTGGTCCTCATCCGCCTCGATGGCAAACTCATGATGGGCCCCGAGAGCGCTTCCCTCGAGTCGCTCATCGCCCGCCTCATCGATTCCGGCGCCCGCCATCTCATCTTCGATCTCTCCACCCTCCACCAAATCGACTCCACCGGCATCGGCCGCTTCATCTCCACCTTCAACCGCCTCCTGCCCCTGTCCGGCTCCCTCGCCATGGCCGCCGCCACCCCCATCGTCCGCAAAGGCTTCCGCGTCACCCGCCTCGATACCGTCTTCCGCTTCTACGACACCACCGCCGACGCGATCGCCGCCCTCCCCTAGCCCCGCAACAGCCCCCGCCTCTCCCCCTCGTCCAAGACCCCCCGCACCACCTCCCACAACCGCTCCGCCCCCTCCCCGATCGGACTCAACCGCGCATCCGCCCGCTCCCGGCTTACCTGAAAGTCCCGCCAGCTCCCCCCCAAATTCGCCAGATTCTGAAACGGCGGCAACAACCGGTCCACCGCGTTGGCAAACCGCGCCTCCGCTGTCTCGCGCGCCTCAAACTCCCGCCATAGCTCATAAAACTCCTCCCGCTGATCCTCCGGCAACAGCCCAAAGATCCGCGCCGCCGCTGCCTCCTCCCGCTCCTGCTTGTCCAATTGCTCGCCAAAGGCCGGCGTATCCCCCGCATCGATCTCCACCAGATCGTGCACTAGCAGCATCCGCACCACCCGCCAGCTGTCCACTGCCTCATTGCTGTGCTCGGCCAGCACCATCGCCATCAGCGCGATATGCCAGGAATGCTCGGCCGAATTCTCAAACCGCGACTCCTCCCCCTCCGGCTCGATCAGCCGCGTCCGCCGCATCACCGTCTTCAGCCGGTCCGCCTCGAGCAAAAACCGGATCTGCCTCTCCAGCCGCCCCACCTCGCTCACGCCGGAAAACCCTTCCCCTCGAGCCCCGGCACGATCTTCAGCGCGTTCTTGTAATACAGCTTCTTCAACACCCCATCGCTCAGCCCCAACCCGTACATCTTCCAGAACGCATGCCGCCGCCGGTAATACTCAAAATACTCGTCCGTACTCTCGAGCACCCGGAAGTACGTGTAATACTCCGCCGGCGCCCACACATCCTTGCCAAACAATACCCGGTCCCCGTACTTGTCAAACCACTGCCGCGCGAACCGCGGCTGCCGGCCCAACTCCGCGATCACCGCCGCGATGTCCGTATACAGGTTCGGCATCCCGTCCATCTGCCGCCCCAGGTTCTCCAGATCGTTGCCATACCAACGAAGATGCGCCGAAATGAAATTCGTCTTCGGATGCGCCCGGAACAAGCGCTCGCTCTCCGCCATCAGCTCTTCCCAACTCCCGTCCTTGGCCGCCGTCCGCCGCCGCGACGGAAACTCCTTCAACTCGAGCCACCTCTCGTTGTTCTTGTCCCACGGCTCCCAGAACGGCTTCGGGTCCGCCGTGTGGATCAACACCGGCGCCCGGTACTTCGCACAGACCTCGAACACATCAAACCACCGCGCATCGTCCGCCGCGATCCGCTTGCCGTTCTTGTCCCGCGTCGTCATCCCAAAATTCTTGAACAGCTTCAAGCCCTGCGCCCCGCCCCGAAACGCTTCCTCGAGCCCCCGCGCCACCCGGTCCCGGTAATCCGGCGCGTCCAGATTCTCAAAATCCAGGTTCGCGAACACGATAAACCGCTTCGGATGCCGCCCCTTCATGTTCTTGTAAATCGCCCGGAACTTCTCCCCATGGTTCCCGTTCAAATTCACCATCATCGACATGTTCAGCGCATCCATGTCCGCCACGAGCCGGTCCAGTTGCTCGGCGGGCATCATCCCGTTCTGGTGGTTGTGAATGTCGATGTGCGGAAACTTCGACCGCTTCACATCCCGCCCCGGCACGCGCAAGGTCGACTTCGGGTCATACTCCTCAAACAACACCTGCCCCGCCAGCGGCGCCGCTAGCCCCATGCCCAACAATTTGCGTCTGTTCATCCTGATTATTCTTCCACTACCGGCCACGCGATGGAATGCATGCTCATGCAGCAACCCCTCTGGCGTCAACCCGTAGTGCACGATGACCCTGAAAACGGCAGTTGGCACTCCTCCATCCATGCGCAACTGATGGATACTGAACGGGATGAGTGCCCACGAGGACGATTTCGGCCTTCACCCATTGGGTGGGGTTGAGGAAGACTTTGAGAACTACCCGCCGCCGCAGAAGTTAGACACGTTTGGCGGCA
>JAINDK010000017.1 GCA_019931185.1 Bryobacter sp. CoA8 C33
ACGTTATCTGCGGAGCAGTTAGCCAAAGACCAGCGATGGCCTGAAATGCTGCGCTGGATCTTTCGGGATTTTACGGCTCAGCGGGGGCGCGACAAGCTGATGCCAGAGGCGGGATGAGGTTCCAACTGCTTTTTTTAGGTTTATTCAGACGGTGGATCTGGTGCGGCGCCTCGAGCAGTACAAGGTGCCGTATGAGGAGATCGTGATAGCGGACGACACGCATCATTTTCTGCGGCACGGGAACTGGACGAAGGTAGGGCGGGCGACGGCGGAGTTTTTCGCGCGTCAGTTGAAGCCTTAGGAGAGATCGCGAATGCGCGCTTCGAGGTAGGCGAGGCTTTCTTCGAGTTGGGCGCGGTAGCGGGGGTGGCAAGCGGCCTGGAGGCTCGAGAGGACGCGGGTGCGCTGGAGCAGGAGGGCGTCGCGTTGTTGTTCGCGATCAGACTTGGTGCGCGGGGCGGCCTCGGGCGCTTCGCGGAGTTCGCGCTGGCTCTCGACGTCTTTCGATTCCCATCCACGGGCCATAGGGTTAGTATCGGGGGACGGAGGGGTCGATCTCAAGGGACCAGCGGTCGATGCCGCCGGAGAGGCTGACGGCCTGATCGAGGCCCTGGCGGCGGAGCCAGGCGACGGTATTGAGACTGCGCACGCCGTGGTGGCAATAGACGACGAGAGGTTTGCCTTCGGCGAGGGCTTCGAGGCGATTGAGATTGGCGGGGATGGTGTTCATGGGGATATTCTCGGAGGGCTCGATACGAGCGGCGGAGTGTTCCCAGGTTTCACGGCAATCGAGGAGCACGAGGGGCACGCCTTCGCGCAGGGAGCGGGCGAGATCGGCGGGGGAAATTTCGTAGGAATCGGGTGAGGCCATCCATAGACAGGATAATGGAAGAATGAGCAAGATTGTGTTCGGCTTGTTGCTGGCGGCAGCGGGACTGGCCCAGCAGATGGAGAGTTTCGAGGCCGTATGGACGGCGGTAGCAGACAAGCACTGGAGCCCGGAGCAATTGAAGCAGATCGGCTGGAATGAATTGAAGGAACCATACCGGCGGCGGGTGGCGGCGGCGGGGAACCAGAGCGAGGTGCGGCAGATCTTGCGGGAGATGGTGGGAAAGATCGGGAAGAGCCATTATGCGATCTCGGGACTGGAGATGCGGGTATCGCCGAAGGTGCGGCAGGGCGGGGGGAACTCGCCGGGGTTTCGCGTGGGACTGGTGGAAGGCAAGGTGGTGGTAACGGGCCTCGAGCCCGGGGTGAGTGATGTACGGATGGGATGGGAAGTGGTGGAGGTGGATGGACGGGCGGTGGCGCCGGCGGTGGTGGAGATACAGAAGCAGGTGGGAGAGGGTCTGCAAAGCGGGCTGCGGCTGCACCAGATGCTGCAGGTGATGGTGAGCGGGTCGCCGGGGGAGGAATTGGCATTTGCCTTCGAGGGGCTGGGGGGGGTGAAGCACAAGGTGGTGCGAAAGGTAGCGGCGGGGAATGGGTCGGCGGGCTTTGGCTTTGTGCAGGGAGTGAATGTGGGGCGGGAATACCGGAGGGTGGGAGCGCGACGGGACATTGGCTACTTCCGTCTGGATCTGTTTCTCGACGTGGTGCGGGTATTGCCGCAGTTTCAAAAAGCAGTGGAGGATTGCCGGGCCTGCCGGGGATTTATCATTGATCTGCGGGGGAACCCGGGGGGACTGGCGGTGATGGCGAATGCGCTGGCGGGCTGGTTTGTGCAAAAGGAGGACGTGAAGCTCGGCACGATGTACCAGCGGGGAGTGGAGTTGAAGTTTGTGGTGATTCCGCGGCTGGGAGGGTTTGCGGGACCGCTGGCGATACTTGTCGATGAGGCTTCGGCATCGACGAGCGAGATCTTCGCGGGCGGGATGCAGGACCTGGGGCGGGCGCGGATCTTGGGCGAGCGGACGGCCGGGGCGGCCCTGCCGAGCGTGGTCGAGAGTTTGCCGAATGGGGACCTGTTTCAATTCGCTGTGGCGAACTATGTTTCGGAATCGGGGCGGGAGTTGGAGGGAAAGGGCGTGAAGCCGGACCAGGTGGTGGGGCATACGCTGGCGGCGTTGCGGGCGGGGCGGGACCGGCCGCTCGAGGCTGCGATAAGCTGGATTTATGCGAGTGCTGTACGGCCTGCTGGCCGCTAGTACGTTTCTGGCGGGGGAGAATTGTTCCCCAAACCCCGAGGCGATTTTGAACCGGCATCTGGAGATGTCGGGCGGCAAAGAGGCCTATGCACGGGTGAAGAGTGTTTCGATGCTCGGCACGATGGAGGTGAAGGGGCAGAACGTAAAAGGTGAGGCGCGAATCTACCGCAAGAACGGGGGCAAATCCTATACGGTGGTGGATCTGCCGGGAATCGGAAAACAGGAAGACGGCAGCAACGGCACGGTGGTGTGGGACAAGACGGTGTTGGGGCCGCGGATCAAGACGGGAGTGGAGCGGTTTCTGACGATCTGTTCGAGCTCGGCGCTGGGTGAATATACACGGGGAGCTCTAGAAAAAGACACCTGCTACGACAAGTTTGAGTTCGCGGGGGAAGAAGTCGTGGATGGGCGAAAGCTTTGCAAGTTGCGGCTGACGCCGAAGCAAGGCAAGGCGGAAGAGCACTTATTCGACAGCGAAACGGGTTTGCTGGCGCGGACTAAGATGATCATGCCGTCGCCGATGGGCGAGGTGCCGATCGTGGCGATCATTGAAGAGTACCGGAACGTGGATGGGGTGAAGACGCCGGTGAAGATCACGAATCAAATGGGTGTGGTGGCGATGACGATGAGCTTTACGTCGGTGAAGTTCAACGAGGCGATACCGGAGGCGATGTTTGCGTTGCCGCCGGAGATCAGCGCGCTGGTGAAGGCGGGGAAGAAGTAAGGAGCCTAGTTCTTACGCCAAGCGTCTTCGAAGGCCTTCCAGAAGTCTTTTTCGTTTTCGGTCCAGACATCGGGTTTGCCGCCGCCGATTTTGAACTCTTCCTGGCGCATGGCGCCATGACCGTGGGGGCAGATCCATTCGAGCTTGGGGGGCGCAAAGAGAACGGCGCGAGACCAGTTGCCCTCGGCCAGGGGCATGCGGAGGCGGGAGCAGCAGGAGCGGCAGCGGTAGCGCTGGTCGATCCAGAGCGCGTAGCCGACGAGGAACACGAGGATGTGGGCGGCGAGGAGCCAAAAGGTGTAGTCGAGGTCTTTGCCCATGCGGTCCTGGGGAAAGAAGTGGTTGACGGCGAGAATAAGCGCGAGGTGAAGGGCGCCGAGGAGGGCTAATTTTGCCACGAGCAGGAGCCACCAACGCATGTCGAATTGGACGAATCAGGGGCGGAAGAAGTTCCTGGCGAGGAAGAAGACGTTGGCGGGGCGCTCGGCGAGGCGGCGCATGAAATAGGGGAACCAGGCTTCGCCATAGGGGACATAGAGGCGCACGCGGAAGCCCTGTGCGAGGAGGCGGCGTTGGAGGTCGCGGCGGACGCCGTAGAGCATCTGAAACTCAAATTGCGCCGGGGGAAAGGCGAGGGCGGGGGTGATCATGCGCTCGTCGTGGGAGGCGATGGCGGGGCTGTGGCCTTCGGTGAGGAGGAGTTGGGACAAGGAGAGGTAGTTGGTGTCGACGGCGGATTTTTCACTGAAGGCGAGGGAGGAGGGCTCGAGGTAAGCGCCCTTGCAGAGGCGGACCGGGAGGCGGAGCTGATTGAGGCGGTGGAGGTCGCCGGCGGTGCGGAAGAGATAGGCCTGGAGGACAGCGCGGACGCAGCCGAATTCTTCATGAAGGCGGGTGACGACGGCGAGGGTGGGGTCGACGTACTGGCTCGACTCCATGTCGAATTCGACATGGGAGCCCATGCGCTGGGCGCGTTCGACGAGGAGGCGGGCGTTCTGGAAGCAGAGATCGGGGTCGATGTCGAGACCGAGTTGGGTGAGCTTGACGGAGATGGAGGCGGTGAGGGCGAGTTTTTCGATTTCAGCGAGAGCGGCGAGGTATTGATCGCGGCTTTGGGCGGCTTCAGCGGCATTGGTGACACTTTCGCCGAGGTGATCGAGGGTGACGAGGTAGCCTTGCTGGTTGAGGCGGGAGCAGACCGGGAGAACCTCGGCGAGGGTGTTGCCGGCGATGAAGCGCCGGGTGAGGCGCTCGGCGAGGGGAGAGGATTCCATCCAGCGGCGGAGGGCTTTCCGGCGCGAGAGGGAGATAAAGAACGCGCGGAACATGACGGGGAACCGTATATCTATTGTCGCAGCTTGGGCGAGTTAGGCAAGTAGGGAGAGGGAGAGGCAGCCGAGGGCGACACCGACGGCGGCGCCGGCGAGCACATCGCTGAGGAAATGCATGCCGAGGAGGATGCGACTGGAGGCGATGGAGAGGGCGGCGAAGGTGAATTCGAGGCTGAATTCGGGATAGAGGACGGTGAGGGGGGTGAGGATGGCGAAAGCGGTGATGGTGTGTCCGGAGGGGAAGCTGAATCGATCGGGGGGCAGGAGAGTGGACCAGCAATGAGGCTCGATGTGGCAGGGGCGGCGGCGGCCGGTGAGGCGTTTGGCCCAGAGGAAGAAAGCAATGCCGGCGCCGGCGGCGAGGAAGGAGGAGCCAATGGCAAGGTAGCGTTCCGGGCCGCCATAGAGGGCGACGGCAATGGCGAGGAGGGACCAGAGCCAGCCGTCTCCGCCACGGGTGGCGCAGATCATCCAGAGGCGAACCCATTGCGGCGCGCGCCAGCGGTGAACGCGGTGCATCAGACGGTGGTCGCGTGTTTCGATAAAGTCGCGGACGAGAGGGAAAACGCTCATTCAACCAGGTCCTCCGGCTCAAGTGAAGTCAAATCCGCCGTGGGGCGGCCGCCAAGGCCTGAAAGCATGAACTGCTTTGAGTATAGCAAGCGGAGTTGAGGGCAAATGTTGCGATAGCGGCTCACTTGATCTGTTTATGACCGTGGGAGATGACAGGGCGGTGACGAATGGAAAAAACATTTGTGAATCATTTTGTTTTTTAAACGGGGGATGGTGGATTGGCGTAGGATGAGGGAGCGGAATGCCAAAACTGGACTTCATTTATTTCGACGCCGGAGGAGGACACCGGGCGGCGGCAACGGCGCTCGAGAAGGCCTGCGAAGAGCGTTATCCGGGCTGGGAGATCCGGTTGATGCATCTGCAGGAGGAGTTGTCGTCGCTCGACATCTTCCGGCAGTTGTTCGGGATCAAGATGGAGGATGTTTACAACCTGGTGCTGCGCAAGGGTTGGACGCTGGGTTCGCCGCAATTGCTGGTGGCGATGCATGCGTTGATCTGGATGTACCACCCGCTGCAGGTGAAAGTGCTGAAGAAGTTTTGGGCCAAGGGGGCGCCGGATGTGGCGGTGTCGCTGATTCCGAATTTCAACCGGGCTATCCATGAGGCGCTGCGGGCGGTGAGCCCCCGGACGAAGATGGTGACGGTGCTGACGGATCTGGCCGATTACCCGCCGCACTTCTGGATCGAGCGGGGGCAGGATCAGTATTTCGTCTGTGGGACGGAGAAGGCCGAGGGGCAGGCGCTGGAGATGGGGCATGCGCGGGAGAAGGTGTTCCGGGTGAGTGGGATGGTGCTGAATCCGCGCTTTTATGAACCGCTGGAGGTGGATGTGGCCGCCGAGCGGAGCAAGCTGGGGCTGCGGGCGGATTTGCCGACGGCGCTGGTGTTGTTCGGGGGTTATGGGGCGCCGGTGATGGGGCGGATCGCGCGGTGGATCGAGGAAAGCGGAGAGAAGCTGCAAATGATTTTTATTTGCGGCAAGAGCGAGGAGCTGAAGCGGGAGATCGAGGGGATGCGGTTGAAGATGCCGCATTTCGTTGAGGGCTTTACCAAGCAGGTGCCGTACTACATGCGGCTGGCGGACTTTCTGATTGGCAAGCCGGGGCCGGGGTCGATTTCTGAAGCCGTGCACATGGGGTTGCCGGTGATCGTGACGAAGAACGCGCTGACGCTGCCGCAGGAGCGCTACAACGCGGATTGGGTGGCTGAGCAGAAGGTGGGCCTGGTACTGCCGCACTTCGGGCAGATTGTTGATGGGGTGAGGAAGCTGCTTGAACCGGGAGTGTTAGCGCGGTATCAGGAGAATGCGAGACGGATGAAGAACCGTGCCGTGTATGAAATTCCGGAGATCCTTGATAAGCTGCTGCCATGATGAGATGGCTGCTGATATTGAGCTTGGCGGGGACGATCGAGGGACAGGATCCGTACACGGATTACATCGACCGCATCGGGCAGGGTTATTTGAAGCAACGCCGGGAGGCGGTGCGGGGGATCCGCACGGAGGCGGAGGCAAAGGAGCGGGCGCGGGCCTCGCGGGCCAAGGTCTTGCGGCAGATCGGCGGGTTGCCGGATTACCGGGGGCCACTGCGGGCCAAGACGGTAAAGACGTTGGACCGGGGGGCTTATTGGCTGGAGCTGGTGCACTTTGAGAGCCTGCCGGGCTATGTGGTGACGGGAAACTTGTACCGGCCGAAGCAGAGCGGGCGGCATCCGGCGGTGCTGTACTCGATCGGACACTGGGACGAAGGCAAGATTGCCGGCCAGCGGATCGGGGCGAACCTGGCGGCGAAGGGCTTTGTGGTGTTGGCGTATGATCCGGTAGGACAGGGGGAGAGGCAGCAGGCATTTGACGAGCGTCATGGGCGGAGCCTGATTGGGGGCTCGACGGAGCAGCACTTTGTGAACGGGGCGCAGGCATTGCTGGCCGGGGAGAGCGTGGCGCGGTATTTCATACACGACTCGATGAGGGCGATCGATTATCTGTTGAGCCGGCCGGAGGTGGACGGCTCGCGCATTGGGGCGAGCGGTTGTTCGGGGGGTGGGACGCAGACGATGTATGTGGCGGCGCTCGATGAGCGGATCAAAGTGGCGGCGCCGTCGTGCGTGATGAACAGCTTTGAGAAAGTAATGGCGGGGCCGACGGGAGACAGCGAGCAGAGTTTTCCGGGCTTTGTGAGTGAGGGCTTGGACCAGGCGGATTGGATTTATCAGTTTGCGCCGAAGCCATGGCTGATCTCCTCGACGGAGGAGGATTTCTTTACGCCGGCGGGGGCGGAGATCGTCTACCGCCAGGGGGTGGAGTTTTACCGGGTGTTTGGAGCCGAGGAGAAGTTGAAATGGGTGGTGGGGCCGGGCGGGCATGGGACGCCGCTGAAGGTGAGGGAGGCGATTTATGAATGGATGATCCGCTGGCTGAAGGGTGGGGCGGGAGATGCCAAGGAGATGGAACTGGAGATGCTGACGGTGGGGGACTTGTGTGTGTTCGCGGGTTGCCGCGCGCCGGGCAAGGAGTTGACGGAGGTGATCGCCGAGGGCTGGAAAGGGCGGCGCAAGAAGGGAGATATCCGCAAGCGAATTGAATTGGGGGGGCCGGGGAGCGGACTGAGCGAGGTGAAGTGGCTGGGGCCGGAGACGCAGAAGGAAGAGTTGCTGGTGATGGTGAACGATGGGGTGCCGGCGGAGCGGCGGGCGGCGAGCCTGGCGAAGCTGGGATTGCGAGTGAAGCTGGTGAAGCTGCCGGGATCGGGACAAGTGGGGGGGCGCTATAGCGGGGGTTGGATTGACCATACGCGGGCGTGGCTGGTGGGGAAGAACCTGCCATCGATCCGGGCGAACGATCTGTTGGTGGAAACGCGCCAGGAACTGGACCGCTATCAGAAGGTGTATCTGCACGGCTGGGCGTGGGGGGGGATCCCGGCGCTGTATGCGGCGCAGGCGGAAAAGCGGATCGCGGGGGTATGGATTGAGAGAACGCCGTGGTCGCTGGCGATGGCGATGGAGGCGCGGCTACCGCGCAATCTGCATGAAGCGATCGTGGTGGGCTTGGCGCTCGAGGGGGATTTCGCGGACCTGATGGACAAGCGGTTCTTCATCGTGGACGCGCACGACTGGAACGAGAACCGGATTGAGAGGGCGATTGAGGGAGTGTACCGGCGGCCCTTCGAGCAGACGGATGAGGAGCTGTTAGCTGCCTTTCGTAAACACGTTCTTCATCGTGAACTCGCCTTGCGGTGAGGAAATGGCGTTCTCGATGGTGAGCACCTTGCCGTCGTTCGAGAGAGTCCAGGTTTCGTTTTGAAGGATTTCGGCGCCGTTGAACTCGAGCTTGGTTTTGATGTTGAGCTTGGAGCCAATCCAGGCGGCGGTGGACTTGGCATCGCGGCCCATGAGTTGGACGGAGGATTCCTTGCCGTTGGTGGTGAGCTTGGACTCGGAGGTGCGTTCACCGCGGGGACCGGCCTGGAGGGTTTTGATCTTGATCTCGGGATCCTTGTGATCGATATCGCGCTCCAGCTTTTCGGGGGGAGGCAGCATGCCGAAATCGCTCTTGGCGAGGTCGATCGACCAGTGGCCGGAGAAGTCGGGCTTGGGGTCAGCGGCCAGGAGGGCGGCGGGAAAAACGAGGCAAAGTGTGCGGCGGAGCATATTCTCAGGTTAGTCGATTTCGTAAGATGGGGGGAGTGAGACTGATCGCGGTGCTGGTTGCCGCCGGAGCGCTGGCTTGGGCGGAAGACTGGCAAAAGATCAACGCCGGACCCTTCGAAATTTACACGAATGGGGATACGCGGGCAGCCAAGATCCTGCTGGGCACGCTCGAGCAGATGCGGGGGCAGTTGGGGGATTTGATTGGGGTGAGTGAGCCGAAGCCGGAGTGGCCGGTGCGGGTGGTGATCGCCAAGGGGCAGGGGGCGGTGGGGCTGACGCTGACGACGGGTGTTTACAGTCTGCTGGTGGGCGAGGCGAAATTGAGCCGGGGGCAGAAGCGGCAGATTCTCGAAAAGATGCTGGCAGCGTCGGCGGGGCCGCTGGAGGCGGGGCTTGAGGATGGTTTGTTGAGCATTTTGAGCAGTCTCGAGGCGGACCGGACGCGGGTGACGATTGGGGCGCTACCGGAGGGGGCGGCGCAAAGCAAGGACTGGGAGTTGCTGCAACATCTGATCACGAACGACAGCTACCGGGGGCGGGTGAGGGTGTTTTTGGCGAATCTGATGCGGGGCACGGACCAGGGGACGGCGTTGAAGAATGCGTTTGAACAGGATGAGGCCACGCTACGGGGAGAGGCGGCGGCGGCGCGCGGGGGCTTCGGGCCGGTGAGTTATGCGGCGCGGACAATTTGGCCGGAGCGCGATTACCGGGCGCGTGATATTGAGCCGGGGGTGGGGAGGTGGCAGTTGGCGATAGCGCAATTGGGGAATGCGGGGTTGCGGGAGAACGCGCGGAAAGTTTGCGCGACGGCGGCGGCCGAGGAAGCGGAGGCGCAGGCGTGCGTGGCGGTGGCATATGAGTTGGCGGGGCAGGCGGATCTGGCGGCGAGCGAGGCGGAGAAGGCGACGAGTTTGCCGCGGATGCTGTATCTGGCGGCGATCGGGCAGCCGGAGCGGCTGAAGCACCAGCAACAACTGTACACGCTGTTGCAGTTGCGGCCGGTGTATCCGGCGGCGGCGCTGGCCTTTGCCAGCAAGGAGAACGATCCGGCGAAGGCATTCAAGGCGTTGAAGGACGCGGCGGTGGGGGCGCAACGGGATGCGCGCTATTTGAGTGCGCTGGCGAAGTGGGCGCAGAAGGCGGGCCTGTACGCGGAGGAGGCGAAGGCGTGGGCGCAGGCCGAGCGGGCGGCGCGGGCGCCGGAAGAAAAAGAAATGCTGCGGGAGGCGCGACTGGGGGCGCAGGACCGGCGCTACGAGGCCGAGGCGGAGGCGCGGCGGGCAGCCGAGGAGGCGCGGTTGCGGGATATTGAACGGGTGAAGCAGGAAAGCCTGCGGCGGGTGCGGGAGGCCGAGGCGCGGGCGCGGGGGCAACTGACGCCGATCGAGGAAGGGGTGAAGGTGGAGAAATGGTGGGATGGGGAAAAGCCGGGCCGCTTGGTGACGGGCGAGCTAGTGCGAGTGGATTGCCTGAGCGGGGGCCGGGCGAGATTTGCCGTGCGGGGCGAGGCGGGGGCGCTATCTTTGTATGAAGTGGAAGACCCTGGGAAATTGATCGTAAGCGGGGCTGACGCGGGGAACTTTACGTTCTCCTGCGGCGCACAGAAGCCGCCGCGGAAGGTGAAATTGGGAGTCCAGGACAAGCGTGTGCTGACGCTGGAATTGCTGAACCGATGAGGGAACAAAACCGCTGGTGGGTGGTGGGGGTGTTCTACCTGAGTTCGGCGGTGAACTATCTGGACCGGTTTATTCTGGGGGCGGTATCGCCGGCGTTCATGATGGAATTCGGGTTGAACTATGAGCAGTTCGGCTGGATTCTGACGGCGTTTTCGACGGTGTATATGTTGAGCTCGCCGCTGGCGGGCTGGTTTCTGGACCGGATGGGGTTGAATCTGGGAACGAGCGTGGCGCTGGGGTGGTGGAGTTTGGCGGGGATGGCGAGGGGGCTGACCGGGGGATTGGGCGGGTTGGTGGCGACGCACAGTCTGGTGGCGGTGGGGGAGGCGGCGGGGATCCCTTCGACAGCGAAGGCGGCACAGAATTACCTGAAGCAGGAGGAGCGGGCGATCGGGAGCGCGATGTCGCAGGTGGGTCTGGTGATTGGGATGATGCTGGCCGCCGGGATCGCCAATTATGCGATGGCGAATTGGGGGTGGCGCAGCGCGTTTTTTGTGGCGGGCTGGCTGGGGCTCGCGTGGATCCCATTGTGGTATTGGGCGTCGAGGAAGGCGCCGATTCAGCCGGCGGCGCCGGAATCGACGGGCTACGATACACGCGGCATACTGCGCGAGCGGCAGATGTGGGGATTTGTCGGGGCAAACATCCTTTCGCTGGGTATCTTTCTGTTGTGGACGAATTGGACGAATCATTATTTCAGGGTTAAGTGGGGCATGACGACAGCGGCGGCGAACCAACTAGCGCCGCTGTTGCAGGCGATCGCGCTTGGGGGCTCGCTGATGGGGGGCTACGGCTCGATGCGGCTGATTCGGAGGGGAGTGGCGCCGCTACGGGCGCGGCGAAGCATTTGGCTGGTGGGGGCGCTTGGTATGACGCTGTCGGCGCTGGTGCCGATTGCGCCGAGTGTACCGGTGGCGGTGGGGTTGATCGGGCTGAGTTACTTAGCGTCGTCGGCGGCGAGTGTGAACCTGTACACAATGCCGCTCGATGCGTATGGGGGGAGCCGGGCGGCGTTCGCCGTATCGCTGTTGACGAGCGGGTACGGCGCGCTGCAACTGGTATCGTCGCCGCTGATCGGGTGGGTGGCGGACCGGCATGGCTTTGATCCGATCTGCGTGGCTGTGGCGTTTCCGCCGTTGTTGGGGTACTTCCTATTGAAATGGACACAAGAGCGTGGGGCGCAGACGCTGGGTCGTTAGCATCGCGAATGGGGAGAGGGGCCGCGTGGAGGCGATGCGGGCGGAGCTCGAGCGTATCCTGCCTGAATTTGAGCACCGGCTGGAGCAGCGGGGGCCGGAGGAGAGCGCGGGGGCGTTCTGGCAGCGGCTGATCGCGCAGTATCCGCCGTTCAGCGTGGCGCATGTGGCGGCGTTGACGGGAAGGGATACGGACCGGGGCGCGTTTTGGGCGGGGTGGGCCATGGCGCCGGGGCGAATGCTGGCTTATGACGCCAGGGGGGATCGCTTTCATCTGAGCGCGCGGCAGGCCCTGAGCAGCTTTTTGTTTTTGCGGGGTTGGCCGGTGCCGGAAATTCATCTGCGGCCGTGGCGTGACGATACGGTGCACGATGGGGGGATCGCGCGGTTTGAGGGGAGAGCGCGGCGGGAGGGGATGGCACAGATTGCGATTCTGAGCCCGTATTTGCCTTGGCCGCTGGCGCATGGCGGGGCGGTGAGGATCTACAACCTGCTGCGGGTGTGTGCCGCGGGGCAGGATCTGCATCTGCTGGCTTTCGTCGAATCGGGGGAGAAGATGGAGCCGGGGCCGCTGCGGGAGATTTGCACGAGCATTACGCTGGTGCGCAAGCCGGAGTTCCGGCGGCTGCGCTGGGCCAGCTGGCTGCCGGCGGAAGTGCATGAGTACAACACGCCGGCGATGTGGGAGGCATTGCGGGGGCTGCCGCGAGACCTGTTGCAGGTGGAGTTTACGCAACTGGCGCAATATGGGGGGGAGGTGCTGGTGGAGCACGACGTGACGATGGATTTGGCATGGCAGGAGTGGCGGCGACGGGGGGATTTGGGGGCGTGGTGGAACTGGTGGCGGTGGAAGCGTTATGAGACGAGGGTGTTGCGGCAGTATCGCGGGGTAGTGGTGATGAGCGAGAAGGACCGGCGGGCGGTGGGAGGGGTGGTGGCGCCGAATGGGGTGGATCTCGAAAGATACGCGCCGGTAGGGGAGCCGGAGGGCAAGCGGCTGTTGTTTGTGGGGAGTGTGCGGCATTACCCGAATGCGCTGGCGGTGCGTTTTTTGGTGGAGGAATTCTGGCCGCGGCTGAAGGCGGCCGAGCCGGAGGCGGAACTGGAAATCGTGACGGGACCGGGGGCGGAGCTGTACTATCCGTTCGGCCTGATCGGGGCCGCCGCCGGACTGACGGTGCATGGGTTCGTGGAGGATGTGAGGGGGCTCTATGAGCGGGCGAATGTGGTGCTGATACCGACGCCGGTTTCGGCGGGAACGAATATCAAGGCACTGGAGGCGTTGGCGATGGAGCGAGCTATCGTGTCGACGCCGAGCGGAGTGAACGGGCTGGAGCTACGGGAGGGGGAGGAGGTGGTGGTGGCGGAGGGAGTAGAAGCGTTTGTGGAGGCGGCCCGTGGGCTGCTTGGGGATCGAGCGCGGCGCCGGGCGATCGCCGAGAGAGGGAGGCGGGTGGCGGAAGCGCGATTTGACTGGAAGGCGGTGGGCGCGAAGCAGGAGGCGCTGTGGCGGAAGATCTTGTCTTGAGACAGGGCGAGAGCGGGGATGAGGAGCGGATGGCGGCGATTCTGGCCGGGGCGCCCGAGGCGGCGCAGTGGAAGAATGAGTTTTCGACGCTGGTGGCGGAGGCCGGAGGGGAGGTGGTGGGTTTTGCCGTGTACCGGATCGTGGCTGGGGAGGGAGAGCTGCTCAATCTCGCCGTGGAGGCGGGGTGGCGAAGGCGGGGCGTGGCAACAGCGCTGCTGGATCGGCTGATGGCGGAAGCGGGGTTGTGGCATCTCGAGGTGAGGGAATCGAATGAGAAGGCGATTGCCTTTTATCAGCGATGTGGGTTTGAGTGGGTGGGGGAGCGGAGGGGCTATTACCGGGATGGGGAAACGGCGCTACTGTATAGCTGTTTTTCCCGAACGGAATAAGCGCAAGAGGCGGAGAGGAAGGCTTGTCACGGATTTGAAATGGTGCTACATGTACGGACAAGAATGATCCCAGACAGGGGTCAATCGTGGATTCCAAATAAGGAGGAACCATACATGCCGTTAGTCACTGACGAAGAATTGAAGACTCAGCTCATGTCAACGGATCCGGAGTTTCGCCGCTTAGCGGTGCAGCATTCCGGGTATTCCCGGCTTCTCGATGAGCTTGAGTCAAAACAACACCGGACAGAAGCCGAAGTAGAAGAAGAAGCCCGATTGAAGAAGATCAAACTGGCGTTAAAGGATCAAATGCAGGGCAGGATATCGGAGTGGGTGACGCAGCAGACCTGAGCAGGCTAGGCGATTGAATCTGGCCTCGCGGGGCGCAGGACTCCGCGAGGCCAGAATGGGTGATTTTGGGGAGAGAGAAATTGAGGGGTTTTCACACTAAGGCAGAAGATGCGAACTACTGCGAGCCGAATTCTCTACCTGATGGTTTTTCTGGGGCCGGTTTCTTTTTTGATGGGTTATATGTTGGGAGCTCCGCGAGCGCAAGGGGAGGGGTATCAAATGGCTCCGATTGACGAGAAACCATTGCCGGTATCGCCGATTGATTTTTACCGGCAGGAGGATTCGCTGGTGGTGGAGGAGCCGGAGTGGCTGAAGCCGAATTCGAGCATTGAGCGGCGCTAGCGGCTTAAGCTGAAGGAATGCAGGAAGTCTATCTGATTCGCCACGGGCAGGCTGGTTCGAGAACAGATTATGACCGGCTTTCTGAGTTGGGCGAAGAGCAGGCGGGGCGGCTGGGAGCGTATTTCGCGCGATCGGGCTTGGCGTTTGACCGCGTGGTATGTGGGGGTTTGCGGAGGCAGCGGCATACGGCGGAGCTGGTCTTTGGGGGGGGAGTGGAAGCCGACGCGCTGTGGAACGAGTTTGATTTGGATGCGGTGTATGCGGAGGTGGGTCCGCGGCTGGCGGAGGTGGATCGGGATTTTCGGCGGGAATTCGAGGAGTTGCGGAGGCAGAGCGAGGATGCGGGCAGCAGTGTGCACCGGAGCTGGAGGAGGAGCGACTACCAGGTGGTGGAGGCGTGGGTGGAGGACCGCTTCGCGGTGGGCTGCGAGCGTTGGCCGGAGTTTCGCGAGCGCATCTGGCGGGCATGGGATCAAGTGGGAGAGGGGCAGCGGTGGGCGATTGTGAGTTCGGCGACGCCGATCGGGATTGTGACGGCGCGGCTTTTCGATGCGCCGGCGGGGAAGTGTTTCGAGCTGGCCGGGGCGCTGGTAAATTGCTCGTTTACGGTGCTGAGGAGGCGCGGGGGGAACTGGATGCTAAGCGGGTTCAACCACATGCCGCATCTTGAGGAGGAGAGGCTGCGCACGCACCGCTAAGGCAGAGGCAATCGTGCGAAGCTGATACTTGGATGGCAGGTGCGGCAATTACTCCCGAGCTGGAACGCGAGACCGTGGATTCACGCGAGCCGCTGTTTCACGTGATCCTGCTCGATGACGATGCGCATACGTACGACTACGTCATTGAAATGCTGCAGAAGCTGTTTTTCTTCAGCTTTCAGCAAGCGCTCGATCATGCCACGGAAGTGGATGAGAAAGGGCGGACGATCCTGATGACGGTGGAGTTGACGATGGCGGAATTCGCGCGGGACCAGATACATAGCTACGGGCCGGATTACCGGATGGAAAATTCAAAGGGCTCGATGAGTGCAATCATCGAGCCCGCGGTCTAAAGCTGAACAGCGAGTTAGTGAGTCATCTTGAGCTTGTAGCTGCCGTCAGCGAGCTTCTCGCGATACATGTCGTGGCAGCCCTTGCAGGTGGCGCCGACCGCGGCGAAAGGGCCTGTGCCATCCGCGAGAGCTTTGGCGGCATCGAGGGTTTTCTTGTTCATTTCGGTGGCGTCGGCCATCTTATGCTTGGCCCAGAACTTGGCTGAGAGGTTGAACTGTTCGACGAGCACCTTTCCGCCGGCCTTGAGAGCGGCTTCATCCTTGGCTTCGTTTGCCTTGCGCAATTCGCCCATGGTCTTGCCGACGAGTTTCATTGCTTTGTCGAGATCTTCCTCAGTTTGGGAAAAAGCCGGCACGATGGCGAGGATCCCAGCGAGGAGAAGAGAAAAGAGTTTGCCCAATTTGGTCATGCGCACTATATTACTTGCGTCCCACTTCCCACGCAAGGTGTTCGAGTTCGGGCTCGATGAGTTTGGACCAAGCGACGCCGACGGCATTGGTGGAGCCAGGCGTGGAAAGGACGACTTTGCCGCGGTAGGTTCCGGCAGTGGCGCGGCTGAGCATGGCGGCGGCGCCGACTTCGGCATAGCTGAGCATGCGGAAGAGTTCACCGAAGCCGGGGAGGCTTTTCTCGAGTTTACGGCTCAGAACATCGAAGGTGGTATCGCGGGGAGAAATGCCGGTGCCGCCGTTGAAGAGAATGAGGCGGCAGGGGGTAGCGGCGAATTCATCGAGGACGGAGGCGACCTGGTCGGGTTCGTCCTTGATGATGCGATAACCATCGAGGCGATGGCCGAGGGCTTCGATGCGTTCCCGGAGGAATTTTCCGTTCAAGTCGGTATCGGGAGTGCGGGTGTCGGACACGGTTACGAGGCAAATGCCAATGGGGCCGAGGTGTTTGGCCTGTTCTTTATGTTCGGCGGTGCTCATAGGGGGGGTTCGCTTTCTGAGGGAAAGATTGGGCGCGAGGCTGTCCCACGGGTTTAGGGCAGCGTGACGGGAGCGGAGATACGGCCGGCCTTGACGCTGTCATAGGTGAAGGTGAGGGCGCCGGGACGGCCTTCGACGAGAAACATCAGGATCGTTGTGTCAAAACCGCTGATGCCGCCGTCGACGACGAGGCGCTCGGGGCGGTGCTGCTGGAGGCTGACTTTGTTGAGGAGGGGATCCTGAACGATGCCGCTGGCGATCACTTTGGCGCCGGTGATGGTGGCGAAGTCCTGGCGGTGGAGTTTGTGCTGGGAAACAATTGCGGCGGTAGTGGGGATCATGCGCTCATTGAGAACGGGCACATGGATGCGGTAGAGGCCGTTGCGGAGGCGGATGACTTCGGGAGTCTGGACTTTGATTTGGGGAAGTTGGTGGGCATTGAAGAGGACGAACATCGCGTTGCGATGGCACTCTTCGACATTGAGAAAGCCCTCAGGCGGACGGTTGGTGTCGTGCTTGTAGCCGCCGATTTCGATATTGCCGAACTGGGGGTGCTGGAAGGATTTCCAGTCGACGAACATACGGCCCTGGGTGAGTTCGTCGTTGAATTTCATCTGCTCCTCGGGGGAGACTTTTTTGTCCTTGTCGTAATCCTGTTGGGTATCGTTGAGTTCGACAACGAAGCTGACGGCGCCATGGCGGCCGTAGGTGTGATCGGTGGTATCGCCATAGCTGTCATAGAGCAGTTGCCAACTGTTGCCATAGCGATAGCCGGGGAGAATTTTTTCGCCTTCCTTGCCGAGGAAATCGTGGACGCGGAGGTCGGCGGGGTTCATGGGCCGCTGGGGTTTGGCGCCTGGGCCGCGGAGGATGAATCGGCCAAAGTTGTGGAAGCTGAGAACGGCGTTGACGTTCAAATGGGAGCGGAACCACTGGGCAATGTTACGCTGCTCGGGATACTGGAGGGGGTATTCGCTCGAGCCGGACTGGACGTAGCGGGGCATCCAGCCCTCGCCCCAGGCGCGGTTGGGGTCGATGTAGCCGTAGGTATCTTCGTTGACCTGGCCATCGCCATCGTTGTCGATGCCTTCGGCGCCGAGCATGATGTAATCACCGAGTTCATTGGGCTCGACAGGAACGAGGAGGCGGGAGTCCTTGGGGTGGAGCTTGAGGTTGCCCTGGCCGAGGGGAACCTTCTTGCGCATCATGGTAATTTCGCCGTCGCCATCGAGGTCATCGAAGCCGTCTTCATCCTTGGCGCCATCGCGGTCATCGTCGATCGAGACGGGGAGGGTGCGGGGGAAATTGGGAGTGGCGGGCTGAGTGAACCAGCGCTCGCGGCTATCGATGTTCATCATGGGGATGACATAAAGAGTGCCGCGATCGAGAAACTCGGTAACGCGAGGCAGCTTGCCATAGTTTTTGAGCACGAAGTTGACGGTATACATACAGACTTCGGTGCCCTGGATTTCGTTGGCGTGGGTGGCGCCGTCGATGTAGACGGCGGGCTTGGAATCAGCGGGTCCGGTTTTGGGGTTGGTAATGGTGAGCAGCCAGGTCTCGCCGCCGGCGCTGGTTTTGCCGAGGCTTTCCATCTTCACCCATTCGGGGTAGGCGCGCTGATAGCCGCGCATCATTTCGAGGATCTGGGCGTTGGGATAGAGACGGTCCCAGTTGGGATCGGGGGGCGTGAGCTTTGGCTTGAGGGAGTTGTCCTGACTGAAAGCGGCCAGAGTGAGGAGCAAGAAAATGAGGAGACGGGACATTAGGGAAGCACCACCTCGCGGCGATCTTCGCCTGCGTTTTGAGTCAAGATACGGATGGTTAGTTTGTCGCCAGCATTGGCGGAGACGAGCCAGGTTGCCTCGAGGGTTCCGCCGGAGCCGGCGATGCGTTCACTGGTGACGCGATTGTTGCCTTGGACGAGCTTGGAGCCGGATGGTAGAGAGAGGGTGAGGCGGGCGGGGAGATAGCTTCGCGTTCTGACCTGGAGGCGGGTCGCGGTGGGGAGGAAGCCCTGATTGACGGCAGTGGCTTTGATTTCGAAAACACCGGCGCCGAGGGGCTTTACCTGGACATCGGCGATGGCAACCTGGGCGAGTTTACCGGCCAGGGAGAGGATGGTCTCGGCATGGGCATCGGTGGCCTTCTTGAGATCGGCTTCGAGGGGGGTGACAGCGAGGAAGGGGTCGACACCGCCGACTTCGGCCATTCTGCCGTCGGCGAGAGTGACTGGTGTCCAGGGTGTGAAGCCGTCCTTGGCGACGGCATCGATGTAGGCGATGGTGTCTTCATCGGGGTTGGAGGGCGAAGAAGGGGTGGGAGGGGCCGCAGCAGCGGCCGGGCGGCCGGGGCCGGCCTGTCCGCGGATCATGGAGGCCATCTGAGCGGGGTTCATGCGGCCGCTGGCGAGGCCCTGTTTGATCATGGCAGGGGTGGCCATGGGGGGTGCGTTGACGCTCTTCAGGAAGGCGGCCAGTTTTTCGTCGTCGAGAGCGGCCAGCTCGGCGGCGCTCATTTTCTCGAAGCTTTCGATGGTGAGGCCGTTGGCGGCGGAGGAGGCGGGGCGGGGGGCGGATTTTTTGGGGATGCCCCAGACATCGAGCTCTACGGCGAAGGTCGAGTACTGATAATAGAGCCAGTTTTGCAAGCCGCCTGGGGCGCTTTGGGCGGCGGAGCGCTTGTTGTCGAGGCCGGACTTTTCAAGGAGCTTCTTGTAGTCGTCGGCGAAGCTCTGGTAGAACTTGAGGTCTTCGGCATCGGGTGAGGTAGCGGGGCCGCCGCCGAGGAAGCTGGCGAGAGCTTCTTTGGTGAGGCCGCCCTGGGCGCGGGCCATGGAAGAATCCTTCAGCAGTTCATAGAGCTCGTCAATGGTGTACTCCTTGGAGGCATCGAGGCCGAAGTTCTGCGCGAGATTTCTGGGGACTTGAACGCGGAGGCTGCCGAGGTCGGCGAGTCTGGTCCCGGCGCCACGGGGGAGTTCGAGGAAGTTATTGGCGGGACCGAATACGATGGCCAGGGCGACATTGCGGTGGGCGATGAAGAAGTCCATGACGGCTTTCGCTTCGGGTTGGGCGCTGGGCCAGGGGCCGGACTCGGGATCACGGTCATTCCAGGCGTGGGCGAAGTTGAGGTCGGGGCGATAGCCACCGGGGCCGTCTTCGTTGAAGAGGCCGTCCTTGTCATCGTCATCGCCTTCGCTGAACAGGCGGAATTTGCCGGTTTCGCCCTTGAGGGGGTCGGCGCGGCGCAGGAGGCGGGGATCTTTTTCGTCGGCAAGCCACTCGCCGGCGGGGTCAGCCAAGCGCATCATCGTGATTTTGCCGTCCTTGTTCAAGTCATTGAGGCCGTCTTCGGCGATGAGACCGTCGAGATCGCGGTCGAGCTGGCCGGCGTTGAGGCTGCGGCGATGGCGGGGCGCGGTGAAGAGGCCATCGTGGGCGTCGGGGTTGAGCATGGGGGCGATGTAAAAGGTGCGGGTTTCGAGCAGGCGCTTGACGGGGGCCTCTTCCTTGCGGGTGAGCAGCTTTTCAAGGAAGGCGACGGCGGCCTGTGTACCGGCATTGTGGAAGCCGACGAGATTGGCGCCGATGAAGACAGCCGGCCGGGCCTCGGGTTTTGAATTACCGGGAGCGGCCAGGGTGAGGAGGTGGAGCTTGCGGCCACCGGAGGAAGTGCCGATGGTGGTGATTTGAACCAGCGAGGAGTTTTGGCGGGTGATCTCGGCGAGACGCTTTTCGGCATCAGCAAAGCTGAGATAGCCGACCATGGGCTGGGAGAATGCAACCGCAGCCAAGCAAACGAGCCCGGCGAAAAGATGCGCTAGACGCAAGAGATTCAGCCCTCCTTCAAGGGTCTGCATTTTTAGTATAGAGGAGAGGCAGCGGTGGTTGGGCTTAGCAGGGGCGCGGAGACTTACTGGTTACGGATGAAATTCTCGTAGGCGTGGGGCCGCGGGCCGGTGTATTGGATGGTGTCAAAAAAACTGGCGTTACCGTTGAAGCGGGGGTCGCCTTCCTGGCGGAGGGTGGATTCCAAGCGGGAGCGGAGTTCGCGCAGGACCAGGGCGTGGTCGAGATTGCGGGCGAGGTTTTGGAGGCAATCGGGATCGGAGGAAATCCGGTAGAGTTCCTCGTGGGGTCGCTTGCCGAAGTTGAGTTTGTAGTAATCGTCGAAGCGGGAGAGCAGGAAGGTCTTGGTCGGGCTGTCGTCGACGTCGCGGTAACCGGTTTCGGGCATACCGGCGGGCCAGACATCGGGCAGATAGTTGCGGATGTAGAGCCACTGGTGGGTGCGGATAGCGCGGACGGGATAGCCGGCGTCGTTGGGCCTGCCGATGTCATGGCGTTCCTTGGCGATGATCATGGCGTCGCGGGAGGCGTCGACGATGCCGGATTTACCACTTTTGAGGACATCGAGAAAACTCTTGCCGGTCATCGAGGAAGGGGGTTTGAGGCCGGCGAGTTCGAGAAAAGTGGGGGCGAAATCACGGGTATTGATGATGTCGTCGATGACACGGCCGGGTTGGATGTGTTTGCCGTAGCGAACAGCGAGGGGGATGTGGAAGCCTTCTTCGTAGATTTGGCCCTTGACACGGGGAAAGGGCATGCCGTGGTCGGAGGTGACAACGATCATGGTGTCATCGAGCTCGCCGGCCTGTTCGAGGGCGGCGAGGACGCGCCCGAGGTGGCGGTCGTTGGACTCGACCTCGAGAGCGTAGTCGAGCAAGTCGGACTTGATGAGATTTTGATCGGGCCAATAGCCGGGGAGTTTGACATCGGCCAATTGCTTGCCGGCGCGGAGGCCGGAGCCTTCTTCGTAGAAGCGATGGGGCTCCTGAGAGCCGAGCCAGAAGCAGAAAGGCTGGGCGGCTTTGCGGCGGGCGAGGAAGTCTTCAAAATTAGCGGCGTAATCGTTGGCGGCCATGCCTTTATAGGGAGGCTGGTAAGTCTTACTGTTGTAGGAGGGGCCGGCGGGATTGTGCTTCCAACCGGTGACTTTGAATTCGCCGGGGCCCCAGCCCTTGCCGGTGAGGCCGACGTGGTAGCCGTTGTCGGCGAGAATCTGAGGGTAAACAGGAAAATCGGGCGGGAAGATGCTGTAGTGATTGATGGCTTCGCGGGTCTGCCAGCTATTGCGGCCAGTGAGAATGGTGGCGCGGGAGGGGGAGCATTTGGGGTTGGAAGTGAAGGTATTGGTAAAGACGACGCCTTCGCGGGCGACGCGGTCGAAGTTGGGGGTCTTCAGCCAGGGCACACCGAAGAAGGAGGCATGGCGTGAGGACCAGTCGTCGGCGATGAAGAAGAGAATATTGGGACGGCGCGACTGGGCCTGGGCGAGGGAACTGCCGAGGGCGAAGCGGAAGGAGTTGCGGAGAAAACTGCGGCGCGAGAGCGGCATAGCGCCATTGTATTCGGTCTATCGGGATTGGAGATATTCGTTGACGGAACGGAAAGTGCCATTGTTGTAGAGGCGGCCGCCGTCTTCAACGGGGGCGGACCAGTTGAAATTCCAGGAATCGCCAGTGGACTGCATAAAGGAGTTGAGACGGGCTTCGAGGGCGGGCAGCACGAGGGCGCGGGCACTTTCGTTATCCAGGAGGTTGTGGCGCTGGTAGGGGTCGTTTTCGTTATCGAAGAGCACCCAGGGTTTGTCGATGAAACGGGCGTAGGTATAGCGTTCGGTGCGCAGGCCGCGCCAGCCGGCCGGGGTGCCATCTCCGGCGTAGGGGCCGAAAATCTGGAGGAAGGCATCCTTGCGGGTTTTGCTGCTCTTGCCGAGGACGGTTTTCGAGAGGTCCATACCCTGAAAGGAGGAGGGGGGGGAGATGCCGCAGAGGCCAAGGGTGGTGGCGGGGATATCGATGTGAGAGAAGAGGCCGGTGAGGGATCGGCCCTTTTTCATGACACGCGGGTAATGGACGATGCCGGGGACGCGGATGGATTCCTCGTGGGGTTTACGCTTGAGGCGGAGGCCGTGGGAGCCGAGCATGTCGCCGTGATCGGAGAAAAAGAAGAGGGCTGTATCTTCGCCGCGGCGGCTTTGGGCGAGGGCTTTGCGCAGGCGGCCGATCTGGTGGTCGACGCTGGTGCAGGCGGCATAGTAATCAGCCAGATTCTTGCGAGTGGGGCCTTTGGGAAATTCTTCGTAATTGGGGCGGAGGCGGATTTTGGCGGGGTCGAAGCGGGAAGTGTACTCGGCGGGCGCGCCATAGGGATCGTGCGGGGGGCCGGGAGCGACCATGAGGAAGAAGGGCTGGTCGGAGTTGTTTTGCTGGGCGAGGAATTCGAGGGCGAGATCGGTCCAGCCTTCGGCCTCGAACTTGCCCATGCGGATGGGCTGGTTTGCATCACGGAAGTAGACGGGGTTGA
This sequence comes from Bryobacter sp. CoA8 C33, assembly GCA_019931185.1. Lineage (GTDB taxonomy): Bacteria > Acidobacteriota > Terriglobia > Bryobacterales > Bryobacteraceae > Bryobacter. The sequence goes on from JAINDK010000017.1 coordinate 22,252, forward strand.
AGTGGTCGTGGCTGCATTCGTTGGCGGCCCAGAAATCGAAGCCATGGCGGCGGTCACCGGGAGGGATGAAGCCAGGGAGGCGGGGGCCGCCGTCGAGGTGCCACTTGCCGATGAAGCCGGTGCGATAGCCGGCGCCATTAAGCAGGCGGGGCACGGAGGGGAGGCGTTCGTTGAGGCGCAGATCGTTGGCGGTCATGCCGTTGCGGTGGCAGTATTGACCAGTGAGGAGAATCGCGCGGGCGGGACAGCAAACGGGGGTGTTGGCGACGGTATTGCGGAACTGCAGCCCGTCCTGAGCCAACTGGTCGAGATGGGGAGTTTGGGCGTTTTCATCGCCCATGGAGCCGAGGGCTTGGCCGCGCCACTGATCGGGCATGAACCAGATGATGTTGGGAGCCTTGAGCTTGGACTTGGCGGTGAGGAGCCCGGGTGCGGCGGCGAGAAGGGATCGGCGGGAAAGCATGTTGGGCAATGACTTCAGGGGACTAAGTTATCACTAAACGGTGGGGGAGTTGTGGGGATTTCCCGCGGCTAAAGGAGCATGAGGACACCGAGGAGGATGAGCGTGAGGGCGCTCATGATGGGGAGGATGTGGCTCAAGGACTCAAATCGCCGCACGGAAGGCATGACGAGGACGGCGGCCAAGCCGAGGCCCACGAGGACAGCGGCGAGGCCGAGGGAAAAAGAGCCGAGCAGGACGAGGCCATAGAGACTCTGGCCGCGGGACAAGGAGAGAAGCAGGAGAGAGAGGGCCTCGGGGCAGGGGACGATGCCGCCCGAGACGCCGAGGGCTTTGAGGGAGGGGCCATGCGGATGATCGCCGAAGGCGACGAGTGAGGGGGGCAGGGGGGCTTGGGGCCGAAGCCGTTGGTATAGCAACCAAACACCGATGGCGGCGATGAGGAAAGCGCTTAAACGGTTGAGCCAGGGGTACCAGGCCTGGAGATCGACGGTTTCCGAGAGATAGAAGGCGAGCAAGCCGAGGAAGAAGACGCTGGCGGTGTGGGTGAAGGTGACGATGGCGCCGAGGCGGAGGGCGTCGAGAGCATTGCCGCGGGAGCCGGCGAGGTAGGCGGTGACGACGGTTTTGCCATGGCCGGGCGTGAGAGCATGCGCCGCGCCCAGAACGGCAGCCGAGCCGAGGGAGAAGACACCGGGAGCGAGCAGGAGTTCGGAAAGGGTGCTCATGCGCGGCTGAAGGCTTCGGCCACGGCGTCCATCTGCTCGAGGGAGTTGTAGATATGAGGCGAGACTCGCATGCCACGCATAGGGCCGTCGGCGGTGACAGAAAAGGCCATGCCGTGTTTGGAGTAAAGAGAGGCGTCGAGAGCGCGGAGGTCGGCCACGGCGGGAAGGTCGGCCTTGACAACGCCACAGGAGAGGGCGGCAGCGCGGTTGGTGCGCAATTGAACTTTGGGATTGCGGGAGAACTGGTTCATGAGGTGGTTGGTCAATTGGCGCACGCGGTCTTCGACGGCGGGCATGCCGATCATGGTGAGGAAGTCGAAGGTGGACTCGAGGGCGGCGAGGCGGGCATCGTCGCGCTGGCCATAGGCTTCGAGAAAGCGAATGCCGCCCTTGCCGTCCTCGCTGTAGCCGACGCTGACGATGGCGGGCCAGACTTCCTTATGGCGGTAGCTGGCGACGTAGAGCACGCCGGCCTCGAGCGGGCCCATGAGCCATTTGTGGGAACTGGTGGCGTAGGAATCGCAGCCGATGCGGCGGAGGTCGACGGCGAGCATACCGGCACTTTGGGCGCCATCAAGGTGGGTCCAAACGTCTTTTTCGCGGGCGGCGCGGCAGATTTCCGCCGCCGGGTAGAGCAGGCCGGTGGTGCTGGTGAGGTGGGTGAAGGAGAGCACACGGGTTTTGGGGGAGAGGGCGGAGAGGACGCGTTCGGCGAGGACACTGGGGGAATCGGCCAGTTGGGTAGCGGGAACGAGTTTGACGGTGAAGCCGACGCGGCGGGAGTGGTTGCGCCAGGAATCGAGATTGGAGGGGTGATTGTCCTCGACGAGGACAACCTCATCGCCGGCCTTGAGATTGAGGCCATGGACGATGGTGTTGGAGGCCTCTGAGGTATTGCGGGTGAGGGCGAGTTCGTTGGCGGTGACGCCGAAGAATTGGGCGGCGCGGGCGCGGACGCGTTCGCGCAAGGGGCCGAATTTGGCTCGGTTCTGGAAGCTGGGGTCGGCCTCGAAGTCGCGCAGGAAATGCTGGTGGCGCTCGAGAACGGGCAAGGAGGCGGGACAGACGTTGGCGGCGTTGAGATAGATCAGACCGTCACGGAGGGGGAAGTTGCGGCGGAGCAGAGTCCAGAAGGCTTCATCGCGCGGTGTGCCGGATTGAGTGTTCTGAGCGAGGGCAGACCAGAGGGGGGTGATGGCCAAAGGGAAGAGGGAACGGCGCAGCATACCGAGCGAGTATATCGAAATGGAGGACGCTTGACTTCAGGGAGTGAGTATGGCTAAATTAAAGTTCTTGTTTTGTTGAATTTAGCCACTGCGTCCCAATTGCGAAGGAAGAATCGAATGATCAAGCTCGACATCATCAATGAAGTGGTTTCCAAGACGGGGATCACGAAGACGAAAGCGGAGATGGCGGTGGAGACCGTGTTTGAGAGCATGAAGCGGGCGCTGGGCCAGGGCGAACGCATCGAATTGCGGGGCTTTGGGATCTTCAACGTGCGGCCGCGGAAGACTGGGATTGGGCGGAACCCACGCACGGGCGATGAAGTGGCGATTCCGCCGGGCAAGGCTGTGCGGTTCAAGCCGGGTAAAGAGTTGCAGACGCTGTAAACCATTGGAGTGATTATCGAAGAACAGCAACGGCCGCGGTACGCGCTTGCCGGGATACTGTTGTTGTTGAGTTTGTGGACGACGAGCGCGGCGGGGTCGAGAAGCGTCCATAACTTTTGGAACAATTTGCCACCGTTCCGTTTTGAACAAGATGGAATGGAAATGTTCTCGGCGTTTCTCGATCCGGGAGCGTTGTGGGCGGGTCTGAGCTTTTCCCTGCCCCTAATACTGATTCTGCTGGCGCACGAGTTGGGACATTACTGCGCGTGCTTGTATTACGGCCTGGACGCGACGCTGCCATATTTTCTGCCGGTGCCGACGTTTATCGGGACGATGGGGGCATTTATCCGGATCCGCTCGATCATTTACTCGCGGCGGATTTTGTTTGATGTGGGCTTGGCGGGGCCGCTGGCGGGCTTTGTGGTGCTGATGCCATTTCTGTTTTTCGGGGTGTGGATGAGCCGGGTTTCTCCGGCGGGCAGCCAGGGAGATCTGGTATTTGGAACGCCGCTGGTGATTGAACTGCTCGAGAAGGTATTCTTCCCGGGTGTGCCGGCGAAAGAAGTTTATCTGCATCCGATGGCGCGGGGGGCCTGGGTGGGGGTGTTTGCGACGGCGCTCAATCTGCTGCCGATCGGGCAACTGGATGGGGGCCATATTGTTTACGCGCTGTTGGGAAGGAGTGCGCGGTTGGTATCGCTCGCGGCGATCGCGGCGCTGGTACCGCTGGGATACTTTTATCCGCCTTGGTGGGGCTGGGCGATTGCGTTGTACTTTGCCGGGCGGAGGCACCCGCACATTTACGACAACACGCCGGTGAACGGGGTGCGGAAGGGGTTTGCGGCGCTGGGGCTGGCGCTATTCATCCTTTGTTTCATGGTGGCTCCGTTAGGCTATGAGTAAACGATGAAGATCTCAGCGGCGATCATCACCTACAACGAGGAACGCAACATCGCGCGGGCGATCGAGAGCCTGCGCTGTTGTGATGAGATCGTGGTGGTGGACAGTGGGAGCAACGACCGGACGGTGGAGCTAGCCGAGAATCATGGGGCGCGGGTGGTGGAGACGTATTGGCGGGGTTACGCGGCGCAGAAGAACTTCGCCGCCGAGGCGTGCTCGCACGACTGGGTACTAAGCATCGACGCCGATGAAGCGCTGAGTGAATCGCTCGAGGGCGAGATCTGGCAGTTGAAGAAGAACGGCGCGCGCTTTGACGGGTATACGATGCCGCGGCTGGCGCAATATCTGGGGAGATGGATTTTGCATTCGGGGTGGTATCCGGACCGGAAGGTGAGGCTGTTTGACCGGCGAAAGGCCAAGTGGGTGGGGGATTATGTGCATGAGAGCGTGATCGTAGAAGGGGCGGTGGGGGATCTGGAGACGAACCTGTTGCACTATACGTGTTCGAGCCTGAGCGAGCATTTGCGGACGATGGACCGTTATACAACGCTGGCGGCCGAGCAGATTGTGGCGCAGGGAAAAGCGGTAAGTTGGAGGAACCTGGCAATCGATCCGGCATGGACGTTTTTCCGGACCCTCGTGTTGAACCGGGGGTTTCTGGATGGGCCCGAGGGATTAGCCATCGCCTACATGGCCGGCATTTACACATTTTTAAAATACGCCAAGGCGAGAAACATGGCGCCGCAGCGATGAAGATATTACTAGCTGATTCGAACTGGAAGATGCGCGGGGGACAGTGGCAGACGCTTTATCTTGCCGAGGGGCTGCGGGAGCGGGGCCATCAGGTGGTACTGCTGCTGCGGCATGGTTCTCTGTTGTCGGAGCTGGCGCAGCGATCGGGACTGGAGACACGGGAGATCGGCCTGACTACGATGTTCGCGTTGAGCGGGCGGCAGGATGTGGTGCATGCGCAGGATGCGCATGCGCACACGCTGGCGGCGCTGGCTTCGCGGCGGCCATTTTTGGTGTCACGGCGGGTCGCCTTTGCCGTCCGGCCAGGTTGGTTTTCGACCAAGAAGTATCGGAAGGCGCGGGGCTATGTGGCGGTATCGGAAGCCGTGGGGAGGGAACTGCGCCGGGCTGGCATCGCGGGGGAGAAGATCCGGGTTGTCTATGATGGCGTGCCGGACATCGCTGCGTCCTCCCACAGCCGGACGATTCGGGGATTGAAAAGCGAAGATCCGGGCAAGCTGAATTGGCTGATGGAGGAGGCTTGCGGGCTGGCGGGCTTGGAGTTGGGGCTACATGAAAAATTGGCGCGGGCATTGAAGGATGGGCTAGCGTTTCTGTATCTGAGTGAAAGTGAAGGGCTAGGCTCGGCGGTGCTGCTGGCGATGGCGGCGGGCATGCCAATCATCGCCAGCCGCACGGGTGGATTGGTGGAAGCGGTGGATGAGGGATTTTCGGGATTGCTTGTGCCGAATGAAAAAAAGGCGGTGGCGGCGGCGCTGGCGGCGCTGCGGGAAGATCGCAACCTTTCGTTGCGCTTCAGCGAGAACGCGCGGCGGCGCTATCTCAGCAAATTCACGCTGGACAACATGGTCGAGCGAACGTTAGACGCATACCGGGAGTTTGAGAATGAGTGAAGTGGAGCTAGTTACATTAGCGGCGGCACTGTTTGGGCTTTTGATCGGAAGCTTTCTCAATGTTTGCGTACACCGGATGCCGCGGGATTTGAGTGTGGTGCGGCCGCGGAGTTTTTGTCCGGCCTGCGAGAAACCGATTGCCTGGTATGACAACATTCCGCTGCTGAGTTATGTACTGCTTGGGGGAAAGTGCCGCGCATGCGAGGGGAAAATACCCTGGCGTTATCCGCTGGTGGAGTTGAGCACGGGGGTATTGTTCGCCGGGGGGGTGATGCACTACGGAGTCGATCCGCAGGCGTTGAAGTTCAGTATTTTCGCGGCACTGATCGTGGGACTGGTATTCATGGATTTTGAAGAGCGCATCCTGGCCGATGAAATGACATTAGGGGGGATGGTGTTTGGATTCGGGCTGAGCCTGTTTTTGCCGATGCCGCGATTCTTGGCGCATTTTCTTTTTCCGGCGGAATGGAGGGAGTCATACCTGAGCTTGCTCGAAAGCTTGGTGGGGGCAATTCCACCGGCGATGGGGCTGTGGCTGTTGGGAGAGCTATATTACCGGCTGCGGGGACGAGAGGGACTGGGGCTCGGGGACGTGAAGATGATCGCGATGATTGGGGCGTTCTACGGGTTGCAGGGGGCGATTGTGACACTGATGATCGGGAGCCTGCTGGGGTCGGTGGTGGGGCTGGTATTCATCTTTCTGTCGGGGAAGGATGCGGCTACGTATGAGTTACCTTTCGGATCGTTTCTGGGAGTTGGGGCGCTGATCGCGCCGCTGGCGTTAATCAAGGGAGAAGGTGGCCTCGTTGTACCATGGTGAGTTGCCATGCATGAGTTATTGGCGAGTCTGAGCCCGGGTTCGGAAGAATGGATTCTCGCCGAGAGTCTGAATCCACGGAATTTACCGCGTCACATTGCCGTGATCATGGACGGCAACGGGCGGTGGGCAAAGCAGCGGAGGTTGCCGCGCATCGCGGGGCACAAGGCGGGAGTGGACAGTGTGCGGGAGATTACGGAGAGTTGTGCGCGGCTGGGGATTCGGGCGCTGACGCTGTATGCTTTTTCGACCGAGAACTGGAAGCGGCCGGGCATGGAAGTCGAGGCGCTGTGGCAACTGCTAAAGCTCTACCTTCGCAGTGAGCTTCCGACCTTGCAGAAGAACCGGGTGAAGTTACACGCCATTGGCCGAACCGAGGAATTGCCATCGGCAGTAAAGCGGGAGTTGGAGTTTGTGATAGCGGCAACGGCTGAGAACGATGGGCTGCAACTAAATCTGGCATTGAACTACAGCGGGCGGGCCGAGATCGTCGATGCGGTGCGGGCGATGATGTGGGATGGAGTGCGCCCGGAGGCGGTGGATGAAGGGTTGATCGAGCGGTACTTGGGGACGGCGGGCTTGCCTGAGCCGGATCTGCTGATTCGCAGTTCGGGAGAGATGAGGGTGAGCAATTTTCTGCTGTGGCAGATCGCTTATAGCGAGTTGGTGGTGTCGAGCACGCTTTGGCCGGATTTTCGCTGCCTGCATCTGCTCGAGGCATTGCAGGAATACCAGCGGCGGGAGCGGCGCTTCGGCGGGGTGGGAGAGGGGGAGCAGAAGGAAGTTCCGGTGGGCGTTGAGACGCGATGAAACGTGTCCTGACGGCGGCCTGGCTGATTCCCTTCGGCACGTATAGCATCTTTTACGCCAATGAGCGTCTGTTCGTGGCGATTGTGGCGATGCTTGCGCTGTTCTGTTACCGGGAGTTGGCGCGGATGATCGAAGGGCACGGGTTTCAGGCATGGCCGTGGATGGGGGTGGTGCTGGGGCTGGGGTTGTTGGTTGCGCCGGAGCCGGGATGGACGGTGCTGCCGCTCTTGCCGGTGGTGGGGCTGGGGCTGGGTTTGCGGGCGGCTGACTTCAAAATTGGATTTGCCAGCGCGGGTGCCTACACGCTGGGGATCCTATATGTGTTTGGGGCCTGGCGTTGCGGGATTGGTTTACATGCCATCAGCGCGCATTGGCTTTTCTTCGCAGCGGCGCTGAATTGGGCGGGGGATGTGGCGGCCTACTATACGGGGCGCCGCCTGGGCCGGCGGAAGCTGGCGCCGTCGATCAGCCCTGGCAAGACCGTGGAGGGGGCGATTGGCGGGGTTTGCGCGAGTGTACTGTTCGGTTGTTTGTATCTGCCGCGAGTGCTGCCGGAAGTAAGCTTGGGGGAGGCGGCGGGGCTAGCGCTGGCCGGCAGCGTGGCGGGGCAGATAGGGGATTTGTGCGAGAGCGCGCTCAAGCGCGGGGCGGGACTGAAGGATAGCGGGGCGATGCTCGCGGGGCATGGCGGATGGTTGGACCGTTTGGATTCCAGTCTGTTCTCGATGCCCGTCGTATATTGGGCGTTGATGACTTTGCGTCACTGGAGCTGAAGAGTGAGCCTTCCGAATCCCGAGCCGGTTTTTTTTCTGATCGAGGCATTTCGCCGCAGCCAAGCACTGTTCACGGCGGTGGATCTGAAGATTTTTGATGCGCTCGAGGATGGGGCGCAGGGGGTGGGCCAACTGGCGGACCGGATTGAAGCGAACCCCGATGCGCTCGAGCGGCTGTTGAGCACGTGTGTGCATTTGGGTCTGCTCGACAAGGAGGGGGAGCTTTACCGGAATCCGCCGCTGGCGAGCGTGTATCTGTGCCGCCGCTCGCCGCAAGCGCTGGTTGGCTACATTGAGTATTCGCAGCGGGCGCTGTGGGCGCTGTGGGCCAAGTTACCGGATGCGGTGCGCGAGGGGAAGCACCGCTGGGAGCAGGTGTTTGGTGGGCAGGGGGAGCTGTTCTCGCACTATTACACGACCGAGGAAGACAAGCGGCGCTTTGTGATGGGGATGCATGCCTTCGGGCTGATCAGTTCGCCGCGGGTGGTGCGCGCGTTTGATCTTTCCGGCTTCCACAGACTAGTGGACCTGGGCGGGGCCACGGGACATTTGCCGATTGCGGCCTGCGAGGTTTATCCGCGACTGGCGGGCTGTGTGTTCGATCTGCCGAAGGTACTGAATGTAACAGAGGAGATCGTGGCCGGGGCTGGACTGAGCGGGCGAATCACGACGGCTGGGGGTGATTTTTTCACCGATCCGCTACCGGAGGCGGATCTGTACAGCCTCGGGAGAATCCTGCATGACTGGGGAGAGGAAAAGTGCCGCCTGTTGCTGAGCCGAGTTCATGAGGCCCTGCCGGCAGGCGGCGGATTGTTGATCGCCGAGAAAGTCCTCGATGAATCGGGCGTGCGGCCGCTCTGGGCGCTGCTACAATCGCTCAACATGCTGGTGGTCACCGAGGGGAAAGAGCGCAAGCTGAGTGAATATGAGCGGCTGCTGCGGGCGGCCGGGTTTTCGTCAGTGGAAGCGGTGGTGCTTGAGGATTCGCCGCTCGACGCGATACTGGCGCGCAAGAATTCAGGGCAAGCGGGAGGCTAGCGGGCGGGGTCGCGGCGATTCTTGCGCTGCTTGACGGACTCGTCCCACTTTTTCATCTGGTCGGGAGTCAGAACGCCAGCGAGCCGTTCACGGGTCTTCTGCTGAATCGACTTGACTTCGTCGCGAAGCGTACTATTCTTGCGGGCAGCCTGGAGAGCATCGCGCTGTTCCTTGAGGATAGCTTGGACCTTGGGGCGCTGCTCTTCGGACAGACCGAGTTCGTCGGCGAAGGCTCGGGCGTTGCTTCGGGGATTCTGGCCGAAGCAGAGGGTAGAGGCGAGCATGAGGATGAGGATCGTTGTCTTCATGACTGGTTAAACCCGGGCCAGTGGGCTTTGTTTCGCGGGAAATAGCCGACGGGAGTAAAGACTTTGTAAAAGTGGGGGAGGGGGGCTAGACCAGCGCGTACCGGCCTTCGTGGCAGACAACTTCGAGCCGGGTATTGAACAACTCGCTCAAGCGGCGGGAGGTCAACATGTCCTGCTTGGGGCCATCGGCGAGGATACGGCCTTCGTGGAGGAAGGCAACGCGCTCCATTTCCGGGAGGATGTCGCTCAGGTGGTGGGTGACGAGGACGATGGTGCGGCCCTGGCGGGCCTGGAGGCTGATGAGTTCATTCAAATGGCGTTGGGCGGCGAAGTCGAGGCTGGTGCCGGGTTCATCGAGCAGCAGGGCTTTGGGCTGGTGGACGAGGGCGCGGGCCAGGAGGATGCGGCGGGCTTCTCCGCTGGAGAGCTCGTCGGTCCAACGGTCGGCGAGATGGAGGACGCCCATTTCGGCGAGGGCGGCGTCGGCGCGCTCCCGCATGGAGGGGGTGACCTCGTGGTAGGGCTCAATGACGATGCTATTGAAGAAGCCTCCAAGCACCAATTCCCTGCCCCGGACGTCGCGGGTGGCGCGGGCCATCCAATCGTTGGAGACGATGCCGAGCCATTGGCGGAGTTCATCGAGATGCCAGCGGTCCTGCCCGTAGATGCGCACAAAGCTGTCAGGCCGCAAGAGCGGATACTCCTCGCGGGTGATCACCTTGAGCAAGGTGGACTTGCCACAGCCGTTAGGACCGAGGATGGCGATGTGTTCGCCTTCCTCAATACGGAGAGAGAGGCCACGCAGGGCGGGCCTCTCTCCACGACAAACAGTAATGTTTTGGACTTCGAGTAAAGGCGCGGCCACTAGAGCTTGCCCTTGCTCCTCGAGCAGGCGGTGACAGCACCGGTTACGTCGATAGCGGAACTGCCTTCCTCAATGTGAGTGATCTTACCGTCGATGTCGACGACGAAGGTGGCACGGTTGGCGATGCCCCGGTCCTTCATGAGAATGCCATAGGCTTCGGCGGTTTTGCGCGTGGCGAAATCACTGCCGAAGGCAAAATCCGGCTTGATCACATTGTCTGCCCAATACTTGAGACTCGGGACGTTATCGGTGGAGAGGCCGATGACTTCAAAACCGAGATCTTTGAACTTTTGGATACCAGCCTGGTATCCGGTCATTTCCTTCGTTCAACCACCGGTGAAGGCAGCAGGGAAGAAGGCGACAACGACGCCATTCTTGCCCTTGAAATCGGAGAGCTTGAAAGGTTTGCCTAGGGTGGTGGGCACGGAGAAATCCGGAGCGGCGTCGCCGACCTTCAAGTGCGTCTTGGGCGGCGCGGGCGCCTGCGCAAGCAACCAGGAAGTGGAGGACACCGTCGCGGTGGTGAGGAGAAAGGATCGACGTTCCATAATGGAGATTATGTCAGACCCACGCTACCCGATTGGGAAGTTTCAATATGTTCCTTTTTCGAGCGATGCCGAGCGGCTGTCGGCGATCGCCGAGCTACGCAATCTGCCGCAGCAACTGAAGGCGGCGCTGGAGGCCTTGGGGGCAGGCGGGCTCGATACGCCTTACCGGGAGGGCGGCTGGACGGTGCGGCAACTGGTGCACCACATCGCCGACTCGCACATGAATGCGTTTACGCGCTTCAAGTTGGGGCTGACGGAGACACGGCCGGTGATCAAGCCCTATGACGAGAATGCCTGGGTGATGCTGCCCGATGCGAGCCTGCCGGTGGAGCCGTCGCTGCAGATTCTCGAGGGAGTGCACCAGCGGCTGACGGTGTGTCTGGAGCTGACACCGACGGAGGCGTTCGGGAGGGAAGTTGTGCATCCCGACAACGGGGTGATGACGCTCGACAAAGTGCTGCAGATGTACGCGTGGCATGGGCGGCATCACGTCGCCCACATCGAGAACGCGCCGCGCTAGGGCTTAAGCAGCGGGAGTGCTGGGAAAGGCGGGAAGCAGGGTCTGCAGTTCGCGCACGCGCGCGTGCTCGTCGGCGGCGCGGTTGCGAGTTTCGCCAGGATCTGCGGCGAGGTTACTGAGCCAGAGTTTTTCGCCGGGTTGGCCATGCGGATCATCGGGGAAGCGGGGGGGATTCTCGATCAGTTTCCAATCGCCGCGCCGGACGGCCCGGCTGTTGAGATAGAGCCAATGGATGTGATCGTGGGCAGACTTGCCGCGATCGAGCAGCATGGCGGATTGGTTCTTGCCATCGGTGCGGGGGGATTGGCCGGCACCGGCGAAGGACAGGAATGTGGGAGCGATATCCATCGCCATGCCGACCCCGTCGAGAACCTGGCCGGCGGCAATGCGCCGGGGCCAACTCATGAAGGCGGGCACACGGATGCCGCCTTCAAACAGGCCTTGCTTCCAGCCGCGGAAAGGGGCATTGCTGCCGCCGCGATAGGGTCTTCCGGCATGGTCGGCGCGAGTCTCCTGAGTTGCACCGTTGTCGCTTTGAAAATACACGACTGTGTTGTTGAGCAGGCCGCGTTTTTTGAGCGTGGCCATCAGGGAGCCGACGGCATCGTCCAAGGCGGAGACCATGGCGAGATGGAGGCGGCGGTCGCGGTCCATGGAGGCGGGGTAGCGGTCGAGGTATCGCTGGGGGGCGGTCATGGGATAGTGGGGCGCGCCGAACCACAAATTGAGATAAAAGGGCTGCGCGGGGGACTGGCGGCCGGCAAAGGCGGTGGCCTCGCGCGCTAAGGCTTCGGTCTGGTAGACGTTGTCGAGCCAGACCTCCTGCTGATTGCGCCAAAGATCGTGAAGGATTTCGCTTTGTCCGCGGCCCAGCGTGTAATAGCGATGGGAGTAGTAATCGGTCCAGCCGGAATAAAAGCCAAAGAACTCATCAAAGCCGGCGGCTTGGGGGCGGGAGTGGGCGGCGCTGCCCATGTGCCACTTGCCAATGTGCGCGGTGCGGTAGCCGGCGGTCCGCAACTGGCTGGCGAGGGTGGTCTGGCCGGGCTTGAGCCCAGGGGTGTTGAACTGCGCCGTTGAGGTGAGCACATCGAGGATGCCATGATTTTCCGGATAGAGGCCGGTAAGGACACTGGCGCGGGAGGGGGAGCAGACGGGGGAATTGGAATACCAATTAGTAAAGCGGGCGCCGGAGGCGGCGAGGCGGTCCAGATGAGGAGTCTTCACTTCGGGGTGGCCATAACAGCCGAGGTCGCCAATACCCTGGTCGTCGGTATAAATGATGATGAAGTTCGGGCGGCTGGCGGCTTGCGCGAGGGGCGCCAAAGCGGCGGCGCCGAGAAAGGAGCGGCGGTTCATCGTCCTGATGATAGCGAAAGGCCCGGCTTGAGCGGCCGGGCCTTCGAGACGGGTCTGGGAAGCGCGCTTAGGAGCAGCCGCTGGTGGAACCGCAATTCTCACACTTGTAGCAAGAGCCATTGCGGGTCATCATGCCACCGCATTCGGCGCAAACCGGCGCGTCGGCGATGGCGGGCGAGAACAGATCCTGCTGGGGATCCTTCTCGGTGGGCGCGAGCTTTGGGCTTTCGCCCGCTTCGCCGAGGGCGTACTCGGCGCCAAGGAACTTCGACCCGAGCCAGCGGAAGATGTAATCCATGATCGACTTCGCATAGGGAATCTGCGGGTTGCCCGTCCAGCCACTGGGCTCGAAGCGGACATGGCTGAACTTGTCCACGTAGAACTTAAGCGGCACGCCGTACTGCAAGCCGTAGCTGATGGCGGTGGCGAAGTTGTCCATCAAACCGGAGATGGTGGAGCCTTCCTTGGCCATGGTGATGAAGATTTCACCGGGCGTGCCATCGTCGAAAAGTCCGACGGTGATGTAGCCTTCGTGGCCGGCGATGGAGAACTTGTGGGTCTTCGCTTCGCGCTCCTCGGGCAATTTGCGGCGCTGCGGCTGGTAGACGATTTTTTCGACGATTTTAACTTCCGTTTTGATGTCGGCCAAGCTGGCGGTGGACTTCTTTTCGCCCTTGGCGGAACCGCTCGAGAGGGGCTGAGCCTTCTTGGAATTGTCACGGTAGATCGCCACGGCTTTCAGGCCGAGTTTCCAGCTTTGGAGGTAGGCGTCGGCGATATCCTCGACGGTCGACTCCTCGGGCATGTTGACGGTTTTGGAGATGGCGCCGGAGATGAAGGGTTGGGTGGCGGCCATCATCTTGACGTGACCCATGTGATGGATGAAGCGCTTGCCGTTCATCGGGCGGAAGCTGCAATCAAAAACGGGCAGATGCTCGTCCTTGAAACCGGGAGCGCCTTCGATGGTGCCGGTCGAATCGATGTGGCTCACGATCTTCTCGACCTGTTCCGGGGAGTAGCCCAGCTTGATGAGAGCTTGCGGCACGGTCTGGTTGACGATCTTGATGACGCCGCCGCCGACCAGCTTCTTGTACTTGACGAGGCTGAGGTCGGGTTCGATTCCGGTCGTGTCGCAATCCATCATGAAGCCGATGGTGCCGGTGGGAGCGATGACCGTGGTTTGGGCGTTACGATAGCCCGTGCCGCGGCCCATTTCGTAAGCGTTCGACCAACATTCCCAGGCGGCCGAGAGCAGTTCGGGCTGCACGTTGGCTCCATTGATGCGGGCGACGGAATCGCGGTGCATACGAACGACCTCAAGAAAGGGCTCTTCGTTCTTTTCGTATCCGGGGCAGGGCCCAACGGCTTCCGACACGCGGGCGCTGGTGAGATAGGCTTGTCCACACATGACGGCCGTGATGGCGCCGGCGACGTCGCGTCCGGCATCGCTGTCATAAGGAAGGCTCATGGCCATCAGCAGCGTGCCGAGGTTGGCATAGCCAAGACCGAGGGGGCGGTAATCGTGTGAATTCTGACCGATCCGCTCGGTGGGATAGCACGCATTATCGACAATGATTTCCTGGGCGAGGATGCAGGTATCGACAGCGTGACGGAAGGCTTCCACTTGGAAGCGTCCGTCGGGGCCGAGGAACTTCATCAGATTGAGCGATGCCAGGTTGCAGGCTGAGTCGTCGAGGAACATGTACTCGCTGCAGGGATTGGAGGCATTGATGCGCGCGGTATTTTTCGAGGTATGCCAGCGATTGATGGTGGTGTCGAACTGCATGCCGGGGTCGCCACACTGCCAGGTAGCCTCGGCGATCTGACGCAGAATGTCCTTGGCCATGTAGCGCTTCAGGGGCGCACCGTTGATCCGGCTCTTGGTCCAATACTCGCCGTTGACTTCGGCCGATTGCATGAAGTCGTCGTCGGCGCGGACGGAGTTATTGGCGTTTTGGAAGAAGATGCTCCCATAAGCTTCGCCGTCGATCGAGGAATCATAGCCGGCGGCGATCAGGGTATGGGCTTTCTTTTCTTCTTTCGCCTTGCACCAGATAAAGTCTTCGATGTCCGGGTGATCGGTATTGAGAATCACCATCTTGGCGGCGCGGCGGGTCTTGCCGCCGCTCTTAATGACGCCGGCGAAGGCGTCGAAGCCGCGCATGAAGCTAAGCGGACCGGAGGCGCGGCCACCACCACTGAGGATCGCGTTTTCCTCGCGCAAGCTCGACAGATTGGAACCCGTACCTGAGCCCCACTTGAACAACATGCCTTCGGTTTTGGCCAGATCGAGGATCGACTCGAGGGAATCGCCGGCCGAGTTGATGAAGCAAGCCGAGCACTGCGGGCGGTGTTCGCCGGTGTTGAGCTTGCGAATCTGCTGCAGGTTTTCATCCCACACCCATCCGTAGCCCCGCTGTTCCTTGACCCCCACGTTGAACCAAACGGGCGAATTGAAGCAGGCCTTTTGGTGGAGCATCAAGTGCGCCAGTTCCTGCCGGAAGTTTTCGCCGTCTTCAGCCGTCTTGAAGTAGCCGTCCGCTATACCCCATTCCGCGATCGTGTCCACCACACGATGAACGAGTTGACGAACGCTCGTCTCCCGTTCCGGGGATCCCATTTTGCCGTGGAAGTATTTACTAGCGACGATGTTGGTTGCCGTCTGCGACCAGTCGGCTGGAACTTCCACATCGCGCTGTTCAAACACGATCGCTCCGGACGAATTACCGATCGTCGCGGCGCGCTTTTCCCACACGATTTCATCGTATGGAGTTTTGCCCGGCTCAATCTTCGCGGTGAAATAGCGAGGGAAACTGACGCCGCGCCGTTCCGAGCGCGTGAGGGAACTTTTGGTATGGGGAATTTTGGCACCAAGTGCGACGGTTAGCTGGCCCATGAACGAAACCTCATTTTATTATTACTTAACGACAACTGCACACGAATACGGACAGGATGGGCAGCCGGGGGAGGCATGCGTGTTTTCGGTGCGATAGCGATGATGACACAAGGTATTGTGTTACAGCAAGAAAAATATCTATATACGGTAGAACAACTTGCGCTGACGGAGAAAGATTTAAACATACGGCAGGAATTTTTCCACATATTTTGCAGTGGCTAAGCGTTGGGAAAAGCGGAACTTAAGCAATCCAGGCGGGGAGGACCGTGAAAATACTGTCAGCAAGGAAAGTGATCAAAAAAATAAGGTTGTTCCCGCGCGTGGCATTCCACGGAGGGAGAAAAAATTGTCTGGGGCCAGGCGGGCTTCGCTAGTCTGGAAGGACAGCTATGCAAATCAACAAGAGTTCGATTTTGATTGACGTCCGAAACGCACTGGGTGAGAAGATCCGTGGCGCGGAGGCGCGTTTTTTTCTTTACAATCAAAGACTTCGCAGCCTGGATTGCGCATTTCGGGTGAAGTTGGGAACGGCGCCGATCCTGCTGACGGATGTGCCGGCATTTCCGTTTGGGGCAGCCGATTTGGTGATATCGATCGACCGGTATCATGGCAAGAAACGCTTTGTGAACGTGGCTGCGGGTGAGGCGTTGGAGCTCCGGGAAGTATTTCTGCTAGTGGTGTGCTTCAAACAGTCTGCCTGTTATTCAGTGCGCTCTGTGCCCGCATGACTTTGGCAAGGATATCCTGAGCGCTGGCGGTCCAGATGAAGGGTTTGGGCTCCTCATTGTGGTGGTCTACATATCCGTCGAG